>CAYLOH010000021.1:0-29979 GCA_964385255.1 uncultured Rubrivirga sp. | reverse complement strand
CAGCCATCTGCGTCATTGTTCGAGCGTCATCGAGTGGAATGACGGTGCCTTCCGGAATCTCGATGTGCACGTCCGGATGCCCACCCAATGCAGCCGTTCGACACGTCTGGCAATGTCCACAGCCCCCTTCATCGCACACCAGGGCCGCGGCGAAGGTCGTAGCCGCCAAGGACCGTCCCGAACCCGGCGGGCCGGTGATCAGCCAGGCATGGGTCATGCCCGGACCGGGCTCTCCTCGGGTCAACTTCTCGGCATCGGCGACCGCGGCCTTCAACGTGGCGATCGCATCGTCTTGTCCGATGACATCGGACCAGCTCACGGCGCGATTCCCAACAGATCGGCGACCCTGCCACGGATTTGCTGAGCGATGGCTTGCTTGTCTTGATCAGCGTCGATCACGAGGTAACGGTCGGGGCTCGCTGCAGCGATATCCAGAAACGCCTGGCGCACCTGCCGGTGGTACTCGATGGGCTCGGACTCCAGGCGATCGGGTGATTGCACCCGGGATAGTCCGACACTCGGGTCAACGTCGAGCAGGACCGTCAGATCGGGGACGAGGTCTCGCGTTGCCCACAAACTGAGATTCCTCACGTAGTCCGGTCCCAGACCGCGCCCGAATCCCTGATAGGCGACCGACGAATCGAGGTATCTGTCGCAGACGACGATCGCACCCGCTTCGAGAGCCGGACGGATGATCTGTGCAGCGTGTTCGCCGCGCGCCGCGGCGAACAGCAGTGCCTCAGCACGATCGGTGAGCCCGGCATAGTCGTTGCTCAACAGGATGGTCCGAATCGCTTCACTGGCGGGCGTGCCCCCTGGTTCGCGGGTTCGAACCACGGACATGCCACGTTCTTCCAACCAGTGGGCGAGCACGCTCTCCTGGGTCGACTTACCCGCACCCTCACCGCCCTCGAAGACGATGAAAGATCCCGCCATTGTCAGTTCGCTTTACTCAGCCGGTCGGCGCGCCGGCCTTGGCGCGGGTGGTCTTCTTTGTCGTCTTCTTGGTGGTTCGCTTGACCGTGCGCTTGGCGGTCTTCTTCACAGGACCTTTCGCCCGTCGTTCGGCTATCAGATCGCTGGCGCGTTCAATGCTGACCGTCATCGGATCATCCACCACCCGTAACGTCGCATTCGTCTCACCGTCAGTGACATAAGCACCGAAGCGACCTTCACGGACGACGATGAGGCGACCGGATGTGGGATCCGTGCCGACTTCGCGCAAGGGAGCCGCAGCCTGGCCACGACCACGACGTTGCTTGGGTTGGGCGAACAATGCGAGGGCTTGCTCCAACGTCACTGTGAAGATCTGCTCCTCGCTTTCGAGCGAGCGAGAGTCCGTTCCCTTGGTCAAGTACGGTCCGTAACGACCGTTTTGGGCCTTGATCTCCACTCCGTCACCGGGGTCGACCCCGACGATGCGCGGCAGACTCAACAGCTTGAGCGCTTCCTCGAGCGTGACGGTGCTGGGCTTCATATCGGCGAACAATGAAGCGGTCCTCGGTTTGGCCGATTTCGGCGACCCTTCGGGTAGCACTTCGCTGACATACGGTCCATAGCGACCAGACTTGGCCAGGATCATGTTGCCCGATTCGGGATCCAACCCGAGTTCACGATCTCCGGACGGCTCGGCCAACAGTTCCTCGGCCTTTTCGGCCGTGAGTTCATCCGGTGCCAGACCGACCGGGATGTTCGCCCGCTCCTCACCGCGTTCCACATAGGCGCCGTACCGGCCGACGCGCAGACAAGCGTCGCTTCCGTCGATCGGGAAAGTGGCGATGCCCCGTGCATCGATGGAACCCAAGTCCTCGGTTAGACGCTTGATTCCGGGAAAATCACCGTTGACGCTGTGACCGCCACGCCAGAAGGCCTCCAACTGCTGCACCCGGTCGATCTCTCCGCTGGCGACCATGTCCAGGACGTTCTCCATGTTCGCGGTGAAGTCGTAATCGACCAGCGCCGAGAAGTGTTCCTCGAGTAGTCGGATGACCGCGAATGCGGTGAAGCTCGGTACCAGAGCCGAGCCCTTCTTCCACACATAGCCGCGGTCGAGGATGGTCGACATGATGGAGGCGTAGGTGGAAGGGCGACCGATGCCGAGTTCTTCGAGTTTGGCGACTAGCGAAGCCTCGTTGTACCGGGCCGGTGGCTTGGTGGAGTGTCCCTCCGCGACAAGCGACTGTGCGTCGACGATCTGCCCTTCGGCAAGAGTGGGGAGTTCGCGTTCGTCGTCGTCATTCGCAACGTCCTTGAGAGCCGCCATGAAACCAGGGAACGTGACGACCGTTCCCGATGAGGTGAACTCGACCGATCGACCATCGGTGGCGGTCGCCGTGAGCTTGACGGTGGTGGTAGCGGTTTGCGCATTCACCATTTGCGAGGCGACGGTGCGCTTCCAGATGAGGTCGTAGAGCGCGAATTCGTCTCCCACGAGTTCTCCAGCAACCTCTGCTGGAGTACGGAAAACCTCACCCGACGGGCGAATCGCCTCGTGTGCTTCTTGGGCGTTCTTGACCTTGCGGTCGTAACGCCGCGGTTCACCGGGCACGTACTCGGGACCGTAGAGAGCGCGGGCTTGGTTGCGAGCTGCATTGATGGCTTGCTCGGACAACGTCGTGGAGTCAGTACGCATGTAGGTGATGTAGCCGTTCTCGTACAACGACTGAGCTACTCGCATGGTCCGTTGCGCACCCCAACGAAGGCGGCTCGATGCCTCCTGCTGAAGCGTGGACGTCATGAAGGGCGCCTTGGGCTTCTTGGAAGCCGGCTTTTGCACCACGGATGCGACGGTGAAGGCGCGGCCCTCGAGGACGGCGACCAGGGCGTTTGCGGCTTGCTCATCGAGTTGGACGGCACCGTCGCGGGACAGACGTCCGGACTCGTCGAAATCCGAACCGGTGGCGACCTTCGCACCGTCGATGGTCGTGAGTCGACCCAGGAATGGGCCGGGAAGGAATTCCGCATCGATGCCCCAGTACTGGGCGGCGGTAAAGGCGATTCGCTCGCGCTCCTTGTCGACGACGAGACGGACAGCCACCGACTGCACCCGGCCGGCGGACTTCGCCTCACGTCCGATCTTCTTCCACAGCACTTCGGACACGGGGTAGCCGTAGAGACGATCGACAACGCGCCGGGTCTCCTGGGCATCGACCAGCCGCATGTCGAGTTCGCGGGGGTTTTGCACCGCCTCCCGAATCGCTTCCGGGGTGATCTCGTTGAACACCATGCGCTTGACCGGGACCTTGGGCTCCAGCACCTCGAGCAGGTGCCACGAGATGGCCTCACCCTCGCGATCCTCGTCCGTGGCTAGGAGGAGCTCGTCGGCGTTCTTGAGCGCCGCCTTCAACTCCTTGATGGTCGCCTTCTTGGACTCGTGCACCACATAGTGCGGTTGGAAGGCATCGTCGACGTTGACAGCGAGCTTCGCCCACGGCTTCTTGCGGTGTTCAACGGGGATCTCGGACGCCTTCGCGGCTAGGTCCCGAACGTGTCCGACCGACGCAAGAACGGTGTAGCCGTCGCCGAGGTAGCCGGCGATCTTCTTCGCCTTGGCAGGCGATTCGACGATCACCAAAGTGTTGTCCGGCACCTGCTATTCCTTTCAAGCCTGGGGCGGGCTGCGATCGGTCCCCCGTTCAGCGGCGGAGTCTGACGGTAGGACACCGGCGCTTGTCAACTTCGCACCGCCCCCGAGAACGGCAACTGCCCGGGCATTCCCCGAAGGGGAATGAGGGTCCCGGGCAGTCGTCCGATTATCGGAATGCGCTCAGGCGTTGGCCGCCGCTTGATCGCCGACTGCGATGGGTCGGCGCTTGGAGATGACGACCGCGACGACGACGATGGCGGTCGCGGCGATCGCGATGGCCCACCGAATCGTCGAATTGGCCCCGTCGCCGATGCTGAGGGTGACGACTGCCGGCGCGACCAGCAGTGCGACCAGGTTCATCACCTTGATGAGCGGGTTGATCGCCGGGCCCGCAGTGTCCTTGAATGGATCACCCACGGTGTCACCGATGACGGTCGCCGAGTGCGCCTCGGAGTTCTTGCCTCCGAAGTGGCCGTCCTCGACGAACTTCTTCGCGTTGTCCCACGCTCCGCCGGAGTTGGACAGGAAAACGGCCATGAGGACGCCGGTCGCGATGGTGCCGGCGAGGTAGGCACCGAGCGCCCCCACGCCGAGACCGAAGCCGACGGCGATCGGGGTCAGTACCGCGAGTAGACCGGGGGTGATGAGTTCGCGTAGTGAATCTCGGGTGACGATGTCCACGACTTTGCCGTACTCGGGCTTGGCGGTGCCCTCCATGATGCCGGGGATCTCACGGAATTGACGACGCACTTCGAAGATCACCGCACCTGCCGCGCGGGACACGGCGTTGATCGCCAAGCCGGAGAAGAGGAACACCACGGCTGCACCGATCACCAAGCCGACGAGGTTGGCCGGGTTGGCGACGTCGAGCACGCCGTAGTACTGGAGCTGGTCACCGATGTCGGTGATCGTCGTGTCGAGCGTGGCCGATGTCTTCGCGGCTGCCCCGAAGACCGCCTCGCGGTAGGCACCGAACAAGGCCGTGGCCGCGAGCACCGCGGTCGCGATGGCGATGCCCTTGGTGATGGCCTTCGTCGAGTTACCCACGGCATCCAGACGCGTGAGCACTGCCGCGCCCTCGCCCTCGACGTCCCCGGACATCTCCGCGATGCCCTGGGCGTTGTCGGAGACCGGGCCGAAGGTGTCCATCGACACGATCACGCCGACCGTGGTGAGCAGGCCAGTGCCGGCGAGTGCGATCGCGAACAAGCTGAGCAGGATGGTGCCCGAGCCCAGCAGGAACGCGCCGTACACCGCCGCACCGATGACGAGTGCGGTGTAAACGGCGGACTCCAGGCCCAAAGAGATGCCCGACAGGATGACCGTGGCCGGGCCGGTGAGGGAGGTCTTCGCAACGTCATCGACGGGACGGCGGTTGGTCTCGGTGAAGTACGCGGTGAGTTGCTGGATCACCGCGGCGAGCACGATGCCGATGAAGACAGATCCGATCACGAACCACTGTGGGCTGATGGCGTCACCGGCTTCGGTGGCCGCGATGCCGCCGAGACCTTCGATATCGCTCCAACTACTGGGTACCCAGACGAGGACGGCGACGATGACCAATATCGCCGAGATCACTGCGGAGATGAAGAATCCTCGGTTGATGGAGGACATTCCCGACCGGTCGGTCGGACGCGGTGAGACCGCGAAGATGCCGATCACAGCGGTAATGACGCCGATCGCCGGAATGATCAAAGGAAGGACGAGTCCGAGTTCTCCGAACGCTGCGCTACCGAGGATGAGCGCCGCGACGAGGACGACCGCGTAGGACTCGAATAGGTCCGCGGCCATGCCCGCGCAGTCGCCGACGTTGTCGCCGACGTTGTCCGCGATGGTCGCCGCATTGCGGGGATCGTCCTCGGGAATGTTCTGCTCGACCTTGCCGACGAGGTCGGCACCGACGTCGGCGGCCTTGGTGAAGATGCCACCGCCCACACGCATGAACATCGCGAGCAACGCTGCGCCGAAGCCGAAGCCTTCCAGGACCTTCGGTGCTTCACCGGCGTAGACCAGCACCACGAGCGCAGCACCGAACAAACCCAGGCCGACGGTGAACATGCCTGCGACACCACCGGTCCGGAACGCGATGCGCATCGCGCGCTGCTCCCCGGACTCCTTGGCAGCTGCTGCCACACGGACGTTGCCGCGTACTGCGAGCCACATTCCCATGTAGCCAGTGATGCCGGAGAAGACCGCACCGACGAGGAAGAAGATGCTGCGACCAATGCGCTCGGAGTTGGTTTCGGCCGGCAACAAGAACAGGAGGAAGAAGACGACCACGGCGAAGATCGAGAGAGTCTTGAACTGTCGACTCAGGTAGGCGGATGCGCCCTCCTGGACCGCCGCGGCGATCTCCTTCATTCGCGTGGTTCCCTCACTAGCTGCGAGGACCTCGCGCGCCAGGATGCCCGCTACCACCAAAGCGGCCAGGGCGATGACGGCCACGATTACCACGAGAACGACGTTGTTCCCGGTCAACTCGATCATGTTTCTCCTCGGTGTCGGCTCCGGCCGCGGCCGAATCCGGGACACCCCGGCTCGACCATCCGCCTCGCGATTCGGCGAAGTCTACGCATTTGCGAGTCGCGAAGGGGGGCGGGTTGCAACGGGGGATGGATCGACGAACGTGGCGTTTGCCACACCGGTGCGCGCCTTACCGAGCCAGAGCGGCCGATCGGTCCTCGTGGATGGGAATCACCACGTCCAAGCCGGTCAATTCGAACACCTTCATCACTCTCGGGGACGTGATCACCAGGTCGAGCGAACCGTCCTGTTCACGCAGATGCTTCAGGGCGGTCACGAAGACTCCCAAGCCGGTGGAGTCCATGAAAGTGACGTCCGTGAGATCGACGACGAGCTGGGTACCCGGACCGATCCCCGCTTCCACGGCGGTTCGGACGCGATCGGCGGTGTGCGCGTCGACTTCCCCCGAGACGACGATGAGAACGCTTCCTGGCACGCCCGAAGGTTCCGTCGAGACCGAGAAGGGGGCGACGACCACACGCCCACTCTGGCACACCACACGGTGACAATGAGGGCGTGTCGCGCCACTTCGAGGGAAGTTCAGCCGGGCTGGCCGCCATCGAAGCGTGGGCTCGCGCCCACCCGGATTCCGTGCGTCACGTACTCCACGTGCCTGAGCGCTCGGGGGTGAAAGGTGCGTGGCCCTCGTGGCTGCCAAGCAGCGCGGTTGATCGATGGTCGACCCTCGGGATAGGTCAACCGTGGCTGCATCAGATCACCGCCGCTCAGGCCGCGCTGGACGGCAATCACGTCGTGATCGCGACGGGAACCGGTTCGGGGAAATCGTTGGCCTTCTCGATGCCGGTCGTTTCGGCACTGCTCGCACCGCACAAGTCCGAGGGTCGCAGGTCGGTTCTCGAGGAGCCATGCGCCATCTATCTAGCTCCGACGAAGGCCCTTGCCCATGATCAACTCCGCGTGTGGCGCGAGCTCGACCTTCCGGGTATTCGCCCAGCAGTTGTCGACGGGGACACTCCCCCTGACGACCGGGCCTGGGCGCGTCGTCACGCCAACATGTTGTTGACGAACCCCGACATGCTTCATCACTCGATACTTCCCGGCCACGAACGGTGGTCCCGCGTGTTGAGGAACCTGCACTTCATCGTCGTCGATGAAGCGCACGCCTACCGCGGAGTCTTCGGCGCCCACGTCGCCTTGGTCATCCGGCGCCTTCGACGCCTGGCCGCGCATTACCGAAGCACCCCGATAGTCATCGCGGCATCTGCTACATCCGGCGAGCCAGCTAGAAGCGCCGAGCGCCTCATCGGCGCACCCGTGCTTGCGATCACCGAGGACACCTCTTTTCGAGCGGAGCGCACGATCGTTCTGTGGAGACCTACGGCCCTGGGGGATTCGGCTGCATCGGCCACCCGCGAGGCCGCGCACCTGACGGCCCTCGCCGTAGACCACGGCTGTCAGGTACTCACGTTCTTGCGCAGTCGCCGCGCGGTCGAGTACGTGGCGTCGCTCACGCAAGACCTCGTAGGCGCGGGACGCGAGCAGATCGCCGCCTATCGAGGTGGGTACCTGTCGGAGGAGCGACGAACCCTCGAAGCAGGCCTGCGCGATGGGCGGACCCGAGCGCTGGCAACCACCAACGCCCTCGAGTTGGGCATCGACGTCACCGGGGTCGACGTAGTCGTGACAACCGGGTGGCCGGGAACACGCTCATCCTTGTGGCAGCAGTTCGGCCGTGCGGGGAGAGGACAGGAGCCATCGGTCGCGGCCTTCATCGCGCGTGAGGATCCGCTCGATGTCTACCTCGTCGAACACCCCGAGGCGATCACCGCATTGCCCTTTGAAGAGACGGTCTTCGATCCATCGAACCCGCACGTCCTGACGCCGCACCTGGCTTCGGCGGCCTACGAGTTGCCGATCAGCGACATTGACCCGTTCCTTCCCGAGGGCTACCAGCAAGCACTGGCCACCCTCGCCGAGCGCGGACTGATCCGTCGGCGGCCGACGGGTTGGTACTGGACATCACGCGAGCGTCCCCACGAGTCGACCGACTTGCGTGGTTGCGGCGACACCATCCGAATAGTCGAGCAAGGGACCGGCAGGCTCTTGGGCACGGTCGACGCGGCATCCGCCCATCGACACGTGCACCCGGGCGCCGTCTACGTCCACCAGGGCACCAGTCATGTCGTGCAGTCACTCGATCTATCGCAAAGCGTCGCCATGGTGATCGAAGAGGACGTCGATTACACGACATTCGCTCGAGACATCAGCGACATTCGCGTTCGTGACGTGGAGCGCACGTGGCGCGGAGCCGGCGCCGCGATGCACATCGGGCGCGTCGACGTGATCTCGCGAACCGTCGCCTATGAACTCCGTGCTCTCGACGGCACTCTGCTTGGTGTCCGCGACGTGGCCTTGCCCGAGCGAGTGCTTTCTACGCAGGCGGTCTGGTGGACCTTTGACGATCGAGAGATCACGCATATCGACGATCTCCCCGGAGCCGTTCACGCCGCCGAACATGCGGCGATCGGACTTCTGCCGCTGTTCGCGTCGTGTGACCGATGGGACATCGGAGGGGTATCGACCGCTCTTCACCCCGACACCGGTCAGACAACCATCTTCATCTACGACGGTGTCCCGGGTGGAGCGGGCTTCGTTCTGCGCGGGTCGCAGGCGGCTCCTACGTGGTTGTCGACAACCGCAGACGCCATCCGAAGCTGCAGGTGCATAGGCGGGTGTCCTTCGTGCATTCAGTCACCCAAGTGCGGCAACGGTAATGATCCGCTGGACAAGTCGGGTGCCGTCGCCGTACTCGACGTGCTCACGCGAGCACTACCGACTGTCGGGGATTAGTAGCCCGCTCTGGCCGAGGCTTCTGCTCGCTGCACCGGTAAGGCAACGGACATCACCTCAACGGGTGCCGAGACGACAACCACCACGTCACTTCCCTGCCACGCGCAGTTGAGGACGGTTGCGGCATTCCAGGCTGCGACTTCGTGCGCCGCACTACACGACCCATGCGTGGCAGCCGCCAATGCGGCGAGGTCGGCGACGGTCGCCGCGTGTGCTCGAGCCAGCAACCAGGTCCCCGCAGACGACATGATCATCAGGAGCGAGACCAAGGCGGCAACTATCGCGATGGCGAGAACGGTGGCAAAGCCATCGTCGCGGGGTGCTTCGACGAGGTGTCGCCCGCTACCTCCAGGCACTATCGACACCCCATTCCCATGGCACCACAACTCGGTGTCGGAGGGGAATCGAGAAGCCACCGAGGATTCCTCCTGCCACGCGAACGTCGCGGTTCACCGTCACCGTCACGCCTTGGGGGGAAGGCGTGACGGTGACGGCTGTTTGAGGGTGCGACGCCGACAGCGTCGCTTGGATGGAGTGCGCGGAGGCCCCGCGTGCGATCTCTCGAGCAGCCGAGTGTGCTGCAGCGTGCAGCCCCAGGCTGGTCAGTGCGATGGACAACAAGCCGACCGCCGTCACGGCAACTGCGATGATCGCGGGGATAGCGAACGCGGCCTCGGCGACGACGTAACCGTCGTCATGATCTGCCCCGAGCACTCGTGTGCGCATATCAGGCGCTCAGCATCGCAGCGAATGCGCCTTGGACGACCTTCCAGATCAAATCTCTGACTTCCTCACTCGTCAGCAACTTGATCAGAACTCCACCGAGACCAGCGACAGCGACCGTTCCAACTGCGTACTCAGCCGTGGTCAAGCCCTCATCCGCGCGCCAGCCCCTCGGCATGAGAATCGTCCGAGCCCTCGACACCAGTGTTCCGTTCATGACATCTCTCCTTCTCAGTTCGACACGTGCGTAGTTGGCCCTCGCACGTGGCACCTATCGACCCTCGATGTGTGCTCGAACACCATCGCTGGCCAGGAAGAGACCCGACAGATTCATGTGCAGACCTGGGAATCGCATGCGCATCACCTGTGGAGGACGTGGTCCGCTCATCCGAACATCGTGTTGGCGAAGCCGGCGACCACGGGAACCACTCCCACCAAGAGATAGGCGGGGAGATAGCACAAAGCCAGCGGTGCCACCGCGCGAACTCCTGCCGCGCGGGCGCGCGCTTCCACGTCGTCCTTGTACGCACGCCGCATGTCACCAGCAGCCGCGTCCAAGACGACACTCAAGGGCGACCCGCTGAGGTGGGATCGGATGATGGCGTGGGCGATCTGCGACAGAGCGGGTTCATCGAGCCAGGAAGACCAGGCAACGGGTGGATCGGCCCCCAAGTCCACGGCGGTGGTGACACCGAGCAACCGTGATCGAATGGGATCACCCACCGCATTGGCGACCACCCGCAACGCCTCCGGAACGGTCGCACCTGCCGCAACAGCTGTGCCGAGTAGCTCGGCGACGACTGGCGCCTGCCCCACGAGCATGGTCCGATCCAGATGCCGCCTGCGACGAGATCGTGACCGCGAGGGCCGGCTACCGACGGTCTTCGAAGCGGCGATGCTTCGCAGCCGCACACCACTCGGTGAGCCCAGCCACATCGCCACAGCCACCGAGATCAGCAGCGCACTCACCAGACCCATGAATCCCCCTGAGCTGAGCCTCGGTTAGACGAGTCCGCGTTCGACATTGCTCACGATCCTGCGCGTCCACAGTGATCCGATCACGGTCAACAGCACCGCAATGACCAAGACCATCAACCCGGGGGTGGAACCAAGGAACCAGCTGACGGGGTCAGCACCCAGGAGGTAGCCCATGAGGACTCCGATGAACGGTAAGAGCGCGAGCATGCGACTCGTTGCCCGCGGCGCGGACAATTCACTGCGCAAAGTGGCATGCAATTCCTGTTGGGAACGAAGAGACAGCGCCAGACGCTCCACGGAAAGGGCCAGACCCGATCCACGAATCACACCGACCTGCCAGCACGCCGCCAACTGCCGAAGTTGGCTCGCTATCTCCCTCGAGAGTTGCGCATCGTGCAGCAATCCCACATCGACGGGGTCACCGAAGCGCGCCGCCGCGAGCGCCTTCGGCCACAGAGGTGGACTACCGCTGGCACGCTCCAATGCTTCGATCGGCGTGCAGCCAGCACGTAACTCGGCCGCCAGGGTCCGAAGGCCTGCAGCCAATCGCTCATGTGCCGATGGTTGATGGGATCCGCGTCGTCGGAGCACGCGTTGCAGGAGATCGCTTTCGGGTGCATTACTTCCCTGCAGTGACCCCAGCCGCGTGTGCGACGTAGCGGGGATGGTCAACCACACGCTCAGCGCTGTCAGCACTCCAGCGATCGCGGCAGCTAGCACGTTTGCCGACCGAGTTGTCCCGCACGTCGATACACCGGCTGCAGACTGCAGCTACTGCCGTCTTCGCTGAACGAATAGACACTGTCCACGTAACGAAGGCCGGCCGCATCGCGCTGCACGTGAACCACCGCATCCACGGCGGAAATGAGCAACGAGGAAATCGCCTCCCGCGGTACGCCCGCCATCAATCCGAGGGCCTGAATGCGGGCCGGGACGTCGTTCGGGGAGTTGGCGTGCACGGTGCCGCACCCACCCTCATGGCCGGTGTTCAAGGCCGTGAGTAGCTCCACCACCTCCGCACCTCTGACCTCGCCCACAACGATTCGGTCGGGTCGCATACGCAGTGCTTGCCGAACGAGGTCGCGCATCGATACGTGTCCAGCACCTTCGATGTTCGGTGGGCGGGACTGCAGGCGTACTACGTGTGGGTGAATCGGCTGCAGTTCGGCGGTGTCCTCGACGATGACGATACGTTCAGTGGGCGGGATGAGCCCGAGCATCGCGCACATGATCGTCGTCTTTCCACTTCCGGTAGAACCCGTCACGAGGAAGGACTGGCGCGATCGCACCAGTTCCGAGATGACGGTTGCGCCAGTGGAGTCCAGGCTCCGTGACTCCACAAGTTGGTCGAGGGTGAACCCACCGATTCGAGGGATACGTAAGGAGATGCAGGTGCCATCTGTCGCAAGGGGGGCCATGACGCAATGCAGGCGCACGCCGTTGGGAAGTCGCGCGTCGACGAAGGGGGAGGCCTCATCGAGTCTTCGGCCAGCCCATCCCGCCAAACGAGTGGCAATGCGAAGGACGTGTGCCTCGTCGGTGAAGAGTCGACCACAACTCTCCAAACCTCGTCCGCGGTCGATCCACACCTGGCCCTCGCCAACCACCAGAACGTCTGTGACATCCGGTGTAGATAGCAGTCCCTCGAGTGGTCCTGCACCCATGAGTTCACGCTGCACGGAGGAGACAACGTCCATCAGGCTCGACTCGTCCACGACGATGCCTTCGCTCCGCAGGGCCCGCACCACATTCGCCGCGGTCGCCTCGCGGCCTTGGGTGAGAAGACGTGAGCGAATTCGATCGGCCACGCCCGAGCCGATCGAGGCCTTCTCCACGATGGCTTCCTTCATGCCGCGCGACCACCATGAGAGCGCCCACTTCCTACGCGCAAACTTCGCAGAATCTCCTCGCACGCCATCACGTACGAACGTGGCAGGGATGGCAAATCCCCCTCATCGGCACGGATCGTCATAGAAGGTACGTGAGGCAAGCTCGCGATCACGTCCACACCCAATGCGCGCGACACATCTTCGCGAGCGATGCCACGGGGACTGCACGCCTGCACCACCGCGACGGCACCCACGTGTGTGTGAAGCCACGCAAATCGCCGCGCTGCCGCCGCTGTCGATCGCACATGATCGCCGACGACGAGTACCGCTCCCGAGCACGAGGCGACTACGGTCGTCAGCAACTCATCGGTGCACCGTGAGCAATCGACCACCACGAGGTCATGGGATCGACGCCCCGATTGCAGCACCGCCGACATCGTTTCGAGAGGGGGCAGATCGCTTTCGGTCCTCGAGCACGCGAGAACGGAGATGTCCGCCACCCGAGGTAGGGCCGCCTCCAGGTGTCCCGAGGGAAGTTGCCCGGCGACGTTGTGCAGATCAGACCAACGCGCGCCGGTGACATCCTCGGCGCCAAGCACGAGATCCAACCCGCCACCCCAGGGATCCGCGTCGATCAGAAGGCTGCGCACGCCCGTTCGGGCTGCGGTGATCGCCAGATTGACGGCAAGCGTCGACGCACCGATACCGCCACTACCGCCCAGGATCGCGATGACTGTGCCGTTTCGAGGTGGCCCCTCGGCACACTCACGCAAGGAATCCATCAGCCACCTCTCACCATCCGGCAGTTCGACGACGTGCTCTGCTCCCACCTCGACGGCGAAGCGCCACATATCGCGCTGCGCTACGGCGTCTTCATGGTCTTCTTCCATGTGGGCAACGATGATTCGGGCTCGCCGTCCCAGTGGGTTCGCATGAGTCACCACATCGGATCCGATGATGATCAAGGGTGCGCCCAGCCAATGGGATGCGGCCGCGGAAAGATCCGGGGTGACCTGTACCTCGAGTGCGACGCTGGACGCTAAGCGGACGACCTCGTCGATGAGGGGTAACGACGATGTCACGAGCAATGGATGTTCGGTCATAAGCGAACACTGCAACGGTCAACTCCCTCGAGGGAAGCCTCAACGTGGCACCTGTGGACGACGTTCAGACGGTCGACATCTACCGACTGTTCACTCGGGCCCGCTACCGTGGATTCGTGGAAGAAACCCATCGGGGCTCTACCTCTGGTCGATCGGCTGCCTTCTTCGATCTCGACAAAACCATCTTGGCGAAGTCGAGTTCCTTCGCCTTCGCCAAGCCCTTCTACCGCGAGGGTCTGATCGGCCGCGCTGACGTCATTCGCAGCGCATATGCACAGTTCGTGTTCTACGCATCCGGAGCCGACCACGATCAAATGGAGACGATGCGTGCCTACATGTCCAAACTGATTACCGGGTGGGAAGTCGAGAAAGTCCAAAACATCGTCGCAGAGACACTCGACGAGATCATCGATCCCATGGTCTTCCAAGAAGCACTAGAAATCATGGAGCACCATCGCTCAGCTGGCCGCGAAGTGATCATCATCTCTTCTTCCGGCACCGACGTGGTGGAGCCGATCGGCGCACGTCTGGGAGCGGACCTGGCGATCGGTACGCAGGTCGCCATCGAGGACGGTAAGTACACGGGCGAGATCGTCTACTACGCATACGGGGAGGGGAAGGCGGAAGCCATGCGCTCGATCGCCGCGGAGCGTGGTTACGACCTCCGCGAGTGCTACGCCTATTCCGATTCGTCGACCGATTTACCGATGCTCGAGATCGTCGGACACCCCGTGGCCGTCAATCCCGATGCGACTTTGCGTGCAATAGCCGAGGAACGTCATTGGCCGATCGTCGACTTCGAACGCCCGGTGGCCATGCGCCGCACGATCGAGACACGACAGGCGGTGGCTGCCGGAGCGGGCGTGGCAATCGGAGCAGTGGCGCTAGGGCTGACGTGGTACGCCCGCCGCCGCGCTTTGCGCACCTAACTCGACAGCACGTCCGAACCAGATCAGGTAGTCGTCGACATTCCCGCCCAGATACGCACGGAGGGCGCGGACGTAGGCAGGACGACCCAGTTGCATCATCCCTGCTTCCGGAATGCTGAACAGTGACGGATCGACGCCCCGTGAGGCCAGCACGACTCGAACCACGGCCCGACCCACTAACCCCGAACCCCACACGAACGGTCGGACTCCGACCAACTCCGCATGCGCGATGCCGGCGATCACGAGAGCCGGAACCTGGGGCGATTCCGCGACGAGTTCGGCGAGCAGCGCCAGGCGACCGGCTGCGGCCGTCGCCTCTGGCGCCGGGCCCAGGTTCAGCGGATCATCGGGGGTCTCGTCCGACAGGCGTGGACGACCCAGCTCGTTCGGGGACAGGTGGCCAAACCCGACTACCGAGTGCAGGCGAGCGAGAGCCTGCAGCGGTGCACTCCCCCAGACATCGACAACCGCAGGGGCCTCCCCGGTGACGGCCTGCGCTGATGCCAGGACGCGCCCCATGGGCGAGTCCTCGGCGGTTGCGATGTCGGCTCCTTCCATCGCCGCGGATTCGCGGGAGCCACGCATCTTCGACGCGGCGGTGACGCTCGCCGCTGCCGAGCGGACATCTCGACGCCAGAGCAACTCGTCGATGGACCCGCGTGCTTCCGAGAGCGCCTGTGCGACAGGCGGCAACTGGGACCAGCGCTGCGCGGCCTGCGCGAGTTGACCGGTCACCCGACCACGCTAGCGGTGCTCGGTTACCCGATTTCCGTCACGCCACAGCCGCCCATTTGGTTAAGTGGACCCTCGATTCGTCGGAAGGAACGTCGTGAGCAACGAAGCGCTCGAGAACCTGTTGCACGAACACCGGGTCTTCCCGCCCACGCCGGAGTTCAGTGCGCAAGCCAATGCGACTGCGCAGATGTACGACGCCGCTGCGCAGGATCGATTGGCGTTCTGGGCCGAGCAAGCTCGCTACCTCACCTGGGCCGAGGACTTCACCGAGGTTCTCGATTGGTCGGATGCCCCCTTCGCTCGCTGGTTCGCGGACGGCAAACTCAACGTCGCCTACAACTGTGTCGATCGACACGTGGAGGACGGCTTCGGTAGTCAAGTTGCGATTCGCTTCGAGGGAGAGCCGGGCGATCGACGTGACGTGACGTATGCCCAGTTGAAGGACGATGTGTGTCGAGCGGCCAACGCGCTCGTCGAGTTGGGAGTCGGCGCAGGTGATCGAGTAGCGATCTACATGCCCATGATCCCGGAGGCCATCGTTGCGATGCTGGCCTGCGCGAGGATCGGCGCCGCACACTCCGTCGTGTTCGCAGGATTCAGCGCCGAGGCGCTACGCAGTCGCATCGACGACGCGCAGGCGGTTCTCGTGATCACGGCCGACGGTCAGAACCGGCGCGGGTCGGCCATGCCCTTGAAACCCGCAGTCGATGCCGCGGTGGTCGACACACCCACCGTGCGCAATGTCCTCGTGGTACGTCGCACCGGCAATGACGTGGAGTGGAACCCCGAGCGTGACATGTGGTGGCACGAACTCGTGGATCGCCAGTCGTCCGACCACACTCCCGAGGCTTTCGATGCCGAGCACCCGCTCTTCATCTTGTACACATCGGGCACGACCGGAAAGCCGAAAGGCATCTTGCACACCAGCGGCGGCTACCTCACGCAGGCGGCATTCACTCATCGCAATGTCTTCGATCTCAAGCCGGACGAGGACATCTATTGGTGCACGGCGGACATCGGGTGGGTGACCGGGCACTCCTACATCGTGTACGGGCCACTGGCTAATCGCGTGACGCAGGTGGTGTACGAGGGCACGCCAGATACCCCGAATAAGGACCGATGGTGGGACATCATCGAGCGTCACAAGGTGACGCTGTTCTATACGGCGCCTACCGCGATCCGCACGTTCATGAAGTGGGGTGACGAACTACCGCTATCGCACGATCTGTCGTCTTTGCGTCTCCTGGGTTCCGTCGGTGAACCGATCAACCCCGAAGCCTGGATGTGGTACCGCGACGTGATCGGCGGTGGAACGTGCCCGATTGTGGATACGTGGTGGCAGACCGAGACCGGAGCCATCATGATCAGCCCGCTGCCCGGGGTGACCGCCTGTAAACCCGGTTCGGCCATGGGCGCCCTACCAGGAATCGGCATGGCAGTGGTGAACGACAACGCGATTCCCGTCGGTAACGGCGGCGGTGGATATCTGGTGCTGACCGAACCCTGGCCGTCGATGTTGCGTGGTATCTGGGGGGACCCCGAGCGATTCAAGGAGACCTACTGGTCGCGCTTTCCAGGCATGTATTTCGCGGGTGACGGAGCAAAGCTGGACGAGGACGGCGCGATCTGGCTGCTTGGCCGAGTGGACGATGTCATGAATGTTTCAGGTCATCGCATTTCCACGACCGAGGTGGAATCCGCGCTGGTGTCCCACCACGCGGTCGCAGAGGCTGCGGTTGTGGGAGCCAGCGACGACACGACTGGTCAGGGGATCGTCGCGTTCGTGATCTTGCGCGGTGGTGTTCCCGCTGAGACTGCCACGGGTGAGCAGTTGGTCAAGGATCTTCGGCACCACGTCGCACGCGAGATCGGCCCGATCGCCAAGCCGCGTCAGATCATGGTCGTAGCCGAGCTCCCCAAGACGCGCTCGGGCAAGATCATGCGTCGACTCCTGCGAGATGTCGCCGAGCATCGCGATATGGGCGATGTCACGACGCTCGCCGATCCGACGGTCATGAACCTCATCGCCTCCGGCTTGGACTCCAGCAAGGACGAGGACTGACGAGACGTCAACGTTTCAAAACGACGCAGAAGATGTTCCCCTCGGGATCAGCGCACCTGACCCAGGAAGACCCGGCCTCCGCCATGGCGGTTTCATCGACACGTCGTCCGCCTAGATCGACCACAGAGCGAACACACGATTCGAGATCGTCGACGTGGACGTCCAGGTGGACGGTGGACTTTCGCGAAGGTGGATCGTCGTCTACCAACTGGAAGACCAAGCGAGGTTCACGTCCGCGAGGGTCGACCGCGGCCCAGTAGCGATCATCCATGGGCTCGGCCGGCGAGTACCCCAGCAGGGCTGTCCAGAAAGCTGACATTTGTACTAGGTCTCGACAATCGATGGCGATCTCCACACGAGCTCCCATGGAGTCGGACGCTAGTCCCAGGCACGATCGCCGTCCAACAGCGCTAACCTGCTCGGACGAGGGTGCCGCGTTCCACGCCGAAAGAGCGGCCCACCGAGGACTGGAGGAACCATGGCCAACCAGCCGAGTTTGGGATCGCTCATCTCCAACGTCGTTCGTGACGCCAAGACACTGCTCACAGCGCAAGTCGCCCTCACCCGCACCGAAGTGCAGCAAACCGGGCAGCAAGTTGCCGTCGTCTCCGTCTTCAGCCTGATTGCCATCGGCGCCGTCTCGGTCGCATCGCTTTTCGGGTTGGTCGCGCTGGCTATGGGCTTCGTCGCGATGGGGCTGCCCGAGTGGGCGGCCTTCCTCATCGTCACCGGCATCTTGTTGCTCGTCGCGATCATCGCCGGCGCCGTCGCAAAAGCACGGTCGAGCAAGATCACCGGTTTGCATGTGGCCGAGAAGGAGTGGAAGGCCACGTCGGAAGCCGTCTCACAGGCGTTGGGGCAACCCGCGATCGGCAAGTAGCGCTGTCCGTCAGCAGCGAGCGGCCGCGCGACCGGCTCGGTCGACCCCTCGATCCGGGCGATCCTCACGCCTTCCCGGGCGTCCCGGAGCGATCTGAGATCGGCGGGACCACCGCGTGGAACGAGGCCATCGACTATCTCGATCGTGACCTTCCCTTTCATGCCCATGAGGTTTTCGAGCAGAGGTGGAGGTGCGCACCTCCAGACGAGCGAGAGCTGTGGCAGGCGCTAGCCCAGTGGGCTGCAGCTATCACCCAGCGGGGGCGAGGCAACACCGTCGGTCAGCGTCGACTCGCGGAGCGAGCCCGCGCCAAACTCGAGGCGGCGATCAGACGCGACGAAACACCCGCATACATCGACGTGACGAGGGTGCTTGACTCACTGGCGCAGCTTGCATGATCCGTTGGGCACGCGGGAGTCAGCCGACCCGGCTGCCTCGAGTGCAGCCTGGATCTCGTCGGCGCTCAACGCGTACGCGGCATCCTGCTCGTCCAACCCGGCCGCGAAGACCATGCCATGGACCTCCCCGAAATCATCGGTGAGCGGACCCCCGGAGTTGCCCTGCTGGACCGACCCGCGCAGAACGTAGACGTCACGCTCCACACCTGTGCGGCCGTAAATGGACTCCCCACGCGCGTCGACGCGAGCGCGCACCCGCACCGACGTGGCGACGAACCGTTCACCTCGCGGGAAACCTGCGATCACCGCGGAATCATTCGTCTGAAGAGTTGTGCGGGCCAACCGAGCGGGTCGCGCTTGCAGACCCTGGGTGCGCACCACCGCTACATCGGTGTCCGGATCGAAGTAAACGACCGTGGCGCTCGTCGAAGTCTGCCCCGGCCGCACGCGGACGAGTAGATCCTCGACTCCCGCGACTACGTGAGCGTTCGTCACCACAAGCTCCGGGCCGACTGCGAATCCAGAGCCACTCACGAGAGCGTCGCACTGCTCAGCGAAGCCTGTCAGGCGCACGGTCGAATCACGGATCACTGCAACGGCCTCCGCCGCCGCCTGAGGTGCTGGAGCGTCAACCTCCGGTCCGGGGACCGCCGCCAGGCCAGCGAACACGCGCGGCACTGCCGTGGAACTGACGATGTCGCCGAGTCCATTGAATGCCGAGCGTGCGGCGTCAGGGAGGAGGGAATCCATGGTGCCCAGGACCACGGATCCATTGACCTGCCGAGTGACATCGTTGCGCGGCACGTAGGCGAGGACACTCGCGATAACCCATGCAACGAGAGCCAGTGCGAGCACGTTCAATGCCGCGCCGCCCATGTTGTCGATGAAGCGAACGGGTCGCCATGTGATGTGGTCGCGAAGGCGCCTACCGAGAATCGACAGGATCGCCTGACCTACCAGCGCACTCACCAGCACCCCGATAGCAACCGCGAGGACGCGGACCAAGCCTGACGCGACCAGGCGCTCGACGAGGTCCGGAAGCCACAGGACCGCGAGGATGCCTCCTCCGAGGAAACCCAGGAAAGACAAAGCCCCGGTGACGAACCCCTGTCGCCAACCTACGAGAGCGAAGATGACGAGCGCTCCCAGCATCAACCAGTCGACGAGGTTCATAAGTCGATCGGAACCTCTTTGGTGTGATCCCAGGGAAGAGCCCAACCGGACTTCTCGAGGATCGCGTCGATGACTCCGGCGGTGAAACCCCAGACGAGCATGTCGTGCACGGCGAACCCGGGCCCTCGATATCCGGAGGGGTGGACCACCGTGAACCTGTTGCCGGGATCGGTCAACGTGGCGATTCCCACGTGTTCCACTCGAGACACCTCGGAGGGGTCCTGCACGGACGTCGAAGAACGGCCATGGGTGAAACCGACGATCGGCGAAACAACGAAACCACTCACCGGCACCCACAGATCGGGAAGGGCGCCGACGATGCGGACGCTGCTGCGGTCGATACCGGCTTCCTCCTGGGCTTCCCGCAGCGCCGCCGCGGGAGCATCCGCGTCGAACTGTTCGACAGCGCCTCCCGGGAACGCTGGCTGTCCTGAGTGGACGGCGTTGCCGTGCGCACGTTCGATGAGAACGAGATCCCTATCTGCGCCCAGCAGGATCAGTACTGCCGCATGGCGACCCTCACCGTCAATCGGTGCGAAACGAGTTATCTCCGACGTCGTGAGCGTGGGCAGGACTCGAACGAGCGACTGCATCCACTCGGGAAGATCGCGGGTTTGGGCATCATCGACGTACCCTCGACGTGTCCATGTCATCGATCGATGCCGAGGTACTGCTCCAGGAGAGCATCGAAGTACTCCGTGCTGAGCAGCGCACCGTCGTGACGGCCGACGATCACGCCGCGTTCGTCGACGAAGAACGTCACCGGAGGTCCGGAAATGGCCAACTGGCCTCGGATCTGTCCCGCTTCATCCACCACGGAGGGGAAGTCGGCGCCGAAGGCCACCATCATCTCCAAAGCGGCCGAGTCTCGATCTTGAATATCCACTCCCAGGAACTGCACTTGCCCCCGAAGGTCGGCGGCGGCGGCGGTCAGGATCGGCATCTCGGCGATGCATGGTGGACACCACGACGCCCACACGTTGAGCACGAGGGGCGTACCCCGCAACGTGGACAGGTCCACGTCGGGTCCGTGCCCCAGGCATCGATAGGTGCCGACCGGAAGGCCGGGAATCGCCGCATCCGGATTGGGTGAACCCGGAGGGCACGGATCCAATGCAGCCTGCTCGATCAGCGGCAGTAGCGACGGATCCTTCTGCGTGGTCGGCATCGGAGTGGACGCGATGGGAACGATCTGCTCGGTAGCGACGGTTTGCGCGCAGGCACTCACCATCACCGCAGCCAGGGCCACTACCGCAACTTTGAGCATCGGGACCATCATGCACGTCCCTCGGTGCGCACTAATGCGCGCGCCTGCTCCGGATCCGTGGGGCCTTCCCCGAAGCTCGGGCACAGAGCAGACACCGAACACGCTCCACACGCCGGCTTGCGTGCGTGGCACACCCGACGCCCGTGCCAGATGACGTAATGGGACAGCATCGTGTAGTCCTCTGCGGGGAAGAGGGCCGCTACGTCGGCCTCCACTTTGTCCGGGTTCTTCTGAGAGGTCCACCCGAACCTGCGCGCTAACCGCCCGAAGTGCGTGTCTACCGTGATGCCAGGAATTCCGAAGGCGTTGCCCAAGACGACATTCGCCGTCTTGCGGCCCACACCCGGCAGACTCACCAACGCCTGCAGATCCGCAGGCACCTCTCCGCCGAATTCATCGCATAACCGCCTGGCGATCTGTTGGAGCGTCTGTGCCTTTTGTCGGAAGAACCCCGTCGGAGCGATGAGTGATTCCAACTCGGCTCTGTTCGCGCCCGCGAGGCTCTCAATGTCCGGATAGGTCGCGAACAACGCCGGAGTCACCTTGTTGACCCGCTGGTCGGTGCACTGGGCACTCAGGACCGTTGCCACCAGCAACTCCCATGGGGTCGCGAAGTTCAACTCGCAGTGGGCGTCCGGATAGGTCTTCGCGAGGATCGTGAAGATGTCTCGAGCTTGCTCGCGCCCCATGCCTCCAGGGTATGCGCAGGTGGCGACCACGCCGCTCCGCTAGCCTGCCCTAGGGGCAGAAGAAACGCTCGAGGTTCGGAAGGCAGATTCGTGGACGATGTCTTGGCGAACACGCCGTTGTTCTCGGCGCTGGATCCGCAGGGTGCAACGGCTCTGCGTGCCTCCCTGCAGGAGATTCGCGTCGTCAAGGGCCAGGAGATCTTTCACGAGGGTGAGCCAGGCGATCACCTGTATTTGATCCTCGACGGCAAGGTGAAACTCGGTCACGCCTCGCCGGACGGCCGGGAGTCCCTCATGGCGATCCTGGGTCCGGGAGAGATGTTCGGTGAGTTGAGTCTCTTCGATCCTGGACTTCGAACTTCCACCGCGACGGCACTGACCGACGCGACCGCGTTGGCTTTGGGCAACGAGCAGTTGATGCCACTACTGGAGGGACGCCCGGAGGTGGCTGCCGCGCTCTTGCAGGCCCTGGCACGAAGGCTGCGCAGGACCAACGAAGCGATGGCAGACCTCGTTTTCTCCGATGTTCCCGGACGAGTTGCGAAAGCACTGATGGAGTTGGGCGAGAAGTTCGGAACGTTGACTCCCGAGGGTCTGCTCGTCACCCATGACATGACTCAAGAGGAACTTGCCCAACTCGTCGGCGCATCGCGCGAAACGGTCAACAAGGCACTGGCTGAGTTCGGTCACCGCGGATGGATCAAACTCGAATCCCGCCAGGTGCTCATCACGGACGTCGATCGTTTGGGCAAGCGCGCTCGCTAGATCTCCGACTCGAGGTACGCGAGTTGAGCGAGCACCGTCGCCTCGGCTGCTGCCCGAACGGAGTGCGGTACATCGGCATAGACGAGGTCGACTATCTCCGCGGCCGTCGTGGCACCGCCTTCCATGGCCGCCTTCACTTGCACGAGCCTTTCCTGCCGGTGCGCGAGGTAGTAGTCGACAACGCGCTGCGGATCGTCGATTACCGGACCGTGGCCGGGCAATAGGCATCGCACCTGTGCCTGTGAGCACCACCGAGACAGGCTCTGCAAACTCTCTAGATACTCAGCCAGTCGACCGTCGGGATGGGCCACCACCGACGTTCCACGACCGAGAACCGTGTCACCGGTCAGGACCAGGTCGTCCACGAGGAAACAAACGCTGTCGGAGCTGTGGCCGGGTGTCGCCAACACGCGGAGTTCGCCGCCATTCACCTCGATTCGGTCGGTGTCGACCAGATTCCCCGCCCGCCATGACCGCACGGTGACGCCCAGTCGCTGCGCAAGATCCTCGGCGCCCTCGGAGTGATCGATGTGCCCGTGCGTCAGCAGGACGGCCGTGACCTGCGCATTGCGCTCCTCGAGCTGCGTGAGAATCGCGGTCTCGTGTCCATTGCCCAAGGGGCCGGGATCCACCACCACGCAAGGTCCGCCCGCTGCGCCGACGATCCAGGTGTTCGTCCCGTCCAGTGTCCATGCGGATGGATTGGGAGCCAGGACACACGACGTCAGTGGCGTGACGAAACCGCCGGTCCATTCATCGGCATTGCCGCTGAGCACGTTTCCACTCACGTCAGACCTCCATGATCCGACCATCGGTCTCGGAGAGAATGGGACCGACATCCACGGTAGCGAGCACTCGATCGGTTTCCGCGTCGATGACATCCCACAGCCCGTCTGGTCGGGCACGCGGCAGTTTGGGTACGACGGCACGTGGATCATCGATGACACGGCCCGCAGCCAGGTCCTCGAGCACCGCACGCGTAGGCCTGAGCATCGGGAGAGCGCCTTGGTGATGACGCGTCAACGCGTCACTCGGCGTGATCCACAGCATCGAATCAGCTTCGGTCGTGGTCAATCGACCACGCTGCTCGACGTCAGCGATGAAGAATGAGACGTCGTACCGGCGATCTTCCACTTCCGGCGTGATCCACCGATCGAAGAGCACGCAATCGCGAACATTGATGGCGACCTCCTCGGAGGTTTCGCGGATCGCGCATGCTCGCAAGGGCTCATCGACGAGGGTGTCGACATCGGCGAGTTGCCCTCCGGGAAATGCATGCATGCCCGGCGCGAAGGTCATCGTGAGACTCCTCCTCAGCAGGAGAACCTCACCGCGATTGCGCAGCACCATCGTCGCAGCTGGCATCGGCTGCGGAGGGATCCATCGGCCATCCGCGGCATGCAGGGATTTCCATCGCTCCGGATGACTCAACGTCAGGGGGCGACCTCGACGATCATCTCGACTTCGACGGGTGCGTCTTTGGGGAGTGCGGCGACACCCACGGCGGATCTGGCGTGCACTCCCGCTTCACCGAATATCTCTCCCAGAACGTCACTTGCTCCATTGACCACTGCGGGATGGGCAACGAAGTCCGGATCGCATGCCACGAATCCCACGACCTTGACCACACGACGGATCCGATCGATGTCGCCCACGATGGAGACGACCGCGGCAACCGCATTCAAGGCACATGCGCGTGCGCATTCGCGCGCCAACTCCTCGCTGACATCGGATCCGACCTTGCCGATCGCCAGCATCTCCCCATCGACCACGGGCAACTGACCTGCGGTGTAGACGTAGACACCCGTCTGAACCGCGGGCACGTAGGAAGCGACTGGCGGTACGACCTGCGGCAGTTCTATCCCGAGTTCGGCCATTCGGGCACGCGCGCTCATTCGCATCACCCCGCGATCGGACGCTTGAGGTACGCGACCATGTTCTCGGCGTTGGGACCTGGAACCACTTGCACCAACTCCCAGCCGTCTTGACCCCAAGTGTCGAGAATCTGCTTCGTCGCGTGAATCAACAGCGGCACCGTTGCGTACTCCCATGTCGTCATACGCGTCAGGGTAGTCGTTGCCGCAGGAGCCGGCATCCCTCGACATGGAGCCGGAACTTCACTCACCGCGCAATAGGCTGGAGTGATGTCCGACGTGCTATGGCCTGGGGTGTCCCTGCACGTGGTCTCAGGCAAGGGGGGAACAGGAAAGACCACCGTCGCCGCTGCTCTGGCGATGGCGCTGGCCCGCGAGGGTCGGCGGACCCTGCTGATGGAAGTCGAAGGTCGACAGGGCATCGCGCAATTGTTCGACGTTCCACCACTGCCGTACGAGGAGAGGCGCGTGGCCGTCGCGCCTGGCGGCGGCGAAGTCTGGGCGCTGGCAGTCGACCCCGAGGACGCACTCCTCGACTACCTCGAGATCTTCTACAACCTGCGACGCGCCGGATCGGCCCTGCGCCGCATGGGCGCGGTCGACTTTGCGACGACGGTCGCACCGGGTCTGCGCGACGTCCTTCTCACGGGCAAGGCGTGCGAGGTCGTTCGACGATCCGACAAGGCGGCGGCCGATGCCTACGACGCTGTGGTCCTCGACGCACCGCCCACCGGTCGCATCACACGGTTTCTGAACGTGAACAGTGAGGTGTCCGGGCTGGCGAAGGTGGGCCCCATCCGCAACCACGCCGATCTCGTCATGAGTGTCATCGCCTCACCGCGTACGGCAGTCCACTTGGTCACATTGCTCGAGGAGATGCCGATCCAGGAGACGATCGACGGGATTCACGAATTGCGGGACGCCCGACTCCCGATCGGAGGAGTCATCGTCAACATGACCCGACCTCCGCTGTTGGATGATCACGAGCTGGAGCAGGCCCTCGAGGGTCGGCTTCCCGTCGACGCCATCGCCGCGCAACTCGGGCTCGCCGGAATCACCGGCGATACCGCGGTCATCGCCCGGACGCTGGCAGCCGAAGGAACGGATCATGCACAGCGCATCGACTTGGAGCGTCGAGAGTCTCAACGCCTGCGTGAACTCGACGTTCCCGTACTCCAGTTGCCCTTCCTGCCCGGTGGCATCGATCTGAGCAGCTTGTACGAACTTGCGAACTTGCTTGGCCGGCAAGGGGTCCGCTGATGACGACCACTGCCTTGCACATCGACGCCCTGATCGACGATGAATCCATCTCGATAGTGGTGTGCACAGGATCAGGTGGGGTTGGGAAAACGACGAGTGCTGCCGCGATCGCCCTGCGCGCGGCTGAACGTGGGCGCAATGTCTGCGTACTGACCATCGATCCTGCGCGGCGTCTGGCTCAAGCCATGGGACTCACACAACTGGATAACACTCCACGACCAGTCACCGGAATAGAAGGTGACGGATCACTTCACGCGATGATGCTGGACATGAAAAGGACCTTCGACGAGGTAGTCGAATCTCACGCAGATCCCGATCGAGCAGCGCAGATTCTGGAGAACCCGTTCTACCAGGCTCTGTCCTCGTCTTTCGCTGGTACGCAGGAGTACATGGCGATGGAGAAACTCGGCCAGCTGCACGCCCAGACCGACGCCCCGTGGGACTTGATCGTGGTCGACACTCCCCCATCACGCAGCGCCCTGGACTTTCTGGATGCACCCGCACGACTGGGTTCATTCCTGGATGGTCGTTTCATCCGCATACTGACGGCGCCCGCACGCGGTGCGGGTCGAGGACTGGGCCGATTGGCCGCAGCTGGCTTCGGAATCTTCACCGGTGTCCTGGGAAAGATCCTGGGAGCGCAAGTGCTCACCGACGTGGGGACTTTCGTCGCCGCGATCGACACCACGTTTGGCGGATTCCGAGAACGCGCGGATCGCACGTTCGCCCTGCTGCAACAAAGCAGCACGCGATTCCTCGTCGTCGCGGCGCCCGAACCGGACGCGCTTCGTGAAGCTTCCTACTTCGTGGAGCGGTTGCGTGACGAGAACATGCCCCTCGGTGGACTGATCGTGAATCGTGTTCAAGACGTCGATCAATCGCTCATGTCTGCGGAGACCGCATCCGCTGCGGCGCAACGCTTGGCCGCGGACTCGAACGACGATCCTCTCGCCGCTCGCTTGCTCGAGCTTCACGCAGCGCGGCTACGCGAGCGAGAGCGCCAACACCACGTCACGGAGAGGTTCACGGGCGCACACCCCAACGTTTCGATAGCGCAGGTGCCTGCGCTCGCCGAGGACGTGCACGATCTTGCGGGGTTACGCGAGATCGGCGAACTGATGGCGCGCGGCCAACTCGTCTGAGCTCACGAAGCGCGCGTGGGCGCGAAGATCGCGCGGCGTTCGTACTCGGTCTGCGCGGTCTCCAGCAGGTTGCGCCACGACGTGACGTGCGGACGCCTCCGGAGCAGAGCTCGACGTTCGCGTTCGGTCATGCCACCCCACACACCGAACTCAACGCGGTTATCCAACGCATCGGCCAGGCATTCGGTACGGACCTCGCAGCCCATGCAGATGGCCTTGGCCCGGTTCTGGGCCGCCCCTTGCACGAAGAGGGCATCGGGGTCGGTGCTCCGGCACGCCGCTCGCGCGGCCCAGTCGTTGTCCAACGACACGTCGGTCCCTCCTACAACTGACTCGGGGCTTGTGGTGCGCGGGACGGTACGCCCGAGCGAAGGCCAAGGCTAGGTTCTAATTGGCTGTGTCTCAATAGTTATTTCGGGCCAAATCTTGGAAATGATGCCCCTCAGCGAGGGGATGATGTTCCGATCACGCCAGACGTGACTGCCGAGTCATGCCCATGCGACACAACTGCGACATTGGATTCGGGTCATTGCCCCATCCGTGACGCGGTCCTGAACCGTCTTCGTGCACATTGACCGGCGACCCGGCCCGTGGGCGCCGACGGCCGCTGAACCCGTCGCTTACCCTGAACGTCTCATGTCTGTGTACTCCGACGATCCCCGCACGACCCCCGGCACGGTCGCGCGACGCATCGGAGCGCTGGTTCTGGGTTCTATCGGCGCGGGTGTGATCGTCGGGCTGATGCTCGTGCCCTTCGCCGGGGCCGCCGGGGTCGTCACACGGGACGTCATCACCGAGTTCGAGTCGCTTCCCGAATCCCTCAGCACGCCGCCGCTGCCCGAACGCTCGGTGATCTTGGCCTCGGACGGATCGCTGCTGGCCACGCTGTTCTATCAGAACCGGGTCGAGGTTCCGCTGGAGAGCATCTCGCCGGTCATGCGGCAGGCGATCGTGGCGATCGAGGATGCCCGATTCCTCGATCACAACGGCGTCGATGCGCGCGGTGTGGTCCGCGCGCTCGCCCGCAACACCACAGCTGGAGGCATCGAGCAGGGATCGTCGACCCTGACCATGCAGTACATCAAGAACGTTCTCGTGAACCAGGCGACGTCGGCTGAGGAACTCGAGGCTGCTCGGGGTGACAGCTTCACGCGTAAGGTTCGCGAGGCGCGCTTAGCGCTGGCGCTCGAGAAGCGTTTCAGTAAGGGCGAGATCCTCGCGCGCTACTTGAACATCGCTTATTTCGGCTCCGGTGCCTACGGGGTGGAGGCCGCTGCCCGTCGTTACTTCTCCAAACCCGCAGCGGAATTGAATCTCACTGAGGCGGCCACCCTGGCGGCAATCGTCAAGGGACCGACGGCGTACGACCCGCTACGCAATCCCGAGAACGCCACCCAGCGCAGGAACCTGATCATCAACCGGATGGCCGATTTGGGCTACATCTCGCGTGAGCAGGCCGAGCGCGCCAGCGCAGTTCCCATGGACGATGTGCTCAACCCGACCCGAACATCGAACGGTTGCACGTCGTCGTACGCACCCTTCTTCTGCGACTACGTGCTTCAGACGATCCTCACCAGCGAGACTTTCGGTGCCACACCCGAGGAGCGCGAAGCGTTCTTGCGTCGTGGTGGCTACACGATCCGCACCACCCTTGATCCGAAGGTGCAAGCGGCCGCCACGAATGCCGTCAACGAGTTCATTCCTCCAACGGACGACAGCCGCAAAGCCGCGGCGATTTCCATGGTCGAGCCGGGGACCGGCAACATCATCGCGATGACGCAGAACCGCGAGTGGGGGACTTCGGGCGTTGGCAAGACCACCTACAACTACAACACCGATCGCTCGATGGGCGGGACGATCGGCATGCAATCAGGCTCGACCTTCAAGATCTTCACGCTCGCCGCTGCACTCGAAGCGGGAATCTCACCCTACGAACCGATTTCCTCTCCGAGCCCGGCAACATTCGAGGGCTTCGTCAACTGCGAGACGGGAGCACCCTTCCCACCCGTGACCGTGCGCAACTCGACTGCCGGTGGCACGTTGAACATGGCCCAGGCAACGGCGTTCTCCACCAACACCTACTTCATGGCCATCGAAGAGCGAACGGGCTTGTGCCGCCCGGCGGAGATCGCCGAATCGATGGGCGTTTTCACCGGTAGCGGTGAGGCCCTTCCGCGGGTGCCCTCGCTCACACTCGGCAGTGCCGAGGTGACACCTCTCGCGATGGCGAACGCCTATGCAGCTTTCGCCGCGCACGGCGTCTACTGCAAACCACGGAGCATCCTGGAGGTTCGTGATCGCGAGCAGAACCGCCTTCCGGTCCCGGCCGAGGAATGCACCCAGGTGGTCGATCGGCCGGTGGCGGACACGGTGACCGAGATGCTGATCGGCGTGGTGGACGGGCCGATCTCGGGTCGGACCGGCGCACGCATGTCACTCGGGACTCGGCCCGTTGCCGGCAAGACCGGGACCACGAACGAGTCGGCGGCGGTCTGGTTCGCGGGCTACACGCCGCAGGTAGCGGCGGCGGTGTGGGTGGGCGATCCGCGCGGCGGTTTCGCGCATCCGCTCAAGGACATCACGATCAACGGCACCTACTACCGCCAGGTGTTCGGTGGCACGCTCCCCGGTCCGATCTGGAAGGCGAGCATGGAGGCAGCGCTCGCGAACAAGCCGGTAGTCCCGTTCGCTCTCGACACCGGCCTGCCTACCAACGTCTTCAGCGTCAACTCGGTTCCCGACCTCTCAGGCTTGAACACCGCAGAGGAGATGCTCGCTCAACTCGAGCAGGTCGGCATGCGACTCGGTGACATCACTCAGGCGGACTCGCCCCTGCCCGCGGGCGCCGTCGTTGCTCAAAGTCCTGCGCCGGGTGGAACGGCGATACCCAACACCGCCGTCAACGTCATCATCTCGACGGGCTTCAACGCCGTTCCCGAGAGCCGAGGTGCGCCCGTCAAGGACGCGACCACGATCATGGAGCGAGCCGGTTTCCTGGTGAGCATCGAGCAGGGTTCGGATCCGAACGCCCCCGCGGGCTCGGTCATCGCCCAATCGATCGAGGCGGGTAGTTCGATGCCGGTCGGAACGGTCATCACGCTGACCGTCAACGAAGCAGGTGGAGCACCAGGTCAGCCCGGGCAGCCGGGTTTGCAGGAGATACCCGCCCAGATCGTGCCCGTCGGCTAGCGATCGAGCAACTACATACCCAGCGCGGACTTCACCAACGCCGCAACCTGCGAACCGTCGGCG
>CAYLOH010000020.1:0-30190 GCA_964385255.1 uncultured Rubrivirga sp. | reverse complement strand
AGCTATGTCGCCATGAAGGTTGCCGAGGCAGATCCTGAATCCACTTGGGGGTACAAGAAAAAGGTGCTGCGTGACCTACCACGCTACGTCCAGCAGGAGGTTCGCTGGCATATCCCTCAACTGCTCATCCACATGAACCTCACGCGCACGGAGCGCCGAAAGGCCTACAGCGCCGTCATGGAGTGGTCGGAAACAGACAAGAGCAAGATAGTTGCCTACTACGGACTTGAAGCAGCAGCCCAGTTCGTAGAAGTCGATGGCTCACTTGAGTCTGACTTCGTGCCACGGCTCCGAAAGTTGAATCTGAGGGGAGCAGCATCGGTCTCCAGCAGGTGCCGCAAGATCGCCAAGAGGCTGGACATCGAGCTCTAAACGTCGGGTTGCAGAGACCACAGCGGCGTTGCCCCCGTCGGTCATCCGGAGCCACTGCGCACCATCGTCGACATCGCACTTTCGAACTACGACGTCGTGTGGGCCGCCGGCGGACACCCGAACTGCGTATTCCCCACTAGTTACGACGAACTGCTACGCATCACCGGCGGCGAAGCCGCCGAGGTTGGCGACTCATCAATAGAGGTCTACATCTTCACCGGACTCTTGCCACGCCACGACCATGCTCGGTAGAGCAGACGCGAGTACAAGCACGAACACGACACCACCCATGGCCTGGTTCCATGTGATGGTCAAGGTCACCGCATCGTTCTGAGATACCAATACGAAAACCACCATTGCTACGGTCGCTAAGCCGCCAATGATCGACGCAAAAATGCGATAAGCGTTGAAGTAGGCACGATCTCGAATTGCCCGCTGTCGCTCATCGAGGAATCGATCTGGCAGATCAGCGATGGTGCGGACGGAAATGCGGAGTAACCACCAGCTCGCACCGGCTGCAATCGCCACAAGGACGCCGACAATCGCCCCACCTTGAGCGAATCCCGGGATGATCCCAATGCACAGAAGTGCACTGATGATGACCAGGGTGCGCCGAACACTTCTGGTGCGTAACCACTGGAACTTGTGGTCATGTTGTATGCGATCAACCTTGCGTTCCAAATCGGCTTCCTTGCGCTCTTTCCACGTTGCAGGCAGGTGCGGCACGGTCAGGCTCCTCTGCGGGACTTGGTGAACGGATGAAGGGAGAAGATCTCCTCGAGAGGCACGTCGAGCTCTTCGGCGATCTGCAGGGCCAACGCCAAGCTCGGCGAGTACTCGCCGCGCTCGAGATACCCAATCGTTTGGTAGTGCACAGAGACGGCGTCGGCGAGTTCTTGCCGTGTCATGCCGCGCTCGGTTCGCCATTCCTCGAGACGACTGAACACCGCAGGCTCGTCTGCCTTGCTTCGTCGTCCCACGAAAGTAGCATAAATGCTATGTAGTAATAATGCAACGCTACTCGGCTAGGGGCGGTAGGCCTCCTCGTGCACCGCGTGGGCCAGCAAGAGTTTGGCTAGTAGGACGGGAGGCAGCCAACTCCACCCTGGTGGCCCCGGGAATTCAAGAGCGATCGGGATAGCGAGCACGAAGATCGCCATGGCGGTCGGGCGCTGCAGATAGCCGGGGACTATCCGTGCGACGAGGATCACTGCGGCGAGTGTCGCGGCGTACCAACCGATCCCCCACCACCATGAACCACCCGGATACAGCGCCACGGCGATCAAGGGATACACATGCAGGGCCGTAAACACCACTGGATTGCGCACAAGGTGCACCCATAGCTTGGCGTCCGCTGCCAGGGGCGCTCGATACTGACGTTTCGTCGAACTGAGAGCGTTCGCAACGGCTCCGCCGAACAGATCCGCGGTGACGACCACAGCCACCACCACCTGCCATACCGCCCACGGCTCGCCGCGTTGGAAGAACCACCAAACCAGCGCCGCACCGGCAACTGCCGACGAATACACAAGCGCGAGTTCGGCGCGGGTTGCGCCCGCGCCCGTCAGCCAATCCGCTCTGGATCCCACGGGGATTACGTTGTCGACGCGAAAACGATCCCGTTCTGGCGATTCACCCACTTCCTACCTCCAGGGCTGGTAGCTCAACGGCTCAGAACGAGATGAGCAAGCTCAGGCCAACGCCCAAGGTTGAGAGGCCGAAGATGACGGCACCAATCGGTATGAGCTTCACGAGCGGTCCCGGCGGGCCATCAGCGGTGCGCGGTGCGCCGCCGAAGAACCCCCCGGAGATGAGCAAGGGCGAAATCAGCAGTCCGATGCGCAGCACCCACACCGCCCACTCGGGAAACTGCGAATAGTCAAGAACCAAGAGCCCGACGATCGCCAACAACACGAGCACGCCGGCGTGGGCGTGGCCGGCCCTGAAGTAGTCCCGTTGGACTGCGGTGATGTTCTCCGTGCCCGCTTGTCGCTTGAGGATCGACAGCAGGAAGTAGCCACCGAAGGCAATGGTGGGTAGCGAGATGAAGGCGAATGCAACCAACCAGCGTGTCGCATCACTCATGTTCCGACTCCTTTCGGGCTAGCGCTTCGTGGACGGTTCGACGGGTAGTTCCCCATCAAGTAGGACGAGTCGGGTCATGGCGTCGACGAAAGCGTCGACGGTTTCCGGAGGTACGGCTCCCTCGACGAGGAGGGTGGCCATACCGTGCGTCGACGCCCACACCATCAGGTCGAGGTCGGGGCGGATGCCGGGCTTGAGAAGTTGCCAACGATCCAGATCGTCGAGTGCCGCATTGAGTTTGGCGTACGGACCAGTGTCCTCCGGGGGCATTTCCTTCACGGAGCAGATCGGACCGAAAGTCAGTTGGAACAGATGCGTCTCATCGATGGCGAAGGACAGATAAGCCCGCCCCAGACCGGAAAAACGTGCTCTCGCGGCCTCGGCTGTGTCCGCCGGGTGGGCTGCGAGTACCCGAGCCATTCGCTCGTCTAGTGCTGCGAGTCCGCACGATCCAACCGCACGCAGCAAGTCGTCCTTGTCCGCAAAGTGGTTGTAAGCAGCCGACGGTGAAACATCGAGTGCCGAAGCAATCGACCGAAGGGAAACCTGGTCTGCACCGTGCGTGCGAACCTCGCTGAGGGCCTGGTCGACCATTGCTTCCGCAAGCGCCCCGTGGTGGTAACTCCGCGCCACTCCGACTCCAATCTTGACACTGTTCACATTTCCTGTCAGGGTGCCGATGTGAACAGTGTTCAGACTACCGCAGATACCAATTTCCGCGCGGGACGGACACCGGCCCTCGCCCTCTGGGCTGGTTGGATCAGCGTCCTCCAGGGACTGTTGATCTTCGTGCCCACCTTCGTCCTCGGCGCCGCCATCAACTGGCCCGCGAGCTTGGATGACCCCGCTTCGACGGCGCTTCCACGCCTGCTGGAGAACGAGGGTGCGGTCCGGATCGGCTACCTGTCGTATCTGATCTATTCGATCCTCTTCGCCGTGACGATCGCGCTGTTGGTGCGGTATGCGAACGGGAAGGTCCTTGGCGTCCTGGGAACGATCATCATCGGCTTCGCGGCCGCCTCCGCACTAGCCCGCTCCATCGGCATCGTCCGCTGGCTAGCGCCGATGCCCGAACTCGCGCAGATGTGGGAGTCCGCCAGCACCGAGGACCAGCGCGCCTCAATAGCCGTCCTCTACGAGACCTTGAACTCCTACGGAGGAACCATCGGGGAGATCCTCGGGGTGAGCATGTTCGCCGCAATCGCCATCGGAGCACTCTCCGTGGGCGCACTCAAGACGCGTGCGTTTCCCGCGTGGATAGGCGTCTTCGGCTTGATCGCGGCGATCGCCGTGCTGGGCACCGCAGTCGAACTCATGGGCGTGGATCCGGGTGTCTACCTCACCATCGGCACCACGATCGTCCAACTGTGGTTCCTGGCCGTGGGCATCTGGTTGCTGACGCGCGGACGCAAGGCAATCGCGAGTTAACGACGTCATCCGATTCGAAAGGCACGTAGATGGAGACCATGGTTCGACCTCACCCTGTTTCAAAACCGGGAGGTTTCCACAGGCTTGGTGCCTGGGTGGCGCGCCACCGCTGGCCGGCGCTCATCGCCTACCTGATCGCGATGGTCCTGTTCGGTGTGTTCGGGGTACAGGTGTTCGGCTCGATGAAATCGCAAGGGTTCAACTCCCCCGACAGTGACTCCAGTCGCGCCGCCGTGATCCTCGCCGAGGACTTCGGTCTCACCGATCCCGTGGCGATCCTCGCCATCGAGACACCGACCAACGTCGATACCGATGCCAGCGCAGCGACCGCCTTACTCGATGAAGTCGCGTCATTGGATGGCGTCGATTCGGTGGTCTCCTACTGGTCGACCGGAGGGGCCCCGGCATTCGCGGGCAACGACGGACGCACCGGACAAGCAGTCGTGAGCGCCGAAGACGGAGTCGATCGGCAGGAACTGGCGGCACAGATCGTCTCTAACTTCGAGGGCACACAGGGCGATCTCGTCGTGTACGCCTTCGGCGGGGAGATCATCGGCAACGCGTTCAACGACACCATCACCGGGGACCTTTATCGCGCGGAAGCGATCGCCATCCCCATCACTGCGCTGATCCTGTTGTTCGTTTTTGGCTCACTCGTCGCAGCGGGTCTTCCCTTCCTCGTCGCCGGCGGCACGATCCTCGGATCCTTCCTCGTGCTCTTCCTGATTTCACGCGTCGCCGATGTGTCGGTGTTCGCCCTGAACCTGGTCACCGGTCTGGGCCTCGCCCTTGGTATCGACTACGCACTCCTCATCATCAACAGGTTCCGAGAGGAGTTGAAGTCAGACAAGTCCGTGCCGGAAGCCGTCGCCACCACCGTCGGTACGGCCGGTCGCACGGTGTTCGTCTCGGGAATCACCGTGGCAGTCGCCCTCGCGTCCCTCTTGGTATTCCCGCAGTACTTCTTGCGCTCCTTCGCCTATGCCGGCATCGCGGTCAGTCTGCTCGCCGTACTCGGTGCGCTTTTCGCGATACCGGCGCTGCTGGCCATCCTGGGGCGCAACGTCAACCGGCTCAAGGTGCGCCGCGGTGACCTGGTACCCAAGGACGACGGTGCATGGGCTCGAATCGCGCGATTCGTCATGCGTCGACCTTGGCCTGTCTTGATCGGGACCGTTGCCTTCCTTCTCGTACTCGCAGCGCCCGCCCTCAACACCGTCTTCGGACAGGTCGATGATCGAGCACTTCCCTCGAGCAATCCCGCCGCACAAGCAGCAGAGGTGCTCCGCGAACGCTTCCCCGGGAACGAGGGGGCGCCGTACGAGATCGTGCTGCTGAAGCCTGGCTCTGCTGCGGACGTTCAGGCGTATGCGCAAGAGATTTCGCAGCTACCAGAGATCGACCGGGTCACCACTCCCGACAGCATCGTCGTAGACGGGGCCGTCGTCGCCCCCAATACCGATCCGTCGTCATGGTCGGTCCCGGACGCGACCCGGATCGAAGCGGTGGGCACTGTTCGACCGATCGACCCTGCCGGGGAGGCACTCGTCGAGCAGATCCGCTCGATCGAGGCTCCTGCGCAAGAGGCTCTGGTGGGTGGCACGGCCGCAGACTGGGCGGATGCCACGAATGCGGTGATCGACCGCGCGTGGATCGTCGCGCTCTGGCTCGCCATCACCACGATGGTCATCTTGTTCCTGTTCACCGGCAGCGTTCTCATCCCGATCAAGGCGTTCGTGTTGAACCTGCTGAGTCTGGGCGCCATGTTGGGCGCCCTCGTTTGGGTGTTCCAAAATGGCAACCTGCAGTGGCTAACTGGTGATTACACCGTCACCGGCACTGTGGACATATCCACCATCGTGCTCATTGCCGTGATCGCCTTCGCGCTGTCGATGGACTATGAGGTGTTCATGCTCGCGCGCATCAAGGAGGAGCACGATGCTGGCGCGAGCACGACCGATGCCGTCGCCTTCGGCCTACAGCGCACCGGCCGGATCATCACCGCCGCAGCGCTGCTCATCGCGATCGTGTTCGCCGCCTTCCTGACGAGCTCAGCGACCAACATCAAGCAACTCGGCTTCGGCGTCACCGTTGCGATCTTGCTCGATGCAACCGTGGTGCGCGGACTACTCGTTCCGTCCTTCATGCGCATCGCGGGCAATGCCAACTGGTGGGCGCCCGCTCCCCTGCGTCGCCTGCATGCCCGACTGGGCCTGCGCGAAGGCTGATTCCCCATCCACGAAACGAGGAGACGTATGGGCGCGCACCTGGTTGTCGGAGCCGGGCCCGTTGGGGCGGAAGTGGCTCGTCGGCTCGCCGGCAGCGGCCACGCGGTGACCGTCGTGACGCGCAGTGGATCCGGTCCGGAAGTCGAGGGCATCCTCAACGTCGCTGCCGACGCCTCGTCGGTCGACACACTGGTGTCGATAGCACCCCGAGCAGACGCCCTCTACAACTGCGCCAATCCGGCCTATCACCGGTGGGCGCAGGACTGGCCGGTGCTGACGTCTGCGTTCTTGTCCTACGCCGCACGCACCGGGGCGGTGCTGGCCACCTGCTCGAATCTCTACGGGTATGGACCAGTCGATGGGCCACTCACGGAATCACTACCGCTCGCAGCCACGGGAACCAAAGGCCGCGTCCGGGCCGAGATGTGGTGGCAGGCCCAAGCGATGCACGATGCGGGTCGAATCCGCACCACCGAGGTGCGCGGCTCGGACTACATCTGGCCCGGTGAGCAATCGCTCGTGGGCTCTTCTCGCGTGGTGCCGCGAATCCTGGCCGGCAAGTCAGTGAGCCTGGTGGGGTCCATCGACGCGGAACACTCGTGGACGTATCCGGTCGACGTTGCCCGGCTGCTCATCGAGGCGGCTGCCAACGAAAGGGCGTGGGGTCGTGCCTGGCACGTGCCCACCAATCCCGCGCGCACGCAACGCCAGGTCATCGACGATCTTGCGGACGCCGCCGGCGTTCCTCGCGTGCGAGTCTCACAACTATCACCGGTCATCACTCGAGCGCTGGGTTTGTTCAATCCAACGATCCGCGAGCTGCAGGAGACCGCCTACCAACGAGATCGCACGTTCGTCCTCGACGATACGGATGCGCGAACGACCTTCGGCATCGAGCCAACTAGCTGGTCGCAGATTTTGGATGCCGTCATCGCGCCCTACCTCGGGGCACATGCGCAAACCCGGGGCGATCGCGGGGCCGACGTCGGGGAAGGTCACGAAACGACCGGGTGATGCTTCGTGACCTTCTCTACGTCGACCAATCCCCGTTGGAGTGTTCGCGCTGCACCCGACAGTTGGCATTCAGCCGCAAGGCCGGACTGATCAACGTGGCAAGTGCACGCGTTCGGCTCGCAAGAATCGTGCGGGATCGGTGACGTCCGACGGGCTCTGTGTCTCATCTGAGAGTTCATCGAAAAGATCCGCATTCAATGCGAATGCCAGTAATGCCTCATCGACGAATTCCTGCTTTTCGCCTTCCGTCCACGGCAGGGTGTCGAGTTGCTGCTTGTAATGGCGGCGATAGGGAACGAGGTCGCCCAATTCCGAGAAGTCGTAGAAGCTCAGTTGGTCAAATGGCACGCCGTACTTCGAGTTCAAGGTGCGTGCGATGGCCCGGCCGCCAGCCATGTCCCCGAGATAACGGGTGTAGTGGTGCGCCAGTAGGCGCTGCGGAGAGTCGGCGGCCGCGTGGATGGCGGTGGCGTAAGCCTGACTGGATACGAGCGGATTGCCACGCACGGCCATCTGTCCAAATGAAGCCAGATCCGAGATCATTCGCTCATGGCGATCGAGCCTTCGATCGTCGAGCATCGTGATCGACGAGTCGCTTGAATGTGCGCGCATGTTCAGTTCCATCGCTTCGTAAACCGGTGCGAGAGCGCTCAGGAGGCTGACGTAAGACCGAACATGCAAGGAGCCGTTCAACAAGTCGACGATGAAGGGGCGCGACTCAGCTTGTTCGTGAGCCATTCTCGTGCGCTCGCGAACTACTTCGCTTAACGGGAGCTCTTGCTGCGCCACGCCGACCTGACCGGATGAACTCATTGAGGGGCCGAGGTGGGATCGATCTGCTGGGCGAGGTAGGCGGCCAAGCCGACGGTCTTGATCGCATCCAGCTGCGCCTCGAACCAGTCCGCGTGCTCTTCCTCCTCGCGAACGGCCTCGTCGAAGATCGCTGCGGTCCCGTTATCACCGAGTGCGCGACACTCGGCGGCGGCGGCGTTGAACTGCGCGATGGCTCCGATTTCGGAATCGAGCGCGAGACGCAACATCTCCTCGGGATTCTCGCCGATGGTGATCGGCAGCAGCTTTTGCACATTCGGGTGGCCGTCGAACATCAATATCCGTTGGATGATCGAATCCGCGTCGCGCATCTCGTCGATCGAGAGGTCGTAGAAGACCTTGCCGAGTTTGGTGAACCCCCAGCCGTCGAGCATGCGCGCATGCAGGAAGTACGTGTTGGTCACGGTGAGTTCCAACGTGAGTGCTTCGTTGAGCAGTTCGACGATGCGGGGATCACGCGGTTGCATGGGTCATCTGCCTTCCGGGTCGGGGTCCACCTTGAGGAGCCAGGTGTTCTTCGATCAGTTCCTTCAAGCGCCGCACGCAACAACCACAGTCGCGCCCGGCACCGGTCGCGGCGCACACCTCACGCAGGGATGAGCACCCCTTGCGCACGCTGGCGGCGACCTTGCGGTCACTCACCCGCTGGCATTGACACACGATCATCGACAACCCCGGCATCCTGAAGAAGATCTTAGCCTTACCTTAGTTAGGTTAGGCTAACCCATTGCCGGTGTCAAGCGGCACCGCGAATACCGTCCAGGGCGGGGACGTGGGGGGCACCGATCCACCTACGGGCGTTCGGCCAACTCCTTCAGCCTGACCAGGCTCTTCAGTATCGCCTTCTGATTGTTGTCGTAAGCCTTCATCACACTGAGTGCGGGCGGGAACAGCGCGGTGGAGCCGTCGAATGTCTCGGTGACTTCGGTGGCGTTGTCGTCGATTGCCCGTAACTCGTAGCGCCAGCGATGCCGGCCGGCGTGCCGCCATGCAATCCGCGTGGGTTCGTCGAACTCCTCGACGGTGTTCTTGATCTTGTAGGGGACGCCCATCTTCATGTCCATCCCGAAGGTGGCCCCCTTGCTCAAGCGATGCGGCCCCGAGAAACCCTTCTTCACCGTGCCCGATCCATCGAACTCCGGGTGCCGATACGGGTCGGCGACGATGTCGAAGATCACCGACGCCGGTGCATTGATCACGATCTTCCCGGCGCGGCGGTACTTATGGCCTGTGTCGACGATGTCTGCGCGAATCGAGCTCTCACCCATGGGCCCACGCTAACGCCGAGGGGCCGCCTATGCTCATTTCACATGAGCCAGCGCGTCTATCTTGGACCGCGTTCGGAGTCCGGACGAGGCGGCAACCGGTGGGTTCGGCTCATTCCCGTTCTCTTCGCGGCCATCACGATCGTGGCCCAGATCATCTGGGTGCTGGTCTCCCCCGATGCCCGGGTGATCGTCACAGCCGTATCCGTGAGCGCGTTCTTCCTGGCCTCGGTCTCCCACGCCTACATCAATCGCGGACTCGGGTGGACGTCTGGATACGTGGGAATCACCCTCACTTTCGGCTGGCTGATCGAAGTACTGGGAACCACCACCCAGTTCCCCTTCGGTGACTACATCTACTCCGCAGCACTCGGGCCGAAGTTGCTCGGTGTTCCGATCCTCATTCCGATGGCGTGGTCGATGATGGCCTACCCGATGCTGCTCGCGGTTCAGCGGCTCTCCAGCACGAGTTTGGGCGTCGCCCTCATCGGCGGATGGCTGCTGATGGCCTGGGACCTGTTCTTGGACCCGCAGATGGTCGGCGAGGGCTACTGGGTCTGGCAGACAATCGGGTGGGAATTGCCCGGAATCGACGGCATCCCCTTGCAGAACTTCCTGGGCTGGTGGCTCAGCGGCATCGTCTTGATGTTCTTGTTGGATCGTCTCCCGCGCAAAGCCGCGAACGATGCGGTGCCGAACGCTTTGCTGTTGTGGACGTTCGCGTCCAACATCCTGGCGGCCGCCGTGTTCTTCGGCCGTCCCATGGTGGCCGTCTGGGGTGGGATCGCCATGGGCATCGTGGTGATTCCTTGGGCGTGGCGGTTGTGGAGCCAGCCGCAGTGGTGAAGAGGCTCCTGCCCTGGTTGGCGCTGGGGGCGACGGCGTTGACGCTCCACACAGCGTGGAACATGCGGCACCTGCGTCGTCCTCAGCCACCGAGCAAGGACGTGACGGAGCGGATCGCGGTGCTCATTCCTGCGCGCGACGAGGAACAGCACATCGGATCGACCGTGGAGAGCGTGCAGCGCCAAGAGGGCTTGACGGACCTTGAGATCCACGTCCTCGACGACGGTTCCAAAGACGCGACGGCGATCGTCGCGAAAGCCCTTGCGAGCAAGGATTCCCGCGTTCACGTTCACTCGGAACCCGATGCAATGCCCCCGCAGGGGTGGTTGGGCAAGAACTATGCGTGCGCACGGCTCGCCAACCGAACCGACGCCGACGTGCTGGTCTTCGTAGACGCAGATGTGCGACTAGAACCACTCGCCATCGCATCCTTGGTGAGCGAACTGCGCACCGGCGCCTTCGACCTCATCGCCCCCTATCCCCGACAGGAGGCATCCGGCCCACTGGAGCGACTCGTGCAGCCGCTGCTCGTCTGGTCGTGGGCTACGACGGTCCCGCTGCGCGTTGCGGAGGATCGCCAATGGGGATCGATGTCGGTCGCCAACGGACAGTTGTTGGTATTCGACGCACGTGCGTACCGGGACATCGGCGGCCACGCTTCGGTTCGCGGCGATGTGATCGAGGACGTCGCCTTGATGCGGCTGGTTCGACAGTCGGGGTTGCGCGCCGTGACCGTGGACGGCTCCACGCTCGCAACCTGTCGGATGTATGAGTCTTCGAGCGACCTACTCGACGGATACACGAAGTCGGCCTGGCGAGCGTTCGGTGGGCCGGTCGGCACGGTGGTGGTGAACTCCTTGCTGGTCGCGCTCTATCTGGTCCCCGCCGTCGCAGCCGTGACCGGTCGCGGATCCACGCGCGCGTGGGGAGCACTCGGGTATCTGGCAGGGGTGGGCGGACGACTCGTGGTGGCCCGGCGCACCGGCGAGCGCGTGTGGCCCGATGCGCTCGCTCATCCTGCATCGATCTCGGTCTTCGTATTCATCAACGCGCTGTCGTGGTGGCGCCATGCGAACGGCACCACCCAATGGAAAGGGCGCAGCGTCACGACATGAGTCCATACCGATGAGCACGGTGATCGTGGTGGGAGCTGGCGCTGCCGGTCTTGCGACCGCGGCGCGCCTGGCCGTGAAGGGCCACGACGTCACTGTGCTCGAGCAGTCCGACCGAGTAGGTGGGAAGTTGGCCACCTACCGCCGCGAGGGTTTCGCCTTCGACACCGGCCCGAGTCTGTTCACGCTGCCCGCGGTGTACCGAGACCTCTTCCTCAAAACCGGCAAGGCGTTGGAGGACGAGGTCGACCTGCAGCCGGTCGAGCCGGGATTCGGCTACCACTTCTCCGACGGCGCGACGGTGACCATGCCCGGCGTGGATCCAGCCAGGTGCGCCCAGGCTCTCGGCGAAGGATTGGGGGGTCGCAGCGCGGACGACTGGCGTGCCTTGATGGACCGGGCGGCGAAGATGTGGCGGCTTACTCGAGGTCCGTTCCTGCAAGCGCCCTTGCAGGGGTGGAAGAGCCTGCTGCCGCTGGCCAAACCCGCCGACGTCCGCACCATCGCCCCGTGGTCAAGTTTGCGTGCACTCGGCGAATCGACGTTGTCTGATCCACGTGCGGTCACGCTGCTCGATCGGTACGCCACGTACACCGGTTCCGACCCGCGGCGCGCGCCGGCGGTGCTGGCCACCGTTCCGTACGTGGAGCAGGAGTTCGGCGCGTGGCACCTCGGCGGTGGAGTCGGGACCATGGCCGCTGCGCTGCACCGGCGCTGCCTTGACCGCGGCGTGGATGTGCGCACAGGCGTGGACGTCACCTCGATCACCACCGACCCCACCGGGGTGACCGGAGTCGTGGCGAACGGCGAGCACCTTCGCGCCGACATCGTGGTGGCCAATGCCGATGCCGGTCTGGTGTACGGGAAACTCCTCGATGATCCTCGGGCGAAGGAACCGGCGCGCAGCATTAGTCGCAGCGACGCGAGCCTGGCCGGATTCGTGCTGCTGCTGGCCGTCCGCGGTCGCACACCAGGCCTACTGCACCACAACGTGTGGTTCCCACAGAACTACGACGCCGAGTTCGATGCGATCTTCGGTAAGCATCCGCAGCCTGTCGACGATCCGGCCGTCTACGTGTGCGCGCCCGACGATCCGGCGATGCGACCGGACGACGATCACGAATCCTGGTTCGTGTTAGTCAATGCACCGCGGCACGATCCCTTACACGGCGTGGACTGGTCGTCGTCGCAGTTGGCTTCGTCCTACGCCGACCGAATCCTGACGCTGCTCGCCCGGCGCGGCATGGATGTGCGCGATCGGGTCGTGTGGCGGGAGATCCGCACCCCGGCCGACCTAGAGCGGGATGCGCGCGCACCCGGGGGCTCCATCTACGGGACATCCAGCAACGGAGCCCGCGCCGCGTTCGCACGCCCGGCCAACCGCTCCCCCATTCCCGGTCTGTTCCTCGTGGGTGGCAGTACCCACCCCGGCGGAGGATTGCCGCTCGTCGGCATGGGGGCGGAGATCACCGCCGACCTCATCGGACGCCCCTGACGCGCTCGTCCTGATCGCTACGCTGACCGAATGCACGGCGACGGTACCGACGCTCATCACGTGAGCGAGCGTGTTCGCGCCCCGCTGGACGTTGCCGATCTGCGTCCGCGTGTCCAGGCGACGATCGATGACGTTCTCGCACGCCAAGGCGCGCTCTTGGCGGCGGTCAGTTCGGACATGGAGCCCCTGGTCACCGCACTGCGTGACCTGCTGGCGGGGGGCAAGCGCCTGCGGCCTGCGTTCGCCTATTGGGGATGGCGCGGTGCTGCGGCACCCGGACAGATAACCGACTTCGATGACGCCGTCATCCATGCCGTCACCGGTCTGGAGTTCCTGCAGGCGTGCGCTCTCATCCACGACGACGTCATGGACGGCTCGGATACCCGTCGGGGACTGCCCGCCGCGCACCGGCGGTTCGCCGGTCTGCACCGGGGCGAGCAGTGGCTGGGATCCCCCGAATCCTTCGGGATCGGTGCGGCGATCTTGCTCGGAGACCTGTGTTTGTCGTGGGCCGATGAGGTATTGCTCACCGCGGACCTACCCCGTGACACATTGCACTGCGCCAAGGCGATCTATGACGAGATGCGTTCGGAACTCATGGCCGGGCAGTACTTGGATCTGCTCGAGCAAGCGTGCGGCGGCGGTTCTGTCGATCGAGCACTGCAGGTCGTGCGATACAAGTCGGCGAAGTACACGATCGAACGGCCCCTGCATATCGGTGCGGCGCTCGCAGGCGCGCCCGCATCCGTCTACGACGCTTACTCCGGGTACGGGCTGCCCCTCGGCGAGGCTTTTCAACTACGCGACGATGTCCTGGGAGTCTTCGGCGATCCGGACCAAACAGGCAAGCCCGCAGGCGATGACCTGCGCGAGGGTAAGCGGACGGTTCTCATCGCCTTGGCCAACGAGCGTGCTGACGACATCCAGCGAGGTCATCTGCGTGCACTGCTTGGTGATCCCGGACTCGACGCCGGTGGCGTGCGGACGCTGCGGTCGATCATCGAGGACACCGGAGCGCTGGCGAGTACCGAGTCGATGATCGACGATCTGCTCGAGCGATCGCTCGCCTCCTTGCGGAGCGAGCACATCAGTGAAGAAGCCCGCGAGGTGCTCACGGGCTTGGCCTTCGCCGCGACGCGCCGAACCCTGTAGAACCCGGCAGACTAGGGGTCTCAACCCCTGAACATTGGAGAACGATGTCCGTGCGCGCCCAGGCAACGCGGTTCATGCCGTGGCTCACCCCACGCACCGTCACCGGGCCGACCGACGAGGTCGTGATCGTGGGTGCCGGGCTCGCTGGACTATCCGCGGCGATGCGGCTCGCTGGCGCCGGCCGCTCGGTGACGGTGCTCGAACGCGAAGACATCCCCGGGGGCCGCGCGGGACAGGTCCAACTGCAGACGAGCGATGGCACGTATCGCATCGACACCGGCCCCACCGTGTTGACCATGCCCGACCTGATCGCCGACGCGTTCGATTCGCTCGGCGAGAAGATGGAGGACTGGCTCGAGTTGTCCCCCATCTCGCCCTTGTATCGAGCGTTCTACCCCGATGGATCGGTACTGGACGTTCACTCCGACGTCGACGAGATGGCCGAGGAGATCGCGGCCGTGATCGGACCCGAAGAAGCAGCCGGGTACCGCCGCTACGTGGACTTCGTCTCGGACCTCTACAAGTACGAGATGAAGGACTTCATCGACCGCAACATCGATTCCCCCCTCGACCTGCTGACCCCCGACCTCGCCAAGTTGGTGGCTATCGGTGGCTTTCGAAAGCTCGCACCCAAGGTGCGGGAGTACCTGAAGGATCCACGCACCGAGCGCGTCTACTCATTTCAAGCGATGTACGCAGGGCTGTCTCCTTACGACGCTTTGGCCCTCTATGCAGTCATCGCCTACATGGATTCCGTCGCTGGCGTCTTCTTCCCCAAGGGCGGTATGCACGCCGTCCCTCAGGCGATGGCCGCTGCCGCGGAGAAGCACGGTGTGAAGTTCCGGTACGGCGTCACGGTCGAGACGGTCGAGACGGTCGGGGATCGTGCGACGGCCGTCATCACCACCGACGGCGAACGCATCACTGGTGACGCCTTCGTGCTCAACCCCGACCTGCCCGTCGCCTACCGCGACCTCCTCGGCTACGAACCGTGGAGCATCCGCCGATTGGACTACTCCCCCTCTTGCTATCTGCTCCTCGCCGGCTCCTCGGCCTCCTACTCCAAGATCGCGCACCACAACATCCATTTCGGCAAGTCGTGGAAGGGCGTGTTCGAGGACCTCATCGATCGCAAGCAGCTGATGAGTGATCCGAGTCTGCTGGTCACCAACCCGACGCACTCCGATCCGGACCTAGCCCCGCCCGGCAAACAGATCTACTACGTACTTTTTCCCACGCCCAACCTGGATGCCCCTATCGATTGGACCGTCACGAAGGATCGCTACCGCGACGAGGTGGTGCGTACCCTCGAGGAGCGTGGGTACGTCGGCTTCGGTGACGCGATCGAGGTCGAGGACATCACCACGCCGCAGGACTGGGCCGATCGCGGAATGGAACGCGGTGCACCCTTCGCCTCGGCGCACTCGTTCATCCAGACCGGCCCGTTCCGACCAGGCAACCTCTGGGGAGAGAACGTCGTGTTCACCGGCTCGGGCACACAGCCGGGCGTCGGCGTTCCTATGGTGTTGATCTCTGGACGGCTCGCCGCCGAGCGCATCACCGGACCCGACCCCACGTACCGTTCGCGCGCCCGCCGCTAGATTCACGCGTATGGGTTCTCGGGACTTGGATGCTGCGGGAGTAACCGATCCGCAGTTGCGCGATTCATACGAACGCTGCCGGGAACTCAATGCCGCACACGGCAAGACCTACTACCTCGCAACATTGCTCCTCCCTCCAGGCAAGCGTCCGTACGTGCACGCGCTCTATGGCTTCGCCCGCTACGCCGACGAGATCGTCGACGACCTTTCTTCCACCTTGACCGATCAGGAGAAGGCGGACTGGCTGGGAACCTGGGGCGATGCATTCCTCGACGACTTGCGTCGGGGACATTCCAACGACCCGGTCTGCAAGGCGGTCGTCGACACTGTCCTTCGCTGGGAGATACCGCGTGAGCACTTCGAGGCCTTCCTTCACTCCATGCGGATGGACCTGACCGTGACGGAGTACCCGACGTACGACGACCTCTACGAGTACGTCTACGGATCGGCCGCCGTCATAGGCCTGCAGATGGTGCCGATCCTCGAGCCAACCGATCCGGCCGCCTATGACTACGCCATGAAGCTCGGCGTCTCCTTCCAACTCGCCAACTTCGTGCGCGATGTCTCCGAAGACCTCGATCGCGGCCGCGTGTACCTGCCGATGGACGAGTTGCGGCGCTTCGGTGTCGACCGTGTCGTACTGGAAAGGCGTGAGGCAACTCCCGAGGTCAAAGCGGCGTTGCGACACCAGATCGATCGCGTCAAGCGACTGGAGGCAGAGTCCCGTCCCGGCATCGACATGCTGCACCCGTCATCACGGGACTGCATCGACGCGGCACGGATCCTGTACTGCGGGATAGCCGACGAAGTGGTGAACATCGACTATGAGGTCTTCGCGAAGCGAGCGAGCGTCCCGATGCGTGAACGACTGTGGGTTGCCCTCCCCGCCTGGCGCCGCGCTGTTCGCGCCCGCAGGCGTTTCGGCCCCGGCCACGTGAGCGGGATCAACCCGTCGTACGCCTAAGGGACTCGATCGCCCTTTCTGCGCCAGATCGGCGGACCCGCGGTCGGTGTCCGGCCAATTCCCCACCGGCCGAAGAGCACCCACAGCGACAACGACAACAGGATCAACGCGAACCCGAAAAGCAGATCCTCGACGGGCGCGAAGGCGATACGCCCGTCACCGATGAACGGCGGTGGGCCAACCGACGGCGACGTGGACCCGACGATCGCATCGCCGTCGTACCGGACGATGCCGAAGCCGGTGAACATGCCGTTGGTGATGAGTTGGAAGAAGACGATGATCGCGTAGGAGACCCAGAAGGCCTTGCGAGTCACGAGCCGTGTGCGAAAGACGAACAGGTCCGCCAGCACCACGATGATGACCGCGACGACCGCAAGTTGTGTGTACGTCATCGCGCACCGCCGGGGGACTCTGAGGTGGCATCGGACGGCGCGTCATCACCCACGGGCCAGCCCTTGACGCTGCGGACAGCTTCCAGCGTCAGTATCGACGCCAAGGGGATCACCAGGAAGAACAGCAACTCCTCGAGGGGAATCTCGGCCGGGAGGTAGATGCCGGTGATGCGGGTCGTGTCGAACCACCAGTGTCCTTCGGCGATCGCGTACGCGTCCCAGAGCAGGAACGGCCACACCACGAGTGCCATCACCAAGAGCAACCGCCGCCAACGGGCGAGCACATGCGTGCGGAGGAAGATCTCCAACCATAGGGAGCCCACCAGGACGAAGACCAGCACGCCGACGTAGGACAAGGAGGCGGGCATGTTCCAATACTCGCCCATGACCACCGTCGCGCTGCTGCTCGGGGGCGAGTGCACGGGCAAGAGCGCGCTCGCTCGAGCGGTCGCGGCTCGCCTGGCCGATGGCCCGGTGACCGTAGTTCCCGAGGTCGTTCGGGAATTCGTCGGTCGCAATGGCCGTCCACCGACCCAGGGCGAACAAGCGGGCATCTGGCAGGAACAGACGTACTTACTGGAATCCGCTGTCGCCGCCAGCCCCGCCGGCGGCTTGGTGATGTGCGACCCGGCTCCCGTGATGACGGCGGTCTACAGCCTTCAGTACTTCGACGACGACACTTTGCTGCCGGCGGCACTCGGCGCAACGAAAAGGGCCGACCTGGTGGTGTGGTGTGATCCGGACATCCCCTGGGAACCGGACGGCATTCAACGCGACGGCCCGCAGGTTCGGGCCCGCACCCACGATCTGCTCACCGAACTCGTTGTCCCTGGACTGGATCCCGAGCGCGTCGTAAGAGTCACGGGCACCGTGGACGATCGCGTTCAGCAAGTCCTCATGCGACTGCCCTAAGGGAGGGCGTGGCTTCACTGAGCCGGCCGTGCGTGAACCTAAACTCGCAAAGATGGAGACGAGTGCGCGTATTGGCCTCGTCGGAAAGACCGTAGGCAACCGCTACGAGGTTCGAGCCCTGCTCGCCCGAGGTGGCATGGCCACCGTCTACGAGGCGCTCGATCTGCGTTTGGATCGCCGCGTCGCCCTAAAGGTCATGCATCCGCACCTGGCCGCCGACCCCGGGTTCGTCGCTCGGTTCGAGCGCGAGGCGAAGTCGGCCGCGCGCCTGTCGCACCCACACGTCGTGGGCGTGTACGACCAAGGCGAGGCAGATGGCCTGGTCTACCTCGCGATGGAGCTGATACCCGGTCGCACGCTACGAGACGTCATCCGTGAATACGGTCCACTGACAACCGAGCAGGCTTTGGTCCTACTCGAGCCGGTTCTCGAGGCGCTCGCCGCAGCGCACGCCGCCGGGCTCGTGCATCGGGACATCAAGCCGGAGAACGTACTGATCTCCAACGACGGCCGCGTCAAGGTGGCCGACTTCGGTCTGGCCCGTGCAGTCGCCACATCGGATACCAATGCGACCGCGGGGGTACTGATCGGCACCGTTGCCTACTTGGCACCCGAACAAGTGGAGCGCGGTGATGCCGATGAACGAACCGACGTTTATGCCGCGGGCGTGTGCCTGTTCGAGATGATCACCGGACGAGTCCCCCATGGCGGTGATAGTCCGCTGGCCGTCGCTTATCAGCACGTCAATGCCGACGTGCCCGCACCGTCGAGCGTCGTCGCCGGTATCCCTCCAGAGGCCGACGCGATCGTTCGGGCCGCAACGCGTCGCGACCCGAACCAGCGCTACCGAAGCAGTGCGGATTTCCTCGCCGACGTCCGACGGGCCCGAGCATCTTTGCCGGCACCGGTGCCCTTCATCGACACCCCCGCTCTCAACGACACCTTGGTTGTGGGGACCGGCAACCTCACCAGCGTGAACGACGAATGGAACGACGAATGGATCGACGATGACGACTGGAGCCACGACACGGGCCGCCGTGGACCGCGCCGCGGCCTTCGTTTGATCGTGGCTTTGGTGGTTGCGCTTGCGGTGGGGGCTGCCGGCTTCGCCGGATGGTGGTTGGCTGCTGGACCCGGTACGTATTCCCCCACTCCCGATGTGGTCGGCATGGGATTCGACGAGGCAGCGGCGCTGCTCGGATCTCAGGGTCTGTCTTTGCAGTCCGTCGCGGAGGACTACAGCGAGGCGACTCCAGCGGGCGCGATCTTGACAACCGACCCGGCACCCGGAGCAGGTATCGCACCGGGGGGCACGGTCGGCGCCACAGTGTCCCTGGGGCCGGAGCGCTACCCCATTCCCGACGTTCGCGGAAGTGCCCCCGAGCAAGCCACCGAGCAGATCGTGTCGGCGGGGCTTGCGACCGGCGGACGCGTCGAGGTTTTCGACGATGCCGTTCCGATCGGTCAAGTCGCACGAACCGAACCGCCGATCGGTGACCTCGTCGCTCCGAACACACCGGTCGATCTATTGGTCTCGAAGGGCCCCGAACCCGTCGAGATCGAGGACGTCACCGGACGCAAGGCGACCGTCGCCACCAAGCGTCTCGAGGAGACCGGACTCCAGGTCACGACCACAGAGGAGTTCTCCGAGACCGTTGCCGACGGTCGAGTGGTGTCCGTGAGCCCCTCGCCGGGAACGGTCGTCGACTCCGGCACCACGGTGCAACTGATCGTGTCGAAGGGACCACCACCGGTGGAGGTTCCGAATCTGATCGACATGCGCAGAAAAGCGGCGGTCGATGCACTCGAGGGTCTGGGGTTGCGCGTTCAGATCGACGACGGTGAGTTCACGAGGTTGAACCGGGTGTTCGACCAGTCCCCGTCACCGGGCGAGTTGGTTCCGCGCGGCTCGACCGTGACACTGCGAATCGTCTAACGGATCACTTCGCCTGGCAGGTCACTGCGCCATTCGCCGAAGTCGTCGAAGTTGGCTGTCCACGTACGGACGTGCGCGCCGTTGGCCGCCCGTCTGGCGGATGCGGCTTTGCAGCGCCTCCAAGGCACGGATGATGGCGGGAAGATTCGGCTGCCATCCACGGCGTTCACACTCGGCAGCCCACTCGGCAGGGGTGGTGTGACCGCGTTCGCCGTTACATCGACGACATGCAGCCACTTCGTTCTCGATCCAACTGGGACCGCCCTTGATCCGAGGCACCAGATGCTCGGTCGTGGCGATGACCAAGGCCGTGCCGACCCGTCGACCGCACCACACGCAGCACTCACCGTCGCGCTCGACGATCAGTGCGAGCCGTGTTCGTCGATCCGGTTGCGACGCAGGCACGGGAGAATGGAGCGTCAGCGCTTCAGGAGCATGTCCGCGACGAGGAAGGCCAGTTCGAGGCTCTGCTCTCGATTGAGCCGAGGATCGCATGCGGTCTCATAGCGCTGGTGCAGATCCGACTCGGCCACCCCACCGGTGCCCCCCACGCACTCGGTGACGTCGTCGCCGGTCAATTCGATGTGTATGCCACCGGGGAATGTCCCGAGGTTTCGATGGACCTCGAAATAGCCCTCGACTTCACTGATCACGTCGTCGAACAAACGGGTCTTGTGTCCGCTCGACGCTTCACGCGTATTGCCGTGCATCGGATCGCACACCCACACGACCGGAATACCGCTCGCATCCACCTTCTGAACGATTCCAGGCAAGACGTCGCGGACCTTGTCGGCACCCATACGAGTGATCAGGGACAACCGTCCGGGAATCCGGTCAGGATTGAGTACGTGCGCGGCTTCGACGATCTCATCCGGCGAGGCGGTTGGACCCACCTTCATGCCGATCGGATTGCTGATGGTCGAGGCGAAGTGGATGTGGGCGCCATCGAGCTGACGCGTACGCTCACCGATCCACAGGAAGTGCCCGGAGACGTCGTAAGGCTTACCGGTACGCGAATCGATACGTGTCAGGGCACGCTCGTAATCCATCGATAGGGCTTCGTGGGCGGCGTAGAACTCCACTCGCTCGAACTCGACGGGATCGGTGCCGCAGGCCTGCATGAAGGCGAGCGCGCGATCGATGTGCTGAGCGAGTTCTTCATAGCGTTGCCCAGCCGTGGAGTCGCGCACGAAGTCCTGATTCCATGCATGCACCTGACGCAGATCCGCGTACCCACCTTGCGTGAAGGCACGAACCAGATTCAACGCGGCCGCAGATGCGTGGTACGCCTGGATCAGTCTTTGCGGATCCGGCCTGCGCGAGACCGGATCGAAATCGAGCGCATTCACGGCATCACCCAGGTAGCTGGTCAACTCGACCCCGTCACGCACCTCGATGGTCTTACTCCGCGGCTTGAAGTACTGGCCGGCAAGGCGGCCCATCTTCACCACCGGCAAGGATGCTGCGTAGGTGAGGACCACCGACATCTGCAGAACGGTCTTCAACCGTGCCCGAATTGAGTCGGCAGTGTTCGCTTCGAATGTCTCCGCACAATCACCGCCGGTGAGGACGAATGCCTCACCCCTCGACGCCTGCGCCAACCTCTCGGTCAGCTGGTCGGCTTCACCGGCAAAGACCAGTGGCGGCATCAGCCGCAAGTGCGCGACGGCGCGATCGACCTCGGCTTGGTCCACCCACGGAGGTTGCTGAGCAGCCGGAAGATCGGGCCAGGTGATTTCGTTCACGGAAGAAAGGGTAGGTGCCCCTCACCCGAAGAAGGCCATGGCCTCCTCGTACCGCTCCTTCGGCACGGTCTTCAAGGTCCCGGTTGCCGCCTGCAGGGGAACCCGGACGATGTCGGTTCCGTGCAGGGCGACCATGGTCCCCCACGCCTGATCCTTGACGGCCTCGATGGCGTTCAAGCCGAATCGAGTCGCGAGTACCCGATCGAAGGCGGTCGGAGTGCCTCCGCGCTGGATGTGCCCGAGCACCGTGGTGCGAGCTTCCTTGCCCGTGCGGTCCTCGATCTGCCCGGCCAACCACTCGCCGATCCCCGACAACTTGACATGTCCGAAGGCGTCGAGCGAAGCGTCCTTCGTGATCAAGTCACCGTCCTTCGGCAATGCACCCTCGGCCACACAGATGATGGGTGCGTAGTGCGAGCGGAATCGCGACTCCACCCACTCGATCACCTGATCGAGGTCGAAGGGCACCTCGGGAATCAAGATCACGTTCGCTCCACCGGCCATCCCCGAGTGCAGCGCGATCCACCCGGCGTGCCGACCCATGACTTCGCAGATCAAGATCCGGTGGTGCGATTCAGCGGTCGTGTGGAGTCGATCGATCGCTTCCGTCGCGACGGTGACCGCGGTGTCGAAGCCGAACGTGTAGTCCGTGGCGCTGAGATCGTTGTCGATGGTTTTGGGAACCCCGACGGCGGGCAGCCCAGCGTCGGTCAGTGCGGTCGCCACACCCAGTGTGTCCTCCCCACCGATGGCAACGAGGGCATCGACGCCCAACTGCTTCATGTTGTCCTTGATGCGCTCGATGCCTCCCTCGACCTTCAGCGGGTTGGTACGCGAGGAACCGAGGATGGTGCCGCCGCGCGGCAGGATTCCGCGCACCTGGGGGATGCCCAGGTCCATGGTCAGCCCGTCCAAGGGCCCCTTCCAGCCATCGCGAAAGCCGGTGAATTCGAAGCCGTACTCGCTGACTCCCCGGCGAACGACGGCGCGGATGACCGCGTTCAGTCCAGGGCAGTCTCCGCCGCCAGTGAGCACTCCAACACGCATGGACGTTCCCTCCGGTAGTCGCCGGGTGTAACCGCTGTCATGGGTAAACCTAGCCGAACCCAGGCTCCAAACACATCCTCCGCGTCGGGCACATGTCGCGGTTAGGGTCATGACCGTGCATTCCACCTCGTCGATACTCGCCATCGACGCCGGCACCACGGGCATCACCGCATTGGTCGTGAATCCGCGTGCCGAGGTCGTCGCCCTCGGGTACCGGGAGTTCACGCAGCATTTCCCCGCGGACGGCCGGGTGGAGCACGATCTCGGTGAGATGTGGTCGGCCACGCTGGCCGCGACCGAGGAAGCTCTCTCCCAGGTGGATCGATCGAGCATCGCGGCGGTGGGCATCACGAACCAGCGCGAGACCTTGTGCCTGTGGGACCGCGAAACCATGGGTGCCGCCCGACGAGCGATCGTGTGGCAAGACCGCAGAACCGCCGGCATCTGCCAGTCGTTACGCGAGGCCGGTCACGAACCGTTCGTTTCCGAGCGGACCGGACTTCGACTGGATCCGTATTTCAGCGCGACCAAAGCGATGTGGATTCGCCATCACGAGCCGAACGTCTGGGCGCAGGTGGAACAAGGACGCGTGGCGCTTGGAACTGTCGACTCCTACCTCATCGCACGGATGACACGAGGTCTCGAGCACATCACGGACGCGACCAATGCCTCGCGCACCCTTGTGTTCGACATCCACGACGGCATGTGGAGCAGTCGCCTATGCGAGTTGTTCGGAATTCCCGAGCAGGCACTGCCGACCGTCGTGCCGTCCTACGGAACCGTCGCGATGACCGATCCGAAGGTCTTCTGCGGTCTGGAGGTTCCGATCGCAGGGATAGCGGGAGATCAGCAGGCCGCACTCGCCGGGCAGGCGGGATTCGGTGCCGGCGCAGCCAAGTGCACATACGGAACCGGATCGTTCCTGCTCGTCCATACCGGCAACACCCCGATCGCCAGTCACCAGGGACTGTTGACCACCATCGCCCTCCAACATCCCGACGGCCGGATCGACTACGCACTCGAAGGAGCGATCTTCGTCACTGGCTCAGCGGTCCAGTGGTTGCGCGACGGACTGGGCATCATCGATTCCGCGCCGGACGTCGAGACGCTCGCGCGAAGCGTTCCCGACTCCGCAGGTCTGGTGTTCGTCCCCGCTCTGACCGGCTTGGGTGCCCCCGACTGGGATCCGAACGCCCGTGGATTGATCATCGGCATAACTCGTGGGACCACCGACGCCCACCTGGCGCGCGCGACCCTCGAGGCCATCGCCTTCGAGGTCCGCGACGTCGTGCAACTGATGGCAACCGAAGGCGGTATCGAACTGGACACACTGGCCATCGACGGCGGCGCCGCAGCGAACGATCTGCTGTGTCAGATCCAAGCCGACCAACTGCAGTTGCCGGTGGATCGATCCGCCGAGTTGCAGACCACAGGCTTGGGAGCGGCATTCCTCGCCGGTATGGGAGTGGGTATCTGGTCGGGCGTGGATCAACTACGCGACACCCGACGTTCCTCCGGGGTGTTCTCGCCCAACTCGCGGGACGACGGGGCGTACACCCGTTGGCGTCAGGCAGTGGAGCGCAGCAAGAACTGGATCGGTTAGTTCTTGACGAGCGCACTCGCGTCCGCGGGTGCACCCTCCGCGATCAGTTCCTTGGCCCGCGAGGCATACATGTCGACGTATTCCTGACCGGAGAGGGACATGAGCGCGTACATGACCTCGTCGGTCACCGAACGCAACACGAAGCGGTCGTCTTCGAGGCCTTCATAGCGGGAGAAGTCCAAGGGTTCCCCGAACCTGACACCCACGCGACGAAGACGCGGACGTACCGTGCCAGGCGGCTGAATCTCGTACGTGTTGATCATGGCGACCGGGATGATCGGCACCCTCGCTTCCAGTGCCATGCGCGCGAGCCCGGTCTTTCCGCGATACATGGTTCCATTCGGCGAACGCGTGCCTTCGGGGTAGATGCCCAGAAGGCGCCCGGACTTCAAGATGCGTTCTCCCGTGAGGATGGCCGCCTCAGATGCGCGCCCGCCGGAACGGTCGACGGGCACCTGGCCTACACCGGTGAAGAACATCCGCGAGAACCACCCCTTCAGGCCGCGGCCTGTGAAGTAGTCACTCTTCGCCAGGAAGGTGATCGGTCGCGGCGAGACCAGGGGTAGGAAGAACGAGTCCGAAAAGGACAGATGGTTGCTGGCCAGGATCGCCGGTCCCTCGGTGGGAAGATGCTCCGCACCTTCCACCCACGGCCGGAAGAGCACACGCAGCCACGGCCCGATGATGAAGTGCTTCAAGAACCAATAGAGCGCGCCTGGTCCATCGTGGGAACCGGTGCCCGCCGTCGAAGCAGTGTTCGCTGCCATTGCAGGTGGCACACTAGTGCGCCAGACGCCCCCGAGGAGGCCACATGCCCATTCGACCCGGAGCACACGCGTGGTCTTTCGACGGTGACGGACCCATCGGGGTTCTCCTCCTCCATGGCTTCACCGGATCACCCGCGTCGATGCGGCCCTGGGGTGAGGCATTGGCCGCCCACGGTTGGACCGTTCGGGTACCACGCCTACCCGGTCACGGAACGCGCTGGCAGGACATGAACATCACCACATGGGAGGACTGGTACTCCGAAGCCGAGCGCAACCTGCGCGATCTGCAAGGTCGCTGTTCTCGGATCTTCGTCTGCGGTCTTTCGATGGGAGGAGCGCTCACCCTTCGACTGGCGGAACGTCATGGCGACGACATCGCCGGGATAGTGCTGGTGAACCCGGCTGTCCATACCGAGCGTAAGGATCGACACCTGCTACCGATCGTCAAGCATCTCGTCGGATCGTTCCCCGGCATCAGCAACGACATCGCGAAGCCGGGCATGGACGAAGTCGCCTACGACCGAACACCACTGAAGGCGGCACATTCGATGATGACCATGTGGTCACGGGTACGCGACGACATAGCACTCGTTCGTCAGCCTTTGCTGCTCTTCCGCAGCGCCCAGGACAACGTGGTGGAGGCGTCCAACGCCGAGTGGATCCTCACGCACGTCGCTTCGATCGACACCGAGGAAGTGGTACTCCCCGACTCCTACCACGTTGCGACTTTGGATCACGACGCGCAGACGATCGTCGACCAAAGCTCCGCCTTCATCCGGCGTCTGGCCTAGACACCCTTCGCTCGCCGGCGTCACCCGTCACGGCGCCGAGTCCGAGCGCCGCGTGGATCTCGATCGTCGATGTCGATCGATTCAACGTGTAGAAGTGCAAGCCCGGGGCGCCGCCATCGAGAAGCTCACGACACAAGTCCGTCGCGACTTCCACGCCGAGATCGTGCACGGCTTGCGGGTCATCTGCCACCTCATGGAAACGTGCCGCGAGCGATACCGGGAACTCCGCGCCGGAGATCTGGGCGAATCTTTCGATCTGCGCGACATTCGTAACCGGCATGATGCCCGGGATGATGGGCATCGAGCAGCCGTGTTCGCGAGCCCGCTCCACCAATCGGAAGTAGTCGCTTGCGCGGAAGAACAGTTGGGTGATCGCGAAGGACGCACCCGCGTCCTGTTTCGCCGCCAGCACCCGTGCGTCCTCATCCAGGCTGTCCGATTCCGGGTGCACCTCGGGGAAGGCTGCGACACCGACGGCGAAATCCCCGACCTCACGGATCAAGGACACCAACTCGTCGGCATGGTTCAGGCCTCCGGGGTGCGAACGCCAAGGCGCCCCCACTCCCTCGGGAGGGTCTCCTCGCAGGGCGAGGATCGCCGTGACCCCCACTCGTCCGTACTCACGGATCACGTCGACGAGTTCGTCGCGGGTCGCACCCACGCAGGTCAGGTGACCGATAACCGGGATGGTGGTTCGGGTGGCAATCTGCGATGCGATGCGCAAGGTTCGATGCTGCGTCGAACCTCCAGCGCCGTAGGTCACCGAAACGAAGTCCGGCGCGAGTGGTTCGAGCGCCTCGACCGTCTCCCACAGACCGGCCTCGCCCGCGTCCGACTTCGGCGGGAAGAGTTCGAACGACACGGCCGGCGACCTGCGCAGGAATTCCACATGGTGGTTCGATCCAGCTCCCCCGGTCACGAGCCGAACACTACGTAAATTCCGGTCACGATCCCACTTCCTGGCCCTCGGCGCGCCTCACCACGACCTCAGGGCTGATAACTCGCCGGCCAACCGCCGCCTGGAACGTAGGATTGCGTCACCATGTCGCCATCTGACCTCGAATCTGCGGTTCCACATGATGAGCGCCTAGTCCGAGCCACCGCGTTGCGCGAAGCGATCGGATCCAGGGTCGTCGTGGCCGACGGTGCCATGGGAACCATGCTCCAGGAAGTGGAACTCACCCTCGACGACTTCGACGGCCACGAGGGGTGCAACGAGATCCTGAATGTCACGCGTGCGGACGTCGTCGCGAATGTGCATCGGGCTTTCTTCGATGTGGGCGTGGACTGCGTGGAGACCAACACGTTCGGTGCCAACTACGGAAACCTCATCGAGTACGGCATCCCGGAACGAGTACGGGAGTTGGCCTACGCGGGTGCCCGAATCGCGCGCGACGTGGCCGACGAGTACTCGGGTCCGGATTCCCCCCGTTGGGTTCTAGGGTCCGTGGGCCCGGGCACCAAGTTGCCTACCCTCGGGCACGCCCCTTTCGCGGTGCTTCGGGACGCGTACTTCGAGCAGGTCAGCGGCATGATCGACGGTGGCGTCGATGCCATCTTGATCGAAACGGCCCAGGACCTGCTCCAGGCAAAGGCCGCACTGATCGGTGCCCGCCGGGCACTGACGCAGGCGGGGGTCGACCTTCCGGTGATCGCCCAGGTGACCGTCGAGACGACGGGAACCTTGCTGCTCGGGTCGGAGATCGGTGCGGCATTGACGGCTCTCGAGCCGCTCGGCATCGACGTGATCGGGCTGAACTGCGCCACGGGTCCGACCGAGATGAGCGAGCACCTGCGCACCCTGAGCAAGTCGACCTCGCTGGCTATTTCCTGCATGCCGAACGCCGGGCTACCCGTACTGACCGCGAACGGGGCGCACTATCCCCTGTCCCCGAGCGAATTGGCCGATGCCCACGAGACGTTCACGCGTGAGTACGGACTGTCATTGGTCGGCGGCTGTTGCGGCACCACACCCGAACATCTGCGCGCTGTGGTGGAGCGCGTGTCTGGTCGTGCGATCGTCGAACGGACGCCACGCCACGAAGCGGGTGCGGCGTCCCTCTACCAAGCCGTCCCCTTCCGACAGGACACGACGTACCTGTCCATCGGAGAGCGGACGAATGCCAACGGCTCCAAGGCCTTCCGTGATGCGATGCTCGACGAGCGCTGGGAGGACTGCCTGGAGATCGCTCGGGACCAGATCAGCGACGGCGCCCACCTACTCGACCTGTGCGTGGACTACGTGGGACGCGATGGCGTAGCGGACATGAGGGAACTCGCCGGGCGCCTCGCCACGGCCTCCACGCTGCCCATCGTCTTGGATTCGACGGAACCCGCAGTTCTCCAAGCCGGCCTCGAACAACTCGGCGGCCGGGCGCTGATCAACTCGGTGAACTACGAAGACGGCGACGGCCCGGATTCCCGCATGCGTCGCATCATGCCCATGGTGATGGAACACGGAGCCGGAGTGGTGGCTCTGACCATCGACGAGGAGGGTCAAGCGCGCACGCGGGACTGGAAGGTCCGTGTCGCTTCGCGCCTGATCGACCAGCTCACCGAGGAATGGGGCATGTCGGTCGAAGACATTTTCGTGGACGCACTCACCTTCCCGATCGCTACCGGCCAAGAGGAAACGCGCAAGGACGCCATCGAGACCATCGAGGCGATACGCGACATAACCACCCGATACCCGGGAGTCCAGACGACCCTCGGCGTTTCCAACGTTTCCTTCGGTCTCAACCCAGCGGCCCGACAGGTTCTGAACTCCGTCTTCTTGCACGAAGCGGTCAATGCCGGATTGAGTTCGGCGATCGTTCACGCGTCCAAGATCCTCCCGATGGCGAGCATCGACGAGGAGCAGCGCACCGTCGCCTTGGACCTGGTGTACGACCGACGTCAGTTCGACGTCGAGGGCAACGTCACCTATGACCCGCTGCAAAGATTCCTGGAACTGTTCGAAGGCGTCGAAGTGACCAACATGCGAGCGAGCAAGGCTGAGGCGCTCGCCGCGATGCCGCTATTCGATCGCCTCGAGCGGTACATCATCGACGGTGAGAGGTCGGGCCTGACGCGCGATCTCGACGAGGCTCTCCTCGACAAGCCCGCACTCGACATCATCAATGACCACCTCCTTGCCGGAATGAAGGTCGTCGGGGATCTTTTCGCTTCCGGTGAGATGCAGTTGCCCTTCGTCCTGCAAAGCGCCGAGGTCATGAAGCTCGCGGTGGCCCACCTGGAACCGCATATGGAGAAGATGGACGAAAGTGGCAAGGGCACGATCGTGCTCGCCACAGTCAAGGGCGACGTCCACGACATCGGCAAGAACCTCGTCGACATCATCTTGACCAATAACGGCTACACGGTGGTCAACATCGGCATCAAGCAGCCGGTCAACGCCATCATCGCGGCGGCCGAGGAAGCCAGCGCCGACGTCGTCGGTATGAGTGGCCTCCTGGTCAAGAGCACGGTGATCATGAAGGAGAACCTCGAGGAGATGAATGCACGCGGAATCGCCGAGCGCTTCCCCGTAATCCTCGGTGGTGCCGCACTGACCCGGGCATACGTGGAGAACGATCTCGCGGAGATCTACGACGGACACGTCCGCTACGCGAAGGATGCATTCGAAGGCCTGCGCTTGATGGACGCGTTCATGGCGGTCAAGCGCGGCGAGGACGGGGCGTCCCTACCCGAGTTGCGCAAACGCAGGGTCACGACGCAGGCACGTTCGGAATCCGACCAGCCTCCGGCGGACGACACCCGTTCGGACGTGGCCGCGGACGTACCCGTTCCGCCGGTCCCCTTCTGGGGATCACGCGTTGTGCGAGGCATCGCCCTCGCCGACTACTCCCCCTACATCGACGAGCGTGCCCTGTTCATGGGCCAATGGGGCTTGAAGTCCAGCCGCGGTGATGGACCGGACTACGCGCAACTGGTCGAATCCGAGGGCCGACCGCGATTGCGCACGTGGCTCGACCGGATCAAGACCGAATCGATGATCGAGCCAGCAGTCGTCTACGGTTACTTTCCCTGCTACGCCGACGGCAACGACCTCGTGGTCGTCTGGCACGAGGGACCGAATGTCGGTCAGGATCGGATGCGCTTCCCCTTCCCGCGCCAACGGCGCGATCGCCGCCTGTGTATTGCCGACTTCTACAAACCGCACCCGGGCACGAGCGATCCGGACGACTTCGACGTGGTTGCGTTCCACGTTGTGACGATGGGGCAAGCGGCATCGGAAGCCACGGGTCGCCTGTTTGAAACGGACTCCTATCGCGACTACCTCGAACTTCACGGGCTCAGCGTGCAGTTGACCGAAGCACTGGCCGAGTACTGGCACGCGCGGATCCGTCAGGAATGGGGATATGAGTTCGAAGACGTCGCCGACATGGACACGCTGATCGCCAAGCAGGGCTACCGCGGTTCGCGCTATTCCTTCGGTTACCCCGCCTGTCCCGACTTGGAACTGCAGGTGGGACTGATGGAACTACTGGAACCAGGGCGCATCGGGGTGGAGTTGAGTGAGGAATTCCAGTTGCACCCGGAGCAGTCCACCAGCGCCATCATCGTCCACCACCCCGAGGCGAAGTACTTCAACGCAACCTGAC
>CAYLOH010000019.1:0-31795 GCA_964385255.1 uncultured Rubrivirga sp. | reverse complement strand
CGCCTCGAGCGGACGATCACGTGTGTGCCGGGGGCGCAAGAGGTCGCCGCCCCAGTGGAGTTCACTCAGGCGATCGATCAGATCAACGTCTCGCTGTTGGGCCTGTGTCCGGACCAGAGCATGGTTGTCGTTCCGGAAGACACCCCGGGTGTCCAAGTGCGGATCCTGGATCACCCGGCCACCGCCGCGGACTTGGATGCGATGACGCAGACGTGCTCGGGTGACGTACTGACCACGCCGGTTCTGGGAACTCCGATCGGCATGGTCGTCAACATCGTCGGGCTCGATGGTCTCCTACTCACTCCGGAGGCTGTCGCTGGGCTGTTGGACGGCAGTATCACCAGTTGGACCGATCCGTTGATCACCGAGCCGAACTCCGGCTTCGATATCCCCGACCTCCCGGTCAGCCTGCTTCGGCTCGATCGCCCGTCGGGAGCAGTCGAGGCGATGACCGCCTGGTTGAGCCAGCAAACACCGGAAACCTGGACGCAAGGCACCGTTTCGACGTTGTCCGCCGGCAAGGCCCTCGCCTCCTACGACGACATCATCGCCGAGATGACAGGCATGGGTGGTGAGGATCCCTTCGCGATGGACGAGGAGATCGATGTGGATTCACTGGAGGAAGAAGTTCCTCTGGAGGAGATTGAAGTCGACCTCGATGCCGATGTACCCCTTGAAGCTTTCCCCGGCGAGGGGACCGTCGCCGTCATGCCCGCTGCCTACGCCAACCTGAACGTGCTGCCGCTGGCTGATCTGCCAGCTGAGGGTGAGCAGATCAGCATTTTGAACGTCGATCTGCCGAAGGTCGGTATCGCTGCGACCGAATTGACCACCGACGAGCAAGGTCGCATTTTCGCCACGCACGCGGTGGGTGGGGTGCCGATCGAGGGTCAATTCGACCAGGCGTCAGCGAAGGTGGTACTTGATGAGGGAGCACCGGTCGTTGGTTGGCCGGTGATCGCGATCTCCTCCGTCATGGCCTGCGATGCCCCAGACAATCCGCTACCGAAGTCCACGGCGCAGTTCTTCCTGCGCTTGGCCGGACAGGGAACCTTGAGCACGGTCGGCTTGACTCCACTGCCGGAGCCGATCCGAATCCAGGCATTGCCGGCATTGCGCGTTCAGTTGGACGCGGTCGAGGACGACGTGGATCTGGAATCCGAGCTTCCCGACCAACCAACACCGGCCGACGGTTCCGAGTAGGGCGTAGGGCCGGCGCCCAGGGGGACCGGCCCTACTTTTCGCAAGCACGTTCGAGAGGTACCCATCCGAGCGACCTATCGGATGGGTCAAATGAAGAGCAGCTGCGCTCCCTCTGTCAGTTCGATGAAGTCCGTCGCGTTGATGATTCCATCCAGACCATCGAACAGATCGGACTCATCGAGGTGGTACATGTCCGCGCTGAGTTGGCACGCCCAGATCTTGGCTCCAGATGCCTTGATGAGCTCGAGGAACTCCGGCACCGGGGGAATGTCCAACTCGTTGAGCGACTTGTTCATCATGTGGGTTGCCATCTTCGTCATGCCCGGTAGCGGAGCCAGCGCGGCGGGCATGTGGGCTGCAGGGTTTCCGACGGGGGAGAACTTCAGGTGCTCCATCCGCCCCTTGGTGATGATGTCGAAGCCCCAGAAGGTGAAGAACAGGTGCACGTCCACACCTTCACCGAGCGCCGCATTGCCCAGTATGAGCCCGGGGTAGGCCATATCCAGGCTGCCCTTCGAGCAGATGATGGCCAGCGTGCGATCTGTCTCCTTCTCATCGTCGAAGGAGGGAATGATCATCTCTGCTGTTGCAGTCATCTCGCTCGCCTCCTAAACGCAGCCGTGCGGCTTGGGGAGCCCCGCGATGTAGGACATCTTCTTGGCCGGCTTCTTGGGGAACAGTTGGAACAGCCGCTTTGTGTCCACGCCGCCAGCGGTGGAAACGCGACGGATGGTGGGGGTCTCACCCTTGGCCTTGAAGTCCTCGCGTAGGAATCGAATGACCTTCCAGTGCTCGTCGGTCATGTCGACATCGATAGCTGCAGCCAACGCTGCGGCGATGTCCTCGTCCCATTGGTCGTACTGCATCATGAAGCCCTCGTCGTCGACGACGACCTCCTTACCGTTGATAACGGTGGTTGCCATGGCAATCAACTCCTCACGTGTGCCTGGCGGGCGCTTCCTAGGCCGAAAGCGCCGGTTCCTTCTCTTGTTCGTTTTCCAGTAGATCGATTCGCTTGCCCTTGAGGGACATGAGCGCTGGCATCGGCATCGATCGCCCGGGCATCAGCACGTTCCAGTAGATCCAGCGGAACGCGAGTTTGCCGAGGTGGTTGATCCGGCTCTCCTTCAACAGATTCATGGGGCCCACGCCGGCGTAGGGAAACTTCCCAGGCAGGGGCTCGTAGTCGTAGTTGAAGTCAATGAGCATGGCCTTCCCGCCACCAGTCTCGATGAAGCAGTTGGCATGACCGTCGAACTTGTGAGACATCTCCTTGCCTGCGATGTGTTGCAGGAAGTTCTCTACCAAGATGTCGATCTCGAAGTGCGCTACCGATCCGGCTTTGGATGCGGGGATGTTGTTCGCGTCACCGAGAGCGAAGATGGTGTCGAACTGCGTCGAGACCTGCGTGAATTTGTCGACGGGCACCAGATTGAGTTCATCGCCCAAACCAGAGCGCCCAACGAAGTCCTGACCCATATTCAGCGGGACCGTGACCAATAGATCAAAGGGCACTTCGCGCTCGTCATAGGAGACGAGCGCCTTCTTGTCGTTATCGATCTCCATCAGCATGAAGTCCGACTCGACCGCGATGCCCTTGTCATCGAGTGCTGTGCCGAAGGCCTCTGCGGCGATCGGCTTGGTGAATGCCCCAGGCAGTGGCGTCACGTAGGTCATCTCGACCTTGTCGCGCATGCCCTTGCTCTTGAAGAAGTCGTCAGCCAAGAATGCAAACTCCAACGGAGCGACGGGGCACTTGATCGGCATGTCGACGATGTTGACCACGAGGCGTCCACCGGGCCATGTCTCGAGCTTCTTCGCCAGTGCGACCGAACCGTCGTAGCTGTAGAACTCGTGAACGGAGTTCCTCCACTCCGGCCCAAGCATGCCGTCGGTCTGATCTGGTCGTGGGCTCACTCCCGTGGCGATGATGAGCATGTCGTAGCCGAACTCGCGTCCGTTGGTGAGTGCGACAACCTGCTCCTCGGGGCGCACCACGTCAATCTCGCCGTATTGCAGATCCACACCGGCGTTCAGTGTTGCGCGGCGCGACTTGGTTACCTGTGAAGGCTTGTAGGTACCGAAGGGCATGAACAGATAGCCAGGCTGGTAGCGGTGATCGTCGTCGGCGTCGATGACCGTGATCTGCCACTGCCGCTTGTCAAGTTCCTTGTGGAGCCTGTTGGCCGCCATCGTCCCGGCCGTTCCACCACCCAGAATCAGTAATCTCTTCATACCCCCCACGGTATGCGGACACGGTGGCCGCTGGGCAGGGCCGAAGTGTGGGACTTGGCGGGACCTTCGTCAGTTCAGGCGTGGGTCCGTTGGTGTCTTGCCCACGATTCCTGGATCTCCTTCTCGGCTTCGGCGCGACCGACCCACGTGGCCCCCTCAACGGATTTCCCGGGCTCTAGGTCCTTGTAGACCTCGAAGAAGTGCTGGATCTCCAGCCGGTCGAACTCAGCGACGTGGTGGATGTCGCGAAGGTGTTCCACGCGTGGGTCGCCGGCGGGAACGCAGAGCACCTTGTCGTCACCACCTGCCTCGTCCGTCATGCGGAACATCCCGACTGCGCGACAGCGGATGAGGACCCCGGGAAACGTGGGCTCTTGTACCAAGACGAGCGCGTCGAGAGGGTCGCCGTCCAGCCCCAAGGTGTCGTCTATGTAGCCGTAGTCGTGCGGGTAGCGCGTGGAGGTGAACAGCATTCGATCGAGTCGGATACGTCCGGTTTTGTGATCCATTTCGTACTTATTGCGGCTACCGGCGGGGATCTCGATCGTGACGTCGAATTCGAGTGGCTCCATAGCTGTCCGTTCCTGATGTCAAGCGAAAGTTGGATGGGGCGCGCACTCCCCTGCGTAGGGTAACCGTGAGCACGGTTCGGTCGATGGGTGAGCGGTCAAGGGAGCGGCAGTGCGCGATAGGCGTATCACGGCGGTGGTGCTCGTCGCGATCGTGGCCCTAGCGTCGGCACAATCGGCGAACGCCGCGGATTCCCTCCCCGCGCCATCCACCAGCACTCCATCCTGGACACCTGTCACCGCGCAAAGCGGAACGGCACCCACGCCCGCGGGCGTACGCCAGCAGATCAATCGGCTCGCAACGTCGGATGCGTTACGCCGCTCGGCAGTGATCGTCCTCGACCCGGGCAGCGAACAAATCCTGTTCGACAAGCAAGCCGACCGAGCGCTTATCCCTGCCTCGACCGCGAAGATCCTCACGGCCGCTGCGGCATTGCAGGCCCTGGGTCCCAACACCCGGCTTGCGACACGAACCGCTCGAGTGGACACCACCGTCTACCTGATCGGTGGGGGGGACGCGACTTTGCGCCGAGCACTCACGACGGATTCGCTGAACCAGGGTCCGGCGTCACTTCGTCGCCTCGCACGCGACACCGCCACGTCCCTGGGAACTCGAAACCGGGTGGACGTCGTCTTCGACGATTCGCTCTTCTCCGGCCGACTACTCGGGCCGGGATGGCCCCGCGGATTCCCTGCAGCCGGTGTGGTTGCTCCAGTCACGGCCTTGATGGTCGATCAAGGCCGTCGAACGCCGTCGTCGCGGGCACGGGTCAACGATCCCGCGCAAAAGGCAGCAGAGGTCTTCGCGACCTTGTTGGAGAAGCGCGGTGTGCAGGTGAATCGAATCTCCCGTGGGGTCACCCCCGCGAATGCGAGTGAGGTGGCGCGCGTGGAGTCGGCGACGATCATGGAGATCGTCCAATCGATGCTCACGGATTCAGACAACGATGTCGCCGAATCCCTGGGGCACCTGGTTGGCAAGGAGGTGCTCGATGACGGTTCCTTCGCCGGGGGTGCTCAGGCAACTACCCAGATCCTCACGCAAGCGGGAATCGACACCTCCTCCATGACCCTGGTCGATGCCAGCGGCCTATCGGGTAGGAACGCCGTCGCGCCGACGGTCATCGGCGAGGTTCTCGTCGACGTGGTTCGCGGGGAGCGTTGGGGTCCTCTCGTGCAAGGTCTCGCCGTTGCCGGGGTGACGGGCACGCTTGCTGATCGCTTCGCGACCAGGGCCACATCGGCTGGGCGCGGCGTGGTGCGCGCCAAGACCGGAACATTGACCGGTGTCGGCTCACTCGCGGGAACGGTGCTCGACGATGATGGACGCCCACTGGTGTTCGTCGTCATGGGGAACAATGTGAAGTCCCAATCGCGAGCCAGGGACACAATGGACCGTATCGCCAGCCGTCTCGCAGAATGTGGGTGCCGTTCGTGAACCTTGGTTTCCCGATCGTCCTGCCGGTCAACCAGTTCGACCACTTCTACCTCGGCGGTGACCGCATCGGCGCGCTGCGACATGGCCCCGGCGGTCCGCGCAGGCCGGAGGAGTGGATCGGCTCCGCTACCGCACGTTTCGGCCAAGCGCCCGCAGGTCTGACGGTGCTGCCCGATGGTGAGTACTTGGCCGAAGCGATCAGCGCCGACCCGAACGCGTGGCTCGGGCCCGAGCACGTCGATCGTTATGGCTCGAGCACCGAACTGCTGGTCAAACTGCTCGACCTCAACCAGCGACTGCCGGTGCACCTGCACCCGACTCGGAACTTCTCACGCACTCACCTAGGACTCGCCCACGGCAAGACCGAGGCGTGGTACGTCCTCGATGCGCCGGAAGGAGCGCGGGTGGGGGTCGGGTTCGCTCAAGAGATGTCCGTGAACGAGGTTCGCTCGTGGGTGATGGATCGCGATAGCGAGGCGTTGCTCTCGGCTCTGCGCACGCGCGAAGTGCGTCCGGGAGATGCGATGCTCGTCCCGGCTGGGCTTCCGCACACCGTGCAAGAAGGCGTGTTCGTCCTGGAACTGCAAGAGCCCACGGACTTGTCGATCCTCCTGGAATGGGAGGGATTCGCCGTCGACGGGTTCAAGGACGGCCACCTCGATTTGGGCTTCGACATCGCGTTGCAAGCCGTGGACACGAGTGCGATCTCCGATTCCGATCTGGACAGCCTGGTGCTCCCTCGCGAGATCATCGAAGCCGAGGGCCTCGTCACAGCGCTGCCCGCATCAGCAGATCCTTACTTCCGACTCCATCGGCTCGCACCGGCATCCACGGCAGTACACGTGGGAGCAGGCTTCGCGATCGTCATCGCGACCGAAGGTCACGGTGTCTTGACCCTCGGTGATCATGGGCAGGAGATCGCCCGAGGCGACGCGCTCCTCATCCCTTATGCGGCCGGACCGTGGGCCCTCACGGGCGACGTCGTCGCGATGGTGTGTCGTCCACCGGCTGCCGACGCAGCACCTGCCCCCCGGTAGTCACGCGACCCATGACAGCTCCCATCGACTGGTCCCTCGCTCGCAAACTCGGGCGGCAGTTCGCGCCGTCCGGTCCCGAACTCGCGCTCGGAGAGGCACGTGAAGTGGTCTCGCAATTGCGGGATCACGCGGAAGCCGCACGCGAACACGTCCTTGCGATCACCGGTATGGACGCCGGACCTGGACACCCGGCAGTCGTCGTGGATCGCGGCGAATGGATCGACTCGAATGTGGCGGCGATGGGAGAGATCATCGCGCTGTGGCCGGCCGCTCGGGAGCGGAGCGAGGAAGCCTCTGCTGCTGCGCGGGCTGTCGGCACCCGTGCGACGGCCGTTCAACTCGGTGCAGCGCTCGGATGGCTGAGTGGCAAGGTGCTTGGTCAGTACGAGGCGCTCGCCGACCCGGGCCGGCTGCTCCTCGTTGCTCCAACGATCGTCGATGTCGAGCGAACGCTCGGAGTGAATGAACGAGACTTCCGGCTGTGGGTTTGTCTGCACGAGGAGACGCATCGGGTGCAATTCGGTGCGGTCCCGTGGCTGGGCGCGCATTTCCGTGAGCTCATCTCGCAAGCTCTGGCCACCTTTGATGAGTCTGCGTTCGGCGATCGTCTCTTCGCGATCATCACGGAGGTGCTCGAAGCCCTCGTTCAACGCCGCACCCCCGACTTGTTCGCTGCTGCCCAGACCGCTGAGCAGCGTGCCGTGATCGATGAGATCACCGGCTTGATGTCCGTTCTCGAAGGTCATGCCGATGTGGTGATGGACGCGGTCGGGGAATCGGTGGTGCCGAGCGTGGCGCAGATCCGACAGCGCTTCGAGGGTCGTCGTGCGAGCCAGAGCGCTGCCCGCGGCGCCGATTCCTTGTGGCGAAAGGCTCTGGGCATGGACGCGAAGATGGCGCAGTACCGCGAAGGTGCTGCATTCGTTCGAGCCGTTATGGACGAAGGCGGCATGGCCATGGTCAACCGAGTCTGGGAATCCCCGGGAAACCTGCCCAGCATCGTCGAAGTCCGCGATCCGGGTGTCTGGATCACCCGCATGCGGGAGATCGCTGCGTGAGTGTCTCGACGCAAGCGCAGCAACTGCGGCACGCTGTCACCGCCTGCATCGAAGCCGGTCCGGTGATCGTCGGTTGCTCGGGAGGACCGGATTCGCTGGCCCTCGCCGATGCCGCAGCCTGGGCTGTTCCCCAGCTCGACGGCACGCTCACAGCCGTGGTCGTTGACCACGGCTTGCAGGCCGATTCCGCGCAGGTCGCCCAGCGGGCCGCGGACGCCTGTCGTGCGATCGGAATAGACGACGTGGAGATCCGCCGCGTTCGGGTCGGAACCGAGGGTGGTCCGGAAGCGGCTGCGCGTACCGCGCGTCGAGAGGCGCTTCTCGAGGTGGCGCGCCACCGGGGCTCCGACCAGATCCTGCTCGCCCACACTCTCGACGACCAGGCCGAGACGGTGCTGCTTCGCTTGGCACGCGGCTCGGGTGCTCGCTCGCTATCGGCGATGCGCTCGTGCGATGCGCCCTGGCATCGGCCTTTCCTGGAGATTCCTCGAACGACCGTGCACCAGGTGGCGAAGGAGCGCTTCGAGCCTTTGGGCTTCACTCCCTGGGACGATCCGCACAACCATGATCCCCAGTTCGCTCGTGTCCGGGTGAGGCGTGGCATGACCTCCCTGGAGAGTGATCTCGGTCCCGGCCTCGCGGGCAACCTCGCACGCTCGGCCCGGTTGCTGGCCGACGACGCCGACGCCCTGGATGCATGGGCGCACGGTGAGGTCGAGCGCATCGTTGAATGTCAGGAGGGGTCCTGCAGCGCGAGTACGGCGGCCCTGTCCGAACTGCCACGGGCCGTGCGTACTCGGGTCATTCGCCTCATGCACCAGTCGCTGGTTGGGGTCCACGAAGACTTGACCTTCGACCATATCCAGCAAGTCGAAGCGACGATCTCGCGCTGGAAGGGCCAAGGTCCGGTTTCCCTACCCGCTGAGGTCACCGCCCGCGTGGAATGTGGAAGGCTGACCCTGCTCGCTCAATCCCGGGAGTCCTGATTGCATCCTGACCACGTCGAAGACGACCTCGCACACGTTCTGCTGACGGAAGATCAGATCCTGGAGCGCGTCGCGGACATCGCCGCCCAGATCGATCGTGACTATGCAGGCAGGACGCCCTTGCTTGTTGGAGTCCTGAACGGGGCGGTCATGGTGATGGCGGACCTCGCCCGCGCACTGACGATCCACGCCGACATGGACTGGATGGCCGTCTCGTCCTATGGATCGGGTACCACCTCCAGCGGCGTGGTCCGGATCTTGAAGGATCTCGACGCCGACGTAGCTGACCGCGATGTCCTCATCGTCGAGGACATCCTTGACTCCGGGCTCACGCTCTCCTGGCTTCTGAAGAACCTCACGTCGCGTAAGCCCGCCTCGGTGGAGGTCTTCACGCTGCTACGTAAGCCCGACGCCGTCAAGGTCTCGGTCGATCCCAAATACGTCGGATTCGACATCCCCAATGAGTTCGTGGTCGGCTACGGCCTCGACTACGCCCAGCGCTACCGCAACCTGCGCTGCATCGGAACCCTCGCTCCGCACGTTTACAGCTAGTTTTCGCGCAGAGCAGACTGCCCCCGGACCCCGACCGGAGCGTGCCTGCGGGTAAGTCCGTTACCGTAATGCGGTGAACGTCAAGCGGTTGTTGCGCGGGCCGATCTTCTGGATCGCCATGGCCGTGATCCTGGTGCTCGTTGGCTCCAGCCTGATTTCGGGCATCGGAGCCCCCGAGGAGATCGATACCGGTGAGGCCGTCTCTGAGATCACGTCGGGCAATGTGGACACCGCCACCCTGATTGATCGGGACCAGGTCCTGGAGTTGACGCTCAAGAACGGCGACGAAGTGCGTTCCCACTACATCAGTGGTCAGGGTGTGGAGTTGCAGAACGTGCTCCAAGAGCGAACCGACGCCGGCCAGCTTCCCGGTGGCTACAACGTGGTGGTGCCCAGCGAGAACCTGCTCGTCACCTTGTTCATCTCCCTCATTCCGTTTGCGCTGCTCATTTTGTTGATGGTTTTCATCTTCAGCCAGATGCAAGGCGGCGGCGGACGCCTGATGAACTTCGGGAAGTCCAAGGCGAAAGCCATCACCAAGGACATGCCACAAACCACCTTCGAGGATGTGGCGGGCGCGGACGAAGCCGTCGAGGAGCTTCGCGAGATCAAGGACTTCCTCGCGGATTCGGAACGCTTCCAGAAGGTCGGAGCGAAAATCCCCAAGGGCGTACTGCTCTACGGACCTCCCGGAACGGGCAAGACGCTGCTGGCTCGTGCGGTTGCGGGTGAGGCGGGCGTTCCGTTCTATTCCATCTCCGGCTCGGACTTCGTGGAGATGTTCGTGGGCGTGGGCGCGAGCCGCGTTCGCGATCTCTTCGAGCAGGCGAAAGCCAATGCACCTGCCATCGTGTTCATCGACGAGATCGACGCCGTCGGCCGTCATCGTGGCGCGGGCCTGGGCGGCGGACACGACGAGCGCGAACAGACGTTGAACCAGATGCTCGTCGAGATGGATGGTTTCGATGCCACGGGTGGAGTCATCTTGATCGCCGCCACCAACCGTCCGGACATCTTGGACCCGGCCTTGTTGCGCCCGGGACGATTCGACCGACAGATTGCCGTGGAACGCCCCGACCTGAACGGCCGTTATGCGATCTTGCAGGTGCATGCGAAGGGCAAGCCGATAGCTGAAGACGTCGACCTCATGGCCGTTGCGCGGCGCACCCCCGGGTTCACCGGTGCTGATCTCGCCAACGTCCTGAATGAGGCGGCATTGCTCACCGCGCGAACGGACAAGACGTTCATCGACGACGCCGCCCTTGACGAAGCTATCGATCGCGTTATCGCCGGTCCGCAGAAGCGCACGCGCGTGATGGATGATCACGAGAAGACGATCACCGCCTACCACGAGGCGGGCCATGCGCTGGTCGCCGCAGCACTCCCAGGAAACGACCCGGTGCACAAGATCACGATCATGCCGCGCGGGCGCGCCCTTGGTTACACGATGGTGTTGCCTGATCAGGAGAAGTACTCCACTACTCGTAGCGAGATGCTTAACCAGCTTGCGTACATGCTGGGTGGTCGCGCAGCCGAAGAGTTGATCTTCCATGATCCGACGACGGGCGCCTCGAACGATATTGAGAAGGCCACGGCGGTGGCCCGAGCGATGGTCACGCAATACGGCATGACCGAACGCCTAGGGGCCATCAAGTACGGACAGCAGCAGGGCGAAGTGTTCCTCGGCCGCGACATGGGACATACGCGTGATTACTCCGAAGAGGTGGCCGCGGCCATTGACGAGGAGGTGCGCACGTTCATCGAGGCGGCGCACCAGGAGGCGTACGACGTCCTCGTCGAGAATCGCGACGTGTTGGATGCCCTGGTCTTGGCGTTGCTCGAACGGGAAACCCTGGATAAGGCCGAGATCGAGGAGGTCTTCGCCGAACTGAAGTTGCGTTCTCCGCGACCGGCATGGACTGGCTCCGCGCGACGTGCTCCGGATACCCGAGGTCCGATCCCCTTCCCTGGCAATTCCACCAACGGTCACAGTCGCGCAGCGGCGCTCGATCCCGCGATTCGCGAAGCGCGTGACCCGGACGGCACGTAGGCGATCGCATGAGTATCGATCCGGTGCTGTCTGGGACGGAAGATCCTCCCGGTGACTACGACGCCGAGGCTGTCAGGAAGGCGATTCGCGATCTATTGGTCGCCATTGGTGAGAACCCCGATCGCGATGGGTTGAAGAGCACGCCCGATCGGGTCGCACGCAGTTACGCGGAGATCTTCGGTGGGTTGCGGAAGACGGCAGAAGAGGTCCTGACCACCACATTCGACATCGGGCACGACGAACTCGTGCTGGTCAAGGACATCGAGCTCTACAGCATGTGCGAGCATCACCTACTGCCCTTCTTCGGGGTAGCCCACGTCGGTTATCTGCCCAACCAGTCGGGCCGGATCACGGGATTGTCGAAACTCGCCCGCCTCGTCGATGTCTTCGCCCGCCGGCCGCAGGTGCAAGAGCGCCTCACCACTCAGGTTGCCGACTCGCTCATGCGAATTCTCGAACCTCAAGGCGCCATCGTGGTTATCGAGGCTGAACACATGTGCATGGCGGTCCGTGGTGTTCGCAAGCCAGGCGCCAAGACCGTCACGAGCGCAGTCCGTGGCTCATTGCTCCATCCGGCGACGCGCGCCGAGGCCATGTCCTTGATCTTGGGCAAGTAGTTGTGACCGGGCTTCCCTCCCCGAGTCAAGGTCCGGGTAGGCCCGTGGTGTGGGGGGTACTGAACGTCACCCCGGATTCCTTTTCCGACGGTGGTCGCTTCGACGCTCTTGATCGGGCGATTGCTCATGCCCATCTCATGCGCTCCCAGGGCGCAGACGTGATCGACGTAGGTGGTGAATCGACGCGTCCCGGCGCGCACCGAATCAGCGTCGAAGAGGAACTGCGTCGAGTTCTCCCGGTGATTCAGGACATCGCCACCCAGGGCGTGACCGTAAGTGTCGACACAATGCGGGCTGAAGTGGCCTCGGCGGCGGTAGCCGCCGGCGCCACATTGGTGAACGACGTAAGCGGTGGTCGCGCCGACGCAGCCATGCACCCGCTCGTGGCCCAACTCCAGGTCCCTTACGTGATCATGCACTGGAGGGGTCACTCCGACCGGATGAACGAATGGGCGGTCTATAGCGACCCGGCGCGTCAGGTGCTGGAGGAAGTCCAGACGCAGGTCGCTGCAGCGGTGGGTGCCGGCATCGACTCCGCTCGAATCATCGTCGATCCGGGCATCGGATTCGCCAAGGAGTCTGATCACAACTGGAACGTGTTGAGGCATGTGGACCGATTCCAGTCCCTAGGGCTACCGATACTCGTTGGGGCGTCCCGTAAACGCTTCCTCGGGGATCTGTTGGCTGATGACGCGGGGCAACCGCGCGATCCCGATGGACGAGACGTTGCGACGGCGGTGCTCAGCGGCCTGCTAGCCAGCTCGGTCTGGGGCCTGCGGGTGCATGATGTTCAGGCCACCGTCGATGCCATCAAGGTTGCCGGGGCGATGTCACGTTCAGAAGGAGTGTCATGACCGATCGGATCGAGATCACCGGTATTCGGGGCTTCGGATTCCACGGCGTTCTGGATTTCGAGCGTCGAGACGGACAGGAGTTCATCGTGGATATCGTCGTGGGCGTCGACCTGGTCGAACTCGACGATGACCTCGGCCGAACTGTCGATTACTCGGTGGTCGCGCAACGCGCGCACGCAGTGATTGTCGGAGAGCCGTGTCAACTGATCGAGACCCTTGCGCAGCGCATCGCCGACACCTGTTCGAGCGTCGGTCCAATGAAATTCATCGAAGTGGCCGTCCATAAGCCCGCAGCGCCCATCGACGTCCCCTTCGGGGATGTGGTGGTGCGCATCCGACGGAATTTCGAATAGGCCGTGCGATACGTCATCGCCGTTGGCGCCAACCTGGGAGATGCCGAGCACGTCGTCGCCCGTGCCTTGTCCGAACTCGGCGAGCGCCTTGAGGGCGATCTGGAAGCGCGGTCTTCATTGTTTAGAACTGCTCCCGTGGGTGGTCCGGAGCAGCCGGAGTTCATCAACGCGGTAGCTATCGTGCACAGTTTTCTGCAGCCACGGGACGTCCTGGGCCGACTGCAGGTGATGGAGGAGGAGGCAGGGAGGATTCGTGATGTCCGGTGGGGACCTCGCACTTTGGATCTGGACCTCATCGTCGCTGACGACGCGGTGATCGATGATGCTGATCTGACCATTCCTCATCCCCGTGCTCACGAGCGCGCTTTCGTCTTGGTTCCGTGGTTGGAGATCGATCCGCACGCCGAGATCCCCGCTCGTGGGTCCGTGAGAGCGCTCGTCGAACTCGGGTTCGAGGGCCAAGAGATTTCCATGGTGGAGGAACGGTGAGACCGAGCAGCGCACCCTTGTTGACCGCACTAGTCGTCATCGGTGCTGCACTGGGCTGGGGAATGTCGGTGGTCGTCGACGGGTGGACGGGGCGGGCGCTGCCGGTGCCCGTCCTCGCGGGTGCGGCTTTGTGGTTGTTGGGTATCGCCTTGATCGTGTGGGGAGCGATGATTCGCCCTCGACTGAATGCCCGTGTTGACCCCGCGCGCCATCCGAGTATCGATCCGCTCCCGGTACTCGTCGCAGCTCGGGTTGCGGCGATCGCCATGGCAGCGACTCGTATGGGAGCCGTGATCTCAGGGCTCTATCTGGGTATCGCCATCGCCACTGTCGCGTCGGGCCTGTCCACCCCCGCAACGCAGCAGACGCTGTGGGCGGCGCTGCTGGCAGGAACGGGTGCCGCTGTTTGCGCGGTAGCCGGATGGCGTCTCGAGCGCTGGTGTTTGTTGCCGCACGGTGACGGCGACGGTCGGTGACCTAGGGTCTGTGTCCATGAGCGATGCACAAGCCCTGGAAGACCTGCCGTTCGATGAGTTGCGCCACCGCGCCTTTCGCGTAGCCGAGCACCGAATGGACATCGGCTTCTTCACCGATCTGTTCGGCCACATGCCGGGGATGGTGGCGATCGAAGGGGAGCAAGGAGACCTGGGTGCCATCGGCGGAACCTTCATCGAAACCGTGCGTGCAGTTCGTGAGATGTTCGGTTCGGGAGATCTCGATCCCAGCACGGAGGCCCTGCTACGCGCGCGCTTTGCGACCTACATCCGCGAGCACGAGAAGTAGGTTCATTACCGGTCGGCGTCGCCGGTGACGAAGAAGAAGGACCCGACCGCTGCTGACAGAAGTGCGATGGGCGTGCCGACCAGTGCTCGCTGCATCGCCTGCAAGTGGGCGAAACTCGGGGTCCGCGCCTTGAGGCGTACGGGCATCGGTGCTCCGTCGGAGACCAACAGCCAGCCTGCGATGCCCAAGGGGTTCTGAGTTCGAACATGGACCAATCCCTCCGGGGTCCTCAGCGTCTTGGGCAGCGAAACGGAGAACGGCCCCCCCTCCAGCGCGGTCAGTTCACGGACGCAGCGTCGGATGATGCGTGTGCTGAGCAGCATCTGGTCGATAAGCGACAAGTGTCGAGCCATCGCGTCGCCGTCGGAACGCACGGGCGCGCTCCACTCCTCATCGAGAAGTCCGTAGTTCAGATAGGGATCGTCGCGACGGATATCCCAATCGACACCGCTCGCCTGACCCACTGCTCCCGAGCACGCAAAATCACGAGCATCCTGTGGATCGAGTACCGCCAGCCCCGCAAGATCTGCCGTGGCACCGATGTGATCCACCCACTGCCGGTGGTGCTCCTCAGCTTCCTTGCACATGTCCAGTGCCTCGCGTAACGCCGTCTCCGGAATAGCGTGCTCGAGGCCTCCGATGCGATTGATCATCGGATGCACACGGCCACCGGTGGCGGTCTCCTGCCATGAGGCCCACCTCTCACGCAGTGATAGCGCGTGCGGGGCTCGTACTGCGGCAGCGAACAGAGAAATGGCCCCGATGCGACCCGCCTCGGCGAGCAGCATCCGAGACCAAATCGCCCGATCGGGAGGAACGATTCCGGTGGCCTGCTCAACGGCGAGTGCGACACCGATCTCCGAGGAGACGGCGGACAGCCAGTCATGGCGATTGGCGAGCATCATGATCTGTCGATAGTCCCGAGCTTCGAACAACTTCTCAGTACTGCGGTGCATGAGTCCGATGCGCACCGCACAATCGACAACCACGTCGGCATCCACCTCCAGGTCGAGTTGCAGTCCGCCGTGGGCGCTGGGGTGGAAGTCGCCCAGGTCGAGGTCGAGGTGATCGGTGGATGACTTCGGTAGGAATCGCGCCATGCCGACCGCGGCTATCAGGCGCTCTGTCACCTGGTCATCGTCGCACGTTCGTCATCGTCCGATCGGCTGGAAGAGCCACGTGAATGAGCCGAGTCCGAGCGGAAACGACGCCAAGGTCGTGCCGTCGAGCACCTGCCCTTGCGTAAGGGTGTGGCTGCCGGGCTGAGCGAGGGAGTCGAGCGCTACGTGCGCAGTGATGTTCACGGAGCCATCGGGTACTGCTCGGCGGGGTCGACCAGCTGAGAATCCCTTGAGGGTGCCGGCGTCCCAGATGCCAGCCGCTCGATCGGTGCGATCGTGGGCGTAATCGATCGCCAACGCTTCGCCCGAGCGCAGGATGCGTGTGAGTCGTCGCCAGACCCGATCACGACGAATCCCGACCTCGCGTCGAGCTCCCGGTCGAGTAGGGGGCCACCACGTGTTCAACCAGGACTGTACGGCTGCTCGGTCGTCATCGAGGTATCGCCCGGAAGCCGAATCGCTCAGTCGCGGACCCAGGTCCTCTGCCCCTGTAACCGGATCGACGAGCACCACTCGAGGTCGGCACGCATCGTCGAGCTCGATCACGTCGCATGGAAAGTCGTCGAGGAATTCGTGTGCGATGACCAATCCATCGATCTGACCATCGTGTCCGGTTATCTCGTCGGTGAACTCGTCGATAGTGCTCTGTCTCCATTCGATATGCGCATCCAGTGTCTGCGGACGCTCGCGCCTATCGACACCGATCAGATGGATTTCGGGGTGTAGCAGCGCGCGCAACTGTTGGAGTAATCGACCCGAACCAGAGCCAGCATCTATCACGCAGAACTCACCGTTTCCGTGACGCGCATGCTCACGTGACACGACATCTGCGATAGCGCGCGCGATCTCATTCCCCGCTGTCACAGAGGTCGCAAAATGATCCTCGGCACGGTGGCTGCCATAGAAGAGATCGTTCGCTCTGCACCATGCGCTCCCCCAGGGCAGCATCGATGTGCCTGCGGCCTCCTGCGACATGTTGGCACGCTAGCCGCACGGCCTAGGCTCTCGTCTTGTGAGTGAGGCAGGTCCGTCTCGACTGCGTATCGCGATCGTCGGCTCCGGTCGTGTTGGTGCGGTGTTGGGTGCCGCATGGCATCGTGCTGGACATCGCGTCACGGCGATCAGTGCCCGCTCGGATACATCGCGTCTGAGAGCCGAGGCGCTACTGCCGGGTGTACCGATCGTTGATGAGTCCGAGGTGGGTCGAAGCGCTGATCTGGTGTTGATCGCCGTTCCTGACGGGGTCCTACCGGACGTAGTCGAACGCCTCACGTCATCGGGCTCGATTCACCCCGGTCAGTTCGTCGTCCATCCCGCCGGTCGTTATGGACTCGAGGTTCTCGAACCGGCAGAGCGTGTGGGTGCCGTGCCGTTGGCTTTGCACCCTGCTTTGCCTCTGACGGGCACCAGCATGGATCTGGACCGGCTCGCCGGCTCGGTCTTCGGAGTCACCGCACCCGAGGGCCTGCGATCTGTTGCCGAGGCACTGGTGATCGAGCTGGGAGCCGAACCCGTGTGGATACCCAACGAAGCCCGAAACGGTTACCACGCTGCGTTGACCTTCGCCGCAAACTACGCGATGACGTTGGTCAATGAAGCCGTTGATCTGCTTGCAGACTCCGGTGCCGAGGCGCCGGCACGAATCCTGGGGCCGTTGGTGCGCGCGAGCGTGGAGACTGCACTCGAGCGTGGTGACAAGGGGCAGACGGGTCCCATCACTCGAGGTGATGGATCCACCGTCCGATCCCACCTGGACTGGTTCGATGGCCGAGCGCCCCTCGCAGCTCAGGCGTATCGCTCCCTCGGAAGATTGACCGTCGACCGCCTCCTGGCATCAGGCGTGATCGACACCACCCAAGCCTCCGACGTGCTGCATGCGATCGAGGGAGCTTCACTCGACATGACCGGTGGTCGACCGTGATCGTCACCGACACGATGCCCGAGGCCTCTGATCGCCGCCGAGCGTTCGTTCCCACCATGGGAGCGCTCCACGATGGGCATCGGCAGTTGATGCGTGAAGCTCGCCAACGGGTCGGCACCGATGGAGACGTCGTGGTGAGCGTGTTCGTCAACCCCCTGCAGTTCGGCGCCAACGAGGATTTCGACGCTTATCCGCGAACCATCGATGCCGATATTGCTGCGTGCGAGGCTGAAGGCGTCGACATCTTGTATGTCCCATCTGTCGAGCAGGTTTACGGAAGCCAACCATCGATCACGGTCCACCCGGGCAAGTTGGGGGAGGAACTGGAGGGGGCGAGTAGGCCCGGACATTTCGCCGGGATGCTGACCGTCGTGGCGATACTGCTGCATCAGGTGGCGCCCGAGGTTGCAGTTTTCGGGGAGAAGGATTATCAGCAACTCGAACTCATCCGGCGGATGTGTCGCGATCTGTCCTTTCCCTACTCCATCCTCGGGGTGGAAACCGTTCGAGAAGCAGATGGTGTGGCGCGAAGTTCGCGGAACGTCTATCTGTCCGAGCAGGATCGTCGACAAGCGGCAGCCATTCCGCGTGCTCTCGAAGCCGGAGTTGCTGCTGGCGCCCTCGGCGCCGAAGGAGTCAAGTCCGCAGCAACAGCCCCGTTGGTCGATGCGGGGTTGGTCATCGATTACGCGGAGGTTCGCGGTCGCGACCTCGGTGAGCCACCCGCGAGTGGTGAGGCTCGTCTCTTGATCGCCGTGCATGCAGGTGCTACGCGCCTGATCGACAATTGCCGCGTGGTACTGGGTGGTGACGCAACATGAGCCTTCCCAGGTCCCTGCTCGCGCCGACATCGGGTTGGACGACATCCGCAGACGTCGTCGTGATCGGATCCGGCGTCGCGGGATTGACGACTGCATTGCGGGTGCGCGCACAGGGCCGACGGGTGCTCTTGGTCACCAAGGCGACAGTCGACGAGGGCTCGACCCGCTGGGCACAAGGCGGCATAGCTGCTGCGCTCGCTGAGGATGATTCGCCGGAAGAGCACCTGCGGGACACCCTCGAAGCCGGGGGAGGACTGTGCAATATCGAAGCGGTGCGAATACTCGTGACCGAGGGACCCGACGCAGTTCGAGAGTTGATCGCCTGGGGCGCGCGATTCGACACCGATCCGACGGGTTCGATCTCCCTCACCCGCGAAGGGGGTCATCACCGAAATCGCATTGCGCACGCAGGTGGGGATGCGACAGGGGCTGAGGTCTCACGAGCGCTGGTAGCGGCGGTGACGGCGGACTCCGGCATCGAGGTCGTGGAGAACGCGCTGGTCCTGGATCTGATCAAGGATCGAACGGGTGCTGCGGCTGGAGTGACGCTGCACGTCATCGGCCCTGGGCGTCGCGACGGGGTCGGAGCGGCGCTGGCGCCCAACATCGTTCTGGCGACCGGGGGATTCGGCCAGGTCTTCGGTCAGACGACCAATCCCTACGTCTCCACCGGCGATGGTGTTGCCCTGGCGTTGCGCGCGGGTGCGGCAGTTGCCGATGTGGAGTTCGTCCAATTCCACCCGACGGTGCTGTGGCTGGGCCCGTTGGCGAAAGGGCAGCAGCCTTTGGTCTCGGAGGCGGTTCGCGGCGAAGGTGCCGTCCTGGTCGACGATGCCGGCAGTCGCTTCATGCTCGGTGTACACCCGATGGCCGATCTCGCCCCGCGTGACGTTGTGGCCAAGGCGATTCGTCGTCGAATGCGAGATACCGGAGCATCGCATGTGTGGCTGGACGGGCGCGGACTCGGAGCCGACATGTGGGTCCATCGGTTTCCCACGATCCTGGCGTCATGTCGACTACGCGGAATCGACCCGGTGACGGACCTGATACCGGTAGCTCCGGCTCAACACTATGCATCAGGCGGTGTCCTGACCGACCTTGACGGACGCTCGACGATCCCGGGGTTGTACGCATGCGGTGAGGTCGCTTGTTCGGGGGTGCATGGGGCCAACCGCTTGGCGTCCAACTCCTTGCTCGAGGGGCTCGTCTTCGCGCGGCGAATCGCGGCGGCCATCGAAGAAGACAGTCGAAGCATGCGACCCATGAAGGAACACGAGGTCTGGCCAGCGGCAAGCGTCCACGATTTCGTCGTGACGAATTCGTTGCGTCGTTCACTCCAGGAGCACATGGACGCAGACGCGGGAGTTCTTCGCAGCGCGCAATCCCTGAACGACGCGCGGTCGTGGATCGCCGATACTTTGAACTCGCCGCAGCATCGCGGGCAACCGTGCACCGAGGATTGGGAGGCGACCAACGTGATGACAGTCGCTCGCGTCCTGGTCGAACACGCACTGATCCGGGAGGAGACACGGGGATCGCATTGGCGGGAAGACTTCCCCGACACGGAGGAACGCTGGCGAGTCCGACTCGTTACCACGATGGACGATGAAGGGCGATTGAGTATCGAGCGTCGTGCTCCCGATTGGGTTCCCGAGACGAAGGTGGATTCGTGAAGTACCCCACGTATCGACTCGATCCGCAAACCGCGGCGCTGTTGGCCCAGGCGGGGCTGCCACCTTTGGAAATCGAATCCTTGGCCCTGCGTGCGGTCGAGGAGGACATCGGCGACGGCGTCGACGTCACGACGATGGCAACCGTTCCCGCCGAGCAGCGTGGGCGGTTGGATTTCGTCGCCCGGGCGGACGGTGTCGTCGCCGGCCAGGTCATCGCCGCCGCAGTCTTCGACGTCGTGTGCGGAGAGGACCGGGAGATTCGGTTCCACGTCGAGGACGGCTCTCTCGTGGAGGCGGGGACGTGCATCATGAGGGCCACATCGCATACGCACAATCTGCTTCGGGCCGAACGCCCGGCGCTGAATCTGCTGAGTCATCTCAGTGGCATCGCCACGGTCACCTCTATGTGGGTTTCCGCGCTGCAGGGGACCGGCGCCCGCGTTCGCGACACACGCAAGACCACGCCAGGAATGCGAGTGGTCGAGAAGTACGCAGTCCGCGCGGGGGGTGGGACGAACCATCGGATGAATCTCTCCGATGCCGCCTTGGTCAAGGACAACCATGTCCTGGCGGCGGGGGGTGTGACGCAAGCCTTCGCAGCGGTACGCGCACGGTACCCGGATGTGCCCATCGAGATCGAGGTCGACGACCTCGCGCAACTCGATGAGGCCGTTGGCGCTGGTGCTGACCTGGTCCTGTTGGACAACTTCTCCATCACCGACATGGAGGAAGCTGTTCGACGAGTTGGCGGACGCGTTCGCTTGGAAGCCTCCGGCGGCCTGACCCTCGAGCGGGCTGCAGACGTCGCAGCCACCGGTGTGGACTACCTTGCGGTCGGTGCGCTCACCCACTCCGCACCTGTTCTGGATATCGGTGCTGACCTGATGGTTCTCGACTAGGAGTCCCCATGCTGTTGACGGTCGATGTCGGCAACACCAACACCGTTCTTGGTCTGTTCGATGGGGCAACGCTCCTTGATTCGTGGCGCATCACCACCCATGCCCGCGCTACCGGCGATGAAATGGCGCTCACATACAAGGGACTCCTCGCCAATCAGCCCGAAGTCACCGGCGTGGCGTTGTGCAGCACGGTGCCGAGCGTCCTGCATGAATTGCGTCCGATGATGGGCACGTTCTTCGAGGGCATACCTGTCGTCATCGTCGAACCGGGGACCAAGACCGGTGTCCCGATCCTCACTGACAACCCGAAGGAGGTCGGAGCCGATCGAATCGTCAACACGCTGGCCGCTCACCACCAGTTCGGGGGACCGTGCATCGTCGTGGACTTCGGAACGTCGACCAACCTCGACGTCGTCTCCGACAAGGGCGAGTTCCTCGGCGGGGCTCTGGCTCCAGGCATCGATATCTCCCTCGAGGCACTGGCGAACAAAGCCGCCCAACTTCGCAAAGTGGAAGTCGTCCGCCCGCGTTCCCCGATCGGCAAGAACACCGTCGAGGCGCTGCAATCGGGTGCCGTCTACGGATTCGCCGGGCAGGTTGACGGGCTGGTGGATCGGATCGTGGAGGAAATCGGTCCGGTCACTGCCGTCGTCGCCACGGGCGGACTGGCTTCGGTAGTCATCGGGGAGTCCGAGACGATTACGCATCACGATCCACATCTGACCCTGACAGGGCTGCGCCTCGTCTTCGAGAGGAATCTCCCCCAGGATCAGTAGCGCGGCCGGTGGAGCGGTTCAGGCATGTGCATCCAATAGCCTTGCCCACCGTGGACAGCGCCGACGTCGAAGACGATCTGCCGGAGCAGATGCGCATTCGGCGCGCGAAGCGCCAGGAGTTGACCGACCGCGGCATCGACCCCTACCCGGTGCAGTTGCCGATCAGCCATGACATCGCGAGTGTGCGTAGTGCCTACGGTCACTTGCAGGCCGACGAGCACTCGGGTGCTCAGGTGGGAATCGTCGGGCGAGTGATCTTCTCGCGCAACACCGGCAAGTTGTGTTTCGCCACCCTCAGGGCTGGAGACGGCACGGAAATCCAGGCCATGATTTCACTCGACAAGGTGGGCGAGGAGGCTCTGGACAACTGGAAGGAACTGGTCGACCTTGGTGACCAGGTATTCGTGTCCGGAGAGGTCATCTCCTCCCGGCGCGGAGAACTCTCCGTACTCGCCGACGAGTGGCGGATGGCTTCCAAGGCACTACGCCCACTTCCTGTTGCACACAAGCCACTGAGCGAGGAAGCACGGGTTCGACAGCGTTACGTGGACCTGATCGTTCGACCGGAAGCCGCTCGAATCGCGCGCCTACGCGTCGATGTCGTGGCCGCTCTTCGCCAGGAATTGACCTCTCGCGGCTACCTCGAGATCGAGACTCCCATGCTGCAAACGCAGCACGGAGGGGCGGCGGCGCGACCTTTCGTCACTCATTCCAACGCGCTAGACATCGATCTGTTCTTGCGCATCGCTCCCGAACTTTTTCTGAAGCGCGCGGTGGTAGGCGGCTTGGAGAAGGTTTTCGAGATCAACCGTAACTTCCGCAACGAGGGTGTGGACTCGAGCCATTCACCGGAGTTTGCGATGCTGGAGTTCTATCAGGCATACGCCGACTACGAGGACATGGCCACCATCACCCGCGAGTTGATACAGCAGTCCGCGTGCAACGTGACCGGTAGTGAGGTGGTGACGCGTGCGGATGGAACCACCATCGAGCTGTCCGGTGAATGGGATCGCATCGATTTGTACGAAAGCGTGTCGAGTGCCATAGGCAGGGTGATAACACCGCAGACCTCGAGAGATGAACTCGTGTCGCTGTGCGATGCGGCCGGCATCTCCGTGGCACCTACCTGGGTAGCGGGGAAACTCGTCGAGGAACTCTTCGAGCACCACGTACTGCCCGGCTTGGATCGACCTACCTTCGTCATGGACTACCCGATGGACACGTCACCGCTGGTTCGAGCACATCGGTCGAAGGACGGGGTAGTCGAGAAGTGGGATCTCTATGTGGGAGGGGTCGAACAGGCGACCGGGTACTCCGAACTCGTGGACCCGATCATCCAACGGGAGCGCCTCGTAGAGCAGGCTGCATTGGCGGCCCGAGGCGATGACGAAGCGATGCAGGTCGACGAGGATTTCCTTCGTGCCCTCGAACACGGGATGCCGCCCACCGGGGGCGTTGGCTTGGGTATTGACCGGTTGCTGATGAATCTGACGGGGTATGGCATCCGGGAGACGATCCTGTTCCCACTGGTGAAACCGGAGCGCTGAGTGAGTCCCGCGATCATCCGACCCGCCCGCACGCATGACGTTCGGGCGATCCGCTCCCTCATCGACGAGTACTCCGTCGATGGCCACCTCTTGGCGAAGGCGACCGTCACGCTGTTCGAGGACATCCAGGAGTTCGTCGTTGCCGAGATCGACGGCGTGGTCGTGGGGTGCGGAGCCATGCACGTGATGTGGGAGGACCTCGCCGAGGTACGCACATTGGCCGTCTCGGGAGCGCACCTGCGCCAAGGCCTGGGTTCGATGATCCTGCAGGAACTCCTGCAACGGGCCAGGAACATCGGAGTTCGTCGAGTCTTCTGCCTCACCTTCATGGTCGGCTTCTTCGGTGAGCACGGGTTCGTGGAGATCGAGGAAGCCCCCGTCAATCACGACGTTTACGAGCAGTTGCTGCAGTCCTACGACGAGGGTGTCGCCGAGTTCCTGGGCTTGGAGCGTGTCAAACCGAACACGCTCGGAAACCATCGGATGTTGCTGGAACTGCGCTAACCCGTATTGCGGAGCCCCGTCGCGATGCCGTTGATGGTGACCGACAGAGCCCTGCGCAACTCCTCGCTCGACTCCTCTCCCGTCCGAATGCGGTCCAGAAGTGACACTTGAAGTGAATGCAGGGGTAGCAGATAAGTGTCCCTCGTTGCGAGGGTTCTTCGAAGCGTCGGGTTGTCCGCGAGGAGCTCGGATTCACCGGTGATTCGCAGCACTTCCTCGATGGTGCTGCGATATTCCTGCTCGATCGCATGAAAGATTCGATGGAGCGATTCCGGCACAAGTCTGTCGACATACTGACGCGCGACGTCGAGATCCGTCTTAACCAGGGTCATCGACACATTCGAAATGAAATTGGCGAAGAAGTGCCATTGGTCGTGCATTTCGACGAGGTCCGCGGCATAGCCGGCCTCACGTGCTGCCCGCAGGCCAGCACCGACGCCGTACCAACCGGGGACGATCTGGCGTGATTGCGTCCACCCGAATACCCACGGGATCGCGCGAAGGTCACCGATGCCGGCGCCACCGTCCGGACGGCGGGCGGGTCGTGAGCCCAGGTGCATCGCCCCGAATTCCTCCACCGGCGTCGACAGTGTGAAGTAGCGGGGCAAGTCAGGGTCATCGACGAGTCGCCGGTAAGCCTGCTGGGCGTGAAGGGACGTGGTGGACATAACCGAGTCCCAGCGGTCCAACTCGGCACTCGACTGTCGCGGGCAACGGTGCAGCAATGAGGCATCGAGCACCGCTGCCACCATCTGCTCGAGGTTGTCCCTTGCCAACGCGGGCAGCAGGTACTTGTCGCTGATCACTTCGCCTTGTTCGGTGACTTTGATCTGTCCATCGAGCACACCCCAGGGCTGAGCCAAGATGGCCTCGTACGTCGGTCCGCCGCCGCGACCGACCGTCCCACCGCGTCCGTGGAACAGACGCAGGCGCACGCCGTGCTTCTTCGTGACATCGCGCAGTCGGCGCTGTGCCAGGTGGATCTCCCACTGGGATGTAGTGATGCCGGCATCCTTGTTCGAGTCGGAGTAGCCCAACATGACTTCTTGCACATCGCCTCGAGAGGTGACTATCGAGCGATAGACGGGGTGCTGTAGGAGCCTGTCGATGATCGTGTCCGCGTGGCGGAGCTCCTCGACGGTTTCTAGCAGGGGGACGAAACCGACTCGAGAGGTGCCGTTGAAAGTGTCGACGAGTCCGGTCTCTCGAGCCAGCACGACGGCGGCCAAGATGTCGTCGATCCCCTTGGTCATCGACACGATCACCGACTCCACCGGCCGAGTCCCGTAGGTGTCCAGCAAGCTACGGATGGTCTCCATCGTTCGGTAGGTCACGAGACTGGATTCATCCAGATGCGGAGGGTTGGGGGCCAAGGGTCGAGGAGCACTGAGTTCGTCGGCCAGAAGTTCGATGCGTTCATCACGCGTCATGCTCGGGTAGTCCAAGCCCAGGCGAGCGAACAACTGTCCGATGGCCTCATGGAACTTGCCCGCGTGTTCGCGTATGTCCAAGGTCGCCAACGGCAGCCCGATCGATGCCACGACTCGAATCGCGCGATCCAAGACACCGTGAGCCGCGAGTTCCCCACGGTGAGTAAGGAGATCCTGGCGGATGAGCAGCAGGTCGTCGAGCAGTTCTCGCGTGCTGTCGTAGTCGCGACCCTCTCGATGCGGTCCACCATCGATGAGACGTTCCCTGGTGAGCCGTAGACGCGTCCACACCACGGTGAGTTTCAACCGCACGGGTTCCTCGGCGTTGATGCGCAGAAACCGCGGATCGAGATCGGGCAAGAAGGTGAGATCCCGCTCGACCGATTCGCGTAGCTCCGTACTCGCGCCGGCGATTCTTTCGGAGATCGACAGATCCTCGAGCAGTCGGTCGATGTGCGGCACGAGATCCAAAACCGCGTGATCACGCTGGAAGCGCACAACGTCCTTCGTTACCTCGGGAGTGACGAACGGATTTCCATCTCGGTCGCCCCCGATCCATGAACCGAAGCTGATTGGTCGAGCATCGGGGGGTAGTTCGACCCCCAACTGGGCGAACGCAGCGGCCAGGTCTTCCAGCACGCGGCCAAGTGGCCCGCGTGTCAGATCATCGAGGTAGTAGAGGGCATTGCGCGCTTCGTCGAGGACCTGGGGGCGTTCTAGCCGCAGCTCGTCTGTTTGCCACAGTAAGTCGATCATCTCCGCCAGTTGACGTGACCGCTCGCTCTCACTGAGGTCGACGTTCAACAAGATGTCGGCGATACGCCGCAACTTGACGAGCACCGATCGTCGGGCTGCCTCGGTCGGGTGCGCGGTGAACACTGGGCGCACCGACATCGCCGATGCGACTTGCTCGACGAGGTCACGATCCACATTCGCGGCGCGCGCTGCGTCGACTACCCGATGCAGTGGACCCGCCTTGTCACGCCTGTCGTCCCGGGTATCGAGTGCCCGCTCGACCTGCTCGGCCACGTTCGCAAGATCGAAGTAGATCGAGAAGGATCGAGCAAGGTTGGTCGCGGTGTCCAGATCCGCCGAGTCCAAGACGGCCGTCGCGCGAGCAGGGTCGGTGCGGACCGCCAGTCGCACCTCCTCCACCTGATCGAGGAGCCGGGGGCCCACCTGGCGCACGAGCGTCTGCCCCAGCAGGTCCCCCAAGAGCCGAATATGGGCGCGAAGGCGGGCGTCGTCGGCGGTCACATTGGCGGATTGTTCCGTAAATCGGATTTCGGGAGGGTTTCGCGGTGGGCGTAGCCCCCCGTGGGCGGCCGTGGTCGCGCGAGACCAGGCGATGGAGGAGAATATTTCGACCGGGTTCGGTCCCGGTGCGACGTGTCGCCGAGTGCTGCTGATGGGGTGTTGACGGATGTTCGAGAGGTTTACCGACCGAGCCCGCAGGGTTGTCGTGCTGGCCCAAGAAGAGGCTCGCATGCTCAACCACAACTACATCGGCACCGAGCACATCCTGCTGGGCCTGATCCACGAAGGCGAGGGTGTCGCTGCCAAGGCCCTGGAATCGCTCGGGATCTCACTGGAAGCAGTACGCCAGCAGGTCGAGGAGATCATCGGCCAAGGCCAGCAGGCCCCCAGCGGACACATCCCCTTCACCCCTCGCGCCAAGAAGGTCCTCGAACTCTCCCTCCGTGAAGCTCTGCAACTCGGCCACAACTACATCGGCACCGAGCACATCCTGTTGGGTCTCATTCGAGAAGGTGAAGGCGTCGCTGCGCAGGTTCTCGTCAAGCTCGGCGCCGACTTGAACCGCGTTCGGCAGCAGGTGATCCAACTTCTCTCCGGCTACCAGGGCAAGGAGCCGGCGACGGCGGGTGGACCAGCCGAAGGCACTCCCTCTTCTTCTTTGGTCCTGGATCAGTTCGGTCGCAACCTCACCGCCGCCGCTCGCGAAGGCCAACTCGATCCGGTCATCGGTCGGGCCAAGGAGATCGAGCGCGTGATGCAGGTTCTGTCTCGGCGCACCAAGAACAACCCTGTGCTCATCGGCGAGCCCGGTGTCGGCAAGACGGCGATCGTGGAGGGTCTCGCGCAGGACATCGTCCGCGGCGAGGTGCCCGAGACACTCAAGGACAAGCAGTTGTACACACTCGACCTCGGTGCCCTCGTGGCTGGTAGCCGTTACCGCGGTGATTTCGAAGAGCGATTGAAGAAGGTGCTCAAGGAAATCAAGACTCGAGGTGACATCGTGCTGTTCATCGACGAGATGCACACGCTCGTCGGTGCCGGTGCCGCTGAAGGTGCGATCGACGCGGCAAGCATCCTCAAGCCCATGCTCGCTCGCGGCGAACTACAGACCATCGGTGCGACAACCCTCGATGAGTACCGCAAGTACATCGAGAAGGATGCCGCGCTCGAGCGCCGCTTCGCTCCCGTTCAGGTCGATGCTCCGGACGTCGTTCACACCGTCGAGATCCTTAAGGGTCTGCGCGATCGCTACGAGTCGCATCACCGGGTCTCCATCACCGACGGTGCCTTGGAGGCTGCTGCTCGCCTGTCTGATCGCTACATCTCCGATCGGCAGCTCCCGGACAAGGCGATCGACCTCATCGACGAGGCCGGATCGCGCCTGCGCATTCGTCGCATGACGGCTCCTCCGGACTTGCGCGAATTCGACGAGCGGATCGCCGATGTCCGCAAGGAGAAGGAATCCGCGATCGACGCACAGGACTTCGAGAAGGCTGCGTCGCTGCGCGATGTAGAGAAGAACCTGCTGGCCGAAAAGGCCGAGCGGGAGCGTGAGTGGAAGGCCGGCGATCTCGACGTCGTTGCCGAGGTCGATGAGAAGTTGATCGGCGAGGTACTCGCCCTCATGACTGGCATCCCGGTCTCCGACCTTACCGAGGACGACCTTGAGAAGTTGCGTCGCATGGAAGAGGAACTCCATCGGCGCGTGATCGGCCAGGAGGACGCGATCAAGGCGTTGTCTCAGTCGATCCGCCGCACCCGCGCTGGATTGAAGGATCCGCGTCGTCCCGCCGGCTCCTTCATCTTCGCCGGTCCGTCCGGTGTCGGTAAGACCGAACTCAGTAAGACTCTTGCGGAGTTCCTGTTCGGCGATGAGGACGCACTCATCGCTTTGGATATGAGCGAGTTCTCCGAGCGTCACACTGCTTCACGGCTGTTCGGATCACCCCCTGGATACGTCGGCTACGAAGAGGGCGGCCAACTGACCGAGAAGGTGCGGCGCAAGCCGTTCAGTGTCGTTCTGTTCGACGAAGTCGAGAAGGCCCACCCGGACATCTTCAACTCGTTGCTGCAGGTCTTGGAAGAAGGCCGACTCACCGACGCGCAGGGTCGCGTGGTCGACTTCAAGAACACCGTCATCATCATGACCACCAACCTCGGTAGTCGCGATGTGTCCAAGGGCCTGATGCTCGGTTTCGCGCCCGATGGCAACGAGGTGAACGCCTACGAGCAGATGAAGAACAAGGTTCAACAGGAACTCAAGCAGCACTTCCGCCCGGAGTTCTTGAACCGCATCGACGATGTCATCGTCTTCCACCAGCTCACCGAGGCAGAGATCATCGAGATCGTCGACCTCATGATCGCGAGCCTGGAGAAGCGTCTGCAGGACAAGGACATGGCGATCGAGCTCACTCCGGCTGCGAAGTCACTGCTGGCTGAGCGCGGCTACGACCCGACCTTGGGTGCCCGCCCGCTCCGACGGACGATTCAGCGCGAGATCGAGGACCCGCTCAGTGAGAGGATGCTGTTCGGGGATCTCGTGCCGGGCTCGATCGTGCTGGTCGATGTCGAAGGGGAGGGCGATGACCGGGCCTTCACTTTCGCGCCTACGCCCAAGGCGGAGTTGCCCGACATGCCCCCGATCGAGACCGCTGGTCAAGAGTCCGGGCAGGAGTAGCAGGACTCGCTCGGTCGGGAGTGGGTGGTGACGTCCGGTCCCCTCATCCCGGGGATGAGCGAGTTCGATGGTCCGCGACGCCGAGTACCCCGCTGGGTTTGGTGGTTCGTTGCCGCTTTCGCGTTCGTCGTCGTTCTCGTCGGTGTGGCAGGGCTGGTGGGTGGTGTGGGCCCACTGCGATCGCTGGGGTTGGTGACCGAAGATCTCCAGCCCGTCGCCTATCGGCCGACGACGAGTGAGCAGGCGATCCAGGTAGCGGTGGCTTTGCCGCCACGGGGTTTGTGCCCAAACGAGCGGATTCAGGTGGTTGCCTTCGAGCGTGGTGCTCGGGTGGAGATCCAGGCTCAGGTGCAGCGGTCCCGGACATCGGACTGCCCGGTGACCGGCATCGCCGGTGATCGCACCTGGGTGGATGTCGCTCTACCGAGTCCCCTCGAGGATCGGATGGTTATCCGTACCGGGGATCGCCAGCCGTTGCCCCGCGAATCGGATTGATTACGCCGGCAGCGAGTAACTCGACCCACGACGCACGACGAGGCCATCGGACTCCAGCGACGACAGTGCGCGTTCGGCCTGTTCGTGGTCGACGACGACGTCGAGGAGTGCACTCCGGGCGACCGGTTCCGTCGTTTCGCGCAGCATCCGCAACATGAGTCCGCGTGCCTGGCGGTCGCTGCCCTCGAACCGCGGTTGACCGCGCCGCGGCAGCTGCGGCTCGGGCGCGCCCGCCAACTGCCACCTGCAGTTTCGTCGGAGTGGGCACGAATTGCAGGAAGGCTCCTTGCGGGTGCACACGATCGCACCGAGTTCCATGCTCGCGGCTGACCAGGTGGCGCCGTCCTTCGCTATCTGGGTCAACGACTTCGCCAACGCACGCTCCACCGCAGTCAGGTGCGCGGCCGGTTCCGCGACTCCTTTCCAAGCCCGGGATAGGACACGGCGGACGTTGACATCCAGAACAACCGTCCGTTGACCGAAGGCGAACGCGCATATCGCTGCCGCCGTGTAGTCGCCCACTCCCGGCAATGAGCGCAATGTGTCTTCGTCGCTCGGCACTTGATCTGCGAAGTCCGAAGCGATCACCGTCGCCGCCGCGTGCAGCCGCAACGCCCGGCGCGGATAGCCCAGCCGGCCCCAGGCGCGAACCGCCTCACCACCGGGCTCCGCTGCCAGATCGGATGGCGCGGGCCAGCGATCCAGCCACTCGCGCCAGACCGGCTCGACACGGGCGACCGGCGTCTGCTGGAGCATGAATTCCGAGACCAGCACACCCCACGGCGAGGTCTCCCGCCAGGGCAATGGCCGGGCGTTGTCGGCGAACCACGAACAGACTCGATCCACGGCCCGTTGATCGACGACCGATGTGTCCTTCGCCACGGCTCGGATCGTTTCATGGCAGCGGCAGGCCCGCAGTACCGTGGAGAGCATGTCAGGGATGCTGCAGCCGGTCGGGCCCGAGCCACCCCTGGTCTATTGGATGCGCCGCGGCACCGTTCTTCTGGTGGTCCTCACGCTCCTCCTCGGCGCTTGGTGGTTTCTCGGGTCGCGTACCTCCGCCGCTCCCGGAAGTGCGGTTGTAGCCACCGAGGAGGTCTCGGAAGAGGCACTCACTGCCGACGGTGAAGTTGTCGCCACCGATGACGTCGCCGCGGTTGCTACCGAACCCACCGAATGCGCCGATTCGGCGATCGAGGTCACCGCCACCAGCGACTCCTCCACGTATCGAGTGGGACAGCAGGATCCGGTCCTCACGTTGACCATCACGAACGTGGGCGATGTTCCGTGTTTCCGCGATATCGGATCCAAGGCCAACGAACTGAAGATCACCTCCGGCGGGTACCACGTGTGGTCGAGCGATGACTGTGCCACCGAAGAGCAAGAGAACGTCACGCTGATGGAGCCCGGCCAGCAGGCCGTTTCCAGCATCACCTGGAAGAGTCGCTTGAGCCAGAAGGGCTGTCCCGACGACGGTCAGGGTCGCAAAGCCAAGGCTGGGCGCTACGAGGTAGTGGGGCGGAATCTGACGGTGGAAAGCGAAGGGGTTCCCTTCGCCCTGAGCAACAAGAGGGACTAGTCACTCACGACTAGAAGTCCGGCTTCGACTCGCGCCCAGTGCGAATGTGCTGGAAGGCTTCCCCGAGGTTGCTGACCTCGATGATCTGGGCACCGGCTCCGCGTTTGTCGAGTGAGTTCTTGGTGCCAGCGGGTGCGAGGACCCGGGTGTAGCCCAGGCGGGTCGCCTCGGCTACGCGCTGGTTGATCATCGGGACGCGGCGGATGTCGCCGGAGAGGGTGACTTCGCCGATCGCTGCGACATCGAGCGGAATGGGTAAATCCTTGCCGGCCGAGGCGATGGCCAGACAGGTCGCAAGGTCGGTGCTCGGGTCGGAGAGTCGGATGCCTCCCACGGTGGCGACGAAAACGTCCTTGTCCGCGAGTTTCAGTCCGGCCACGCGTTCGGTGATGGCGACCAGCATGGCGACTCTCGATGAGTCGAGTCCGGAGACCCCGCGGCGGGGGTTCGGGTTGGTGGTGGGGGCAACGAGTGCTTGCACCTCGGCGAGCATCGCGCGCCTTCCCTCGATGGTGACGGTGACGCACGTTCCGGGAACGGGTGCTTGACGCTCCTCGCGGAACAGCATGCTCGGATCGACCACTTCCTCCATGCCGCGGTCGGTCTGTTCGAAGCAGGCCACTTCGTCGGCGGGGCCGTAGCGGTTCTTGACCGCCCGCAGGAGTCGCAGCGATGTCTGACGATCGCCGTCCAGGGAAAGGGTGGCGTCGCAGATGTGTTCGAGAGCGCGCGGCCCGGCAACGGTCGACTCCTTGGTGACCTGGCCAACCAGGCAGATCGGGATGCCGCGGTCTTTGGCGACGCGGGTGAGGGCCTGGGCGACTTCCATCACCTGGGCGACACCCCCGGCTCGTCCGTCCACGTCCGCGGA
>CAYLOH010000018.1:0-33577 GCA_964385255.1 uncultured Rubrivirga sp. | reverse complement strand
ACTGCCGTGGGCACTGCCGTGGGCACTGTGGGTGCGGTCACTTAGACGCTCCGAAAGACCAGGGCGACGTCGTGGCCGCCGAAACCGAAGGAGTTATTGAGCGCGGCGATGTCGCCTGCGGGGAGTTCGCGTGTGCTGTTCGCGGCAACGTTGAGGGTGATCTCCGGATCCATCGTCTGCAGGTTGATCGTGGGGGGAACTATCCGGTCGCGCAGCGCGAGGATCGCGAAGATCGACTCAACCGCACCCGCGCCACCGAGCAGGTGTCCGGTCATCGACTTGGTCCCGGTGACGATCGCTTGATCGGCATGCGATCCCAGGGCCGCACGAATCGCCACCGCCTCGGCGATGTCACCTTGCGGGGTGGACGTGGCATGAGCGTTGACGTGGTGGATGTCGGCTGTCGAGAGCCCGGCGTCGGCGAGAGCCTCCTTGATGGCGCGGGTGGCCCCGCGCCCTTCGGGGTCGGGTTGGGCGATGTGATGACCGTCGGACGTCAGCCCCGCTCCGCCGTAGACACCGTGGATGGTGGCACCGCGGGCTTGGGCGAAAGCTCGTGATTCGAGGACGACGACGCCTGCGCCTTCGCCCATGACGAAACCATCGCGATCCACGTCGTATGGCCGAGATGCCGCTGCAGGGTCGTCGTTGCGGGTGGAGAGCGCACGCATCGCGGAGAAACCCGCCATGGTTATGCCGCAGATCACCGCCTCGGTGCCGCCGGCCACGACAACATCCGCGCGTCCGGATTGGATCATCCGCGCGGCGTATGCAATTGCCTCGGCACCCGAAGCGCATGCGCTGACAGGCGTGTGGACTCCGGCACGAGCGCCAATCTCCAGACCGACCACCGCCGCCGGTCCATTGGGCATGATCATCGTGACCATGTGTGGAGACACCCGCGACCAACCGCGCTCGTTGAGGGTGTCGTAGGCGCTTAACAAGCTCGTCACGCCGCCGATGCCGGTGGCGATGACCGTGCCGAGACGATCGGGGTCCACCTCGGGGGCACCGGCGTGCTGCCAGGCCTCGCGTGATGCGATGACCGCTGCTTGCTGGGAGCGGTCGAGCTTGCGGGATTCGACCTTCTCGAGGACCTGCGTGGGGTCGACGGCCATCTGACCGGCGATTCGCGAGGGCTGGTCGGCGATCCAGTCCGCGTCGATCGGTGAGACCCCGGACGTGCCAGCCAGCAGCGCCGACCATGAGGAGGACACGTCCCCGCCCACGGGCGTAGTCATGCCCAGGCCTGTGACGACCACCTCGGTCATGGAGTCCTCCGGATCGATCGGACGATCGCGCCTGACGTGCGGAGCGCATTGGCACCCCGCACGTCAGCGACGATCAGGAATTGGCGGTGATGTATGCGACGGCGTCGCCGACGGTCTTGAGGTTCTTGACCTCCTCGTCGGGGATCTTCACGCCCCACTTGTCCTCCGCTGCCATGACGACCTCGACCATGGACAGTGAATCGATGTCGAGATCGTCGACGAAGGACTTGTCCAACTGGACGTCCTCCACGGGAACTCCGGCGACCTCATTGACGATGGCGGCGAGGCCTTCGAGGACTTCCTGGCTCATTGCATTCCTTTCGGTTGGCGACGGTTCGTCGTCGGTTGTGATGAGTAGGTGCGTATGAAGTTGTGGGTGGGCGACTGGATCGATGGGATCTCCGGGTTCTAGGGGTTCTAGGGGCTCTAGGGGATCGTGACTACCTGCGAAGCGAAGACCAGACCCGCACCGAAGCCAACCAGAAGCGCGTTGCCGCCGTGTGGGATCTCCCCGGCTTCGAGCATCCGGTCCATCGCCAGGGGGATGGATGCGGCGGAGGTGTTGCCGGTCGTGACGATGTCACGCGCGACCGGCACGTGGGCGGGAAGGTCGAGGGCGCGGATCAGCGCGTCGGTGATGCGGTTATTCGCCTGATGTGGGATGAAGGCGTCGAGGTCGTCGGCGGTGATCCCGGCCTTGTCCAAGGACTCCCGGCAAACCCGAGCCATCTCCGAGACCGCCCACCTGAAGACCTGTTGGCCGTTCATCGCGATAGCGGGGAAGGCGTCGTACCCGTTGTCGCGGAACTCCACCCAGTTCTGGGTCATGTTGATGGCCTGCAACTGCGAGCCGTCACCGCCCCAGACGACCGGGCTGATCGCGGGGGTGTCGGAGGGTCCGACGATGACCGCTCCCGCGCCGTCAGCGAACAAGAACGCGGTACTGCGATCGTGTTTGTCGGTCCACTCGCTGAGCTTCTCCGCCCCGATGAGTAGTACGTGCCCGGCGCTTCCCCCGCGCACCATGTCTTGGGAGATCGCCAATCCGTAGGCGAAGCCTGCGCAGGCCGCACTCACGTCCATCGCCGCCGCGGTCGGCACACCGATGCGATCGGCGATCTCCGAAGCGGCGGACGGCGTTTGGTACGGGTGCGTGCAGGTCGCCACGATGATGGTGTCGATCCGATCGGCGGTGATTCCCGCTGCAGCGAGCGCCTTCTTCGCGGCGGCGACTCCCATCGTCACGACGTTCTCGTCCGCGTCGGCCCATCGACGCTCGACGATGCCCGAGCGCTCGCGGATCCACTCATCCGAGGAATCGATGTTCCGGCAGATCTCCTCGTTGGTGACGATGCGCGAAGGTCGATAACTGCCGATGCCCAGGATGCGCGCGAACGGGGCACCCACGGGCGCCTTGATCGGGGCGCTCATGCGTACACCGAGTGGTCGGAGACCGGGTGCAGTCGGATGATTGGTTGACCGGGCGATACCGGATCGCCGTCGTGCACCAGCCACTCGACGACGACGCCTCCGTGAGGCGCGTTGATCGGGGTTGCGCCACGCAGTGTTTCGACACTGCCGACGATGGCCGAGGCGTCGAGGGCGTCACCCGGCTGTGCGTCGAGGGCGCGGCGGAAGATCCCCTTGCCTGGCGCAACGAGCATCCGCCATGTCGGGTTGGAGTCCAGGTGCGAGATCGTGCCGTGCTCCTCGATCAGCGCCCAGGCTGCCTCGAGGTCATCGGGGGTCTTCACGGCCAGGGTTTGCACGCCTGGAAGGGCTCGCTTGGCCAAGCCGGTCAGCGTTCCGGCTGGGGGGATCTCGATCATGGCCGTGACGCCCAGGTCGGCCATCGTCTGCATGCACAGATCCCAGCGCACCGGGTTGCTCACCTGATTGACGAGCCGGCGCAGCACGTCCCGCCCGTCGTGCACGACGCCACCGTCGGCGTTGGAGATCAGGCGGATGCGTGGGTCGTGGGTGGTGATGGCATTGCTCAATCGTCCGAGTCGACCGACTGCCGGGGCCATGTGTTCGGTGTGGAAGGCGCCAGCTACCTCGAGTGGCCGCACCCGACAACCCTCGGGTGGGTTCTCGGCGAACGCCTCCAGTTGCGACTTCGTACCGGCGACGACGATCTGACCCGCGCCGTTCATGTTTGCGGCGGTGAGACCGAGTTCGGCGCAGCGGGCGACAATCTGATCGGCGTCACCGCCGAGGACAGCGGTCATCCCGGTTTCGATGGTGGCTGATGCATGTGCCATGGCCCTGCCGCGTTCGCGCACGAACACCATCGCCTGCTCGGCGGACAGCACTCCGGCTCCAACCGCGGCGGTGATCTCACCGACCGAGTGTCCGGCGCCGGCGCCGATCGATGCGTACGCGACGGATGGATGCGGGAACAAGCTGAGCAGCGTGACCAGCCCGGCGCCGACGATCAAGGGCTGGGCGATGGCGGTGTCGCGGATGGTGTCGGCGTCGGAGGTGGTGCCGTGCTCGACAAGGTCCACACCGCTCACCACGGACAGCCACTCCAGGCGTTCGCGGACGCCGGGCACATCAAGCCAGGGGTTGAGGAAGCCAGGCGATTGGGCGCCCTGTCCAGGCGCGACGACTACGAGCACGCGCTAAGCCTTCCGTGGATGGCTACAAAGACCCCGTGGGGATGCGACCAAAATACGCGGTGGATGTTTGTGGGAATCCTACAAGCCAGGGTAGCCGGCGCGGGCACGCCCGAGGATCAGGGCGAGCCGCAAAGCCAGCGCGCCGCGGGGCTCGGTCGGGCTGAATCCGGTCGTCTCGGCGATGCGGGTCAGGCGGTAGCGCACCGTGTTGGGGTGCACAAACAAGGACCGTGCCGTGGCCTCCAGGGTCGGGGTTCGCTCAAGGTAGGCCTCGGCCGTGCTCATCAGGTGCGGCTCGTGGACCAAGGTCAGGTAGGCGCTGTCGATGAGTTCGTCGCGAGCAGAGTCGTCTCCGGCTAGCGCGCGCTCGGGCAGCAAGTCCGCGACCGACACGGGCCTGGGAGCGTCGGGCCACCCGGCGGCGGCGCGCACCGAGATGGCCGCCGTGCGCACGCTGGTTCCCACATCGTCGAACTCCAGCGCACGCTCGCCGAGAACCACTGGGCCGGGACCGAAGTGCGGCGCGACGAGGCGGGCTGCCCGCGTCGCGTGATCGTCGTCGAGTGAATGGCCGATCAACGCAATGAGGAAATCACCATGCATGCCGGTCAACAGCATGAGTTCATGGTTGCGAGCGGCACGGCGTAGAACGTCGAGCGAACCCTCGACGTCGGCAACCGGTGCATACCCGGCGATCACCGCCACGGGGGCGGCTTGTGACCAGCCGAGCGCGGAGACGCGCGAACTCAAGGATGGGTCGAGCTCGTCACGCAGGATCGAATCCACAACGAGCGCTTCGAGTCTGGCATCCCATGCACCGCGCGCCTCGGCAGCTCGGGCGTACACCTCGGCCGCGGAGAAGGCGATCTCGCGGGAGTACCTGAGCGTGGCTTCGCGTGCGGACGACCGCTCCGATTCCTCGATGATCTCGTCGATCGCGGCTTCGACCACCTCGATTGTCGTTCGTACCAGCGCCACGGTCTGCTCCAAGGAGATGATGCGTGCCAGTTCGCGTGGTGCGGAGCCGAATACGTCGGCAGTGAGTTGCGGTGTCTCGTGCGGATCGGCGACCCACTCCAAGAAGGCCGATATGCCCGCTTGTGCGACGAGTCCGACCCAAGCGCGCTCATCTGCGGACAGCTGCCGGTACCACGGGTAGGTGGCCTCCATGCGTACGGTCGCGTCGGTTGCTAGGTCACCGGTCGCTGCGGCCAATTGCGCTGCGAAGTGGGAACTCAGAGGTGCTGTCACGGGGTGGGTGCGCGATCGAGAGCCGCTAGCCGACGTTGACGCCGACCAGGCTGCCGACCAGGTAGGTCACCGCGGCAGCGCCGACGCCCCACATGGTCTGCCGTCCGGCGCTGAACAGGACACCGCGACCAGAAAGTCGACCCACGGTGCCGCCGACCACGACCAAGCCGACCAGCGCTAGCGCTATCGCGAGTGTGAAGGCCGTCAGGCCACTGAAGAGTGCATAGGGAATGACCACCACGGAGGCACCGATGGCGAAAGCGATGAAACTCGAGATCGCTGCTCTCCACGCCGATCCCAACTCGTCCGGATCGAGCCCGAGTTCCTCTCGAGCGAGTGTGTCCAGTGCGGTCTCCGGGTCAGACATGATCTGCTCGGCGACGGCTTTGGCTTGTTCGCGAGGGAGCCCTTTCGCACGGTAGATCAATTCCAATTCCAGGCGTTCCTCCTCGGGCTTCTCCATGAGTTCTTGACGCTCGAGGTCGATCTCCCGCTTGAACAGATCGCGCTGGCTCGCCACCGAGACGTACTCACCGGCTGCCATCGAGAAGGCACCGGCGAGGAGTCCGGCAAGTCCGGCGAACAGCACTACCGAGTTGTCGATGGCGCCTGCGAGGGACGCACCCGCAAAGCCCATGACCAGCGCGGTGTTGGACACCAGCCCGTCGCTCACTCCGAAGACCGCAGCGCGTATGGAGCCGGACTTGTCGAGTTTGTGCCACGGCTCACCGGCGTTGGGTGACATCGCTCGATGCGGGAACTTCTCCGACTTGTCGCCTTTGAGGGACCGGAAGACCTCGGCGTGCTCGCGTTCGTCCGACGGCATGGTCGGTAGGGCCTCGGGTTCGTCGTCGTACATCCCGGCGTCGGCTCCCTCGTTCGCCTCGAGGGTGTCCAAGACCGACACCAGTCCAAGAGACCGCGCACGGGCTACCAACCGCTGGTCATCGGCTTCCAGGGCGGACGGCGGCGGCGGGATCGGCACGTGATTTTCGTTCAACTTCTCGATCCAATGCGCGGCGTGCTTGTCCTCCACGTCGGCAAGTTCGAGCAGTGCCTCGCGGCGCTCACCGTCGGTTGTCTCGGCCAATGATCGATACAGCAGGGCGGCGTTGCGTTCCGCCTCCAAGTACTTCAGGAAGCGTCGTGGATCGTTGGACATGGCGAATCCCCTTCTGGTCAGCCCGAGCCCTCGGTGTTGCCGGCGTCGGCTGCTGCAGGGTCGTTCAATTGATAGATGTCTATCGCCTTTGCGACCTTCTGGGTATCGAAGTCGCCCGAACGAGCAAGCATGCTCAGCGCCTGCACGGTGATGGACTCGGCGTCCACGAGGAAGTGTCGACGTAGCGCCCCGCGGGTATCGGAAAGTCCCCATCCGTCGGTGCCGAGTGAAACGAAAGGTTGGGGTACCCATTCGCGCACTTGATCCTGCACCGCGCGCATCCAGTCCGACACCGCGATCACCGGGCCGGCCCTGCCGTCCAGTCGCTGGGTGATGTACGGAACCACCGGAGAACCCTCTGGATTCAGCATGTTGTGACGGTCTGCCGCCAACCCGTCCCGGCGCAACTGGTTCCAGCTGGTCACCGACCACACATCGGCGACGACTCCCCAGTCCTGGGCGAGCAGTTCTTGGGCGCGAAGCGCCCAGTTGACGGCAACGCCGCTGGCGAGCAACTGCACGTGCGGTCCGTCGCCGGAGCCCTCGCTGATCAGATGCATGCCTCGGATGATGCCTTCGACGTCGCAGGTTTCCGGCTCTGCCGGTTGCGGGTAGGGCTCGTTGTAGACGGTGAGGTAGTAGAAGACGTTCGGCGAGTCATGCCGGTGTTCGTCGTGAATGTCGTACTCGCTGTACTGCGCATTCGGATTCTGTTCGCCGTACATTCGACGCAGGCCGTCCTTGACGATGTGGCCGAGTTCGTATCCGAATGCCGGATCGTAGGAGACCACTGCCGGATTCGTGCTCGCCAGCAGTTGGCTGTGCCCATCCTCGTGCTGCAGGCCCTCGCCGTTGAGCGTGGTCCGCCCGGCGGTGGCACCGATCACGAAGCCCCGGGTCATCTGATCGCCGGCCGCCCAGAAGCCGTCGCCGGTTCGCTGAAACCCGAACATCGAGTAGAAGATGTAAATGGGGATCATCGGCACGCCGTGAGTGGAATACGACGAACCCGCGGCAGTGAAGCTGGCGACCGAACCTGCTTCGTTGATGCCCTCGTGCAGGATCTGACCGGTCTCGGATTCCTTATACGACAACATCAAGTCCCGATCCACGGATGTGTACTGCTGACCGTGCGGGGAGTAGATCTTCAAGGTCGGGAACAGTGAGTCCATTCCGAAGGTACGGGCCTCGTCGGGGATGATCGGAACGAAGTGCGCGCCCAAACCCTCCACCTTGATGAGCTCCTTGAGTAGGCGAACGAACGCCATGGTGGTTGCCACCGGCTGCTTGCCCGAACCTCGACGAACAACCTCGTAGGTCGAGTCCTCGGGCAGCGGCAGGGTCGGTGCGGAGCGTCGGCGACTGGGCAGGAAGCCGCCGAGGGCACGCCGACGCTCCAACATGTACTGGATTGCCTCGTTGTCGGGGCCCGGGTTGTAGTAGGGCGGCAGATATTCGTCAAGCTGGGAGTCGGCGATCGGAATGTTCAAGCGATCGCGGAACTCCTTGAGATCGTCGAGCGACAACTTCTTCATCTGATGCGTGGAGTTGCGCGCCTCGAAGTGTGAGCCGAGCGTCCAGCCCTTGATGGTCTTGGCCAAGATCACCGTCGGTTGGCCCTTGACCTTGGTCGCCGCCTCGTACGCGGCGTACATCTTGCGGTAGTCGTGACCACCGCGCTGAAGCGACCAGATCTCGTCGTCGCTCCAGTTCTCGACGAGCTTGGCGGTGCGTGGGTCGCGACCGAAGAAGTGCTCGCGAATGAAGGCGCCACTCTCGGCCTTGTAGGTCTGGAAGTCGCCATCGTGCGTGGTGTTCATCAAGTTGACCAACGCTCCGTCACGGTCCGCGGCCAAGAGTTGATCCCACGCGCGGCCCCAGACGACCTTGATGACGTTCCATCCGGCACCGCGGAAGAGCGACTCGAGTTCTTGGATGATCTTGCCGTTGCCGCGTACTGGGCCATCGAGTCGCTGCAGGTTGCAGTTCACCACGAAGACGAGGTTGTCGAGTTCCTCGCGCGCCGCGAGCGTCAGTGCGCCCACCGCGTCGACTTCGTCGGTCTCACCGTCCCCGAGAAACGCGTACACCTTCTGCTCGGCGGTGTCGGCCAAGCCGCGATGTTGGAGGTACTTGTTGAAGCGCGCCTGGTAGATCGCGTTGAGTGGACCCAAGCCCATCGACACGGTGGGGAACTGCCAGAACCAGGGCATCAACCGCGGGTGCGGATACGACGGCAGGCCGCCGCCGGGGTGGGAGAGTTCTTGGCGGAAGCCGTCCATCTGCGATTCGGTGATGCGACCCTCGATGAAGGCGCGCGCATACATGCCGGGCGACGCGTGGCCCTGGAAGAAGATCTGGTCTGCGCCGTGCGGGTGGTCGGGGCCCTTGAAGAAGTGGTTGAAACCCACCTCGTACAAAGTGGCCGAGCTCGCGTAGGTGGAGATGTGGCCCCCCACGGAAATGCCCGGGCGTTGGGCGCGATGCACCATGATCGCCGCGTTCCAGCGGATCATTCGGCGGATCTCGCGCTCCACGGTCTCGTCGCCGGGGAACCACGGTTCGCGCTCCGGTGAGATCGTGTTGATGTAGTCGGTGCCGCGCAAGCTGGGAACGCCCACGTTACGTTCTGCCGCGCGACGCAGCAACGACAGCATGATGTAGCGGGCTCGATAGTTGCCGGACGCGTCGACGAGGGCGTCGAGCGAATCGATCCATTCGCGCGTCTCGTCCGGGTCGACGTCTACGTACTGCGTAGGAAGGCCACCGGCCAGAAGTGCACCGGCGGTGGAGGACCCGATCGAGTTCTCAGGGGCCATGAGTGTTCGCACCCTCTCCGCGGCAGCCTCGCTGCCTGTCATGGACCTCGACGGGGTCTCCGCGGGCCCGTTGGTGATGTTGTCCTCCTATCCTCGCGCATACGCACCCACCCGCGACCCCCGGACCCTCGTCTTGACCGGCGTCAGGCCGTCCAGCGGAGCGCATCACCGCCTCCCGAGGACCCCCCGATAGCCGACACCCCCACGCCACTTCGAGCGAACTGCTTGCCAAGGGCACCGTCTTTCGGTGGACTATCCCCGTTCAGGCGGTGCATCAGGCCCCGCCGTGGCCGTCCAGGAGGAACCACGTGAGCGTGGACGCCGGGTCGATCGACCCGGAAGAAGCACGTCGGATGGCCGCAGCCTTGCACCTGGAACCGGGAATGACGGTTCAGGAGTTGAACTGGGATGAGGACGCCGAACCTGCCTTGCGCGTGGGCATCGAGGCGGTCATCGAGGGTGAGTTGGTCGATGAAGACTTCGACGACGTCGTCGACGCCGTGATCATGTGGTGGCGTGATGACGACGGGGATCTGGTCGACGGCCTGGTGGATGCGATCGGCCCGCTGGCCGACCATGGAGTCATTTGGCTCATGACACCCAAGCCGGGCCGTTCCGGGCACATCGAAGCCGAAGACATCGCCGATGCTGCACCCACCGCTGGGCTGCAGCCGACGAGCACCATCAGTGCCGGTTCCAGCTGGCAGGGAACCCGATTGGTGGCTCCTCGCTCCAAGCGCTAGCGTCCGAGTCGGTCGCGGACGTGCGCCATCGGATTACTCGTGCCACCGGATAACTGGAAGGGATCACTATGGCTCTCGAAATAGGGACACTCGCGCCCGATTTCACGCTTAAGAACCAGTTCGGCGAGGACGTCACCTTGTCCGCTCTGCGTGGGTCGAAGGTCGTCGTCATGTTCTACCCCTTCGCGTTCACCGGGACCTGCACGGGAGAGTTGTGCGAGATTCGGGATCGACGCAGTCAATTCGACTCGGACGACGCGACGGTTCTCAGCATCTCCTGTGATGCGCCGCCCAGCTTGAAGGCCTTCGCCGAAGCTGAGGGTCTGACCCACACCTTGCTCAGCGATTTCTGGCCGCACGGTGAGGTGTCGCGTTCCTACGGAGCCTTCTGGGAGCAGACGGGGTTCGCCACCCGGGCCACCTATGTGCTCGATCGGGATGGCGTGATTCGGTGGTCGGTGGTGAACGGTCCTGGCGAGGCCCGCAGCGTCGACGACTACGCCCGAGCTCTGGCCGCGATCGACTGACCTGTGGCGATCCCAAGATGCGGGATCGGCGATTTCGTTGTGAACTGTAAGGGCCGCGGGCGCGGGAGGCCCGAGACCCCAGCGCCCGCGGCACCCTCCATCGGTGGTCGGACCTACGTGGCTCCGGGCCGTCCTTCGTCCTCCTTGGCCGTCTCCTCGTCCACTCGCGCCTGGTTGATCTGCTCCATGTGCGACACGATGCCGCCGATCAATGCCAGTTGCGCGGTTCGCTCGGCTTCCCTGACCGCTTGATGGGCGGCCGTTCGCCCGATGGTGCGTGTCGGATCGTCGGTGGCCATGTTCGCGGCGGTCGCCGCGATGAGATCTGCGAGGGGTGACAGAGCAGCCGGCGGTAACGCCGGTCCGGTGCTGGCCGTTGCGGAAGCGCGGCGCAGATCCGACACCAAGGACAAAGCGCGCGCGGACATGATCTGGCAGGCGGTCACTTCGGCCTGCACTGCAGCCATGTCGGCTTTGGTGACTCGGAAACTCCAGCGCCGGTTCTTGCGTAGGTCCTCGAGTCCTGCTGCCAGTCCGAGCACCTCGTTGCGCAATTCGACCGCTTGGTCGAACCAAGCTTGCACTGTTGCAGCGTCCGGGCTCTCGCGCAGCTCGGCGGCGATCCGCTCAAGCAGGGCACCGAGTTTGGCTTGGATGTCGTCGGCGGTGTCTTCGAGGTCGCGGGTGGCCTTGGTTGGGGAAGCCACGAAGCTAGCGATCACCGCGAACACCGCACCGATCACGATCCCGGTGAAACGTTCGACGGCTAGCTCGGTGGTCAGGTTCGTTCCGATCACCAAGATCACCGTGACAGCCAATGCCGCTGCGACGAGCGGTGATTCGTCGGGACTTGCGACGTGGAGGAGTCGGGCGACCACGAAGCACAAGGCGACGAGCAACAGGATCGTCACGGCACCGCTGCCGATCACCGAGACGATCCCCAGTGCTACCGCTGCGCCGATCAGCGCACCGATCACTTGGATGAAGGCGCCTTTGGTCGCCTGGTGAAAACTGGCTTGGGTTGCGACGACGGCGGTGATGGCCGCGGGTACGGCAGCGCTGGCGAACGGGAGTGAGTGCGCGACGACATAGGACAAGAAGGCTGCGACCGACGTCGCGACGGCAATACGCGTGTACGAGCGGTCGATGCGCGCTGCGCGCTTGCGTAACGACTCGCCACTCACATCGAAAGTATGGACCCGCCGGGGTTGCCGTGAGCCATGGTGGCCGCTTCTTCGGGGTCGTGGGTCACGTGGATGGCGGGAATCCGGGCTCGGGCAACGATGTCCAGGACGTCGCGTGCCAGCCGGGCGCGCAGCGGCGTATCCAGGGCGCTGAAGGGCTCGTCCAAGCACAGGGCTACCGGGTCGGCCGCCAGTGCCCTGGCCAGCGACACTCGCTGCGCCTGCCCACCGCTGAGCTGGGTCACGTCTCGATCCACGAGGTCCGCCAGTCCGACCCATGCCAGGAGTTCCTCGGCCTTGACTCGCGCCTGGTCGCGTTTGAGACCCCGTCTCCGAGGTCCGTACGCCACGTTGTCGCGGACGTTCAGGTGCGGGAAGAGAAGCGGTTCCTGGAAGACCATGGCGATGCGGCGTTCATGCGTGGGCAGGGTCGTGATGTCGCGTTCGTCTATCCAGATACGGCCATCCAATTCCGGAATCACCCCGGCCAAGGTGGACAGCAGTGTCGACTTACCGCAACCACTGGGTCCGACCACGGCCATGACAGTGCCCGGGTCGATCGTGAATGTGAGCGGTGCGTGCAGCGGTGTGTCGTGGCCTATCACCAGATCGGTGACGGACAGTCCGGTGTGCGTCATGCCCGTCGCCCGCCCTTGTCGACTGCGGCAACCAGGGTCGTTGTCATGATCACCAAGATGACGGCCATTGCTGCGGCCAGGCCGAAGGATGCCTCACCGGGTCTACCGAGCAGTCGTGCGATCACCAAGGGCACGGTGGGTCCGTCTGCTCGGGCCAAGAAGGACGCCGCACCGAACTCCCCGAGAGACACGGCGAAGGCCAATCCGCCGGCGGCGATCATCACGGTTCGCAGGGTTGGCCCGTATCCCGTCCACCATGCGCGCGTGCGCCGCGCACCCAACGTCGCCGCAACGGTCACCAATCGCTGGTCGGCTGCACGCAAGGTCGGTATCGCGACGGCCACGACCAACGGCACGGCAATCAACGCATGAGCCATGGGCACCAGCAGCCCACTCGCTCTCAGGTCCAAGGGCGGTCTGCCATAGGCCAGCAGCGTTCCCAGTCCCAGTGTCGCCGCCGAGATGCCGAGCGGTAGCGCCGTGGCCAGTGCGAAGGCTCGACCGATGCGCCCGCTGAGCACCGACACAGCTGCCATGCCGCCGACCACGGCAGCGACGACGCCCGTCGCGAGCGCGTATGTGAACGAGCGACCCATCGCTGCGAGCGGGGATCCGATGCGCGCACTACCCGCTTCGATCGTCTGCGCACCGACAACCGAGGCCCACCACGACAACGTCCACCCCGACGACGAGCGAAGTGACGACCACACCAGTGCGGCAACCGGTGCCAGCACGATGATGACCGTCGCGGTAGTGACGACACCGACAGCCAAGCGTGCGGATCCGCGCGTGCGGATTAGGTGAGCTCCGCGCACGGTGCCACCACCACTTCGTTGTCGCGCGGCCCACGCGAGCACCACGCCAACGACCACGGCCTGGATCGCCGCACTGACGGCTGCCGCCTGGAAGTCCAGCAGGACGGACGTTTGACGCAACACCAAGGATTCGAGTGTCCGGGTGGACGCATCGCCGAGCAGCAGGACGATCCCAAGTGACGTGAAGGAGAAGACGAAGACGATTGCGCAGGCGGAAGCGATCGCCGGTCGCAGCGCTGGAAGGGTGACGGTGCGGAATGCAGTCCACCGGCTCGCGCCCAAGGTGCGAGCGGCGACCTCTATGCGTGGATCGATCATCGACCAGCGCGCCCCGACGATGCGCACGACCACGGCGAGGTTCACGTAAGCGTGCGCGATGACCACGATCGCAAGACCCGAACCCAGGCTGGTGCCGAGCAGTGCTCGAAACGCCAATGCCACCACGACCGTCGGCAGTACGAATGGCACGGTGGCCAGCGCGAGAGCCCACCTGCGTCCAGGAAAGCGGTATCGGGTCAGCACGTTGGCCATCGGTAGTCCCACGACCAGTGCGGCGATGGTGCTCAGGAGGGCTTGGCCGGTAGCCAAGGCAGCCACCCGCCAGGGGAGCGGATCGGTGACGTATTCGATGGTGCCAGGGGACAGCACCTCGACGGCGAGCGAGGCGAGGGGAATCCCAAGAAACAACGCCAAGAACAAGGCGGGGACCACCCATGTCCAGCGCAGCCAGGTGGGGAAGGCCGACACGGCGGTGCTCACCCGCTCACCTGCTCATCGGCCCATGACCGAGCCCCACTCGGCGATCAGGTCACCCACGTTCTGCGCTACGAAGTCCGCGGGCAGTTGCTCGGAATCGTCGACTTGCGCCGCGAAGTCGGTGAACACCTGCGGGAGTGCTGTCTTGTCCCGTGCTGGGAACACGAACATATTCAGCGGAATATCGGCCTGCACCTGGGGCGACAGCAGCCAATCGATGACCTGCTGGGCGGCTTCGGGCTGATCGGTGCCAGCAAGGATCCCGGCGTACTCAATCTGTCGGTAGCACCCATCGGTCATCACGGACGTGGATGGCCGGTCAGGTGGCTCGCCTTCCGCGTAGACGATCTCCGCTGGCGGACTCGTCGCGTAGCTGACCACGATCGGGCGATCACCGCCACCGCCGAAGGTGAAGTCGCCGTAGTAGGCGTCGCTCCACGAGCCGGCAACGGTCACGCCGTTGTCCGCCAGGCGTTGCCAGTAGGTCGGCCAGTCGTCGCCATATCGAGAAACGGTGGAGAGCAGGAAGGCCAAGCCCGGTGACGAAGTGCCGGGGTCTTGCACAACGAGCAAGTCCTTGTACGTCGGATCGGCGAGGTCCTCCAACGTGGTCGGCGGTTCGATGCCGCGTGAAGCGAACCAGGTGTCGTCGACGTTGATGCACACATCACCGAAGTCGATCGGCGTCACGCGCCCGTCGAAAGTCTGGTCGGCGAGTTCGGGCCGCAGCGACGCTGCTTCCGGAGAGGTGTACGGCTCGAACACCCCTTCGTCCAATGTCCGGGTCACCAGGGTGTTGTCGACACCGAACATCACGTCGGCGGTGGGTGCGCCTGCCGCCAGGATCGCCCCGGCCACCATGGATCCGGCGTCCCCTCCAGACACGATTTCCAGATTGATTCCTGAGGACTCTTCGAATGCGGCGATCACGTCCTCGCTGAGTGCGAACGAATCGTGCGCCAGTAGCTGCACGGTCACCGGTCCACTCGGCGAGGGTTCGCTGGTGCCGGTCGAGTCCGAGGCGCACGCAGTGAGCACGAGTGCCGATGTGACGGTCACGATGGTGACGGGAATGCGCTTCATGTTTCCTCCCTAGCGCTGGCATTACCCAGATCAGGTTCTGTGGGTCGGCAGACGCGTCTGCCCTCTCAGCCCACCGCCATCGCGTGAGCTCCCCTGTCATTCAGTTGTGGCTACGAGCATAACTTGGGCTCACGGCGTGCGATAGTCCAGCCGTGCTCCCGACCATCGTGGTTCGCCCGGCTGGTCAAGCGGACTTCGATGTGGTCGGCCGTCTGTGCGTGGACGCTTACGTCGAGGCGGGTCAACTCGACGACGACGCCGGTCACGGATACAGCCGAGTTCTGGCCGATGCCCAGGCACGAGCTCTCGACGCGGTGCTTCTGGTCGCCGTCCGAGGTGAGGATGTCGTGGGCACCGTCACCATCTGCCCACCGGGTTCTGCGTACCGTGAGATCGCACGCGAGGGCGAAATGGAGTTCCGCTTCCTGGCGGTCGCACCGGCTGCCTGGGGCGGTGGAGTTGGCACGGTGCTCGTGGAGCACTGTCGTGCGTATGCGCGCGATGCAGGCTTCGCCGAACTGGTGATCGGTGTACGTGACACGAATGTCTCGGCCATGACCCTGTATGAGCGATGCGGCTTCACTCGAACGCCGGCTCGGGACTTCGAACCGGTACCCGGGGTGCACCTGCTCGGCTTTCGCCGCCTCGTCGACTAGCTCACCGAGGTCAGTGGTGGGCCCAACCGGACTCGAACCGATGACATCTTCCTTGTAAGGGAAGCGCTCTAGCCAACTGAGCTATGGGCCCACGCGGAGGCTACCGAGGCCGACGGCCTCGGCGGCCGCTGGGTAGCCTGCGACGGTGACCTCCAGCGTGGCTCAGGTAGTGGCTTCGCTCGAGCGCCGGTACCCGCTCGAATTGGCCGCGGACTGGGATGCTGTTGGACTGGTCTGCGGGGATCCCAGCGCCCCGGTGTCGCGGGTGTTGTTCGCGGTGGACCCGGTGATGAGCGTGGTCGATGAGGCGAGGGACCTCGGCGCGGAAATGATCGTTACCCACCACCCACTCTTCCTGCACGGAGTCCACTCCGTCGCGCCGACCACCCCCAAGGGCCGAGTAGTCCACGCCCTGATCGGACAGGGCATCGCGCTCTACTGCGCGCACACGAATGCCGACCACGCCCGGCCGGGGGTATCGGACTCACTCGCCGCAGCCTGCGGCCTGACCCACACGAGCGCCATCGATCCGCCGGGTGCGCAGGAAGGAACCGGGCGCTTAGGCACTCTCGACGAGCCAACCTCACTGGGTGCACTCGCCGATCGCCTCGTGGCTGCATTACCGAGAACCGAGCACGGGATTCGAATTGCCGGTGACCTCGCGGCACCGGTGAGAACCGTCGCAGTGTGCGGCGGTGCCGGAGATTCGCTACTAGACATCGTGGGTGATTCGGTGGACGTGTACGTCACCGGAGACCTTCGTCACCATCGTGCGCAGGACCATCTGATGGCCACGGGCAAAGCCCTCATCGACGTGCCCCATTGGGCTGCCGAATGGTTGTGGCTGCCCGATGCCGCAGCCGCTCTCGAGCGCGACCTGGGCGTGGGTACCGTTGCCACCTCGGTATCGACTATCGACACCTCACCGTGGACCGCGCATGTAGGGAGAAGCTCGTGAAGGCTCCGGCGACAGAGCAGCTGGTCCTTCTCGATGTGCAAGAACGCGATACGCGTCTGGCCCAGTTGCAGCACCGGTCGAACACCTTGGCCGAGAAGGCCGAACTGGTCACGGCGACGCAGCGTGCCGATCGCCTGCGTAAGGAACTCATCGCCGCGCAGACCATCGTGTCCGACCTCGAACGTGAACAAGCCAAGGCGGACGCCGACGTTGACCTGGTGCGCCAGCGCAGCCGCAAGGATCGCGAGCTCCTGGATTCAGGGTCGATCAACGACCCGAAGCAATTGCAGAGCCTGGAATCGGAGTTGCAGTCCTTAGCGAAGCGCCAATCGGATCTGGAGGATGTCGAACTCGAGGTGATGGAGCGCCTCGAGGGTGCGCAAGCTGCCGTCACGCACCTGGACGGGGAACTTGCTGCAGCCCGCGTGGAAGTGGAGCGATTGTCCGCCGCCGTGGCGCAACTGGAGACCGAGATCGCAGCCGAACGCAGCGAGGTCGAGTCCGAACGCGCCCGACTGGCGAGCGGGGTTTCGTCTGAACTTCTCGGGCTTTACGACAAGATCCGCGCCGACCACGCTGGTCGCGGCGCCGCACGGTTGCACCGTGGTCGATGCGACGGCTGTCGCATCGATCTGCCTCCTACGGAGATCGCCGCCCTCAAGGCCGCAGCAGAGGATGAGGTACTGCGCTGCGAGGAGTGCCGCTGCATCCTCGTGCGTACCGACGAATCGGGCCTGTAAGTAGTCGTGGCCTCCACCTTCATCGTCCAAGCCGACGGCGGATCACGCGGCAATCCCGGACCCGCGGCCTACGGAACTGTCGTTCTCGATCCGTCCACCGGTCAGACGATTGCCGAACTCGCGGAGTTCTTCGACCACGCGACGAACAATTTCGCCGAGTATCGCGGAGCCATCGCGGGGCTGGAGTTCGTGCACGCCATCGACGAATCGGCTCGGATCGAAGTCCGTCTGGACTCCAAGCTCGTGGTCGAGCAGATGTCGGGGCGGTGGAAGATCAAGAACAGCGACATCCGGACCTTGGCTCTACGTGCCCGAGATGCCCACGATCCCCGACTCATCGAGTACGTCTGGGTGCCACGCGCCGAGAACGCTCGAGCAGACGCCTTGGTCAACGAGATGTTGGATCAAGCACTCGGCGGCGGCGCGCGCACTATCCAGCGCCGAGTTGGTGTCGATGCCGACGACGTCGTGGGCGAGGTGCAGGAGAGCGAGGCCCAGGCGGAACTCACCGAGGCGATCACCGGGGAGGCACCCCCGCGCACCATGGTCGGCTGGGCTGCCCTCGGTGCTCCCACCACACTCGTGCTGGCACGGCACGGCGCCACCGCGTACTCCCTCGAGAAGCGCTTCAGTGGCAGCGGCGGAGTCGATCTGCCCTTGATCGACCTAGGCCTGCAGCAAGGCGCGGCGCTGGCGCAGGAGATCGCTCGGCGAGGCGAAGCCACGCGCATCGTTTCCTCGCCCCTGCTGCGCGCGCAGCAGACCGCGGAATTGATCGCGGCCGAAACCGGCTTGGGAGTGGAGATAGACGACTTGTTCGCCGAATGCTCGTTCGGTGAGTGGGACGGCCACACCTTTCCCGAGGTTCGCGACAAGTGGCCCGAGGAACTTGCCGACTGGCTGGCATCCACCGCCGTCGCCCCACCGGGTGGTGAGTCCTTCGACGCGTGCCAAGCGCGCGTCCGTCGCGGGTTGCGTGCACTCTTGGATCGCCACGCGGGTGAGACGGTGGTGATCGTGGCGCACGTGACGCCGATCAAGCTTCTGGTGACCGACGCCGTGGGCGCTCCGGTCGACAGCGTCTACCGCATGGAGTTGCCACCGTGCTCGATCAGCAAACTCGCTTTCTTCCCGGACGGGAATTCGTCGATGTTCAGCTTCGCGGAGGCCGCGCACTTGCGCGACCTCCGCGGACCGGCTGGGAGTTAACGTCCGTTGCGCGGGCCGTTCATGCCGCGCTTTCCCCGCGGACCCTCGCCCCGCTCGGAATGTGCGGCGTCGATCGCCGAAGCGACGGCATCGGCTTGCGCCTGGGTCAAGGTGCCGCTGGCCACCAGTGATCTCAATGCGGCATCGCGCGCAGCTTGACGTTCGGCTTGCCGCGCGGCGCGATCTTCCTCGCGACCTGCGTGCAAGGCCTCCTTGATCGCGTCGACTTGGCTCTGCGTGAGAGTGCCCTCGGTCACCAACGAGGACAACGCGCCGCCGCGTTCACCCCGGTGCTTGCCCCCACCGTCGTGCGCGAAGGCGGCCGCGCCACCGCCGATCGCGAGCGCTGCCGCCGTGGCGAGTGCAACCCCACCCATGACGATTCTGCGTGAAGTGTTCATAGCGTCCTTCCGGTCATGGCCCGGGGATTTCCCGGCACGTATCGACCATGCAGGACCGACATACGACATCGATGTGGGACATGTTCAGGTTTGGTAAACGATGATGTCCAAACCGAAGGCCTCGCCGTCCTTCTTCGGTTCGCGGACCTCGGTAGCGAAGCCGAGCGAGGCGAGGTACTCGGGAACCGCATCGACCGACTTCGGTACCGACGATTGCTCGAGGACGGCTCGAACGAGACGCCCCTTGGTCGCCTTGTTGTGATGGCTGACCACGCTTCGTTTACCCCGCTGCTCCAGCAACACTCGCCCGACGTAAGCCCGCTGGGCGACCGACTCGGGGATTGGGCCGAGAGCAACGTATGCGCCGGATCGGAGGTCCAGGATCGGGCCCCTCACCGCACGCAGTTCGGCAGCGATGGCATCGCGCCAGACAGGCGCAAGTGCGCCGAGACCTGGCACCTTGGTGTCACCGCTGAGTCGATACGCCGGGATCGGGTCGGATGGACGCAGCAGTCCGAACAGCGCGGAGGAGATCGCCACACGAGCATCGGCCCGCTTGCGCGCAGCGGCAGGAAGGGAAGCGAAGTCGAGCGCTTCGTAGAGGACGCCGGTGTAGACCTCGATCGCCGGTGCGCAGGCAGCAGACTTCAGACGGGCATTCACCGCCACAAGGTCGCGTTGCTGGGGTCCGAGCCCCAAGGCCGTCGCGGCACGATGCGGACTCGTCGCGCACAGTTCGACCAATGCGTCGAGCACGCGTGCTCGGAGCTTCTTCAGTCCCGGGTAGCCCAGGGCTATCGCCCTGAACGTGGGTCCGGACTCGGGGGAGGACTTGCCCTCGCTAGGGGGCAGCAGGATCAGCACGAATGGGACGCGGTGTCAGGGCGCGACGGTGCGAACCGCGACCACGCGGTCCTTCTTGTTGCCACCCACGCCGAGGAGACCGGGATCGGCGTTGCCGCACTCATCCTCATCGGCTCGGCACGGTCCCATCTCCACCCCGTAGAAGTGCAGACCCTGCACACCCAGGAACACGGTCATGCCAAAGGTTCCATTGGGGTTCATCGTGGTGCACGCCTGATCCAGCGTCTGGCTGGGCCAACCCCCGTCCTGCAGGGGCTTAGGTGCGTAGCGGGTCAAACAGATGGTGTTCTCACCGCGCGTCCACGAAGCCAGATTCTTCTGCGCCTGCTTGCTCAACGTGCCGGTGAAGGTGACCGCTTCGCCGGAGACCTCGCGACGATCACTGACCCGAAGGCACGCGTAGTTGTTCGGGTCCGCGGTGCACGCACTCTTGCGGGGCTTGACGTCCTCATTGGCCATCGCCGATCCGGCGGCCACGGTCACACCGGTGGCTGCCAGGAACAGGGCACCGAAGACGGCGATTGAACGCTGGAATGTGTTGGCCATACGTCGAAACTAACAGCGCCTGCCGGGGATTCCGGGCAACGACGTACCCTTGTCCCAGGACGAGTCGGCCGGGTGATCGCGGCGCGCAAGCGTCGAGGAAAGTCCGGACTCCACAGGGCGCGGTGGTGGGTAACGCCCACCCGGGGCAACCCGCGGGACAGTGCCACAGAAAGCAAACCGCCTCGCGAGAGGTAAGGGTGAAAGGGTGGTGTAAGAGACCACCAGCACGGCAGGTGACTGCCGTGGCTAGGTAAACCCCACCGGGAGCAAGGTCAAGTAGGCCGGGAAACTGGCCGTGGTGGATGAGCGGCCCGCTCATAATCCACTGGTAGACCGCACCAGGGTGCTGGCAACAGCACTCGCAGATGGATGATCACCGAATCGTCACCGCGAGGTGGCGAGGAACAGAATCCGGCTTATAGGCCGACTCGTCCCCCAACAGAATTCTCTCGAGAGCAGCGTGGCCGTGATTGGGCGTTGGTGATTCCTCCGCCTCGGCACTCATCGGTCGTGTCACGTATTCCTTGAGGATCGGGGGAGGGCGGTCGGCCGAGTTCCAGTGAGAAGATGCCGACGTGATCATCAGTCGTCGAGGGTTCCTCGGAAGCATCGGCGCATTGGGGTTGGCGTCTGGACTTCCCGCGGCAGGTGCACGTGCGTCCGAGTCCGTCCGCAATTGGCGAGACCTGGCTCGGTCCGTGCGGGGCCGCCTAGTGCTTCCCACGTCGCCCGACTACCTCGTTGAGCGTCTGATTTGGAACTCCAACTACGACTACGTTTATCCATCAGCCGTTCTGCAGGTCGCTGATGTAGCAGATGTGCAGACTGCGTTGGCATTCTGCCGAGATACGGGCGTCCGACCCATCCCGCGCTCGGGTGGCCATTCTTTTCAAGGCTTCTCTACCGGTCGAGGCCTGGTCATCGACATATCGCAACTGCGCAGGATTCGACTCAGTCCCGACCGCGACCGGGTACGCATAGGGGCCGGTGCGCAACTCATCGACATTTATCGACGCCTCTTCGACGAAGCGCGAATGACGATCGTCGGAGGGACGTGCCCGCTCGTGGGGATTGCCGGCATCACCCAGGGTGGAGGTGTCGGACCGTTCATTCGGGAGTACGGCTTGACACTCGATCGACTCCTGGGAGCGGAGATCATCACGGCTGATGGGCAGCGGCGCTACGTAAATGATCGACAGGATCCCGATCTCTTCTGGGCCATTCGTGGCGGCGGTGGCGGCAACTTCGGCATCGTGACTTCTTTCGACTTTGCCCCGGTGCCTGCCGACATGCCCATGGCGACGTTCACCCTCGGATTCCCGTGGCAGGCGGCAGAGCGCGTCATGGAGGCCTTTCAGGAGTGGCCACGCATCCTTCCGGACTCCGCTTATCCGCGATTGGTCCTCGACACCACTCGACCGGACCCCGGCGCACTACCGGCGATCACGGTCGGCCTGTGGCATCGCGGTTCGCTGACGAGAGCAAATGCGGTCATGCAGGAGTTCATAGCCGAAGTGGGCGTTGCGCCACTGAGTCAGACTCAACTGAGGCAGAACTTCTTCGAAGCCGAGTTTGACGAGAACTGCCAGGGATTGACGTGGCAGGAGTGTGCGCCGAATACCAGCCCACCCGGCCAAGTTCCCCGCTACGGGGTCACCACGTTCTCCGAGATCAGTCGACGACCGTGGCCGCGACCAGCCATCACCGTGCTGCTCGAGGAAATGGAGCGGTGGCAGCGTGACCCGTTCCTGCAACCCGAAGGGGTGAGCACAACTTTGCAGGGCGGGAAGGTTGGCATCGAGCCTCTCAGTGGGGCGGTCCATCGCACTCCGAGCACCGCGACCGCTTTCCCGCACCGCGACGGTTGGTTGATCTATCAGTTCCAGGCACGCGTACGACCAGGCGCACCGGCCGACCTGATCGATGCCGGAAAGGCTTGGATCGACAACCTCTCTTCGCGATTGAAGCCGTGGCGGACGGGGGCGCAGTATTCGAACTATGGAAATCGTGGACTGTCCGGATGGGCGGATGCGTATTACGGACAGAATCTGCGGCGCTTGCGCGAGGTCAAGACCATGGTCGACCCTAGGAACGTGTTCCACTTCGAGCAGTCAGTGCGGCCCATCTGAGCGCGAGGTGGTGAGAGCTCGCTCGCGGGCTTCCACTTGCTGCCACAAAAAGAAGTTAGACGGGGCCGAAGCCCGGTCCAACGTCTCCACCTAACCGACAAGAGAAGAATCAATCAGGGATATTGAAGTTCACGTAAGAGCCGTAACCGTTACTACCCGACACGACTAGAACCATGTTGTCTCCGGGGCTTCCGGGGACGTTCTGCAAAGACCAGCCGGCCTCGTCCCAGAAAGCATTCGTGCCCGACCCGGTGCCGGTGAGTGATACGTCAACCGGGTTACCGGTGGTCCAGTTGTAGAGGGTGACGGTGGTAAACGCTTCCGCTGCCGCCTGCGAAGTGAATGTTCCGGCGATGTTGTAGGTCGGGGAAGTTGCGTTCAGCTGTAATCCATTGATTGATTCGATGATGCCCTGACTCGCCCCGGAGGTTAGACCGATTTCGACGCTCGCTTCGGACACCGGAATCATCGTGCCGACGGGAAGCCATGCGGCACAGATCGGGTCGTTCATGTAATACCACGGAACGTTGTTCGGGGTGTGGTTGCCGGCGTACGGGGTGAGGACCTGGTCCGTGGTGAACACGCCGCCGTTCATGTCGCACTTCACCAGGTTGAAGCCATTCTGGTTGTTGTTCGAGTTAGTTCCGCCGGTCCACGTGTAGTTCGGGGAAAGGTATTCGAACGACTCCGTGGCACTCAGGTTGAGGTCCAGGTCGTACCAGGACTGCCCCGGTGTGTTCGCCGGGAGCCCACCGAAACCGATGTTGTGCGAGTCGCCGATGAGGTTCTCGTCGAGTCCACCAGCGAGCAACCAGTACACGTTCGTCTGCCCTGGGGCGACGGTGAAGTTCTGCGAGAATGCATCCGCCGGCGACTGGTACGTCATGTTCGGGCACTCGCCGAGCAGGTTCGCCCCGAGGGTGCTCTGATAGACGTCCTCGCCCGAGGTGTACAGGCCTATCTGGGTCGCGGTGCCGTAGGGAACCGTCACTGAGCCCGTCTGGGTCTGGTCCGTGGCGTTCGTGACCACGACGGGAACGTAGTTCGTTCTCCCGCACACGGTGGGCGTGGGCTGCCAGCCGCTGACGCCACCGAGGCCGTCCGCGTGAGCGGTAGGTGCGGCGAGGCTGATGCTGGCGAGTGCGATTCCCGAGGCTGCGATGGTTGAGGCGATGCGCTTCATCAGGACGCCGATCCGACGAGTTGGCCGTTGATGTAGAGGCTCACGGGGTAGATGTCGGCGTACATGTTTGCGACGAACCACTGCCCCGTCGCCGGGTCCTGCCCCAACCACGCGCCCGCCTGAGGTGCGTTAATGGGGAGGGTCGTGTTGTAGGAGTAGCCCGGGACAGTGGTTACGAAGTATGCGGAGGTGATGGTCGCGCTACCGCTACCCGCCATCGCGAGCATCGAGCCGTTTTCGTAAGTCTGCGCCGCCACCGTGGAGAACTGAGTGCTCGTGCCCTGCGTGAACGAGGTATACGTGCCTTCTGGCGCCCACGCGGCACACAGTGGTTGGTTGGCGCCGTAGGACGGACCCGAGGTCCACTGCCCGTTGTTGAACGGGGTGAGAACAGACGAGCCGGGAAGAATGGAGCCGTCATTCGTCGTCACACAGTTGGTGAGCACGAAACCATCCTGATTGTTCGTAGTCAGGTCGAGCCCACCCGTGTACTGATAGGTGGCTGTCAAGTTATTGAACGTGTTACCGCCATTGATCAACGTGGTGGCGTTATTCAGGGTGAGGCCGAGGTCGTACCACGAGGCCCCGGGGGAACCCGAAGGCAAGCCACCGAAACCGATGTTGTGGGAGCCGGTTGTGGTCTGACCTGTGGTGCCGAGCCCCACCCACAGGACCGTGGTGCCGCCCGCGGGGACGGTGAAGTCCGCCGAGAGCCCCGCCCCGTTCCACTCAACACCGTTGCAGTTAATGCCACTCGGAGACGACGCGACCTGAACGGCAGTACTGATGGTCTGCGGGACCGTGTAGGAGCCCGTACGCGTCACGGCCGAACCGTTAGCGACAACAACGGGGAAAACCGACACGGCCCCGTTGGCGCAGGTGACGGTGCCCGCAGACCAGCCACCCACGTTGCTCGAAGCCGCGTGGGCGGCCGGGGCGATGGCGGCGCCGAGACCTATCAGAGTCGATGCGGCCAACACGACGGAAGTTGCGCGCTTCATTGCCATCACCCTCCAGCATTCACGGTGCCGACGAGGGCGCCGTTCAGGGTGAGGGCGACGGTCTGCCCCGCGGGAGCGACGGCGTTCGCGAGGAACCACTGGTTCGTTGCCGGGTCCTGCCCCACCCACACGCTACTCGTCAGTGGCGCGCCACCCACGGGGACCGTTATCGGCGCACCGCCGTTGATAGACACGGTCGCTGAGGTGATGGTTGCAGTACCGCTACCGGCCATAGCGACCGACGTGCCGCCCTGCCCGTAGGTCTGCGCGGCCTGCACGGTGAACGCAGTCGACGGGCCCTGCGCCCACCCGACGTAGTTGCCTTCAGGCATCCACGCCGCACAGATGGGCTCGAAGTAGCCATATGTCGGGCCCTGCGTCCACGCACCGTTGTTGTACGGGGTCAGGATGTCGTTCGTCGGGTAGATGGAGCCGTCGGGCATAACCTGACACGAGGTCAGGACGAACCCGTCCTGGTTATTCGTCTGCAGGTCGGTGCCGCCCGTGTACTGATACGTCGCGGTGAGGTTGTTGAAAGTGTTGCCACCGCTCCACAGATTCACCGCGTTATCCAACGTGAGGCCCATGTCGTACCACGAGGCGCCCGGGGAGCCCGACGGAAGCCCGCCGAACCCGATGTTGTGGGAGCCCCAACCCGTCTGCTGTCCCGTGGTCCCGAGCCCGACCCACATCACGGTAGTGTCGCCCGGGGCGACCGTGAAGTTGCTGCTGTATCCACCGCCCGAGCCGTTGTTGCAGTTGATGGCGTTGATGTTCGCGTTCACCTGTACCGCGTTCGAGATGGGCTCCGGGACAGTGAACGACCCCGTGCGCGTCACACTCGAGGCGTTGGTGATGACGACGGGAACGACGTTGACGACCCACGGGTAATTGTCCGTGCACACGTAGGACCCCTCCGACCACCAACCCACATTCGAGGTCGAGGCCTGCGCGGGCGCGGCGGCGAGGGTGCCGAGGCTGACGAGTGTGGACGCCGCCAGGGCGGCGGATGCTAGACGCTTCATTCTCTCTTGCTCCCTAGTTGGAGTTCCGTGGTTGATGCCGTCTGCAGGGTCGCGGTACCCATGACGACACCGTTGACTGAGATGGTCGCGACTGCGTTCCCGGAACGGACGTCATGAGTCCGACGCTTGCCACAGCCATCGCAGCGATCATGCGTGCGCTCTTCATCGGTGGCCCTCCTGAGTGCGGATTTCAGGGTAAGCCGGAGCGCGCCCCGGGCCCGCTCCAGCGTGGGTTTCCCCACGCGGCCGCTAGCCCTGGGAGCAGGGCAGGGTTAGATGCACGGCCACCGAATCCGGGGTCGCCGTCGTCGACCACTGGGTGGCCCAGTCGTCGTACATGCGCGTGCCCAAGCCCGTGCGTTGGGCCGATGTCACGAACCCGCCATTGCTCGTCGCGTGCACGTGAATGTCGAGACCGAAGGCGCTCGGGATCTCCGTGAGAGTCACATCGACTTTCGTAGCGCCGCCATGACGCACGCTGTTGGAAACGAATTCGACGATGATGTCCTGCAGGCAGGTGAGGGTGACAGGATCGTCGATCCACGGCTGCGTCTCAGCACGAGACCTCTCGACCGAGATGGTGCAGATCCCCTGCCACGTAGCTTCGAGGCGTGCGAGTGCCCTATCGAAGGCGAAGTTCGGAGACGACTCGTCACCGAGCTCGGCGACTTGCCGCATCAAGTCATCGCGTAGGTCGGGTATGAGTTCTTTCGGGTTGCTTCCGGCGGAGAGCGCATTCTCCACGCGCGCCGCAGCAGCGAGAATCGAATTCTGGATGGGGCCGTGCAAGGCACGTCCGAGCGCACGCTCGGCAAACCACTGTGCTTGACGTTGACAGGCGAGGAGGCGTCGAAGTTGCATGGTGGCTTGCTCGAGTTCCGCCGTGATCAACGCTCGGGATCGAATCGTGATGAGTACGACGGTGATCAGCAGACTCAGCAGTGTGGAGAAGACGGCGGCCACGGAGAACGCCGGCCCGGGCGGTGTCAGCCCGATCAGTGCAAGGACGAGGACACCGGCGAGACAGCTGACGGTCAACAGTGTTGCGACGATTGCAACGAGACGTTGACGCCGTGGTCTGCGGCGCAAAGCCGGCTCGGCGATGCGATTGGCCAGCGCCAGTGCGGCTGCGACGAAGAGTGGAACTGTCAGTAATGAGGCAGGCATGTTCGGAACGCCCAAGATGGCACCCAGAGCCTGCAGAGCCAGTATCCCTCCGGTGACCAATGGTCGAAACGGGCGACCGATGACATCGACGTCGAGCATGTCACTCCAGGAAACCCGGATGGCAGGTGGAGGCGGCAACGCACTGACGCGATCGTGAAGGAGCCCGGTGTATTCGTGGCTGAGAGGACGCACGACGTCACGTGCCAGCGACTGCAACTGATCCTTGGAAACTGTCGGATCCCCTAGGTCGATTCCGGCCAGCTTGTCCTTGAGCAGTTCTTGTACGTGAGCGGTGGCTTCGGACTCTCGGCGGGTGATCTGCTGTTGGACTCGCTCCAATGTCAGCCGGAGCTCTTCCTGCGTCTGCATGAGTTGTGCGATCTGCGTGCGGCGGAAGCGCAAGGCACTCGTTCCCAACGCTGTTGCGATCATCACCGGACCGATGTTCAAGAACGCTCCGATGGTGCGTTCGCCCAGAAGCACCGCATCAGGCCCGAAAGACACCAGGATCAACCAGGCCACGACCAGGACCCGAACGAGGATTCCTGCGACGAATGCCCCGAACACAACGAACGGCCGTGATCGCTCCGGATCCCGCAGCCACACCTGTCGCACGCCCACGAGCACCGTCCACAACGCCACCTGACCCAGCACCAGCACGGTCAAGCGCAACCAGCCGGGTAGGCCTTGGGGGTTCGTGGCGAAGTTTCCGACGGTGCCGGCCACCAGGCTGGCCCAGAACACCGGCCACGAAATGGAGTCGGGCCGCCCTAGCAGCCACACCACCTCGCGCAGTTTGTTCACGGCTTCGGGGGCAGTCCCACTGCAGCGATGTATCTCCGGACGGCTTCAACCCGGCGATTCGTATCGCCATCCTTCGCCAAGCCCAACGCCTCGAAGATCTCGTTATTCCAACGCTCCACGGTTCCCAGGGCAACGTCCTTGGTGCGAGCGATGTACTCGTTGGTGTAGCCCAACGCCAAGAGCCGCAGCACGCCCGCATGTTTGGGCGTCAATGATGCAAGGGCGATATCACCTTCAAAAGCATGCGATGCGATTTCCGGATGCCCGCGCAGAACTGCGTCGATCGAGTGAATGAGGTACGCCACATCCTCAATTCGATCCTTGTGCAAATAGCCGACACCTTCGGGTATGTCGGTTCGCCCACCCTCGGCTAGACGAGGATCGGGGTATCGACTTAAGTACACAATGGCGATGTCTGGCCGACGCAAAGACAGTGCGTGACCAAGATCCAGCCCACTCGGACCGTCACCCAGCGAGATGTCCAACAGAACGGCGTCTGGATCGAAGGCATCGACCTGTTCATTGAGTTCGAGCGCGTCAGCGGCCGTCACCGTGGCGAATCCGGCCGAGGCCAACACGCTCGCTAGTAGGGCAGCAACCATCGGCTCGTCGTCGAGGACGAGGATGCGCCGCTGGATACTCATCGTGGCCAACGGTATGCCGTCCCGTCTCGTCTGCCGCACGGAGTAGGGAAAACCGAATCATCGCCAGCGGCCACACGAGTGATCAGCGCTGACTACCTCTGCAGGGGTAGCTGGACAGGCACGAGATGCCACATCAGAGGAAGGGCACCTATTCGTCGTCGTTGCTGCGAACCCCGTCCATCGACGACAGTTCCAGCATCTGATCGGCAACTTCATCGGCTGGAACTTCAGCCGCTTGCTTGATCTCCTCGCCGTCCAGGGATCCGCCATTAACGACGTCGAGTGAGTCGTTGGATCTCTCTTCGACGGCGGGGAAGTCCACCTGCTGCTGCACCGCGGGGGGTTGAACGACTGCAGGCGGGGCCGAAGCTGACTTTGCCGCTAGTGCTCGCTGCTCGCTGGCATATTCCTCGCTCGTTGGAGGACGTTCCTCCTGCCGTGGGCCGATGGGCAATCGCGCGCGCCCAGATCCCGCCGAGCGACCGAAGAGCATCCGCATGAAGCCCAACTTGCCCGAGCGTGCATCCCGGCGGAATGTGTCTCGCTCTTGGCGCAGAAGGCCGCGTGCCTCCCGTTGGCCCGGCGCCGCCTCGAACCGGTTGTCTCGGCTAGTCCCGAACAGGCGCTGCGCGCCCGGCAGGACTTTCGAGAAGAAGTCACCGATACCGCCGAAGAATCGAGAGAAACCACTGCCCCGGTTATTGGCGAATCGCGCAACATCCGCCCGCTCGTTCTTCGAGTAAGCGCGCGCTTGTCCCTGAGCCTGGGCGTGCACCGTCGCGTCCGTGTTGTTGGTATCCGAGGTCCCGAGAATGTCGGCCTGCTCCATCAGCCCCGCGCGGGTGCGGGGATTCAATCGTCGCCGGCCGAGCATCTCGCTGATACGCATGCTGTCCCGCTGTGCTGCTCCGACATTGTGCTTGAAGGCGTTCGTCATATTCTTGTCTGCGAGGTAGGCATTCCCATTGGCCTCTGCAGGTGATGCCGCAAGGACTTCCTTGAGGGAGCCCATGAGTTTGATCGTGTTCCGCGAGAGTGTCGCGTTGGAGCGCTCCTCGCTCTTGAAATTGTTCTTGCGAGCGGTGTCCTGTTGATCATCCTCGTTCTTGATGGGCACATGGTTCTCGAAGAGCTGGTTCGAGCCCACCGCTCCGCCACGAAGCGTTTGCCACACGCCTTTGTCGGATTCAGTCTGGGCTGAGATCTCACTCGGGGCGTCTGTGAGGTCGAAGTCCATGGCGCGCTCGTTCGACGCGAACGCCACCCGGTTGAACTGACGTCTGTCAGCGGGAACGGCCGACTCTTTCAGGGCTTCCTTGCCGCCGTGCACCTGACCGAACATCTGCTTGCGTGCCTTGGAAAGCTCCCTGCGCTTTGGATCGCGCTGCTTACCCTGCTCCTGCAACTGATCGGCGGCGATTTGTCTGGTTCGCTCGTCGGCATCGGCGAGGAACTTGCGACGCCCGCCCTTCATCGCCGACCGCAGAATCGGGGCCCGCTCGCGGGGCGGCTCCACTGACTCCTCGAGAAGACGAGCGTGGGGATTCCCGTTTCCCAGATCCGGTGGCCTCCGGACGAATGCGTCATCGGGGAGACTCGACTGGGATGCCTCGTGAATGAGCGGTGAGGTGTCGCGCGCGAGGGTGGCCGGATCATCCTCGAAGTCGTTCACCTCGACCCCAACTCTCGTGACTAGCGGACCAGTATCTCGACCTCATTGACTCTATCGCCGCGGCGCATGGGCGTGAGTCCTCGCTCGTGAGGACCACTGGGAGCAACGTTGCTACACAAGCTGTATGTGACCCTCGTCCACGACCCATTCGAGGTGGCTGTCCAGCAGGGTCGCGTAGGTGGGGACACCGTCGTTGTCCCAGCCCATCATCGAGTAGTAGGTCGCGATCATGTCGTGGAAGGCGTCGCGGTCGATGCAGTGATCGGTCCAACGGCCCACGGTGATGGTGTCGGTGAAGAACCGCTCGGGCAGGGTGTCCGCCTCTGGTGGTACGCCTTCGCGGACGTTGTAGGCCTTGGTCAGGTTGATGCGGCGCGTACCAAAGGCCATCACCTCGTAACTGGAGGTCTCCCAGCCGGTAATCGCTCCGAGCAGCCCCGCCATCTCCTCCATGGTCATGGACCGGGTGGGTGGAGCAGCGAAGATGCACACCCCGAGGGTGTCGGTGGCGGACCAGCACGTGGATAGCGCCTTGTAGTTGCGGACCTTCTTCGGTCCTAGGTAGTCCATCGGTATGCGTTCCAAGATCACCAAGGTGTTCGACCCTTGCATGGTGTGGGGCCACCCGAGTTCGGTGTCGTAGTCCCAATCGTGCTCGCAGATGTTGAATCTCGGTCCGATGGGTGCGGTGGCGTAGCCAAGGGCCAGGTTGGTCTGCGTGCGTGGCTCGGCGACGCACATCTCCAGACCCTTGATGTGCATGGCGTAGTGCTCGCTGTCCGGGCCGAGCGTCTCGCTCATCACCTTGACGCCGTCGGCTAGCAGGTTGCCGGCACCGGATCGCTGGGTGATCGCGTGGATGAGTTGACGGATCCGATCGGTGTCGCCCCAGGTGAGCGCGGGGTCGACTCCGTCGATCGTTATGCCGTTCTCGATGCATTCGATCGCCATGGCCAGGACGTATCCCAGGGACGTCGGATCCAGGCCGAGGGTGTTGCACAGGATGTTCGACTCGAACAGGAAGTCCAGGTCCGCGTTGCCGATGTTCGCACCCATGGATGCGGTGATCTCCTGGTGCATGGCACTCGATGGGATCACCATGGCGGGGGAGCCTTGCGGCGTGAAGTGCTTGAAGCAATCGTTCGGGCAGCCAGGACATGGCGCATTGCCTTGGAAGCGTGCCATGAATTCCTCGGGCGTGAAGTTCTGCACACCCGGGAAAGCGCTCTCCCGGAAGTTCTTGGTGCACAAGGCGGCATCGAGACCGTGGGTGTGGACCCAGGCGGCGAATCCGGGTGGTTGGTACTGCCAGTCGGCAAGGGGATTGAGCGGCATCTTGGCCCGGTAAGCGTCGGTGATCCGTTGGGCCAGCTCGGGATCGGCGACCTCCGGCCGTCGACCCTTCGCGATCACCAGGGCCTTGAGGTTCTTCGACCCCATGACCGCTCCCATGCCCATGCGCGCTGCCTGGAAGCTGCGGTTGGTGACGATGGATGCGAAGCGAACGAGGTTCTCACCGGCTGGCCCGATGACGGCTGTTGCTATCTCCTCGCCGTGTGTTGCTACCAGGGCATCGACGGTGGTGTCGACCGTCTCACCCCACAGTTGGTCGGCATCGAGGATCTGCACCTGACCGGAGTCGATGTGCAGCACCACGGGGGACTCGGCCCGACCCTTGACGACGATGGCGTCGAAGCCGGACTCCTTGAAGGAGGCGCTGAAGGGCCCCTCGACATGTGTTTCCCCCATCCCGAAGGTGAGTGGACTCTTCGCACACACGGCCAGCGACGCCAGTCCGACGTAAGGCTGACCCGCCATCACGGAGGACGCGAAGATCAAGCAGTTGTCCGGACCCAGCGGATCGCACCCGGCGGCGGATTCGCGCATCAGTCGTTCGGCTGCCAGCAGTCCGCCGCCGCCGTAGGTTCGCCAGTAGAGGGCGGGTGGTGCATCCACGACGCTCGTCCCCGTGGTGAGGTCCACGGTCAAGATTCGGCCGTTGTAGCCCGTCAACGGTTGATCAGCCGCACTTTCTGTGTAGTTCGGCATGGGTGGCGTCCCTTCAGGTGCGGTCGGTCTTCGCCCACTCTCGTTGGCGGGCGATGAAGTCCATCCAGCCGACGCGCTCGGTGCTCGGTTCGACCACGTGCACCTCGGGCAGGTCACGGATCAGGCGACGGCCTTCCACCTGATCGGCGATGACACCCAAGGACATCCACTGCACCAGCGCGTTGCCGTAAGCGGTCGCCTCCGCGGGCCCTGCGACAACCGGCAGGTCGAGGGCGTCGGCAAGCCATTGGACGATGAACGCGTTCTGCGCGCCGCCACCTACTACGTGCAGAACGGTGAACTCGGTACCGACGATCCGGGCACATAGGTCGATCCGATCGACGATTCGCGCGACCATGCTCTCCAGCACGCATCGGGTGAGCTCCCCGGTGTTCGACGGCGACGGACCCAAGCAGGCGCCTTGAATGCGACCGATCATCGCGCCTGGAGGCGCAAATAGCGGATCGTCAGGGTTGATCACCGTGCGGAAGGCTGGAGCACCTTGGGCCTCGGCGAGCATTTCGGGGATGGTGACGTCGCGACCTTGGGTAGAACTCAGCTCCCGCCGCAACTCCTCCAGGATCCACATACCCGTGACGTTGCGTAGGAAGCGGATCGTCCCGTCGATGGCTATCTCGTTGGTGAAATTTGCTTCGCGTGCCTCGTCGGTGAGGATCGGCGTGTCGATATGGGTGCCCACCAGCGCCCAGGTGCCCAAGGACACGATCGCGGCGCTGTGTCCGGGCTCGAGGGGAACCGCCGCGAACGAACTCGCGGTGTCGTGCGAGCCGACGGTGATAAGCGGGAGCCCAGGGGCGTGATTGGTGCGAATCAGGCCGCGTACCGTGCCGGGGCGTTCGATCGAGCTGAGCAACTCCGGGCGCACACCGCAGGCATCAACCAAGGCACTCGACCACTGCTGGGTGCGGGCATCGACCATCGCGGTGTGGCTGGCGTTCGTCAACTCCGTGGCTGCATTGCCGGTGAGCCACATGGCGATGAGGTCGGGAACGAGCAATACGTGGCTACCCTCGAGCAGCCGCGCCGATCCTTGATCGGCTGCCAGCTGATAGATGGTGTTGAAGGGCAGGCGCTGGATGCCGGCGATCGCATATTGCTGTGGCCAACTTACGTGCTCGTCGACGACCGCGAACCCTTTCTCGTGCTGGGCATCGCGGTAGGCGTACACCTCACCGATCAGGTTCCCGGATGCGTCCGTCACTCCGTAGTCGATCGCCCAGGAGTCGATCCCCACACTGGCCAGGGGTCGCCCGGCGTGAGTGCGGGCGACCCCGTCCATCGCGGCGCGATACAACTCGGGGACGTCCCAGACCAGCCGGTCGTTCAGGGCCGTGGGTCCGTTGGGGAACCTGGTGATCAAATCGGCCTCGATGCGACCGTCGTCATCGATATCGAAGACCACCACCCGTCCGCTGGTGGCACCCAGATCGATGGCGGCTACGCGCGTGCTCTCCATGGTCAACGCAAGAAGGCAGCCGCGACACCGCTGTCGACGGGGATGAGCAGACCGGTGGTTTTGCGCAGGCTCGGCCCGACGAGGACGCTCGTGGCGAGCGCAATGTCCGAAGGCAGGACCTCCTGCCCGAGCAGCGTTCGCTTGGCGTAGAAGGCCCCGAGTTCGGATTCGGGAACGCC
>CAYLOH010000017.1:9842-33759 GCA_964385255.1 uncultured Rubrivirga sp. | reverse complement strand
CCTGCCTCGGCGAACTTCGGCGCCCACTCCTTGGACGTGGAACCACCGGCGGAGAACAAGGCGATGTCGATGCCGGACAGATCCGCCGTGGCGATGTCCTCGACCACGATGTCCTCGCCCTTCCACGGCAACGTGGTGCCGGCCGAGCGTGCACTGGCGATGTAGCGCATCTTCGCGACGGGGAAGTCACGGTCGACCAGGAGTTGGCGCATCACGCCACCGACCTGACCGGTGGCGCCGACCACAGCGACGGTGATGCTCATCGGCCGGTGCCCGCATAGACGACGGCTTCACCGTCGGCGTCCAGACCGAAGGCGGTATGCAGGGCCTGCACAGCCTTCTTGGCGTCGTCGACCCGGGTGACGATGGAAATGCGAATCTCGGAGGTGGAGATCATCTCGACGTTGATCGCGGCTTCGGCGAGCGCGTTGAAGAAGTCCGCGGAGACACCCGGGTGCGAACGCATGCCCGCGCCCACGAGCGAGACCTTGGCGATGTGCTCGTCGACGGTCAGCGATTCGAATTCGATGGCATCGCGGCGCGCGTCGATGGCGGCCATCGCCTGCTGCACCGATCCCTGCGGGCAGGTGAACGTGACGTCTGTGCGACCCGTGGATGCGGCGGAGACGTTCTGCACGATCATGTCCACGTTGATGCTGGCGTCGGCGAGCGCGCGGAAGATCGCAGCGGCCTGACCTGGCTTGTCGGGAACACCCACCACGGTGACCTTGGCATCGTTCACATCAGCCGCAACGCCGGAGATGATCGGTTGTTCCATGGCTCTTCCTTCTTCGATAGCGCGGGTGATCGCTTCAGGCGAGAGCACCCACGTGCCTTCCTTGGTCGAGAACGACGAACGGACGTGGATCGGAACGTCGAAACGTCGGGCGTATTCCACGCAGCGCAGATGCAGGACCTTCGCGCCCACGGCCGCGAGTTCCAGCATCTCCTCGTAGGTGATGAACGGAACCCGGCTCGCCGCCGGGACCACGCGTGGGTCGGCGGTGAAGACACCATCCACGTCGGTGTAGATCTCACAGACGTCGGCGTTCAACGCCGCTGCGAGTGCCACCGCGGTGGTGTCCGACCCGCCTCGCCCGAGCGTGGTGATGTCCTTGGAGTCCTGCGCCACTCCCTGAAAGCCCGCGACGATCGGGATCGCCCCCTCCTGGAGTGCCTGGGTAATGCGTCCGGGGGTCACGTCGATGATGCGCGCAGCTCCGTGCGCGGAGTCGGTGATCAGTCCGGCCTGCGAGCCGGTGTAACTGCGGGCCTCGGCGCCGAGGTCGTGAATGGCCATCGCGACAACGGCCATCGAGATGCGCTCGCCAGCGGTGAGCAGCATGTCGAGCTCCCGGCCCGGCGGCAGCGGGGAGACCTGGTTGGCGAGGTCGAGGAGTTCGTCGGTGGTGTCGCCCATGGCCGAAACCACGACCACCACTTCGTGGCCCGCCTTCTTGGTGTCCACGATCCGGCGCGCCACCCGCTTCACGCTGGCGGCGTCGGCGACGGAGGAACCGCCGTACTTCTGCACGATCAAGGACACAAGCGCACAGCCTACGGCGAAGTTCGTCCTCGTGAATTAGCGCTCCCGCAGGCCCCAGTACAAGAGACCGGCGTAGGCGATCATGAAACTCGAGCCGAACAGCAGGTACAGCCAGCGGAACAGAGTCCAACCTTCGTCGGCGGGCAGGAAGACGGTCAGCAGCGTCATCAGTCCACCGCCGACGATCATCACCGCGGCCGCGCCTCGCACACTGGCACGATCACCTCGGCGAACCAGCCACATCTGACCGGCAAGTGCGACAAGGCACGCACCCACCATGCGCAGCGCCCACTCGCCCTCGACCGAGGGACGCAGGCCCAGGAGTCCTCCGAACCAGCCGGGGGCGACGAGCAGGGCGATCGCCGAGACGACGAAGACCAGGGCACCCGCCGCGAGCACTCCTCGGATGATGCGCACCTCGTCCACGGATCGAACCTAGCGAGGATTCGGGGACCGGGTGGCGCTCCGACGCACCGTCGGGAAATATGACGCCGTGATCACTCGGGCCTTTGCTACCTCCTCCCCTGACCGCACGACGTCCACCGCTCGCAAGGGCGTGTGGCTCGCCATCGGCGTGGCCATCATCTGGCTGCTCATCACCAGTTGGGCGGGGCCGCTGTCCGGCCAACTGTCCCAGGTGCAGGAGAACGACAACGCCGCGTTCTTGCCAGCGTCCTCGGAGTCCACGCTGGTCGCCGAGGAGCAGGCGAAGTTCGCTGACAGCACCGCCATCCCCCTCCTCGTGGTGATTTCCAAGCCCGAAGGTGGCCAATTCACCGCAGCGGATCAGGCGGCGATCGGTTCGTTCGTGCAGCAGATCCCGGGCCTTCAGGTACCCGAGGGCGAGCTGATCTCCGCCTACCTCGACCCTGTGCCGCTCGTGCCGATCCCATCCGCGGACGGCGATGCGGTGTTGATCAACGTCGCGGTCAACGGTGACCTGGGCTCCGCGCAACTCCAGAGCGGGGAGATCGCATTCCTGGGCATCGTCGATGCGGTGCGGGCCGCGGCCGAGCAGTATCCGGATCTGCAGATCAACGTGACCGGTCCAGGTGGATTCCTCGCCGACCTGATCAAGGTCTTCGGTGCGATCGATACGGCGCTTTTGATCGCCACCGCACTCGTCGTCGCGGTGATCTTGATCTTCGTGTATCGCAGCCCGTTCCTTTGGCTGATCCCGCTCATCGCCGCGGGCATCGCCTTGTCCACGGCCAGCGCGATCGTCTACGTACTCGCCGACAACGACGTTCTCGTCCTCAACGGACAGAGCCAGGGGATTTTGACCGTCCTGGTGTTCGGTGCGGGTACGGACTATTCGCTCTTGTTGGTGAGCAGGTACCGCGAGGAACTGCACCATCACCGAGAGCACATCGACGCGATCCGGCGTGCTATCCGCGGCACGGTGGAACCGATCGTCGCCTCCGGTGCGACGACGTCTATCGGATTGATGTGCCTATTGCTGAGCGAGTTGAACTCCAACAAGTCCACGGGACCGGTGTCCGCCATCGGGGTGGTGGCCGCGGTGATCGTGATGCTCACGTTCCTGCCAGCACTGCTCGCGATCCCGAGCATCGTGCTGCCGATCCTGGCTTTCCTCGTCCCGACGATCATCGGACTAGCCATCGGTTTCGTGGTGGACATTCCCCTGCTGCCGTTCGTGGCCACCGGAGGCGTCCTGGCACTGCTGACGATCCTGGGGTGGATCGTCTTCGGCATCGCGCGCATCAAGGGAAAGGGACCCTTCACCCGTGAACGCTTCCCCTCCGGCAGTTGGGCGTTCTGGCCGCGCGTTCCCCGCATCGGGGAGGAGGACATCAAGATGTCCGGCGTGTGGGCGAGGATCGCCCGCGGTGTGGGCAGGCGCCCGAAGTTCACCTGGATCGCGACCGCCGTCGCGCTGTTGATCCTCGCCGGCTTCAGCACCACCTTGAAGGCCGACGGCGTCGCGACATCGGAGTCCTTCGTCAATGCGTCCGAGGTGGACTCGGTGATCGGACAGGAAATCCTCATCGAGAACTTCGATGCCGGGTTGGGTAGCGAGACCTTCATCACCACGAACGAGTCGTCGGTGACCGCGGTGATGGACGCTGTCGCGGCCACCCCGGGTGTGGCCGCGGTGCGTTGGTACAGCGACGTGCCTGACGGCCCCCCAAGTGCTCCGGGTGCGCAGATGGCCGATCCGAAGGTAGTCGACGGTCGAGTGCTGCTGCTGGTCACACTGTCGGATCCACCGGACTCCGAGGTGGCCGAAGCGGTGATCGGCGACCTGCGCGCCGAACTGGTCGACCTACCGAATGCGGATGCCCTCGTGGGTGGACCGACTGCGGTGAGCTACGACATCAATGCCGCGAACCTGCGCGATCGCAACGTGATCATTCCGCTGGTGCTGTTCGTGATCTCCATCATCCTGATCATCCTTCTGCGCTCTCTCGTCGCGCCTTTGCTGTTGATCGGCACGGTGGTGTTGTCCTTCTTCGCAACGCTCGGAGCATGCGCCATTGCCTTCAATCACATCTTCAACTTCCCCGGCGCCGATGCCTCCTTCCCCTTGTTCGCGTTCGTCTTCTTAGTCGCACTGGGGGTCGACTACAACATCTTCTTGATGACGCGTGTGCGAGAGGAAAGCAAGATCATCGGTACCAGGCCGGGCATCCTGCGCGGACTGACCGTGACCGGAGGCGTGATCACCAGCGCCGGCATCGTGCTCGCGGCGACGTTCCTGGTGCTCGGTGTCTTGCCGCTCGTCGCCCTACGGCAGGTCGGATTCGCCGTGGCGTTGGGTGTGCTGATCGATGCATTCATCGTGCGAACCACGCTGGTCCCGGCACTCGCCTATTCGATCGGACGCAAGGTCTGGTGGCCGAGCGCGCTGTCGCGTGCCGAACAACCAGCCGACGAACGCACGGCCGAGGTTCCCGTCTAGGTGGCTACTTGATCCGCCGTCAACTCATCGGGTAGCGCGAAGATGGCCGCGATCCGTGCCATGAAGTCGCGCACGTCCGGTGCCGGGATCGCCTCCACGAACAGGGGCTGGGCGGCGAAGAAGGTCTCGTTGACCAGCGGTTGCGGCGCGATGAACTCCGCCGCGGAGCGGCTCGCACGATCCATGTAGTCAACCCATGCGACGTTGTGCTGCAGGTACGCATCGCGGGCTCGTTCGATATCGGCGTGCCACGGGGCGATGGGCAGCGCGGCGACTGCCGCGCCCGCTGCATCGATGTCCTGTTTGGCCATAGAGGCGAGCTCGCGAAGTTCCCCGTCGAGCTTGGAACGATCCCCGCCCGCGCCGTGCTCTTCGAAAGCCTGCTCGACCGCTTCGTTCAACGCTCCCATGACGGCCTCGGACGCCTCGACCCGATCGAGCAGCGCCTGCATCTCGGCGTTTCGCCAAGCCCAGTCGGCCACCAAGATCCCGCCGAGGAGCAGCGTCACCAGGAAGACGCCAGCACCTGCTACCCACGGGATCCATCGCTGCGGGGATCTGCGCTGGTCGGCGGGCGCCCCGTCCACGACCTGGTCCATACCCACCATTGTGGGTGATCGCCTTACGCGCGCCGTGCGGTGGCCGTTACGGTTGGCGCTCGTGAGCGTGGATCTGGTGGCCGCCGACTGGCGCATTCGCTACGACGGATACGTCGCCGATCTACGCAGGCAACTCGCCGACTTGCCGGGCGACAAGCCACTACGCCTGGCGAAGAAGACTTCGAATCTCTTCCGGCCTCGGGCCGATTCCCCTGTCGATCGGCTCGACGTCTCGGCATTCGACGGGGTCCTGCACGTGGACCCGGTGGCGCAGACCGCCGAGGTCCTCGGGATGACCACCTACGAACATCTGGTGCAAGCCACCCTCCCCTACGGCTTGATGCCGATGTGCGTGCCTCAGTTGAAGACGATCACACTCGGTGGTGCAGTGACCGGACTCGGCATCGAGAGTGCGAGTTTCCGACTCGGGCTTCCGCACGAGTCGGTAATCGAGATGGACATCCTCACCGGTGACGGTGAGGTACTGACCGTCACCCCCGCGCGGGACGATCCGCACCGCGACCTGTACTTCGGATTCGCTAACTCCTACGGATCGCTGGGTTACGCACTGCGCTTGAAGATCGAGCTCGAGCCGACCAAGCCGTTCGTTCACCTTCGTCACGTGCGCTTCGACACGGCGGAGGAGATGACCCGCGCACTCACGGAGATCTCAGCGGCCCATGAATACGACGGCCATCGCGTCGATTTCCTGGACGGCACCGTCTTCTCACCCACCGAGCAGTACCTGACACTCGGAGAGATGGTGGGTCGGTTGCCCGATGGACTGACACTCAGTGACTACACCGGTATGGACATCTACTACCGCTCGATCCAGAGCAAGGCCGAAGATGTCCTCACCATCCACGACTACCTCTGGCGCTGGGATACCGACTGGTTCTGGTGCTCGCGAGCATTCGGCACGCAAAAGCCCGCGATCCGCAAGTGGTGGCCTAAATCCAAGCTTCGCAGCGACTTCTACTGGAAAATCATCGCGGTCGACCGCAAGTACCGAATCGCTGCACGCACCGATGCGCTGCGCAAGAGACCCGCGCGCGAGCAGGTGGTGCAGGACATCGAGGTTCCCGCCGATCGGCTCCCGGAGTTCCTGGACTTCTTCCACAAGGAAGTGGGCATCGAACCGATCTGGGTATGCCCACTCAAGCAGCGTGATCCGAATGCTCGCTGGCCGTTGTACGAGTTCGATCCTCAGACGCTGTACGTGAATGTCGGGTTCTGGTCCACCGTCCCACTCCCGGGTGGCGTCGATCCCGACGAGGGAAGGGTGAACCGTCGCATCGAGGAAGTCGTGTCCGATCTCGAGGGTCGGAAGTCCCTCTACTCGACGGCCTTCTACGACCGCGACACTTTCTGGTCGATCTACGGGGGTAACGAGTACGAACGGCTCAAGAAGTCATACGACCCAGGCGGGCGCCTGTTGGGTCTGTACGAGAAAGTGGTGGAAAGGCGATGAAACTCGCAGACGCATTCTCCAAGATCATCACCCCGGATCGTCGGGTGAGTTTTCGAGCGTACGACGGGTCTACTGCAGGACCTCAGGACAACGACGTCATTTTGGAGATCCGAAGCCCCCGCGCGGTGCAGTTCCTCGCCGGCGCTCCTTCGCAACTCGGGCTTGCCCGCGCGTACGTCAGTGGTGACTTGGAGATCATCGGCGACGCGTACACGGCGCTCAGCCGGCTGTACCCGCTCGACATCTCGCATCTCACCTGGCGCGACAAGATCGACTTGGTCAAGGCCTTCGGTCCTCACGCGCTCAAGCGCCCTGCGCCTCCCCCTCAGGAACGCAAACTGCGCGGGCGACGCCACTCGAAGAGTCGTGATGCCGATGCGATCCACCACCACTACGACGTCAGCAACCGCTTCTACCGCTGGGTTCTCGGGCCTTCGATGGCCTACACGTGCGCTGTCTTTCCGACCGAGGACGCATCCTTGGAAGTGGCCCAGGAGGAGAAGTTCGACCTCGTGTGCCGCAAGCTCGGGCTACGGCCGGGTATGCGCCTGCTCGATGTGGGATGCGGCTGGGGTGGCATGGTGCTGCACGCAGTCAAGAACTACGGCGTCACCGCCATCGGTGTCACGTTGTCCCAGCAGCAGGCCGAGTGGGGGCAACAGGCGATCGTCGACGCCGGACTCGAGGGGCAGGCGCAGATTCGCTTCAGCGACTACCGCGACGTCACCGAGACCCAGTTCGACGCGGTGTCCTCGATCGGTCTGACGGAGCACATCGGTCGGGCGAACTATCCGTCGTACTTCTCCTTCCTTTACGGGAAACTTCGAGAGGAGGGTCGGATGCTCAACCACACCATCACCCGACCCAACGACGTTGAGCCCACTCACTACCGGACGAGTTTCATCAACCGCTACGTGTTCCCCGATGGCGAGTTGTCCGGGCCGGGACACATCATGAGTGCGATGAACACGGCTGGCTTCGAGATCCGTCACGAGGAGAACTTGCGAGAGCACTATGCCCTCACGCTCAAGCACTGGTGCGAGAACCTCGAGGACCACTGGGACGAGGCCGTCGCCGAAGCTGGGTTGGGGACTGCGCGTGTGTGGCGTCTCTACATGGCGGCGTCTCGCTTGGGCTTCGAACTCGACACGATCCAGTTGCACCAGACGCTCGGGGTGAAACTCGGACCGGGTGGTTCATCGGGTATGCCGCTGCGTCCGGACTTCACCCGGGCGGGGAGCTTCGTCGGCGTCTAGGTCCGTCGAGTTCTACGCCTGCAAGGGTGACGGCGCGGACACGTTGAGACCGCCGTCGGCCACCAACGTCGTTCCGGTGATGTAGTCGCCTGCGGGGGATGCGACGAAAGCCACTAGTTCGGCCACCTCGTCGGGTCGCTGCAGTCGCCCCGCCGGCACGACCGTCGCCACCTGCGCCGGATCGATGCCGTACCGCTCCATTGCTTCGGTATGCACGATCCCCGGCGCCACTGCGACCGCCCGCACACCGCGAGACGCCCACTCCGCCGCCCACGTACGCACGAGCGATTCCACTGCGGCCCGCGACGCACTCGAATGCGTCATGCCGGGCATGCCGCGACTGGGGGTCATGGTGATGCAGATGACCTTGCCGTAGCCCTGAGGCAGCATCGACCGTGACGCCACCTGCGTGGTCACGTACCAGGTGGCGTCGAGGTTCAGCCTCATCACCGCACGAAAACCCTTCGGGGTTATCTGCTCGGCCGCGGAGATGAACTGCCCACCCGCGTTGTTCACCACGATGTCGATGGGGCCGGCCTCCATGATCCGGTCGAGCGCACCGTCGACCTGATCGGCTTCACGGACGTCGGCGATGACGGTTTCCACCGAACCTGCGGGAGCCAGGGACTTCGTTCCCTCCAAGGTTTCAGCCGTGCGACCCAGGACGTAAACCTTCGCTCCCCGCTCAGCGAGGAGAAGTGCGCACGCGCGCCCGATGCCACTTCCCCCGCCGGTGACCAGCGCCGTGCGGCCGGCCAAGGACCAACTGTCGGGTGACGTCGCCAACGTCAGCCACGCGCCTCGATCAGGATGTGCCGCGCTTCCTCGGTCGAGATCTCCGCGTACTCGCCGGCACTGCCCACCATGACGCCGTCGGCAGTTCGATAGGCCTGAACGTCCGCACCCGGCGTAGCTCCGACACGGCGCAAGCGCGCCATGACCTGCTCGTCGGTTTGGATCGTCTCCGCCAAACGTCGCACGCGAACGCGCGTGGGTTCGCCGGACAGCGCCTTGGGCAGTGGCTCGAGGCCCTCGAGGCCGATCTCCACCTCGGTCGCCCGCGGATCGAGTTCGTGTAAGCCGGGGATGGGGTTCCCGTACGGACTCACCGTCGGGTGACCGAGTAGCTCGAGGATTTTGCGCTCGACCACGTCGCTCATCACATGCTCCCACCGACACGCCTCGGCGTGCACGTCCTCCCACGGCAGCTTGAGCACCTCGACGAGCATGCATTCGGCTAGGCGATGCCTGCGCATCACGCGCACGGCTTCCTGCTCGCCTCGGTGGGTGAGTTCGAGGTGGCGATCGCTGTCGACATAGACGAGTCCATCGCGTTCCATACGGGCGACAGTCTGCGAAACCGTGGGGCCACTCTGACCTAGCCGCTCGGCAATGCGAGCCCGCAAGGGAGTGATTCCTTCCTCGCGCAGTTCGTAGATCGTGCGGAGGTACATCTCAGTCGTATCGATGAGATCGCTCACGCCGCTCCCCACTCCATTCCCGGTCGGGACGCAACGCTACCGGTGCGTCCCGTCGGTCGCACTCGCTCCTCGGTAGCGGTCTGGGCGGGCTACGTGGACGTCGTATGTCCACGCCGTGATGGCGTAGTTCGGGAAGTAGGCCTCGGCAAGACGACTCCAGATGTGCTCGGCCACCTGTTCGGACACCAACGTCTCGACGCGGACGTTGCCCCCCTCGAAGTCACTGACTCGTCGCCCACGTGGGCCTTGGCCGTGGGCCGATGTGATCGTCCAGCCCAACGCACCCGCGGCACGAAGGTCATCAACCAGGCGACTCTCGAGAATCGACTCAGCCACGATGGTCACGCACACCACTGATCCGCGACCAACGGTTGCGTTGTCGTCATGCGCTGCCATGGCAGATTCCTTCCGATCTCATCCGAGCATTGTCGACATCTGCTGGGCGATCAACCAATACAAAGGAATACCGATCACCAAGTTGAACGGGAAGGTGATGCCCAGGCTGGCGGTGAGGGTGATGCCTGGATTCGCCTGGGGCAAAGCGAGCCGCACCGCAGCAGGCGCAGCGATGTACGAGGCGCTTGCCGCCAGCACACCGAGGGCCATCGCTCCGCCGGCACTCAGGCCCACGAGAGTTCCGCCCACTATTCCCAGAACACCCGCGAATACCGGGAACACGACCGCGAACACGACGAGACCGATACCCGCACGCCGCACATCCCCGAGACGGCGGCCGGCGAGAACACCCATCTCGAGCAAGAACAAGGCCAGGATCCCGGTGAACGGTGCACCGAAGAACGGCTCGACCCGAGCAAAGCCCTCAGGTCCACTGATGAAGCCGATCACCAAGCCACCGGCAAGCAACATGATGGAACGACCCGTGACGATCTCGCGCACCGATCCGGCGAGCGAGCCCGAGTGCCGGGCCGCCGAGCCGGCCAAAAGCAAGCCGACGATGATGCCCGGGATCTCCATGATCGCCAACAAGGTCACCACGAAGCCCTCGTACTGAACCCCGAGGGAGTCGAGGAAGACCAGTGCGGCGGTGAAGGTGACCAACGACGTAGATCCGTAATGCGCAGCCATCGCACCGCGATCGACGGGCCCCAATCGGGTGAGGAAGCGCAAGACGACGAATGCCACCACCGGTATGACGACACCTAGAGCGATGGTCATCACCGCGGGACCCGCGACCGCCGTGACGTCCGATTCGCGCAGGGCCACGCCACCCTTCAGGCCGATCGCCAGTAGCAGGTAGATGGACGTTGCCTGGTAGACGGCTTCGGGCAGCCGCAAATCGGACTTGACCAGGGCGCCGATGACACCCAGGGCGAATGCAAGAACCGGGACCGATGCGATGCTGGTCGTTACCAGCGCGGTGTCCACGACGCACACGGTAGGCCACCTGCTCGGGCTGCCGAGGAAACCTCGACCCTCTAGCGTGGGGACGTGCCCTCGATCATGTGGTTCCGGCGCGATCTTCGGCTGAGCGACAACCCAGCCTTACTCGCAGCCATCGAGGCAGCCCGTGCCGACGGTGATGGTCGAGTCGTGCCGCTGTTCGTCGTCGATCCCACGTTGTGGGATCCCGCCGGCCCGATTCGGCAGACCTATCTGGTCGATTCGCTGAACGCCCTCGGGGCGTCCATGGAACGTAATCTGCTGATTCGTCACGGCGACCCTCGTTCGGTGCTGCCACAGGTGGTGCGAGAAAGTGGCGCCAACAGCGTGCACATCGCAGCGGACTACGGCCCCTACGGCGACCGGCGCGATCAGCAGGTCGAGCAGACGATCGATGTTCCCCTCGTACGTACGGGCTCTGCATACGCAGTGGCTCCCGGGCGCGTGACAAAGGGCGACGGAACCGCGTATCGCGTCTTCACACCTTTCTATCGCGCATGGTTGGCACACGGCTGGCGGGCACCGGCCGCGGACATTCCCCATGACGTCGACTGGTGGATGCCGATCGAGTGTCAAGGACGACCCGAGGTCGGTCCCATCGACATCGACATGCCATCGCTTCCACCAGCCGGGGAGAAGGCCGCGTGGGATCGCTGGGAGTACTTCCGTACTGCCCTGCTCAAGGATTACGACGAAAACCGCAATCGCCCGGATCTCGACGGCACGAGCGTGCTCAGTCATCACCTGAAGTACGGGGAGATCCATCCACGTTCAATCCTGGCCGATCTCAGCGATCGCGACGACGGCTTCCGCAGAGAGATCTGCTGGCGTGACTTCTACGCAGACGTGTTGCATCAGCAACCAGACTCCGTGCGCTCATCATTGGATGCGAGATTCGATTCATCTATGCGGTGGAGCGACGACGATGCCCTGTTCGCCGCGTGGGCAGAGGGTCGGACCGGATTCCCCTTCGTCGATGCGGGGATGCGGCAGTTGCGAGCCGAGGGATGGATGCACAACAGGGTTCGCATGGTTGTGGCCAGTTTCCTGGTCAAGGACCTCCATCAAAAATGGCAGCGTGGCGCCGCCGAATTCATGTTCTGGCTCCGCGATGGGGACGTCGCGAGCAACACCCACGGGTGGCAGTGGACCGCAGGCTGCGGCACGGACGCTGCGCCCTTCTATCGAATCTTCAACCCAGTAGCGCAGGGATTGAAATTCGATCCCGACGGCGAGTACGTCCGGAAGTACATTCCCGAACTGCGACACCTTGCCGGCAAGACAGCGCACGAACCATGGGCGACGATCGGCGGATACGAATACGGGTATCCCGAACCCATCGTGGACCACAAGATCGAGCGTGAGGCGGCACTCGCCGATTACGCGGCGATCAAGAAGACCTGACGCCACTCGACGGTCACGGGTGCGGATCGTTCAACTCGTCAACGTAGGGTGCGCCTCATGCCAACCGTGGCCGTGCTGTCCATGAAGGGCGGGGTGGGCAAGACCACCGTCGCCCTCGGACTGGCGAGCGCTGCCTGGAACCGACACTGGCGAACGCTCGTCGTCGATCTCGATCCCCAGGCGAACGCCTCCATGGGTGTCGGCGTACTCGAGCCGGGACTGACCGTGAGCGATGCTCTCGCCGACGGTCGACCCGGCATCGCCGCCGAGGCGATAGTCCCGTCCACGTGGGGCCGGGGAACCGATGTGCTGCCTTCCGAAGCCGCCCTCGAACATCGGGTCTCGGAGGCCGCGCCCGGATCGGAGCAGCGACTGCGCACAGTGCTGGGCGGAATCGGCCATCGCTACGACCTCGTCGTGATCGATTGCCCACCATCGCTGGGAGAGATGAGTCGCAACGCCCTGCATACGGCATCGCGCGCACTCGTGGTGACCGAACCCGGTTACTTCTCGCTTCGCGGAGCTGAGCAGGCGGTGGAGGCGATAGACCTCGTGCGGGCCAGTACCAATCGAACATTGGCCTCACCGACGATCGTCCTGAACCGAGTTCGCAGCACCGTCGCGGAGCACCGCCACCGGGTGAGTGAGCTGCGTGAGGCATTCGACCGGCAGGTCAGCGATATCGAGATTCCCGAGAGGAACGCGATCGCGCAGGCAGAGAGTGCGGGTATGCCGATCCACGCATGGGATTCCCCCGCCGGGCACGAATTGGCGGCGCTTTTCGACTCACTACTCGACCGACTCGTGCCCGGAGGATTGCGATGAGTGCACCGTTCGACCCGACACCACGTCCGGCGCTGCGCAAAGCAGCGGACGCCGCGGTGCACCCGACGACCCAGACGGCGTCACCGCTTGCCTCCGCGTCGACCGGTGACGCCCTCACGGAGGGCAAGATGGTCGACATGGTCGTCCGCCTTCCCAAGAAGTTGCGCAAGCAGGTGAAGAAGGCGGCCCACGACAGCGATCTCTCCGTCGATGAGATCGTGACGTTCGCTCTAGTTTCCGAACTCCAGCGTCGGGGACGCTAAGGCGACAGTCGCTCCACAGTCCAACAACTCGGATCACTCAACGAGCCCGCGCCCCGATAACGCAGCCGATCGTGGAGGCGAGATGGGCGCCCCTGCCAGAACTCGATGGACGTGGGTCGGATGAGCCAGCCACCCCAGAAATCCGGGAGGGGGATATCGGTTCCAGCCGGATACTGTCGGTGCAACGCGCGCCACTGCTCGTCTAAACCCTCACGCGAGTCAATGATCGTCGACTGTGCGCTCACCCAGGCACCGAGTCGGGATTCATGCGGACGGCTGCGGAAGTACGCGAGCACTTCATCCCGATCTAACTCCTCGACTTCGCCTACCACGACTATCTGCCGATGCATGGCAAACCACGGAAAGGTGACCGATGCCCGCGGGTTGGCGTACAACTCTCGTGACTTTCGAGAACCCAGGTTCGTGAAGAAGGACAGACCCCGAGGGTCCGCCGCCTTCAATAAGACTGTCCGCGAACTCGGATGTCCATCCGCATCGGCGGTGGCCAACACCATGGCATTGGGTTCGACGATCGATTCGCTCGCGACAGCTTGGTCGAACCACTCAGCGAATTGAGTCAAAGGCGCCGGAGCCAAGTTCGCAACGTCGAGTGTTCCTTCGGCGTAGGCGACTCGGAGGTCGGCCACACCGTCCAGTCCGGTGGGCTTCGATGCCGATGCCCCATCCTGTGGCGCCATACCCTGATTCCACCATGAAACACCCCGTGTTGAATGGTGCCCCGGATCCGGGAGGCGCCATGCGGGAGTTCGTTCCAGGGCTCGAAGGGGTCATTGCCTTCGAGACCCAGATCGCCGAACCCGACAGGGACGGGGGTGCGCTGCGCTACCGCGGCGTCGATATCCAGGATCTGGTCGGCAAGGTTTCTTTCGGCAACGTCTGGGGTCTACTCGTCGACGGCGAGTTCAATCCAGGGATTCCACCCGCTGAACCGTTCCCGATTCCGATCCACTCCGGCGATATCCGAGTGGACGTTCAATCGGCAATCGCGATGCTGGCTCCGGCGTGGGGACTCAAGCCGCTTCTCGACATCGATGATGACACTGCGCGAGAGAATCTCGCCCATGTCTCGGTGATGGCGTTGTCCTTCGTTGCGCAATCCGCTCGAGGGCTCGGCTTGCCGATGGTCCCGCAGGCGGAGATCGACCAAGCGAACACGATCGTCGAACGCTTCATGATCCGCTGGCGCGGAGAGCCCGATCCGCGACACGTGCAGGCCGTGGACTCGTATTTCGTGGCGGCAGCCGAGCACGGACTCAACGCCTCGACCTTGACTGCACGTGTCAGCGCCTCCACGGGGGCGGACGTCGCGGCTGCGATCTCCGGTGCCATCGGAACGCTCAGCGGTCCGCTGCATGGTGGTGCACCTGCACGGGTTCTCTCGATGATCGAAGAAGTGGAACGGTTGGACGACGCTGGCACGTACGTGCGCGAAACGCTCGATTCCGGCCAGCGACTCATGGGTTTCGGGCACCGTGTCTACCGAGCGGAGGATCCACGAGCCCGGGTGCTGCGTGAGGTGGCTCGCGATCTGAACGCACCTCGCTACGAGGTGGCGGTCGCCCTCGAGGCAGCCGCCCTCGAGGAATTGCGCAATCGTCGTCCCGACCGGAGCCTGGAGACGAACGTCGAGTTCTGGTCGGCGGTCATATTGGACTTCGCCGAGGTGCCGGCGACGATGTTCACCTCCATGTTCACCTGTGCACGGATCGCCGGCTGGAGCGCGCACATCCTCGAGCAGAAGCGCACCGGTCGCCTCATCCGCCCATCGGCCCGATACGTGGGCCCGCGACCGCGCAGGCCGGACCAGGTACCGGGGTGGGATCCGGTCATGGTGCGCCCCTCCTGGCTCATCGACCGGTAGCCCAGCGTGGCGCCGGGCGTGCGCCCGCGAGATACTTGCGACTCACCCACGAACTCAGGAGTCCCGTCATCGTGTCCCAGGACATCCGCATACCTGCCGATCTACTCCCCGCCGACGGTCGCTTCGGTGCCGGTCCTTCCAAGGTTCGTCAGGAGCAGGTGGACGCGCTCGCCAAGGTCTGGAAGTCGTATCTGGGTACCTCGCATCGACAGAAGACCGTCAAGGCCGAAGTGGGGCGGCTGCGTTCGGGGTTGCGCTCCCTGTTCTCACTGCCCGAGGGCTACGAAGTGGTACTCGGCAACGGTGGGTCTACAGCTTTCTGGGACATCGCGACGTTCTGTCTGATCGACGACCGAGCCCAGTTCCTTTCCTTCGGCGAGTTCGGCGCCAAGTTCGGCTCCGGCGCCAAGAAGGCTCCACATCTGGGTGACCCGACCATCATCTCCGCCGAGCCGGGCACCGCACCGAGTTTCGTCGCCGAGGCCGGTATCGATGCGTATTGCTCCCCCCACAACGAAACATCCACGGGCGTCGTCGTTCAACCCCACAGAGTGAGTGGCGCCGATTCGGGGGCGCTGATGGTGATCGATGCGACCTCGGCTGCCGGCGGTCTGCCCGTCGATCCGACGCAGTTCGACACCTACTACTTCGCACCCCAGAAGTCCTTCGGCTCCGACGGCGGACTGTGGATAGCCCTGATGTCACCGGCCGCTCTCGAGCGTTCGGCTCGCATCAAGTCCTCGGGCAGGTGGATACCTGACTTCCTCGATCTCGAGACCGCTGTCGACAACTCACTCAAAGATCAGACCTACAACACTCCCGCTCTAGCGACGATCTACCTGATGGCTGAGCAGGTCGACTGGTTCAACGGCAACGGTGGCTTGCAGTGGTGCACAGACCGAACCCGCGAGTCGTCGTCGATTTTGTACAACTGGGCGGAGAACTCCCCGGTTGCCACGCCCTTCGTCGCCAACGAGGCCGACCGATCCGCGGTTGTCGTCACGATCGATATCGACGAATCGATAGACGCCACCCAGATCACGTCTGCTCTACGGGCAAATGGAGTAGTTGACACCGAGCCGTACCGGAAGCTGGGTCGCAATCAACTCCGAATCGCAGTCTTTCCTGCCGTGGAGCCCGATGACGTCCGCGCCCTGACTGGTTGCCTGGACTACGTCATCTCGCAACTGGCGTGAGTGCGTCGTCGCCCGCTAACGGGCGTCGACCTGTTCTCGATTCGATCACGCGCATCACCTACGTTCAGGTGTCGCTGTTCGCCTTCTTCCTTTACGGATTCGGTGCCACGCAAGCACTGTTGCGAGATGAACAGGGCACCTCGCGGACGGTCGCATCACTGCACGCGACGGTGTTCGCGATCGCGAATGTGGTGACCGGACTCCTCGTTCCTCGACTCATCGCTCGGTGGGGACGCGGCCGAGTGATTCGAGTCTCGATCATCGTTATATGCCTGGGCATCGTCGTCTACACAGCGCCCTTCGGTCTCGCAGCTAGCCTGACGGGAATGGCGCTCGTAGCATCGAGCGGCGTCGCCCTCATCGTTACCTCCAACGCGTTCATCCTCGATTACCAAGGTCCGGCAGGTCCGGCTGCCTTGACGCAGGCGAACGCCGTGGCCTCGCTCTTCGGGTTCATCGTTCCGTTGGTGATCGGCGTCACTACCGCTCTCGCCGTGGGCTGGCGCGCCGGATTATGGGTGCTCATCGTGGCGTTCGTGGTCACCGAGATCCTGAGAACCCGCCAGGAGCGCAAACCCAAGGTCGTTCGCGCGGATAATCCCGTCCAACTCCATCCCGTCGGTCACGTGAAAGCACAAATGCCCCGCCCCTTCTGGTGGACTTTCGCCACGGTCGGCCTCCTTGTGGCGACCGAGTTCACGTTGACGTTGTGGAGCGCCGACCTGCTACGTGAACGCGCGGGACTTGAAGCAGCTGCTGCAGCGGCATCGTTGGCCGCAGTGACCGGGGGGATGTTCGTCGGACGATTGTTCGGGAGCACGCTGGCGCGAACGTGGAGTGTCGATCGCATGCTCACCGCGTCGATCTTGGTCGCGCTCGCGGGTTTCGCCGTCGCATGGCTCTCCACCATCGCCTGGGTGATCCTGGCTGCCTTGTTCGTCGTCGGGTTGGGAATCTCGATCCAGTGGCCCATAGGCGTTTCGCGAGCGGTGGCGAGCTCCGGAGGCTTGATCGATAGAGCATCGGGATTGTCGTCGGTGGCGGCGGGCGCCGCCGGAGGCATCGCACCCTTCTTACTAGGTGCGTTGTCCGACACGATCGGCTTCCACGTGGCTTTCCTGATAGTGCCGGCAATGCTGATAGCCGCATTGGTCTTGATCATTCTCAAGCCGGTCAAGTCCAACGAACCGATCGTCGGCTAGCTACGCGAGCAACCTGCGTGGCCGCGTCAGTCACCCACACCGTTCGGGGTACTCAGTGACGCAAGGACCCACGTTGGGAGTTCAACACGAATGAGCCGCTGATCCCTCTCGCTGGCGATGAATAGGCCCCGTCCGTCGAAGGTCCAGGTGATGGCCTCGCCTTGCGCTTGGGCGGGCAACGCAAATGTGGCAATGCGTTTGCCCGGCGGGAGTCCTTGGAAGACGTGGACGTCGAGATAGTCACGGAGCACGTACCCGGTTCCGGACGGATGGATGGCGCCGTCGGTGGTGAGCGAGCCCACGTCCCCCACGCGCCGAGCCTGCGCCACACCCCTGCTGAGGGGAACCGCGTACAGACCACCGGATGCCAATTGCCAGGTCGCCACCCACACGCGTGTCTGGTCCAACATGTCCCCGTCCACCATCAACGTCTCGGCATTGTGCGGACGATCCGGATACGTGAATCGCCACTGCCGCGCCGAGCGCACTCGCGTGCCCAAACGCATCGGTTCGGGAACTCGATAGACGGTGACGAACGGCCAACTATCGCGGTTATCACCGATGTCCCCGACCCACAGGTACCCGCGGCCCGCGGCGTCCTCGCTGCTGGCCAGGCCTTCGAAATCCCGTGCTTCGACACCGCGCAGCCGAACTTCACCGACCGTGGCACAGGTACGGGAGTCGACGGCGTACAGCCGCGCTCGATCGCCGGAGTCGTTGTGCACCCAGAGCACGTGAGGGTGCCTGATCGAGCGCGCCATGCCACTGATCTCGCGCAAGCGGTCGTCGTCGAACCGACATACCTCCCGCCACTGAACTTCCCTGGGGGCGGCTTCCACAGGTGCTGCAACTCCTGCGCCGAGCGCCAATGCGGTACCGGCGATCACCACGGCACGTGGAAGGAACATCACCTCGAAACGACCGCAGCGACGAACACCGCGGCAACGGCACCGATCAGCACCGCCAACGTCAGAATGCGTCGGGTCCTGGGATCCATGCTGCTCAGCCTAGGCAGCCCGCCATACTTGAACGCGGAGGAAGCATGACGTCGCAGACACGTTCGGGTGACCAAACCGCGATCCCTGCCGTGACGATCGGGACTTTGTTGTGGCTCGTCGCGTTCATCGTCGTGACGATCAACCAAGGTGTGGAGCTTCCCGTCACGGGTGTCTGGTGGTGGGGTGCATGCCTGATTGGCTTGGTGAGTGGAATCGCAGGCCTGACGTTCCTGTACTGGCGTCGTTCGCGAATGCGTTCGACCACTCCCTGACGCGAGGGACTACGCGTCAGGGCTAACGGCGTCCGGTTCGACGACCTCCGAGTGAGCACCACATCCGTACGCCAACGAGACCAAACGACCATCGGCTGGGGAGAACTCGTTCGCGCATACTCCGAACGCCCGAGATAGCGGTCCTGCGACAGCAACGAGGAATCCACAGGTGGCGCACGGCTTGGGTGCGGCTTCGGCCATCGCCGAGCCGGGGCCGAATTCACCACCATCCCAACGTTCCGACGCATCGTCTCGACCGTCGATGGACAGCACCCGGGAACGACCCAACCCGATCTCCCAGCCGGTCCAGCCACGCGGCTCGTCTCGATCGACGATCGCATCGATCTCGTCCGCACCGGACAGCCCGGCGACGAGTCGCCGATCGTCAGCGGGCGTCGGCAGTACGTCACCGACACCGAGGTCACCGGGACGTATGCGGTCACTCCACGGAATCCAGTCGGGCGCGAGCAGTGAGTCGGGTCCTGGCAAGAGAACGATTTCGCAGACGGTCGCCGATTTCGCCCGCGGCGCCCGTGCGACCGTGACGGCCCACCTCCAGCCCACGTACGCCGGATCGGCGCAAGCGAAGGAGTGCGTGCCCACCCGTTCGCCGTCCATGGCGAACCCGACGTAGTCGCCGACGATCGAGGCCCCGACGTCGTCGGTGACCGCGTCCTGGGCGAGGACGCGCGCGTCGCGGAGGACGGCGTCCTCCTTCAGGGCGTCGTTGGTGGTCCCGGATCCGGCACTTGGCACATGAGGATTGTGGACCACCGTGCGCTGTCGAGAGTGCGCGGGTTGCCCGGTAATGTCGGGTACATGTCAACGTCGTGCTCGCGTCAGCGAACCAGGGGGGTCGCGGCAGCCGTCGTCGCGGTGGCCGCAGCCCTACTGCTCAGCGGCTGCGAGAAGCCGGCGCCGGGGGTCTCGGTCTTCTCGGGGACGACCACCGAGCACCGTCAGGCGGTGTGCTGGGCATTCGATGCCGACGCCCTGGAACCCGGCGATTGCGCGCAGGACCTGCTCACTCAGGCCAGTACCGGCGACGCCGTCGCCCGCATCCCCGTCCTGCCGGGCAACACCGTCGGCATCAGCGTGGACCCCTCGGTAGCGAAGGCTGGCTGGACCCCTGTCATCGGCCAACAGCGTTTGACGAGCACGCCGCTGGATACCACGTATTACCGATTCGCCTATCCGGATCTGCAGGAGGTCCCATCCGAGGGCGTCCTGTTGCAGATTGTGGCCGGACGCGGTGAGTCGACGCGGGGAATCTGGGTCTTCCGCCTCGACCCCGCCTAGCCCCTTCGGCTAGATGTCGAGGTCGTCGGCGACCGCGCGTAGCACCGCCGCCGTCTTACGGGCCATATCGTCAGACGGGTACTTCCCACGGCGCAGCTGACCCGAAACGCCATCGAGCAACTTGATCACGTCCTCGACGATGATCGCCATATCGTCGGCCGGCTTGCGCACACCCTTGGCAACGGACGGGGTCTCGAGAACCTTGACCGACAAGGCCTGCTTGCCACGGCGTCCGTCGACCACGCCGAACTCGACCCGACTCCCCGGCCGCAACGCGGCGACACCGGCGGGCAGGGTGGAAACGTGGACGAAAACGTCCTCACCGTCGTCGGCAGTGACGAATCCGAACCCCTTTTCGGAGTCATACCACTTCACGGTCCCTGTCGGCACGGCCTTCTCCTGTCGTTAGCGCCGAAGCGCCTTGGCGGGCTCGATACTACGACCTCGACGAAGCGCCCACGGACGGCCTCGTGGGTGCATCACGGCTCGTGGCAGTCTTGATACATGGCATCCCAACCCGGCGACCGCCTCCTGCGCACGGGCATAGTCATCACCGTGATCGGGCTCGCCTTGAGCCTCGTGGCGCTCCTGCCCCTCGTCGTCCCAGGCCTCACGCTGCCCGGGATCTGGTGGTTCTTGTCGATGCTGACGGGAGTCGGGCTCGCTGTGGTGATCCTGGGACTGATCCGCGCCTCACGAGCCCGCCGGGGCGGCCGCGTACCGTAGTGCGGATGTCCGGAAAGCAACCCCGCACGCTTGCCGAGGATTTGCGTGCGCGTAGTGACGACGATCTGGTGGCTCTGCTGACCGCGCGACCGGATCTGCTCCACCCGATCCCCTCGGACATGCGGGCTCTCACCACTCGTGCTGCCACGGCACCTTCCATCGCCCGCTATCTCGACGAGGTCGATGCGGTTCATCACTTCGCACTCATGGTCGCCTGCGAACTCTCCGTGGATTTCCCGACGTCAATCGAGGCGATCGTCAAGACCGTCGTCGCAAGAACCGACTCCAAGGCTCGCAACGCCGTGAAGCAAGCGGTCGAGCAATTGTGGGTAGCGGCCCTGCTCTGGGGAACCCGAGACAAGGTCCACGTGATCACCGCAGTGCGCGATCAGGTGATGAACGCACCCATCCCACATTGGCCACCGCCGTCATGCGACGCGCGGTCGACGATGAGCGATAAGGAAATCGACACTCGAGCTGCTCTGCACGCACGGTCCATGTTGTCGATGATCGAAGAGGTAGGTGATCGTTGGCGACGAGAACCTGGGGCGGTCCTGAGGACCGGTGGTCTGGCCACTCGCGCGGCCGATGCGCTCGCCAACACCCTCGACGTGGATCGATTCGATCTCACCTGCGCCATCGACAACGCCAAAGCTGCAGGACTGTTCGGGGTAGGCGCCACGACCGAAGACTTGGGGTGGATGCCCACGGAGGATTTCGAGAAGTGGCGCGAGACGACACCAGAGCGACGCTGGGCACTCCTCGTTCATGCATGGATGAACACCCCGAGTATCTCCAGCGACAAGCCACTGGCATCGGAGGAACATCCCTTCATCGTGCCGTGGCGCCGACAGCTACTCACCGCCGTGGATTCCGCGGCTGGGGAATGCGACCTATCCATCGCTACAGAGATCATCGACTTTCGTTGGCCTCGGCGGGCAGGAAAGGCGCGATCGAACACCGTTGCGACGCTCTGGCGCGAAGCCGAGATCCTCGGGGTGTTGTCCGCTGGTCGATTGTCCACTATCGGCCGCTGCGCTATCGAGAACGACGACGTCACCGCGATGGCCTCGGCGGTGAAGGGTTTGCTTGTCGATGAGATTGATCATGTGCTCGTCCAAGCAGATCACACAATCGTGGCGCCCGGCCCCATCACGCCATCGGTGGGACGCAAACTCCGCGAGATCGCCGACATCGAGTCACGGGGGCACGCGACCGTCCTTCGCATAACCCCCTCGTCGGTGAATCGTGCGATGGAGACGGAGCCTGATCCGAATGTGTGGATCGACTTCCTGGCGTCTGTCAGCACGAAGGAGCTGCCACAACCCGTCGGCTACATGATCAGCGATGCTGCTCGCTCACGGAAGCAATCGAAGACTAGATTCATCGCACCTGTGGAGCCGAGGGTGCGTCGTCGCCCTCGAGTGCGCGCAACACCAGCGACCATCGACAAAGCGATACGCGTTCTTCGTGCGCACGAGACCCGCGAATCGCTCGCACCGGTAGACACTGGCATCGACGTACCGAAGATGGACAGCGCCTCAGTCGTCGCCCAGCTCCGGTACTCGATCGATCACAACGAGACGGTTCATCTAACGCACGTGGAGTCCGATGGTTCGATCGCACTACTACTCGTCGATCCGATTCGACTCGGAGGCGGCTCCCTCACCGCGTACGACCACAGGGCAGAGCAGGTACGTACTTTCGCAGTGTCGCGAATCAACGGAATCGCATCGCTGCAGATCAGCGCGTAGCCGACAGTTCCATCAGGTCGATGCGCATGGCCTGGAGATTCTCCGGAATAGGCGCTATCCCGATCCCTGGTCCCGTCGGTACGGGCAGCGTTCCATCTTCGAGAACGAAGGGCTCGGTCACGTCTTCGGCGTAGTAGCGGTTCGACGCACTCGTGTCTCCCGGCAGAGTGAATCCAGGAAGCGCCGCCAGCGCGACGTTCGCAGCCCTGCCGATGCCGGTCTCGAGCATCCCTCCGCACCACACGGGGACACCCCGGGACAAACACAGGTCATGGATCTCCCTGGACTGAACGAAACCCCCCACCCGACCAGGCTTGATGTTGATGTTCGACGCTGCCTTGAATTCGATCGCCGCCTCAGCCGACTCCACGGACAGGATCGACTCATCCAGGCAGATCGGGGTCACGCACGCCTCAGCGATGATCCGGTGCCCCCACCAATCATCCTCACCGAGTGGCTGCTCGATCAGCAACAGGCCGAACTCGTCGAGCCGCGCCAAATGGTGGGCATGTTCGCGGGTATAGGCCTGGTTGGCGTCGACCTGCAGGGGAATGGACGGCCAGCTTTCTCGCACGGCGGCGACGGGCTCGATGTCCCAGCCCGGCTCGATCTTTAACTTGATGCGCCGATAACCGGCATCGACGTACATGCTCACCTCGTCGAGCAATTCGTCGATCGTCTCCGAAGTCGGAATACCTACGCTGACACCGCACTCCACCCGATCCCGCACCGCGCCGAGGTACTCACCGAGTGATTCCTCGCGCGACTGCAGCCAGGCGTCGAGAACCGCGGTCGCGACTGCTGCCTTCGCCAGCTCGTTCCCGCGGATGACGTCCAGGGAACTACGCAATCGGTCTGGGTCCCACTCCTTGCCGAGCACGATCGGAGCGAGGTACCGCTCGATGACGGCAATCGCCCCGTCGGTGTACTCCGCGTTGTAGCCGGGCCATGCCATCGTGACGCACTCTCCCCAGCCGTGTCGACCGTCGGAGTCGATCGCCTCGACCAGTACGACGTCGCGCACGGTCTGTGTCCCGAAACTCGTTCGGAAGGGTCGCACCAAAGGGATCTCCAGGGAATGCAGCCGGAGTGAGTCGATGGTCATCACTGCCCTTTCGTCAATACGTAGGAGCCGTCCTCGTCGAGCCCGATGACTCGAAACCCAGCGGCCAAGGCCTCGAGGAACTCTTCACGCACCCGCATGCGCCACGCGGCTGCCTCATCCGGCGACCGCTGACGAAGCGCGACGATGTCCTCCGGAGTTGCGATGCGCACACATGCATCGCCGTGGCTTGATTCGATGGCCGGCAGAGCGCGATCGGCAGCCGCGATCGCACGATCACCGTCCAAAACCCACCATGCGAATACGCGGTCGGACGGATCCCCCGCGTTGATGGCATCGTCCATGTCTCCGTAGAA
>CAYLOH010000017.1:0-9742 GCA_964385255.1 uncultured Rubrivirga sp. | reverse complement strand
GCGGTGCCGTCCCACCACCGCGAGCGCCGCACCAACTGGCTCACCACGCGCGGACTCCACGGCGACGGAGGCATAGCCACCCGAGTGCAGGAGGGCGCGCAGGAGATTGGACGTGACATTCGTGGCACCAGACCCCAGTGGCCACACACGGTCGAAGATTTCCACCGCAATGCCCTGCTCATTAGGGTCTTCCAGGGTCCGGATAGCAACCCCGGCACGCTCCTGGGCTCGTTCGGCAGCGCGCCACGCATCGGCCCGCAGAGCATCGGTCAACACGAACGCACGGTAGCGAGGGAGGGCGCTCGATGGACACGCGGCAGTCGTTGATCGAATCGACACGTGCCCTCGTGGAGGTGGAATCCCCGACCGAGGACCTCGAAGCCTGCACACGGATGGTCGATCGCGCGCAGGAGCTGGCGGGTACCTGGCTGGTGGATTCCGGACGAGTCGAGGTGCACGCCGGGCGCCCCGTCTGGCGCTGGGGGCCGAGCCAGCCGCGGATACTTCTGCTCGGTCACCTCGACACCGTTTGGCCGATCGGGACGATCGATCGGCTGGCGTGCCGGGTGGACGGCGACCGCATGACCGGGCCCGGAGTCTTCGACATGAAGGCCGGAGTCGTCCAAGGCTGGGCGGCTCTCACCCTCGCAGGCGCGCGCGCTGACGGTCCGGTCGGCATGCTGCTCACTACCGACGAGGAGACCGGCTCCCTGAGTTCTCGCGATCTGATCGCCGATGCCATCACGAGCTGCCAAGCCGTGTTGGTGTTGGAGCCATCGGCCGACGGTGCGCTGAAGACTCGGCGCAAGGGCACCTCTTGGTACCACCTGACCTTCACCGGTCGAGCCGCTCACGCTGGCTTGGATCCCGAGAAGGGCATCAACGCATCGGTGGAAGCCGCACACTTCATCACCGAGGCGATCTCCTGGGCCGATGTCGATGCCGGGACGACCGTGACACCCACGGTCCTATCCGCTGGCACCACGGCCAACACCGTCCCGGCGCAAGCGTCTCTCACCATCGACGTCCGTGCCTGGTCGCGTGCAGAACAGGAACGAGTGGACGCCCACCTGAGAGGCTGGACGTTGCAGCATCCTGAGGCTGAGTGGACTATCGACGGCGGCATCGATCGTGCCGCCCTTGAAGCGAGCGCGTCCGCTGCTCTCTTCACGCGAGCGCAGGAAGTCGCGCGCGGACTTGGTCTTCCCGAACTCTCCGAATGCGCGGTGGGCGGAGCCAGTGACGGCAACCTCACCGCCGCAGCGGGGGTTCCCACACTCGATGGCCTAGGTGCCGTGGGTGACGGTGCGCATGCAGACCACGAGTGGGTGTCGATCTCCGGGATGGAGCAGCGCTCGCGCCTGCTCGCCGGGCTACTGCAGTCGATGGTGGCACAGGCATGAGCGAGTTGACATGAGCGAGTTGACATGAGTGACGGACCCTTGATCGTGCAAAGCGACAAGACGCTGTTGCTCGAAGTCGACCACAAGGATGCCGACGAATGCCGCAAGGCGATCGCACCGTTCGCAGAGCTCGAGCGCGCGCCTGAGCACATCCACACGTATCGACTCACGCCGCTAGGCCTGTGGAACGCGCGCGCCGCCGGCCACGACGCCGAGCAAGTGGTGGACACCCTCATCCGCTACTCGCGGTACCCGGTCCCGCACGCGTTGCTGATCGATGTGGCCGAAACGATGGCCCGCTACGGGCGCCTGCAAATCGCCAACGATCCCGCCCATGGATTGGTACTCCAGGCCATCGACACCGCAGTGCTCGAGGAAGTCCTGCGCAGCAAGAAGATTGCGCCGCTCCTAGGTACCCGGCTGGACGAGACGACCGTCATGGTGCATCCGAGTGAGCGGGGACACCTCAAGCAGGCTCTGGTCAAACTCGGCTGGCCGGCCGAGGACGTTGCCGGATACGTGGACGGGGAGCGTCATCCGATAGCGCTGGACACAACCGACTGGCAACCACGCGATTACCAGATGGAGGCCGCGGACGGTTTCTGGTACGGAGGATCCGGCGTCGTCGTCTTGCCCTGCGGTGCGGGGAAGACGATCGTCGGTGCTCTCGCAATGGCGCTGGCCCAGGCAACCACCTTGATCCTGGTGACGAACACCGTCGCCGCACGACAGTGGCGCGATGAACTTTTGCGCCGCACCACACTCACACCAGATGAAATCGGCGAGTACTCGGGCTCGAAGAAGGAGATACGCCCGGTCACCATCGCGACCTACCAAGTGCTGACCACCAAGCGCAAAGGCATCTACCCGCACCTGGAGGTATTCGACACCCGCGATTGGGGTCTGATCATCTACGACGAAGTCCACCTGCTGCCGGCACCGATCTTCCGCTTCACCGCGGACATCCAAAGCCGCAGGCGTCTGGGATTGACGGCAACCCTGGTGCGTGAGGACGGGCGCGAATCCGACGTCTTCTCGCTCATCGGTCCGAAGAGGTACGACGCACCATGGCGCGAGATCGAGGCCCAGGGCTACATCGCCCCCGCCAACTGCGTGGAAGTTCGCGTGGATCTGACCGAACCCGACCGCATGACGTACGCGATGGCCGAGCCGGAAGACAAGTACCGGCTCGCCGCCTGCACACCCGAGAAGAACAAGCTGGTCGACGAGATCATCGCCCACCACACCGGCGAGCAAGTACTTGTGATCGGTCAATACCTCGACCAACTCGCGGAGATCAGCGAGCACCTGGAGGCACCCGTCATCACCGGCGCCACTTCGGTCAAGGAGCGTGAGCGCCTCTTCCAATCATTTCGAGACGGTGAGATCAACGTCCTGGTGGTCAGCAAGGTCGCCAACTTCTCCATCGACCTACCCGAGGCAGCGGTGGCAATCCAGATCTCGGGAACGTTCGGATCGCGACAGGAGGAGGCCCAGCGCCTCGGCCGTGTGCTGCGTCCGAAGGCCGACCGCCGCACCGCCCACTTCTACTCGATCGTCACTCGCGACACTGTCGATGCCGACTTCGCCCAGCACCGCCAGCGATTCCTCGCCGAGCAGGGGTACGGCTATCGCATCGTCGATGCCACGGACATTCACGCCGGGCGCTGGGAGGGTGTGTGAACACCGACGCACCGAAGTCTGATCCTGAGAGACTCCCGTGGCCCGCTTTCGCCCTGGCGATAGGCATCGGATTCGTCGCCGCGGCCGGCGGTTCGATCCTGCTGGAAATCGTCCACCTCGGAGAACGCTTCTTCTACGAGGATCTTCCTGCTGTATTCGGGTGGCAGACACTTCCACTGTGGTGGATTGCGGCGATGCTTCTCGTCGGTGCGGCAGTCGTCGTCGTCGCGCAGCGACTACCTGGAGGGACGGGTAAGAGTCCACTCACCGGCTTCCACTTCGACACGCCCCCACGCGAGGCAGCGTCGATATTGCTAGCCGCCTTGGGCACCTTGATGTTCGGCTTCGTCCTCGGTCCTGAAGCACCGCTCATCATTCTCGGTACCACCATCGGTGCGCTGATCGCCCGCAGGATGGACAGTCAAACGGCCAGACTCGCGATGCTCATCGGGGGTGTAGCCGCCATCGGTGCAGTCTTCGGTAACCCCTTCGTGACCGCCTTCATGATCCTGGAGTTCGTCGCCCTGGGTGCCATGCCGACGATCACCATGCTCCCCCTCTTCGTCGCCCTCGGCGCCGGCTACCTCACCCAGGTGGGCATCGGATCATGGAACGGCTTCGGCGTGCACCCTCTCTCCGTTCCCAACCTGCCCACGTACGACGCCATCACCCTCAGTGACCTCGCCATCGCGGTCATCACTGCTCTTGCCGCAGCACTCGTGGCGGCAATGGCACGCGAGGTCGCCGAGCGCATCGATCCTCTGACAATGAAGCATCCAGCCCTCATGCCGTTCATTGGCGCACTCATGCTGATCACAGTGATTGTCATTGCCGTTGTCGTGTTCGACCTTGAGCCTTCGATGATTCTCTTCTCCGGTCAGGGCGAATCAATGTCGGCTTTGATCGGTGAGTCGTCGATCGGCATCGTGATAGCCATCATCGCGCTCAAGGGCATCGGCTATGCGGTCTCGCTGGGCAGTGGATTCCGGGGTGGGCCGATCTTCCCGGCCACCTTCCTCGGTCTTGGCGTCGGCGTGTTGTTCGCGCTGCTCTTCGCCGGCGATTCGGTCAGCGCGCTCGCCGCTGCCGGGATCGCCGCCACCGCAACGGTCATGACACGACTGCCATTCACCTCGGCAATGCTGGGTCTGTTGCTTATCGGTGGAGCAGGCATGGAGATCGCGCCCTTCGCGATCATCGGTGCCGTCGTCGGGTTCGTCGTTCGCCAACGCCTGGACCTACTTGATCGCCGTTCCACGTCACCCGAACAGGGGACACAGTCCGTTTTGTGAATGTGCTCCCTCGAGCAAGCACCGAGGGAAAAACTTGTGATGAGTTCGTGAGCAACACGCGACGCCTGTGATGACGCCCCCCCCCCCGCTGATGGGGTACACAAGAAACACGTTCCTGGGGGAGGAGCTCGAATGTCAGTCGTGAATCAAATATCGCCGTATGAAGAATGTCGCGATTCGATGGCTCTCACCGTCAATCCAGAGAGCCGGGAGGTTCACCTCGATGGCACAGCCATTGAACTCACGCGCACCGAATTCGACCTCTTGTCGATCTTCCACAGCCATCCTCGACGCGTGCTCACACCCGAGGTACTACTTGCCCGGTTGTGGGAATCAGATTGCGTGCCCGATAGCCACCCTCTCGAGGTCTATGTGCACCGTCTACGAATGAAGCTCGGCGAGTCCGGTAGAAGTCCTCGATTCATCCACAACGTCCGTGGAGTCGGCTACCGGTTCGAGCCCCAATCGCGAACTGATGAACACCGTGCCGTCTTGGAGTACGACAGTCAGGCAATCCTTCGTTTCATCGACTCCACGGAGGGCGACGTGTGGGGGTGGCAACCCCGAGAGATCATCGACACGCAATTCGTCCCTACACGATCATCAGTCTTTCGAAACAGACGGTTCATCAATCTGCTGAATTGGATGTGCGAGACGGCAGGTATCGAGTGCCTCACGCTGGCTCCAACGGTCACCACGAGACAGGGCGAATCGATTCAGGTCCGAGTGACATTGCGGTGCCGATACGAGAGCCAACGACTCACCGGGATTCAGGTCGACGCAGCATGGTTCGATCACGACATGGCGTTGAGGAGATCCTCGAGTTGAAGACTGGCGAATCGAATGCGCCAGTCACTCATGCCGTAGGGGATCACCACACTGTCACCGTGGATTAAGGCGCCACAGGAATAGACGACGTTCGGCACATAACCATTCCGCTCGTCCTCCGTTGGCTTCAGCAAAGGTTCGGGGAGCCGTCCGATCACCTTGGTCGGATCATCTCGGTCGAGCAATATGGCGCCGATCGCGTATTGGCGCATGGCGCCGGCTCCGTGGGTGAGGACTAACCACCCTTCCGGCACCTCGAGTGGCGAGCCGCAGTTACCAATGTGCACGAGCTCCCAGGCGCGATCGGGCACCTCGAGTTTGTGGACGTCATTCCAGTGGTAACTGTCCTCGGAGACGGTAAGGGAGATCGATTCCCTATCCCACCGAGACAACGCCAGATAGCGGTCTGCTACCCGGCGTGGAAAGAACGCCAGACCCTTGTTCTGTGCCCCAGGTCCCGTCAGCATCATGGACGAAAAGGATCGAAAGTCGTCGGTCTCCAGGATCCTCGAGGACACCTGCGTTCCATCGAATGCCGTGTAGCTCGCGCGGTACCGAACGGGCTCGTCCTCGTCCTGAAGGCGTACGAATCGCGCATCTTCCATGCCTCGACGCTCATCCGGCGACGTCGGCCACAGCACGCGTTCACTGAGCGAGAGGTCTTCGGCGAAGTCAACCTCGTAGCTACTTCGTGCAATTTCCTGCATGACGGCGATGAAGTCATCCGAGGCAGCATTGCGCAGTCCGCCGGGATCAACCTGGCTCAATGTTGCAAGCAGATCCTCGGCCGTGAACTTATCGGGAAGCATGCCAAGGACCAATTCGAGATCCGTGCAATCCATGTCTGCTTCCACCGCTGCTTGCCGCACGAATCTTCGTCGCAGAACCGTTCGTCGATCAGCTCGTATCGATGCATACGGCGAAGGTGGGTCGACGGTTATCGCCCCATCGGAGGTGATGTGTCCCGAGCGGAACACGATGGTCGAGATATGCCCCTCACCGACCGCTCGTACGCTCAGGACGAAACGCAGCGTTCCGTACTCGGCATCCGGCTCCTCCGGGTGCGGGACGATCGACGGATTGAAGTAAGCGGCCCCCTCGATGGCGTACTCCTGCGTCAAATATGCACCGATGAGAAGCTCGCGTTCGTGGGAGATCTCACTCGAAACGAGATGGGCTACAGCCCGATAGTGAGCAGCGAACTGATCGCGCAGATCTCGATGCCTGCCGCTGAACTCACGATCAATCGATTCCAAAGAGGCGCTGACAGCCGACTCCTTGAGAGCCAGGACCCTGTTGACCACTTCGGGAATCCGAGAAGGACCTCTGATTAGGTCCTCTTCACCCGGAATGAACATCCGACCGAGGACTCGATCTGCTGCTCCTCTCAGTTCAATCGAGTGACGCTCGACCTCGATCATGCCGCATGAGCCAAGGCTGAGGATGCTCGTTGATCCACACTCAGGAACGCGATCGTCGACTCTGCCCCACGGTTTTCATTGCGACCGTCCGTGGTGAGCGCATCGAAGCCGGCACCGGTGTTCGTGTCGTGCATGGCAATGCCCTGGTCGTTATGACCGTCGAACCATCGGCGTCCCAACTCGATCCGCTCCAACCACACTGGATCGCTCGTGAGGTCGTATGCGGTGGCACAGGCGTCGACGAGTGCTGCCACTTCGATCGGCTGCTGATCGAAGGCGGGGAGGGCATCACCGGGCATCCAACCTCGATGGGGGATCACTGACAGTCGTCCGCCACTCACCTGCAAATGCCACAACCACTCGAGAGCGTGTCGTCCCTGGCGAGTCAGATGGACATCGTTGGTGTGATAACCAGCGACCATCATGACCTCCGGGATGGCACCATTGGCATAGGTCAACTTCGGTTCGGGCCAAGCCCACCGCGGCGCCTCTATCGTGGGCAGCATCGCGACGGTGTCTCGGATGATCGCCAAAGCAGCCTCGTTTCCCGGCAGGACTTCGAGGATCTGGCTCGCACCGAGAGATGCGAACACCATCGAACGCAGATAGACCGACCGTCGTCGGGCAGAGATACGGAATCGTTCGTAGGCCTCAGCTGCGATCGCCGTGTCTCGGCTTGCTCGCACGAGGGTTCCCCACGCCCACAGAGCACGGCCCCAGTGATCTGCGGTCGACGGGGCACCGTTCCACTCCCCGGAGATGCTTCGACGATTGACCACCCGGCCGTCGGGGGTCTGGGCTTCAGCCAGGAACGCCGTGTAGATGTCAACCATGCGCTGTTTGGACGGCGAGGGCATCGAGTCTCGGGCAAGGACGATGAGCGCGCGAGCCACGTCGTCAACACAGTAGCCGTGCTCCTTACGCGGCTCGCCGCCCAGACAGTGCTCATAAAGACCCAGGTCGTCGGTGAGGCTGCTGAGATGCTGCAGGTTCATGCCGGGATCCGATCAATGGATGCTTCGCGGCTACGGAAGTCTCGCGTCGACCGACTCACGGCGTGCGTAAGAGAGGTCATAGCTGCGCCCACAGCAGGCCAGAGCAGACTCGACGCCTTCGCTGCGGACTTCTCCCGCATTCGCCGACGTGATTCAGGGTCGCGGATCACGTGCCGAATGGCCTCGGCAATCGAATTCGGGCTCTGCTGCTTGACCAAGATGCCCGTACCATCGCCCAGCAGCTCGACTGCATGTGGGAATTTGGTTGCGATGACCGGACCACCCGCGACGAGGGCCTCCGCAAGGACACCGGATGTGACCTGCTCGTGGGTGTCATACGGCAGCAAGTACATGTCCGCCGACGTGATGATTCGGGTCAAGCCGTTGTTGTCGAGATACCCGTCGACGAAGTGCACCCGGTCGGCCACCCCGAATCTTCGGGCGATTTCACCCAGTTCGTGCCGGTATCTATGGCCGTCACGCGCGACAACCTTCGGATGCGTCTGACCCACGACGTAGTAGTCCGGCATGGGATCGACATCGCGCAATAGAGCGAGTGCCGCGATACCCCACTCGATGCCCTTTCCTTCACTCAGAAGCCCCCACGTGAGGATCCGCGGGCGCATGCGGATGTTGTTCGGCCGGTAGGCGCCGCGAACATCGGGCGCCCCATGGGGAATGACAGCGGTTCGATCCATGTCCACGTCGTACGTGCGCACGAGGGATTCCATCGCTGATTGCGACAGCACGACTGTTGCATTGGACCCGTGCAGCAGCCCTTGCATGACTCGTCGCTGTCGATGTGTTGGGCGCTCGCTCACTGTGTGCAGAACCGAGATGACCGGTACCCGGATCTCACCCAGAAGGTCCAAGACTCCGTCGCCGTCTTCACCGGGATAGATCCCGAACTCATGCTGGAGGATCACCGCATCATGTTGGTTCAGCACTTGAGCTGATCGCGGAAGGTCGGTCGGGGAGTGATGATCACCCGCGATGATCGAGCTCGTAGGTCGCATTTCCCCATCCGTCAAGCGCAAAATCCGCACATCCTGTCCGAGACGATTCATGGCCGTCGCCATGGACCGTGCGAATGTGGCGATTCCGCACTGCGTGGGTGGATAGGTGCTGACCATGGCGACCTTCTGGGACATCAATCGACTCCTTGAGTTCGGGATAGGCGATAACCGTGGCCGACGAGGTCCCTTCCACGCTCGGTCATTGATGACCACTCCCGGTCATTGATGAGTCATATGCGTTTCGCAACCACGACGACGTTGGCCTGATAGCCACCACGCGCCTCGTCGAACGTTCCACCGCAAGTGATCAGCACAAGTCGATGAGGTCCGTCCGTGCGGAATACCCAAGGTGCCCGGCGAGCAAACTGCTGATCTCCCAGCACATCGATTTCCCTTACTTGGTAATGCAGAAGCCGACCCGACTGATCACGCACCGTCAGTTCATCACCTGGGCGAACGCGGCCCAAGTTCCGAAAGACACCGTTGGGATCGCTCTCCCCATCACGGTGGCCGACGAGCACCGTGTGCCCGGCTTCCGCGACGGGCAGCACGCCTAGGTGGAACCAACCCACTACCGAGATATCCGACGGAACCTGCATGGTCACCGCATCGGTCATGCCCACCGGTTGGATGCGGGCGGATACCTCTAGGGCGGGAATGTCCAGGTGAACCGGTTGTGGGCTGTCGGCGTACGGGACTCGATCAGGCAGTGACACCTGCCGACTGGGTGGATCGCCTGTGAGAAGCACGCTCGCGGGTGCCTCGGGTTCCTGACCGGTGGGAAAAGGACCGATCAGGAACCCGAGAACTAGACCTAACGCCGAGAGGCGCAAGGCGTGGATCAGCATCGTCAGCGCTTGTTACTCGCCGCTCCACCACCTGCAGGAACCGACGTCGGGACCGATGCCTGTTGTGGCGAAGCCGGTTCGACGGCAGCCGGGTCATCCTCAACAGGTAATGCACCCGGATCGGCGATTTCCACCGGTGCGATCTCGTCAGCATCGACAGGCACCGGTGTCTCCGGAGACGCCGGGGTCACGGTGGTCACCGGGACGGGTGTGCCTGGCGTCGTGGCCGGGGTAGTCGGTGTCGACGTAGGTGTCG
>CAYLOH010000016.1:0-35176 GCA_964385255.1 uncultured Rubrivirga sp. | reverse complement strand
CCGTGGGCGACTTGTGGCGCTTGCAGAGAAGAGAAGTAGCGATGAAGACCCTCGACTCCGTCGACGCGGCGGTATTGCGTAGCGACATCCCCGATTTCCGACCTGGCGACACCGTCAAGGTGCACGTGAAGGTCGTTGAAGGCAACAAGACGCGCGTCCAGGTCTTCCAGGGCGTGGTGATCGCCCGTTCCGGCTCCGGTGCCAGCGAGACGTACACCGTCCGCAAGGTCTCCTACGGCGTTGGTGTCGAGCGAACCTTCCCTCTGCATTCGCCGGTGATCGAGAAGATCGAACTGGTGACCAAGGGCGACGTGCGCCGGGCCAAGTTGTACTACCTGCGCGGCCTGCGCGGCAAGGCGGCGAAGATTCGCGAGCGGCGCGACAACGTCCCCTCGGCCACCACGGTCGCCGGCGGCGCGGACGTCGTGGACAGCGCCGCTGTTGCGGACGTCGCCGAGGTCGCGGACACCGAGCAAACGGAGAACTGACTTTGGCCGACCGGGAGCGGCAATCCTGGTGGGACATACCGGTCACGATCGCCATTGCACTGGCCGTCGTCCTACTCATCACCACATTCGTGGTGAAGCCGTTCTCCATTCCGTCGGGTTCGATGGAGAACACGCTGCAGATCGGTGACCGGGTACTGGTCAACCGCATGGTCTATCGGTTCCGCGATATCGAGCGGGGCGACGTCGTGGTGTTCAACGGTTCTGGAACCTTCGTTCCTGCCCAGGTGGTTCCCGATCGTGATCCCATCACCGGTGCTCTGGTGTGGGTGGGGCAGTCCTTCGGGGTGGTGGCACCGGATTCGACCGACTTCGTGAAGCGGGTGATCGGTGTGGGTGGTGATCGGGTGACCTGCTGCGATGATCAAGGACGCATCCTGGTCAATGGCGAACCACTCGCCGAGGACTACCTGTTTCCTGGTGACGCGCCGAGTCTGCAACCCTTCGATGTTCAAGTTCCAGAAGGCATGCTGTGGGTTATGGGTGACCATCGCTCGGCATCGGCTGACTCGCGCTCCCATTTGGGAGATCCCGGCGGTGGGTTCGTGCCCGAAGACACCGTCGTGGGTCGAGCCATGACGGTTGTGTGGCCACTCACGCGGATCTCCAATATCCCGCTGCCGGACCACGGGGATGTTGCGCTCGAAGGGGCGAACGACTAGTGGCCGAAGCTGGCAAGCACGCTCGAGCGAAGAAGCAGGTGAATCCGTTCTGGCGAGGCGTTCGCGAGGTCGTCGTCATCGTCGTCGTCGCTTTGGCGTTGTCGGCGCTGATCCGGGCATTCTTGTTGCAGGCGTTCTACGTGCCGAGTGCATCGATGGAGAACACACTGCGCCCAGGTGATCGGATCATCGCCTCCAAGATCACCACGAATGTCTCGGGCGTGAAGCGCGGCGAGATCGTCGTGTTCAAGGACCCGGGACCATGGCTTCCCGAGCCGTTGCCGCCTGCGGACGATTGGCGCACGACCCTCCAAAAGGGCCTGACCTTCATCGGCGTGCTGCCGAGCGACTCCGGAGACGATCTCGTCAAGCGTGTTATCGGTATCGGTGGGGACCGCGTCGCCTGCTGCGACGCCGACGGTCGCATAGTCGTCAATGGGGTCGCCCTGGACGAGGACTACATCATCGGTCCGACGGATCAGGTCCGCTTCGATGTCACCGTCCCGCAGGGGGGAATGTTCGTCCTGGGTGACAACCGCGGGGATTCCCGCGACTCGCGGTACCACCTCGACCAGGATCAGGGCTCGGTTCCCGAGCGCAACGCGGTCGGTCGTGTGGTCCTGGTGGTGTGGCCCTTCGATCGACTGTCGCTCGAGCGGATCCCGCCGATTTTCCACAACCCCGCGTTGAACCCGCTGGAGTAGTGGTGCCGGTCGCTACACCCACGCTGGACCTCGAACGACGGTTGCTCGATGATCACCGCGTCGTGATCGCGGTCGACGAAGTCGGACGAGGTGCGCTGGCTGGACCGGTCAGCATCGGCGCGGTCGCCCTCGATGCCACGACCGGTGAGGCGCCCGACGGGGTTCGAGACTCCAAGGCATTGTCTGCAGCGCGTCGACGCGTGCTCGCACCTGCGGTGATCACGTGGGCGCGAGCGTCGACCGTGGTCGACGTCTCCTCGACCCGCATCGATGAGGTGGGCATCGTGCGAGCGCTTGGTGAAGGCGCTAGGGCTGCCGCGACCACCGTGTTGGAAGCAACCCCGATCGAGGAGGCGATCGTCCTATTGGACGGACACCATGACTTCCTCAGCCCATTGGACCGTTCCTGGCGGGTGCGCACGGTCGTCAAGGGAGACGCGACGTGCACGAGCATCGCCGCGGCGTCGATCATCGCGAAGGTCCATCGAGACCAGGTCATGGCCGAGTTGCATCATGTCTTTCCGCACTACGGTTGGGACCGCAATGTCGGCTACGGAACGAAGGAACACAGGCGGGCATTGCACGACGTCGGCATCTGCGTGCACCATCGAAGGAGTTGGCGCTTGATCGTCGAGCCGACGCTCGACCTGTAGTCACGCGAAAGGAACGCCGATGTCGACTTCACTCGCCGAGGCTCGAGTGGATGCAGCGGTCTGGGAGGCGTTCCCCGACTACGTGGCAGTCGTGATGGCCGTATCGAATCTTCAACCCGGGCCTGCTTCGCGCAAGAGCGAGGAGTTGTTGAGCCAGGCCGAGGAGTATGCGATCGGCGTCCTCGGCGAAGGAGCCCCGCACGATCTTCCCGAAGTGGCGATCTGGCGAGAGGCCTACGCATCCTTCGGGGTCAAGCCACGAGACGCACGATCCAGCATCGAGTCCTTGCTGCGCCGGGCACCGAAGGGCCTACCCCGGATCGACCGCCTCACCGATACCTACAACGCGATCTCCGTCATTCACCGCATGCCGATCGGCGGCGAGAACCTCGACGCGTACGTCGGCGCCCCCCACCTGGTGATGTCCGATGGCACGGACACATTCGACATCGTCGTGGACGGTGCTCGTGTCGAGGAGCCCGTTCCCGCGGGTGAGGTCGTGTGGAAGGACGATGCCGGAGTCACCTGCCGCCGATGGAATTGGCGCCAGTGCGTTCGAACCCGACTCGACGAGCGAACCGAGCGAGGCCTGTTCATCGTGGACGGCCTCGGCCCGTCCGCCCGAGAGCGAGCAATGGCGGCTGGCGAGGCACTCGTGTCGGCACTGCGTGCGGATTCACCGAACCTGGTCGTCGAGCAGGTGGTGCTCGCCGTCCCCAACGGCTGACCAGGCCTTCCACAGACCCCGCATCGGCCCTGGCGGGCCGAGTCGTCGGCGGCGCAGGCTCGCCGCATGCACACACGCGACGTTGGTGACGACCGAATCAGCCTGGGTCAACGCGGTGAACAGCTCGCCATGGAGTATCTGCGATCTCGCGGAATGGTGGTGCTGGATAGGAACTGGCGTCCACGAGGGCGTGACCTTCGAGGAGAGCTCGACTTGGTTGCGCGTGACGGTGACGAACTCGTCATCGTGGAAGTGAAGACGCGCCGTTCGATCGCCTACGGATCCCCTGTCGAGGCGGTGACCACACGCAAGATGCGCGCCCTGCGATCCCTGGCCTTGGCGTGGCTCGAGTGTCGATCCATCCACGCACCCCGTCTGCGTTTCGATGTGGTCGCGGTGACCGTGCCTCCCGCCGGCCATCCCGTCATCGAGCACTTGCGGGCGGTGTGAGGTGGCCCTCGCGCAGGTGCACGGCGCGGTCGTGTCGGGAGTGAGCGGGACTGTCGTCACCGTCGAAGTCGACGTCGCCCAAGGTCTACCCGCCGTGGGTCTGGTCGGCTTGGCCGACACATCGATCGCCGAGGCGCGCCACCGAGCAAGGTGTGCAGTCGGCAACTCCGGTTTGGCGTGGCCGCTTGGCCGGGTGACCATCGGTTTGTCTCCGGCGCACGTGCGCAAGCACGGGACCGGATTGGACCTACCTATCGCCATGGGTGTCTTGTCCGCCGATGAGCAGATCCCTTCCCTGATGGAAGGCATCGATCAACCCGTGTTCGTGGGCGAACTCGGACTCGACGGGCAGGTACGCGGCGTTCCCGGCGCCGTCACGGTCACCTGCGCCGTACAGCAAGCGGGATTTCGGCGCATCATCGTGCCGGCAGACAACGTGGACGAATGCTCGCGCGTGCCCGGAGTGGAAGTCGTCGGTGTCCACACTCTTCGGCAAGCGGTACGGGTACTCCTCGGTGACGACGCCGGAGTGCGTGCGCACGCTCGCACTACCCAGACCGTGCGAACCGACGAACCCGATCTGTCGGATGTGTTGGGGCAAAGCGAGGGTCGTCGTGCCGTCGAGATCGCCGCGGTCGGCCGTCACAGTCTTGTCATGGTCGGCCCGCCTGGAGTGGGAAAGACCCTGTTAGCCGAGCGTCTGCCGGGCATCCTCCCGGATCTGAGCGGTGAACACATCGTGGACGTCATGGCCGTCCACGCACTGGTGTCGACAGCCGGAGCGGGGGGCGTCATCACCGGCGAAGACGGCCGACCGCCCTTCCAGTCCCCGCATCATTCGTCCAGCCCGGCCGCCTTGCTCGGATCGGTGGTGTCCGGTTCGGTCCGCCCGGGCGCGGTGTCTCTCGCCCACCGGGGTGTCCTCTTCCTCGACGAGGCGCCTGAGTTCCCGCGCAACTCGCTGGAGGCGCTTCGGCAGCCGCTGGAGAGTGGAACGGTGAGTTTGCATCGGGCAGCGTGGAGTGGGAGTGTTCCCGCCGATTTCCAACTCGTGTTGGCTGCCAACCCGTGTCCGTGCGGGTATCGGCACACGCCACGCGGCTTCGGACGACACTGCGATTGCCCCCGAACGGCCATCAGTGCCTACGCGCAGCGCATCTCCGGACCGCTGCTCGATCGAATCGACGTGCGAGTGCAGTTGCAGCCCGTGCGTGGAGCCGAACGCGGCGAGTCCAGCGCCGAAGTCGCCGCTCGAGTTCTCGAAGCGCGTGCTCGAGCCCTGCACAGGTGGGGGTACGCGAATGGACGCGTGAGATCGGGGGTGGTCACGGACCATCCGATGGAGTCCGGTGCCAACGACGTCATGGCCGAGTACTTGCGCAGCAGCGGTGGCATGAGATCCACGCACCGCATTGCGAAGGTCGCGTGGACGTTGGCCGACATGGATGGTCGGCAGCGTCCCACTGCCCGTCACGTACGCGAGGCGATCGAATGGCATCGCCCCCTGGGGGATGAGGCGGCGTGAAGGCCACGATGGCGGAAGCGGATCCGGACTGCGACGACCCGACGGTTCTCGCTCGAGCGCGCATCGCACTGGCGTGCGTCTGCGAGCCAGGGGAAGCGGGATTAGCGGATCTGATCGACAGCCGGGGGCCTACGCGGGTCGTCGCGGCGCTTCTGTCGGGATCGACCCTGAGGATCCCGCGGGCTGCTGCGATCGGAGTGCGGCTTGCGGGATTGGATCTTGCGGCGCAGCTAGGCCGCGCGCAGGACATCGGCTGTCGCATCGTCGTCCCCGGCGATCTCGAGTGGCCCGGAACGTTCGACGATCTCGGCGCGCATCGGCCGTTGGCCCTGTGGTGTTGGGGTGAGGCGAACGTGCGCCTGCACGCTCTGGCATCGGTTGCGATGGTGGGAGCGCGTGCGTGCACTCGCTACGGGGAGATGGTCTCCCGCGAGTGGTCGGCGGTGCTTGCGGCGGACAAGGTGTCGATCATCTCCGGAGGGGCGTACGGCATCGATGCGGCGGCCCACCGCGGTGCGCTTGCGGTCGATGGCACCACGCTGTGCGTCGTAGCGGGCGGAGTCGATGAGATGTATCCGCGTGGTCATGAGGGTCTGTTCGCCCAGATCATGGAGCGAGGTGCGGTGATCAGCGAGGCGCCACTGGGCGAGACCGTCCGCCGCCGTCGATTCCTCACTCGCAACCGCTTGATCGCAGCACTGGCCAGCGCCACGTGCGTAGTCGAGGCGGCACAGCGTTCGGGCTCATCGCGTACCGCCTCCTACGCTGCGGAATTGAACAGACCCGTGTTCGCCGTACCGGGTCCGGTGACATCCCAGACCTCCGCCGGTACGCATCGATTGATCCAGGACCGGATCGCCACGCTCGCCAGCGACGTCGAGGATCTTCGCCAGTCGGTGCAACCACTTCGCATCGAACCACGTTGCCCGTCTGATGACAGGCGAATCCCCGTCGAATTGCAGGAAGTGCTCGACGCGCTGCCCAGTGATCCCCACAGCGGACTGAGTGTCGAAGCGACCGCGGTGCGCTGTGGTCTGGACTCCCATCGCACGCATCGGTGGCTACAGGTCGCGCAGCGCCAGGGGTACGCGAGATGCACCACCGAGGGACTGTGGCTTTACCGTGCCGATCCAGGGCGAGCCTGATCGCATCCGAGCTCCATCCTTGTCACCATTGCGTGCATGGACGAGGACCTCAGCCCTGCGTGGACACAGGCGCTGGAGGGATTCACTCGTCACCTGCGAGACGAACGAGGACGCAGCCCCCACACGGTTCGCGCCTATCTCGGGGATGTCGTGGACTTGGCTGATTTCTGTGGGGAACATGGCGTGGACAGTCCCGCCGACGTGGATCTGCCCACGCTTCGAGCGTGGCTGGCATCTGCGACGCGTGGTGGCATGTCCAGGTCGACGATCGCTCGGCGTTCGGCTTCGGCGCGTGCGTTCACCGCGTGGTGTCTACGTCGAGGACTGACGCCGATCGATCCCGGACATCGCCTCGTAAGCCCGCGCGTCGGTAGCAAACTGCCGACCGTTCTCGATCAGGCTCAGGCGGCGCAGGTGCTCGAACACGCGGCTCGACACGACGGTTCGCCTCGAGCGATCCGAGACGCCACCATCGTCGAGGTGCTGTACGGAACGGCCATCCGTGTTTCGGAGTTGTGTGGCCTGGACGTGGACGACGTGGACGCAGGAAATCGCACGTTGCGCGTGGTGGGCAAGGGAGACAAGGAGAGAGTCGTCCCCTACGGCATCCCCGCCCAGCGGTCCCTCGACGCATGGTTACGGGTGCGCCGGGATGTTGCCGACGCGTCGGTCTGCGCCCTCTTCGTGGGAGAGCGCGGTTCACGTATCGATGCACGAGTGGTCCGCTCGATCGTGCGCAACCTGACCGATGCCGCGGGGGTACCGGCTGTGGCCCCACACGCCTTACGGCACAGCGCTGCCACGCATGTGCTGGAGGGGGGAGCGGATCTGCGTTCGGTGCAGGAACTACTCGGACATGCGAATCTGGCGACCACCCAGCGTTACACGCACGTGTCCGTGGAGCGGCTGCGATCTACCTTCGACCAGGCCCATCCCAGATCCGGTCGTTGAGGCGGCGCAGACGGATTAGGGGAGTGGCTTGAGAACCGGAATGCGTCGAATCCAGGCCACCGGATCCAGGTAGGGGTCAGACAGCGCATCCCATGTTTCCCAGGCCGGTCGCCGCAGTCCCACATGCAGGCACGCCACCGGGCAGTGCGAACCGGACACGTACCCGATGACCGCTCCGGCGGTCACCACATCACCCTTCGCGACCACGGCGTGAACGGGGAGGTAGCTCGATCGCACCATCCCGTGGTCGACGGTCACCGATCCCACGCCGGCGACCTCCCCGACGTGGGTGACCGTGCCGTCGCCGATCGAGAAGACGGCCGTGCCGTCCGTGGCCGGCAGGTCCACCCCGCGATGGCCGGCGGCGAATCGATCCGTTGGGCGCTGGAACCCCTGAAGGACCGTGCCCACGCCCGCTTCCAGGGGTGCCACCCACCGGGAGCCGCCCGGACCGACCGGCGAGCCGGCGGCCACCATCCCGGCCAGCGTTCCTGCCACGAGAGCCGAGCCGATCGTCATCCACATGGAGTTCAGCCTCGCGGCCGGCAGGGAAGGCGTGCAGGTCCCGATCCATCGCGGGGGAGGGTGCGAGCGCTGGCTGTGGACGGTCCGCGTAGACTGACGGGGCTTCGTGAGGGGCTTCTCGCACGAAGACACATTTCGCGTGACCTTCCGCCGCGCCCAGCGCGGCCGGTCCTCACCGATGGTCCTGCTTCGGCAGGCGGGGTGGGCCGAGGTCACCAGGGGTCCTTCCGCCGGAAGAACCGTCAACCGAATGCGGTGCTGGGCAGAACTCGAGCACCGCCCGCGGGCGCGCGCGCCCACCGAAGGAGTACGACCATGGCCGTCGTCACGATGCGCCAGTTGCTGGAAAGCGGTGTCCACTTCGGACACCAGACCCGCCGCTGGAACCCCAAGATGAAGCGCTTCATCTTCACCGAGCGCAATGGCATCTACATCATCGATCTTCAGCAGTCGCTGTCCTACATCGATCGCGCCTACGAATACGTGAAGGAGACCGTCGCGCACGGTGGTTCCATCATGTTCGTCGGGACCAAGAAGCAGGGCCAAGAGGCGATCGCCGAGCAGGCGGCGCGCGTGGGCATGCCCTATGTGAACGAGCGCTGGCTCGGCGGCATGTTGACGAACTTCAACACCGTGCACAAGCGGTTGCAGCGTTTGAAGGAGCTCGAGGAGATCAACTTCGACGACGTCGCGGGCTCGGGCAAGACGAAGAAGGAACTTCTCATGATGCGCCGTGAGAAGGAGAAGCTCGAGCGCACGCTCGGCGGTATCCGCGACATGGCGAAGATCCCCAGTGCCATCTGGGTTGTGGACACCAAGAAGGAGCACATCGCGGTCGGTGAAGCGCGCAAGCTCGGCATCCCGGTCATCGCGATGCTGGACACCAACTGCGATCCCGATGAGGTGGATTTCCCGATTCCGGGCAACGACGACGCCATCCGTTCGGTCGCTCTGCTGACACGTGTCATCGCCGACGCCGTCGCCGAGGGCTTGATGGCCCGTGCCGGTGGCGTCAACGTGGCGGGTACGGCAGAGGAGCCTTTGGCGGAGTGGGAGCGCGAGTTGCTCGCCGGAACCGGTGCGACCGACGAGGTCGTCGCTGCCGAAGTCTCTGCGGCGGACGTGGCTACCGACGAGGCCTGAGCGGGCGATCCACAAACAACGACATACCAACGAATCCGAAGGAAGAACATGGCAACGATCAGCGCCGCGGACGTCAAGCGGCTCCGCGAGATGACCTCCGCCGGCATGATGGAGTGCAAGAAGGCCCTCGAAGAGAACGACGGTGACTTCGACAAGGCGGTCGAGGCACTGCGCATCTCGGGGGCGGCGAAGGCCGCCAAGCGGGGTGCCGAACGAACGGCGTCCAACGGGATCGTCGCGGCGAACGACAACGCCATGATCGAGTTGCTCTGCGAGACCGACTTCGTCGCGAAGGGCGAGCAATTCCAGGCTCTCGCCGGCACGGTCGTCCAGGCCGCCTTCGACGGTCAAATCGGTGACCGCGATGCCCTGCTTGCCGCCACGTTGGCTACCGGAACCACGGTCGGTGACACCATCGCGGAGATGGCGGGTGTCATCGGGGAGAAGATCGAGCTCGGCCGGGTGGCGGTGCTGCAGGCACCGACCACGGTCTACCTGCACCGGCGCGCATCGGACCTCCCGCCGCAGGTCGGTGTGCTGGTTGCCTACGACGGTAACGAGGAGGCCGCGCGCGGAATCGCCATGCAGGTGGCCGCGATGCGTCCGCTGTACCTGACACGCGATGAGGTTCCGGCCGAGACGGTGGAGAACGAGCGTCGTATCGCCGAGACCGCCGCGAAGGAGGAAGGCAAGCCCGAGCAGGCGATCGCCAAGATCGTCGAGGGCCGGGTGAACGCCTACTTCAAGGACACCGTGCTCCTCGAGCAGCCCAGCGTGGTCGACGGTAAGAAGTCCGTCAGCGATGTCCTGGCCGAAAGCGGCACCACGATCCGGGCATTCGCTAGGTTCGAGCCGGGTCAGGCCTAGGAACGGACCCACAGGTCGAGTCGAGGGAGCGTTGATGGATCGGTCCAGGGCATCGGAGCCGATTCAGCCGTCCCTCGAGGGCACCATCGAGACCTGGCCACAAGCCCCCGAGGGCGGCTGGCGTCGGGTGCTGCTGAAGCTCAGCGGGGAGGCCTTCGCTGGAGGCGGTGGGCTGGGGGTCGATCCCGATGTGGTGGCCTCGATCGCCAGGCAAATCGCCGACGTCGCCGCCGCCGGCACCGAGGTTGCCGTGGTCATCGGCGGTGGCAACTATTTCCGCGGTGCTCAGTTGTCCGAGCGGGGCATGGATCGCGCTCGCGCGGACTACATGGGCATGCTCGGTACCGTCATGAACTGCCTGGCTCTCCAGGACTTCTGCGAGAAGGTCGGTCTGGACACCCGGGTACAGACGGCGATCGCCATGGGTCAGGTCGCCGAGCCGTACGTGCCGCGCCGAGCGATGCGTCACCTGGACAAGGGACGCGTGGTGATCTTCGGTGCCGGCCTCGGTCAGCCGTACTTCTCCACGGACACCACCGCTGCCCAGCGCGCGTTGGAGATCGGTGCGGAAGTGGTGTTGATGGCCAAGGGAGTCGACGGCGTCTACGACTCGGACCCACGCGCCAACCCGAACGCCGAGCGCTACGACCACCTCACGTGCGACGAGGTTCTGGCCAAGGATCTGAAGGTCGCCGATGCGACGGCGATCAGCCTGTGTCGGGACAACCACCTTCCGATCGTGGTCTTCAACCTCCTGGTCGAGGGCAACATCGCCCGCGCGGCCCGGGGCGAGCGCATCGGCACGTTAGTCTCGTCGGACAACTAAGGAGATCACCGTGAGCGAAGACATCGACATGATCCTCCTCGAGGCCACCGAGAAGATGGACAAGGCCATCGAGGTGACTCGTGAGGACTTCGGCACCATTCGCACCGGTCGAGCCAACGCCTCGATGTTCAACAAGATCTCCGTCGACTACTACGGCACCGTCACCCCCTTGAATCAACTCGCCTCGTTCCAGGTACCCGAGGCTCGGATGATCGTCATCAGCCCGTACGACAAGGGTGCGACCGCGGCGATCGAGAAGGCCCTGCGCGACAGCGATCTAGGCATCAACCCGAATACCGACGGGACCATCATCCGTGTGGTGTTGCCGGAGTTGACCGAAGAGCGGCGCAAGGAGTACATCAAGCAGGCGCGTGCGAAGGCCGAGGACGGCAGGGTCGCGATCCGCAACATCCGGCGCAACGCCAAGGAAGCGCTCGACAAGCTCCAGAAGGACGGCGACGCCGGTGAAGACGACGTGCGTCGTGCGGAGAAGCAGCTCGATGACCTCACTCATAAGCATGTGGAGCATGTCGATGAGGTCCTCAAGCACAAAGAGGCCGAACTGCTCGAGGTCTGACGGTGGCCTCTACCCCCGATCGGGACGGCGAGAAGACCGGACGCGATAAGACCTCGCGCGCCGGACGTAATCTCCCCGCGGCGATCGCCTCCGGCGTGGTGCTCGCGGTCATCGTGGTCGTGAGTCTTTTCACGTACAAGCCTTTGTTCGGCTTGGTCGTCATCGCAGCGTTGGCGATCGCGATGCGCGAGCTTGTCCAAGCATTCGCCTCCCGCGACATCAAGATCGCGCGCGTCCCCGCCTACGGAGCGGTAGTTCTGCTGCCTGTCGTCGCCTACTACGCGGGACCCATCTGGCAATTGGTGGCCACAGGTGCCGTTGTGTTGCTCGCGATGCTGTGGCGCATTCGCCGTGGCGTAGATGGGTACGTTCGCGACGTCACGGCGTCGGTCTTCGTGATCATCTACCTACCGTTCATGGCCGGCTTCTTGATGCTGACCTTGGCCACAGACGATGGCCCGTGGCGGGTGATCGTCTTCATCCTGTTGACCATCTCCAACGACATCGGTGGGTATTTCGCCGGCATCTTCTACGGCAAGCACCCGATAGCCGCATCCATCAGCCCCAAGAAGTCGTGGGAGGGTTTCGCGGGATCGGTTCTGTTGCAGTCGGTCGTGGGAGCGCTCTCGTTCGCGTTCTTGCTCGACGCCCCCTGGTGGCAGGGTGTCATCGCCGGCCTGGTGCTCACGATCACCGCTACCGGTGGTGACTTCGCCGAGAGCGCCATCAAGCGGGATCTCGGCATCAAGGACATGGGGTCGTTCCTGCCCGGACACGGCGGGATGATGGATCGACTCGATTCACTTGTTCCCAATGCGTTCGCCTCGTGGGCGCTGTTCACGATCTTCCTGGGGTCAAACGGAGTGGGCCTGTGATGGTGGACCTCGTCTTGGAGGCGCCGGCGCGCGGTAAGCCCCCGCTGCATCTGCTCGATCTTTCCCGAGGCGAACGTCGAGATGCGATGGCAGCGCTCGGGCTCCCCGCGTTCCGCGCCGACCAGGTTTCCACCCACCTGCTCGTCCACCTGCAGGACGACCCGGACGCTTGGACCGATATCTCGGCGGCCGACCGTCTCGTGCTGTGCGAACTGCTCCCGACGCTCCTCGACCCGGTCCGAACCTTGACGTGCGACGACGGCACGACCGTCAAGACGGTGTACCGGTTACACGACGGTTCGCTCGTGGAATCGGTGTTGATGCGTTACCCGGATCGGGTGACGATGTGCATCTCCTCCCAGGCGGGGTGCGGCATGAACTGTCCGTTCTGCGCCACCGGTCAGGCGGGCTTGACCCGCAACCTGTCCACGGCCGAAATCGTCGAGCAGGTGCTCGCGGGTGCTCGGTCTCTTGCAACCGGCCAGGTCCCCGGTGGCACGGGTCGGGTCAGCAACGTGGTCTTCATGGGCATGGGGGAGCCGCTGGCCAACTACCGCTCGGTGGTCGCCGCTTTGCACCGGCTCATCGATCCGGCACCCGAGGGTTTGGGAATGAGCGCTCGTGGTGTCACGGTGTCGACCGTCGGGTTGGTGCCGCGAATGCGACAACTGGCCGACGAGGGACTGCCCGTCACTCTCGCGGTTTCCCTGCACGCCCCCGACGATCACCTGCGGGACACCCTCGTACCCATCAATAACCGCTGGAAGGTGTCCGAGGTGCTCGACGCGGCCTGGTTCTACGCCGATCGGACCGGACGCCGGGTGAGTATCGAGTACGCACTGATCAAGGACATCAACGACCAACGCTGGCGAGCAGAACTCCTAGGCGAGATGCTCGCCGGTCACCTCGTCCACGTGAACCTGATCCCGCTCAACCCCACGCCCGGATCCAAGTGGACTGCCTCCACCCCGCAGGCCCAGTCGCAGTTCGTAGCGGCCCTGCGCGAAGCGGGGGTGGCGGTCACCGTGCGCGACACGCGCGGTCGGGAGATCGATGGCGCGTGTGGACAGTTGGCCGCCTTGGAGGCCTGACGGGATGTCCACGTGCAAGACTCTGCGCCCATGAAGCGCGCGCCGAACTTCGAGCCCACCCTTCCCATGTGGGTGGATGCATTGCTCTCGGCGCTGCGGACGGCCCTCGGGCTGTTCTTCATCTTCTGGCTGCTCAGCCTGGTGCCCGAGGAGAGCGATCCGCGAGTGTCCATTCCGCTCGTCCTGTTGCTCATCGGCGCGGTCATCTACGCCATCGTCCTACGCTTGCAGTTCAAGAGAGTGGTGAATTCCAAGCGCCCGGGACTGGTCGCCGCCGAATCGTTGATCTTGAGTGCCGGGTTGTTCATCGCGATCTTCAGCGCGATCTACGTGATTCTCGAGGGTGACAACCCGGGCTCCTTCAGTCAACCCATCGACCACTTCACTGCCGCCTACTTCACCCTCACCGTCCTGGCCACCGTCGGCTTTGGAGACATCACGGCCGTGTCCAACACCGCGCGAATGATCGTCATGGCTCAAATGGCTCTCGGACTGGGTTTCCTTGCCGTCATCATCAAGGTGTTCACGGGTGCGGCGCAGCGCGCCATTCAGTCGCGCAACTCGACGCGTGAGCCCCGGAAGGATGCTGAAAGGGGTACCTGATGGGTGCTTACCGCGAAGCGTTCGATGCGAGCGTGCGCAACCCACAGGATTTCTGGGGGTCCGCAGCGGCAGCCCTCGAATGGGAAGTCTCTCCCCGTCGGGTCCTTGACGAAGCAGCCGCTCCGCTGTATCGCTGGTTCCCCGGAGCGCGTATCAACACCTGCGTCAACGCAGTCGACCGTCATGTGAGAGCAGGGCGAGGCGACCAGCCCGCAGTCATCTACGACAGCCCTCTCACCGGAACTCACGCCGTTCTCACCTACGCAGAGTTGCTCGATGAAGTCGCAACGTTCGCTGGCGCCTTGTCCGACCTTGGTGTGCACTATGGCGATCGAGTCGTCATCTACATGCCGATGATCCCGCAGACCATCATCGCGATGCTCGCGTGTGCGCGGATCGGTGCCGTGCACTCGGTTGTCTTCGGAGGCTTCGCTCCAGCTGAACTGAGCGCCCGCATCGACGACGCGAAACCGACCGTGATCCTGACGGCGAGTTGCGGCATCGAGCCGACCCGCACCATCGAATACAAGCCACTCATCGATGCGGCTATCCAGATGAGCCAGCACACTCCCGACGCAGTGGTGGTCTTCCAGAGACCACAGGTGAGAGCCGAATTGGGACCGCGCGATGTTGACTGGAATGAGGTTGTGGCGGGCGCCGCTCCGGCTGAGCCGGTGTCGGTCGCAGCGACTGATCCGCTGTACATCCTGTACACATCGGGAACCACCGGAAGACCCAAGGGCATAGTCCGCGACAACGGCGGCCACGCGGTGGCCATGGCCTGGTCGTTTCGCAACGTCTTCGGCATGCAACCCGGTGACGTTTGGTGGTCGGCGTCGGACGTCGGATGGGTGGTGGGGCACTCCTACATCGTGTATGCGCCACTGATCAGTGGAGCCACCACGATCCTGTACGAGGGCAAGCCTGTCGGCACGCCGGATGCAGGTGCCTTCTGGCGGGTCATCGATCAGCACCGAGTGAAGGCGGTCTTTACCGCTCCCACAGCCATTCGGGCCATCAAGAAGGAAGACCCGAACGCCGAACACCTCGCCCGCTACGACACCTCGTCTTTGCAGGCGTTCTTCTTCGCGGGAGAGCGACTGGATCCGGACACGTATGAATGGGCCAGCGGCCATCTGAACGTACCGGTTATCGATAACTGGTGGCAGACCGAGACCGGCTGGCCGATCGCCGCGAATCTGCGCGGATTGGAGCCGATGCCGATCAAGCCGGGCTCGCCGAGTTTCCCCGTCCCGGGATACGACGTTCGAATCCTGGACGCGGCGAGCAACGAGCTCCCCGCGGGCGGCGAAGGCGACATCGCGATCAAGCTCCCACTCCCTCCGGGTACGTTGCCCACTCTGTGGGGCGACGATGACCGCTACGTCGCTTCGTACTTGAGTGATCACCCCGGCTACTACACCAGTGGTGATGGCGGCTACTTCGACGAGGACGGCTACCTCTACGTGATGGGGCGTACCGACGACGTCATCAATGTGGCCGGCCATCGACTCTCGACGGGGTCGATGGAGGCGATCGTCGCCTCCCATCCTGCGGTAGCCGAGTGCGCGGTGATCGGCGTGCACGACGATCTCAAGGGGCAGATTCCGCGAGCCTTCGTGGTACTGAAGGCGGGTGTGAGCATCGAAGCGCCCGAACTGCAGGAGCAGATCGTGCAAGCGGTGCGCGACCAGATCGGACCCGTGGCAGCCTTCAAGGAGGTGGTGGTCGTCCCGGCGCTTCCCAAGACGCGTTCGGGGAAGATCTTGCGGCGCACGATGCGGGGGATAGCCGCGGGTCGCGACGAGCCGGTACCCAGCACCATCGAGGATCCGGCGGTCTTGGACCATCTCCGTGAGGTGCTTCGCGGCTAGCCGAGAAGTGCCTCGATCACACTGTCGTCCTCATTCAGTCGCGGCGGCCGTCGTCGGTAGGTGACGGGCGTCATCGAGTAGCGCGCCGGATTCGCCACCTGCCGAACGCCGTCGATCTCCACGACCGGTTCCAAGCCGAGCCGAGACGCCAATTCCAGTGCCTGGGTGAGGGAGTTGATCGGACCACATGGAATCCGCGCTGCCTGCATGAGCGATTGCCATTCGGCCGCGCTCTTCGTGCGTAGCACTCCTGTCAGCAACGTGTGCAATTGCTCGCGGTGCTCGACGCGGGCGCTGTTGGTGGAAAACCGTTGATCGGTTGCCCACTGTGGTTCCTTGAGAACCTCGCACAGTCGGGTGAACTGCTGGTCGTTCCCCACGGCAATCACGAGGGGACGATCGGCAGTGGGGTAGGGCTCGTAGGGGGAGATTGACGGATGCGAGTTGCCCATGCGTGTCGGTGATTGTCCGGTGATGGCCGCGGCGGCGGATTGATTGACCAGCGCCGACAGCAGTGATCCGAGCAGGGAGACTTCGATGTGCTGACCTTCGCCGGTGCGATCGCGATGGTGCAGCGCTGCCAATACGGCGTTCACCGCATGCATGCCGGTGATGACGTCCACGATCGCTACCCCTACCTTCGTGGGCTCGGTGTCGCCCGTGATGTCCATCAGGCCACCCATGGCTTGCACGAGAAGGTCGTATCCGGGAAGGTCGGCCGAGGTTCCGAAGCCGCTGATGGAGCAGTAGATGACATCCTCGTTGACCGAAGCCACGTCCTGGTAGCCAAGACCTCGTCGCGCCAAGGCGCCCGTGGGGAAGTTCTCGATGACCACATCCGCGCGCAACGCGAGTCGTTGTGCGCGGGCACGGTCGTGTGGATCGTCGAGGTCCAGCGCCACCGAGTACTTGTTGCGATTGACGGACAGGAAGTACGTCGCCTCGCCGGCGGAATCAACGGGGGGAGACCACGCACGAGTGTCATCTCCGATGACCGGTCGCTCGACCTTGACGACAGTCGCTCCTAGATCGCCCAGCAGCATCGTGGCGTACGGCCCGGCGAGAACGCGAGTGAAGTCGGCGACGATGAGATCGTCGAGCGCACCACTCACCGGAAGGCGGGAATCCCGGTGAGGGCCTGACCGACGACGAGGGTGTGCATCTCGTTCGTTCCCTCATAGGTAAATACCGACTCGAGGTTGTTCATGTGTCGGATCACCGGGTACTCCAAGGTGATCCCGTTGCCTCCCAGGATCGAGCGACACTCGCGTGCGATCGCGAGAGCCTCCCGGGCATTGTTGAGTTTGCCCACGCTGATCTGCTCGGGAGTGATCTTCCCTGCGTCCTTCAAGCGACCCAGGTGGAGCGCCAGCAGCATGCCCTTATCGAGTTCGAGGGTCATGTCCACGAGCTTTTGCTGGGTGAGTTGGAAGGCAGCAATCGGCTTGTCGAACTGCTCGCGCTCCTTGGCGTAACGAAGCGCGGTCTCGAGGCACTCCCGCGCGGCACCCATGGTCCCGAAAGCAATGCCGAATCGAGCCTCGTTCAGGCAGCCGAGCGGGCCCTTCAGGCCGGTGACGTCCGGGAGCACGGCCTCGCCGGGCAGGCGCAGATCCCGAAACACCAACTCGCTGGTGACCGATGCCCGCAGCGACACCTTGTGGTGAACGACGTTGGCCTGGAAACCGGGCGTGTCCGTGGGCACCACGAATCCGCGGATGCCGTCGTCCGTCTGCGCCCACACGATCGCGACGTCGGCCACCGACCCGTTGGTGATCCACATCTTGCTGCCGTCGAGCACCCAATCGGAGCCGTCCCTGCGGGCCCGGGTGCGCATGGACGCCGGATTGGATCCGGCATCGGCTTCCGTCAGTCCGAAGCAGCCGATCGCCGCACCGCGCGCCATGTCCGGCAACCACCGCTCACGTTGCTCATCGCTGCCGAATCGGTGGATGGCGAACATCGCGAGCGAGCCTTGGACACTGACCATCGAACGGATTCCCGAATCGCCGGCTTCCAGTTCCATCGCAGCCAGTCCGTACGCGGTGGCCGATGTTCCCGCGCAGCCGTAGCCCTCCAGGTGCATCCCCAGCAAGCCCGCGTCGCCGAAGGCGGCCATGAGTTCGCGTGCGGGAACCTCGCCCTCCTCCCACCAATGGGCCACCTTGGGACGAACGACGTCGTCGACGATGGAGCGCGTCACATCGCGGATGCTGCGCTCCTCCTCGCTGAGCAGATCGTCGAAGGCGATCAAGTCGAGTGGGTGCATACCGTGGGCGTGCATGCGATTCTCCCGTCGTCGGTTACAGGCTAGTGGCCGGTGAGAGCACCGACGAGCCGTCCGAGGATCGACGGCTTGCCGGTGCGCGATTCGATTGCATCCGCTGCCTCAGTGGCCTTCAGTCCGATCGTGGTGGCCGCCCACCGCAACGGTTCGGGCTCCCACGCCCTCGATCGATGATCCACCCACGGAAGGGTCACGAGCGGATCGTCGGTGCGCTGCCCTATCAAGGCCGCCAGTGTTCGGCCGGCGAGGTTGGAAGTCCCCACCCCATCACCCACGTAGCCGCCCGCCCATCCCACACCGGTGACCGGGTCCAATCCGACCGATGCCCACCAGTCACGCGCGATGCCGAGCGTTCCTCCCCATGCGTGGGTGAACCGGTGGTGACGTAGCACGGGGAACAGGTCTATCAACGTCGCCTCCAACATGCGGTGGATGCGAGCATCGAGCTCGGTACGCGCATCGATCTTGGAGCCGAAGGTGTACGGCGCCCCGCGCCCGCCGAAGGCGAGCCGGCCGTCGGCGGTGCGTTGTCCGTAGATGACGAGGTGACGACCATCGGAGAAGGTGGGGCGTTCGGCCAACCCGATCTGCTCCCAGGTCTCCTCCGGCAATGGCTCGGTCGCCACCATCAAGGAGTAGAAGGGCAGCAAGGTGCGTCGCTGTCCGGGGATCTCTGCCGTGTAGCCCTCCGTTGCTCGAATCACGTAGCGGGCTCGCACGGTGCCGTGGGGGGTGCGCACCACACCGGGTTCGATTGCCAGGGCGGGGCTGTTCTCGAAGAGTTGCGCGCCGGAGTCGACTACGTGCCTCGCCAATCGACGCACGAGTTTCGCGGGCTGGATGGCCGCGCAGTTCGGTGTGTACACGCCGCCTATGACTCTCGTCGCACGAACCATCGACAGCGTCTGCTCCGCGTCGAGCAGTCGCTCGCCAAAGTCCACTCCCGCGGTTCGCCACTGGTCATGCTGGTGTCGCATGCTGTTCCACTGAGCCACGGTGCGTGCGGCGACGACGGTCCCCGCCTTCGCCCAGTCGATGTCCCAGTGGTGCTCGGCCGCGACCCGCCCGATCTCATCGACGCTGTCCACCATCGCCTCGTGCATCGCGCGTGCGGCGGCCGGCCCAGAGTGAGCGGCGATCGCCTCGTGACCCTGCGGGAACAGCGCCGAGGCCCATCCACCGTTACGCCCGCTGGCGCCGTAGCCGGCCACGTGCTTGTCGATGAGGGCGATACGTAGCCCGGGAGCTTGACGTTGCAGGTAGTACGCCGTCCACAATCCGGTGTAGCCGGCCCCGATGATCGCGACGTCGGCGTCGATCGTTCCGGACACGGGAGCGCCGAGCGGCTCGGTGAGCTCCTCGGGGAGGAGATCCCACCACAGCACGCGCGAGAGCATGTCCGGTGCACCCATGGCGAGGATCAGACCCGTTCCTGGACGTACCTGGGAACGGCCACGCCGGCTGGCACGTACTCGTCGCCGATCGCCGGCAGCAGCACCTGGGTGATCGGCACATGGCCCGCCCAGATGCTCCGCCACGGCTCGTTCTCCAGATCGCTGGGATCATCGTCCGGGCCACCGGCACCGACCTTGACCGACCATTCCTCGATGGGCATCGCTGCAGTGATAGTCGCGGCCCGCTCCTTCTTGCTCGGCTGTCGAGCCTCCTCCCATCGGCCCGGAAGTAGGTGATCGCTGAGCACACGGAGGGCGTCGAGTTCGTCGTCACCCTCGAGTCGATGACACGAACCGATGATCATCGCGGATCGATAATTCATGCTCGACTCGAAGGCACTGCGCGCGTAGACCAGTCCGTCGAGCAAGGTGATCGTGACACACGACGGCACTCCGTCGGCCAACAGACGGAACAGCCGTGAACCTGTGGAGCCGTGAAGGATCACTTGATCACCGCGACGGGCGTAACCGACGGGCAACACGAACGGCTGACCGTGATCGATGACACCGACATGTGCGACCAAGCCCTCGTCGAGGATCGCGTCGAGAACCGAACGGTCCGATACGGACTTATCGGGTAGCCGACGAATACGTGTGCGTTCGCTCGTACTCGTTACAGGATCGACCATGCTTCGGTTAGCACCTTTCGCAGGATCTGCTCGATCTCGTCGAACTCCGGCTGGCCGATGATCAGTGGGGGTGCCAGCTGCACGACCGGATCGCCACGGTCGTCGGCCCGGCAGTACAGGCCGTTATCGAACAGCGCCTTGGACAAGAAGCCGCGTAGGAGACGCTCGGACTCGTCCGAATCGAACGTTTCGCGTGTGGCCTTGTCCTTGACCAGTTCGATGCCGTAGAAGTAGCCGGCGCCTCGCACATCACCCACGATCGGCAGGTCGTGCAGTCTCTCGAGCGTTTGACGGAATGGTCCTTCGTTCTGCCGCACGTGCTCGTTGATGCCTTCGCGCTCGAATATGTCGAGATTGGCCAGTGCCACGGCCGCACCAACGGGATGACCTCCCCAGGTGTAGCCGTGCAGGAAGGCGTTCGTTCCGTGCTTGAACGGCTCGAACAAGCGATCGCTTGCGATCATCGCGCCCATGGGTGCATAGCCGCTGGTCATGCCCTTCGCGCAGGTGATGATGTCCGGTGTCACGCCGAAACGCTTGATCGCGAACATGTCGCCGATCCGGCCGAAAGCGGTGATCGTCTCGTCGGCCACGAACAGGACGTCGTACTCGTCGCATATCTCGCGGACTCTTTCGAGGTATCCCGGCGGGGGAGGGAAGCAGCCTCCGGAGTTTTGGACCGGCTCGAGGAAGACAGCTGCCACGCTGTCGGGACCTTCGAATTCGATGGCCTCGGCGATGCGATTGGCCGCCCATAGGCCGAAGGCCTTCTCGTCGTACCGGTACTCCTCGGGTGCGCGGTAGAAGTTCGTGTTGGGCACCTTCACGCCGCCGGGAACCAGTGGCTCGAAGGGGACCTTCGCTGGCGGGATGCCGGTGATGCTCAGTGCACCCTGGGGTGTGCCGTGATAGGCGATGGAACGGCTGATCACCTTGTGCTTGGTGGGCTTGCCGGTCATCTTGAAGTACTGCTTGGCGAGCTTCCACGCGGTCTCCACCGCCTCGCCGCCGCCGGACGTGAAGAACACGCGGTTCAGGTCGCCCGGGGCGTAGGACGCGAGCCGTTCAGCGAGTTGGATCGCACCGGGGTGGGCGTACGACCAGATCGGGAAGAACGCCAACTCCTCGGCCTGTTTGGCCGCGGCAGCGGCTAGTTCCTTGCGACCGTGGCCCAGTTGAACGACGAACAGTCCGGAGAGGCCGTCGAAATACTTGTTGCCCTGGTCGTCCCAGATGTACGGACCTTCACCCTTGACGATGACGGGCACGTGTCCGCCGTTGTAGTACGTCGAATGGCGGGTGAAGTGCATCCATAGGTGGTCGCGGGCGGCATCCGCTAGGGCGTCGTGGCCGGACTCGGTGATGTATTGCGGCGTGGTTGTCATCGTGTACCCCAGGTGTAGATCTGTTTGCGTAACTTCAAGTAGACGAATGCCTCGGCACGAAGCACTCCCGGTAGTGAGCGAATCTGCTCGTTGATGACGCTCAGCAGATGATCGTCGTCCTCGGCCAATACCTCGGCCAGGATGTCGAATCCACCAGCGCAGATCACCAGGTAGTTGACCTCCGGAAGGTTCTCCAGACTCGCAGCGATTCGCTCGATATCCCCCGAAACGGTGATGCCCACCATGGCTTCGCGCGGGAAGCCGACCTGCATGGGGTCGGTCACCGCGACGATCTGCATGACCCCCGAATCCAACAGCCGTTGCACGCGTTGGCGCACGGCTGCCTCGGACAACCCCACGACCTTGCCGATCGACCCATAGGAGCGCCGGCCGTCTTGCTGGAGTTGCTCGATGATGGCCTTGGAGACCTCGTCGAGGGCTGGCGCCTTGGTGGGCATACGGTCACCTTCCCCTATCGGACCCCCCGTGGCAAGTGATTTAGTGGCGAAATGCTGATTTTTCTCCTGATTTCGTATCCATCTTGCTATTCGGCCATCGAAAAACACTGATTTCCTCTAGCGTGGTGATGACCCACCGCCCAGGAGGCCTTTCGTGAACATTCGTAACTTCGTCAACGGTGTCAGCGTCGATGCGGTGGAGGGCGGCACCAGCGAACTCGTCGACCCCACCACGGGGCAGGTATTCGCAACCGCGCCGGTGTCCACCAAGGCCGATGTCGATGCTGCGTACGCCGCCGCAGCCACGGCCTTCGAAACGTGGGGAAGTACGACCCCGAGCGAACGTCAGAAAGCCCTGTTGAAGATCGCGGACGCCATCGAGGAGCACGCCGAGGAACTCATCGCGCTCGAGAGTCAGAACACCGGCAAGCCGCTTGCGGTGACCGCGTCGGAGGAGATCCCGCCGATGGTGGATCAGATCCGCTTCTTCGCGGGCGCGGCACGGGTACTCGAGGGCCGCTCCGCCGGGGAGTACATGAGCGGATTCACCTCGATCATCCGACGTGAACCGATAGGCGTCATCGGTCAGGTCGCACCGTGGAACTACCCCATGATGATGGCGGTGTGGAAGTTCGCGCCGGCGATCGCGGCGGGGAACGCAGTCGTCCTCAAGCCCAGCGACACCACGCCTGTAACCACCGTCCGTATGGCCGAGATCATCGCCGAGGCCGACGCACTACCTCCGGGAGTCTTCAACGTGGTGTGCGGTGACCGCGATACCGGTCGGGCTTTAGTCGAGCATCCGACACCGCAGATGGTGGCGATCACCGGTTCGGTGCGTGCCGGCATGCAGGTTGCCGAATCGGCTGCCAAGGATGTCAAGCGAGTGCACCTGGAGTTGGGTGGCAAGGCACCGGTAGTGGTCTTCGACGATGCCGACGTCGCCGCGGCAGCCGAGTGGCTGGCGGTTGCGGGCTACTTCAACGCTGGTCAGGACTGCACGGCGGCTACGCGCATGTTGGTGGCTCCGAAGATATACGACGACTTCGTCGCTGCAATGGCCGAGCAGGCCAAGGGAACGGCAACCACGTTCGAGGACGGTCCCGGCGGCGAGGCCATGGTGCCTCCGGTCAACAATGCGAACCAACTCGATCGGGTACTCGGATTCCTCGAGCGTGCGCCCGGGCACGCCGAGATCGTGGCCGGTGGTGTTCGCCAAGGGGACCGCGGCTTCTTCATCGAACCGACCGTCGTGGCGAACTTGAAGCAGGACGACGAGATGATCCAGAACGAGATCTTCGGACCGGTGGTCACCATCCAGCGGTTCAGCGACGAGGACGAGGCGCTGCGCTGGGCCAATGGCGTCGATTACGGCCTCGCTTCCAGCGTGTGGACCAAGGACATCGGTCGAGCGATGCGGATGGCGAAGGGTCTGAACTTCGGAACGGTGTGGATCAATACGCATATTCCGCTGGTCGCCGAGATGCCGCACGGAGGTTTCAAGCATTCCGGTTACGGCAAGGATCTGTCGATGTACGGCTTCGAGGACTACACGCGCATCAAGCACGTGATGGTCGACCTCAACTCCTAGTCCGCGACTACCGACGTCGCGCTGGGGGAGGTTCGAGGACGAGCGAGGCTGCCTCGATCGCGGCGTTCACGAACGCACGCGCCGCGGGGAGGACGTTCTCGCCCGAGCGGACGGCGAGGGACACAGTCCTCGGCTCGACTTGCGGGGATAGCGGCACCTTGATGACGTCGTCGTCGTTGAGGTCGACGGCAAGGCGCGGCATGATCGCTGGCGCGACGCCGCTGCGCACCATCGCCTGGACGGCACCGTTGTCCACCGTGCGAAACAGATATCGAGGTGTGATGCCGTGGCCGCGCAGGATCACGTCCACGTCATCTTGGTAGGTCAGCGGTGGTTGACCGATGAGCGCTACGCCATCGAGCTCCTCGATGGGAAACGCACCCCGCTTCACGTGAGCGAGCAGGGGACTGCCCTGGGCGAGCAAGAGCAGGTACGGATCGCGGCCGAGCTCGGTCACCTCCACGCGCGGATCGGAATAGCTGCCCTCGATGAAGGTCACGTCGAGCTCGTCGTCGAGGAGGTCGTCGATCAAACCCTCGGAGCTGGGGCCCTCGTATAGATCGACGGTGATCCCGGGCGCCTCCTCCCGCAGTGCGCGAACGGCCTGCGGCAGCAGGTGCACCGAGACGCTCTGGAAGGTCCCGATGGAGACTCGACCGGCCGTGCCGGCGAGAGCGTCGTCGACGTCGCGCTGGGCAGTGCGCACGTGCCCGAGGATGTGCTCGGCCGACGGCAGCAGGACCCGACCGGCGGCGGTGAGCGTGACCGGGCGGGGACCCCCGGGTCGCTCGAACAGTTCGGCACCCACCAACCTCTCGAGCGCTGCGACCTGCTGGCTGACCGTGGCCTGGCTGTAGCCGAGTTCGTCAGCGGCCGCACCGAAGGACCCCTCGTGGGCCACGGTCACCATGGCTGCGAGGTGGCGGAAGGAGGCCTGGTCGAGCGTCACCATTGAATAATACGATCGACACGATAGAAATCCATAGTTTTTCTTTATGAACGAGTTGTCCTACCTTCGGCCCAGAAGGGAGGGCAACCATGCTCCGCACGACCGATGTTTCCCCCATCCAGCGAGACTTCGACGCCCTGGCCATGGCCATCGAGGAGGGTCGCTGGAACGACGACGACCCGCGCGCCCAGGCGATCATCGACGCTGCACGCGCTCGCGGTCTGGCTCCTGCCGCACTCGAGGTGTTCGCAGACCAGTCCGTGCCCGCGCCCGTGCGTGAGCGCGCCCTCGCGACCATCGCCGGTCGCGTCCTCACCGACTCGAACTACGCCCTCGCGGGCTGATCCCGCTCCGCCGGATCGGGGGTGTGGCGGAAGGGACATACGACGAAGGGCCCGGGCTGATGCCCGGGCCCTTCGTCGTGACGGGGACGCTTACGCGCCGCCCTCCTTCAATTCCACGGTGATGGGCGCGAAGCCGTCACCGGTGGTGTTGAGACCCTTCGCTTGCAGCGCCGCGTTGGCCGCCTCGGCGAACTGGTTGGTGTACGCCTCGGCCGGCGGGGCCGCGGTGATGACCGTGACACCCTCGAGGTTCGGGGTGTTCAGCGAGATCTGCACGGTCTGATCCCACGCCGCGGCGTCGATGATGCCGATGCCGTTCGGGGAGGGCCAGATCAGCTTGTTGACCTCGTTCATCATCCACAACTGGTGGCTGGCACCGAGCTGGGAACCATTGGCCGTCACGATGTCCGCGCACTCCTGCGGGTTATCGCGGCAGTAGATCCAGCCCTCGAACGACGCCGTCACGAACCGCTGTGCCAGGTCCTGGTAGGCGGGATCCGACAAGCGCTCCTCGGATGCCCAGATGGCGTCCTGCAGCATGCCCACTCCGTAATCGGAGTAGTTGATGACGTTGAAGTCCTCGGGCTGGTAGAGCTCACCGGTCTCCGGGTTGATCGCCTCGAGCAACTGTGCGTACTCGTTGTAGGTCATGGCCTCTGCGGCGTCGATCTCGCGATTCAGCAGTGCGACCATGTCGAACTGCTGCTGGACGAGCTCCACGTCGGTTGCCGGGTCGAGGCCCTCCTTGGCCAGTGCCGCGAAGATCTCGTACTCGTTGCCGAAGCCCCAGTTACCGATCTTCTTGCCGGCGAAGTCCGCCGGGGTCTCGATACCGGAGTCGGCCCACGCAACCTGCAGCGTGCCCGAGCGCTGGAACACCTGAGCGATGTCCACGATGCCCGCGCCCTGCTCACGCGAAGACAGGGCCTTGGGTACCCACGAGATCGCGAAGTCCGAGCCGCCCTGGGCAAGGACGGTCTGCGGAACGATGTCCACGCCGCCTTCCAAGATGGTGACGTCCAGGCACGCGGCTTCGTAGAAGCCCAGATCCTTGGCTGCGTAGTAGCCGGCGAACTGTGCTTGAACGAACCACTGCAACTGCAGGCTGGCCGGAGTCAGTTCGGTGCACTCCTCGCCGCTTGCGGCTTCCTCGGCCTCTGTCTCTTCTGTCGTGGTGTCCGACGCTGTCTCCTCTGCCGTGGTCTCGGAACTCGAATCCGAGCCTCCGCAAGCAGACAGTGCAAGGACGCCCACGGCGGCAAGACTCGCTACTTGAGTCCACCGACTGCGTGCGGTGTTGCGCATGCTTCCTCCTTCTTAGTGTCAGGCCGAACGGGTTCTGCCTGTCCAGGGTGTCGTCCATCTCTCCACGGCCACGACGATCAGGTAGAACACCAGGCCGGTGATGATGGCGGCAACTACATATGCCCACGCTCGTCCGTAGGCGGTATTGGCAGCCGAACTCGCTATTCGACTGCCAAGTCCTTGTTGTGGGCCGCCGAAGTATTCGGCGACGAGTGCGGCGATGACAGCCAAGGGTGCGGCAACCTTCATTCCGGTGAAGAAGAAGGGGATGGCGTTCGGAATGCGCAGCGTCCGCAGCACCGTTCGCGGGTGGGCGTTCATCGAGCGCATCAACTCCAATTGCACCGGCTGCACCTGTATCAGTCCTCGGGTGACGTTCACGAGCATCGGAAAGAACACGATGATCGCGGTGACGAGCACCCGAGGTGTTCGGCTCGTGATGCTGAACATGTTGTTCAGGATCGGAGTCAGGGCAATGATGGGCACCGCGGCTAGCCCCGCGGCAAGTGGAGTGATCAAATTGTTAACGACGACGAACCGCTGCGCGAGGAGCGCCATCAAGATTCCGGCGATTGTTCCGAACACAAGTCCGAGGAGAGCGGTCGTTCCCGTGTAGTAGGCGGTGCCCCACATCAGAGCCAGGTCACCGAAGAAGTTCTGTGCGATCAGGGAGGGCGCGGGGAGCAGGAAGGGCTGAATATCCCGGGCGACCACGAGCAGCTGCCACGCCCCCAGGAACACCAGTGCGATCAGCACCGGCGGCCAGACGAACTTGAGCCGATCGGCCCACGCTTCGGACATCAGACCTCGCCCACCCGGGCGCGCACGCTCGAGCCACCCACGTGACCCCGGAGGGCTTCTCGCACCGCGGTGACCGCTCCGTAGAAGTCGTCTGACTCGCGTGTGTCCTCGTCCCGATCGGCGCCGAGCGGAATCGACACGATGTCGGTGATACGACCGGGACGCGGAGACATCACGACGACCCGATCCGAGAGGTAGACCGCCTCGGGAATCGAGTGCGTGACGAACACGATGGACTTGCCCGTCTCCTTGCGGATGCGCAGCAACTCGTTCTGCATCCGTTCGCGCGTCATCTCGTCGAGTGCGCCGAAGGGCTCGTCCATCAACAGCAACGGCGGGTCGACCGCCAGCGAACGGGCGATCGCTACCCTCTGCTGCATGCCGCCGGACAGTTCCCACGGCCGGTGCTCGGCGAAGTCGGCTAGTTGCACCATCTCGAGCAGCTCCAAGGCGCGTGCCTTGCGCTTGTCCTTGCCCCAGCCTTGCAACTCGAGGGGAAGTTCGACATTGCGGCGCACGGTTCGCCAATCGAAGAGCGCTGCCTGCTGGAAGGCCATGCCGTATAGCTGCTTCTCGCGGGCCTCATGGGGTGTCACGCCTGCGACCTTCATCTCGCCGCGTGTTGCGACGGTGAGATCGGCGATGACACGCAGGAGGGTCGACTTCCCACAGCCGGATGGCCCGATGAGCGAGATGAACTCCCCGGTGGTGACCGTGAGATCGACGTCCTGCAGGGCGGTCACCTCATTCGGCTGACCTTCGTTGAAGATCTTCCACACGCCTGCGGCGTCGACGGCGAGTTCGGGTGTGCTCATGCCTTGCTCTCCTTGGGCAGGTTCCGTGTCAGGTACACATCAAGGGCGGTCACCAAGGCGGCGACGACCAATCCGAGCGCGATCGCACCGAAGACGGCGACATACACCTTCGATGGCTGGGAGGTGATCTGGCGGGCATATTCGATGAGCAGGCGGCCGATGCCACCGCGTACGCCGGTGGAAATCTCCGCAACGACGGTGCCGACCACCGAGGCGGCGGCCGACACCTTGAGCGCGGGAACGAGGTAGGGAATCGATGAGGGGAAGCGCAGTTTGCGCAGCATCTGCCCGGGTGTGGCGGCGTACGAGCGCATCAACTCTAGTGAGGTTGCACTGGGAGCTTGAAGCCCGCGCAGGGCGCCCACGGAAAGCGGGAAGAACGCCAAGTAGGCCGCGATGAACATCACCGAGTAGGTGGTGTTCCACTGCACCGGGCCGACCTGGATGCGGTTGCCGATGCCAACGATCAGGGGTGCGAGCGCGATCAACGGCACGGTCTGCGAAGCGATGACGAAGGGCAGCAGTCCACGCTCGGCGAACAGGAAGCGCTGCATGATCACCGCGAGGAGTAGGCCGACGGCCACACCGATGATGAAGCCACCCAGGGCCAAGGTGAGCGAACGGAATGCCGCGGACACGACAGCGTCCAAGACCGTGTTGTCCGAGCCACGCACCTCCGGTTCGCCCATCGCCGCGACCATGGACCACACGTGGGGCATCGTCATATCCGACGTGTTGAACGGCATGGGCATGAAGGTGCCGAGCCACTTGACCAACTCCCACATCACGACGACCAGGCCGACGCCGGCCAGCGCCCACAGCACCGAGATGGCGCCGTTCCTCAGGCGACGACCCACGCTGCTCGAGCGGGCAGTCCGCTCGATGACCGCAGCGTTGCTCACCTGTGTTTCCCCTCGATGTCGTCGTCGTTGCCGTTGCTTCTTTTTTCGTTTCGAGTCGTGTCGTGTCGGGTTGTCCGGACCTTAGAGCCTGCGGGCCCGAACCTCTAGGACTTCGCCAATACCGTTTCCTGGATTCCCGGAATGACCTTCTCGCCGTACTGCGCCAAGGTGTGGTCCTTGTCGTCGTGTTGGAGGTAGACGGCGAACTGGTCCACTCCGAGTGCCTTCAGTTCCTCCAAGCGAGCGATGTGCTGCTCGGGGGTGCCGATGATGCAGAACCGATCGATGATCTCGTCGGGCACGAAGTCGGTGTGGGAGTTTCCCGCCTGGCCGTGCTGGTTGTAGTCGTAGCCCTGGCGTCCCTTGATGTAGTCGGTGAGCGCCTGCGGGACCACGCCGGAATCCCCGTATCGCTCCACGATGTCAGCCACGTGGTTGCCCACCATTCCACCGAACCAGCGCAACTGGTCTCGGGCGTGGGCGGCGTGCTCGGGGGAGCCGTCGGTGATGTAGGCGGGAGCGGCTACGCAGATGTAGACGTCGTCGGGATTTCGCCCTGCGGCAGCGGCCGCATCGCGCACCGCCTGGATGGTCCAGGCCGCAATCGACGGATCGGCGAGCTGCAGGATGAAGCCGTCTCCGACCTCGCCGGTGAGTGCGAGCACCTTGGGTCCGTAGGCGGCGACCCACACGTCGGTGCGGCTATCGAGGGCCCAGGGCAACCGGATGTTGTTGCCCTTGTATTCGACGGCCTCACCGTTGACCAGTCCCTTGATGTCGACCACGGCCTGACGAAGTTCCCCGACCGTGACCGGTTTGCCGTTGGTGACCCTGACCGCCGAATCTCCACGCCCGATTCCGATCACCGTGCGGTTCCCGTACATCTCGTTGAGTGTGGCGAAGACCGACGCGGTCACGGTGATGTCCCGCGTGGCCGGGTTGGTCACCATCGGTCCGACGATCACCTTCCGGGTTTCGTCGAGGATCTTGCTGTAGATGACGTACGGCTCCTCCCACAGGATGTGGGAGTCAAAGGTCCACACGTAGGTGAAGCCGTAGGTCTCGGCTCGACGCGCCAGATCGATGACGCGAGAGGCCGGGGGAGTGCACTGCAGTACGACGCCTACGTCCATGGATGCTCCTTCGTGAGTGCGGGGTTCTAGCGGGTGCGCGGGAAGCCGAGGTCGACCGACGACGTCGCCGGGTCGGGCCATCGGGACGTGACCGTCTTGGTGCGGGTGTAGAAGTCGATGCCCGCCGGTCCATACATGTTGGCGTCGCCGAAGATGGATGCCTTCCAGCCGCCGAAGCTGTAATACGCCACCGGCACGGGAATCGGGACGTTGATGCCCACCATGCCGACCTGGATGTCGAACTGGAACTGGCGAGCCGCTCCACCGTCGCGGGTGAAGATCGCGGTGCCGTTGCCGTACTGGTGGTCGTTGATGAGCTTCACCGCTTCCTCGTAGGTCGCGACGCGGGTGACCGAGAGGACGGGGCCGAAGATCTCGTCGTCGTAGGCCTTCATGCCGGGCTTGACGTTGTCGATGAGTGACGGAGCGAGGAAGAAGCCTTCCTTCGGAAGGTCGTTTTCACGCCCGTCCACGACGACCGTCGCGCCCTCACCGGGTGCATCGGCGATGTACGACGCAACCTTGTCGCGGTGCTCGCGGGTGATCAGCGGTCCCATCTCGGCATCGGGATCGGTGCCCGGTCCGACCTTCAACTTGGGCAGCCGTGCCGCGATGGCGTCGACGAGCTTGTCGGCGACGTCGCCAACGGCCACGACCACCGAGATGGCCATGCAGCGCTCTCCGGCGGAGCCGTACCCCGCGCTGACTGCCGCGTCGGCGGCCATGTCGATGTCCGCGTCCGGCAGGACGATCATGTGGTTCTTGGCCCCGCCAAGAGCCTGGACGCGCTTGCCGTTCGCGGTGCCCGTCGAGTAGATGTACTTGGCGATCGGCGTGGAGCCGACGAAGGAGACTGCCGAGATATCCGGGTGATCCAGGATTCGATCGACGGCGACCTTGTCCCCGTGCACCACATTGAAGACACCGTCGGGCAGCCCGGCCTGCTTGAGCAATTCGGCCATGAGCAAGGAGACCGACGGATCCTTCTCGCTCGGCTTGAGGATGAAGGTGTTGCCCGTGGCGATCGCGTTGGCGAACATCCACATCGGCACCATCGCGGGGAAATTGAAGGGCGTGATGCCGGCGACTACCCCCAGGGGTTGACGGATCGAGTAGACGTCGACGCCGGTAGATGCCTGCTCGGAGAAACTTCCCTTCATCAACTGCGGTATCCCGCAGGCGAATTCGATGTTCTCGATCCCTCGTGCCAGTTCGCCGGCCGCATCCGAGGGGACCTTGCCGTGCTCGGAGGACACCAGGTTGGCGATCTCGTCGCGATGCGAGACCACGAGCTCGTGGAATCGGAACATGACCTCGGCTCGGCGAGACAGTGAGGCCGACCTCCAGGTGGCGAAGGCCTCCTTGGCGGTTGCGACTGCGGCGTCGATGTCGGCAACTGTGGCGAATCCCACCTGGGCCTGCTGTTCGCCGGTAGCCGGATTGAACACCGGTCCGAAGTTCCCCGATGTCGCCGGGACTTCCTTGCCGCCGATCCAGTGATTGATGGTGCGCACCTTCTTGCTCCCTTGTCTCGTCCGTTCGTGGTAGCCGTTCTGATCGATCTTCCGCCCGATCGATCTACCGGTGGAGTTCCCGCTGCCTAGATGAGGTACTGGTTCATGCCTCGCTTGAGGAACTTGCCGTGACCCTTGGTACCGATGTACTCATTGTCGTTCACCACCACCGTGCCACGGGAGATGACCGTGTCCACGTGCCCGTCGATGTTGAATCCTTCCCAGGCCGAATGATCCATATTCATGTGATGGGTCTTCTCGTATCCGATCTCCGTGCGCCCCGCCGGGTCGTAGATCACGATGTCCGCGTCCGAGCCGGGGGCGATGACGCCCTTGCGCGGGTACAGGCCGAACATGCGAGCGGGTGTGGTCGCGGTGATCTCCACCCAACGCTCCAAGGTGATCTGACCGTCCACCACGCCTTGGTAGATCAGGTCCATGCGGTGCTCGATCGAACCGATCCCGTTCGGGATCTTGGAGAAGTCGCCGAGACCGAGTTCCTTCTGCTCTTTCATGCAGAAGGGGCAGTGATCGGTGGACACGATCGAAAGATCGTTGGTGCGCAGGTAACGCCACAACTCGAGCTGATGATGCTCGGCCTTGGCGCGCAGCGGCGTCGAGCACACGTACTTTGCGCCCTCGAACCCCGGCTGGGATAGGTGCTCCTCCAAGGACAGGTAGAGGTACTGCGGACACGTTTCGCCGAAGACGTTCCACGCCTCATCGCGCGCCTGCTGCACGACGTTCACTGCTTGCTTGGCGGACATGTGCACGATGTACAACGGTGTACCCGTCATCTTCGCGAGCATTATCGCCCGGTTGGTGGCTTCCGCCTCGGTCTCCCACGGACGGGTGAGGCTGTGGTACTTCGGGTCCGTCTTGCCCTCGGCCAGCGCCTGTTGCACCAGAACGTCGATCGCGATGCCGTTCTCGGCGTGCATCATGATCGTCGAGCCGTTGTTCGCCGCCGTTTGCATAGCGCGCAGGATCTGGCCGTCGTCGCTGTAGAAGACGCCCGGGTAAGCCATGAACAACTTGAAACTCGTGATGCCCTCATTGACGAGTTCGTCCATTGCCTTCAGTGAGTCGTCGTCGACTCCGCCGATGATCTGGTGGAAGCCGTAGTCGATTGCGCACTGCCCGTCGGCCTTGGCGTGCCACGCTGCCAGGGCGTCCTGGACACGCTCGCCGAACTTCTGCACGGCGAAGTCGATGATCGTCGTCGTGCCACCCCAGGCCGCCGCCCGGGTACCGGTTTCGAAGGTGTCCGAGGCGAAGGTCCCTCCGAAGGGCAGTTCCAAGTGGGTATGGACGTCTACGCCGCCGGGGATGACGTACTTGCCCTGGGCATCGAAGACCTTGTCGGCGGTGGCTTCCAGGTTCGCACCGAGTGAGGTATCGCCGGGAGCGAAAACCGCGGCAATCGTCTCACCGTCGATGAGTACGTCGGCCTGGATCACTCCCGTCGACGAAACGACGCTTCCGTTCTTGATCAAGATGGTCATGGAACCTCCTCCTAGGCGCGATCGTAGGTCGCTTCCAACAACTATGGCCGAACCAGATCGTCGTACGCATCGGGTCGACGATCTCGGTAGAAGGCCCAGCGGTTACGGACCGTGGTGATGAGGTCCATGTCCAGATCTCGGACGATGAGTTCGGACTTGTAGGGGTCACCCTTCTCGCCCACGTAGCTGCCTTCGGGATCCACGAAGTACGACTGGCCGTAGAAGTCGTCGTCGCCCAGGGGCTCGATGCCGACGCGATTGATGGCACCCACGTAGTACTCGTTCGCTACCGCCGCAGCAGGCTGCTCGATGCTCCATAGGTATTGGGACAACCCGCGCGAGGTGGCGGAGGGGTTGAACACGATCTGTGCACCGTTGAGGCCGAGTGCCCGCCAACCCTCGGGGAAGTGGCGGTCGTAGCAGATGTACACGCCGACCTTGCCGACTGCGGTGTCGAAGACGGGATAACCGCCGTTGCCGGGCCGGAAGTAGAACTTCTCCCAGAAGCCGTTGACGTGCGGGATGTGCTGCTTGCGGTACTTGCCGAGGTAGGAGCCGTCGGCGTCGAGAACCGCTGCGGTGTTGTAGAGGAATCCGGGGCCGGCGTCCTCGTACATCGGCAGCACCATGACCATCTGGAGCTCCCGGGCGAGTGCCTGGAAGCGCTCGACGATGGGGCCGGGCACGGCTTCGGCGTACTCGTAGAACTTCGTGTCCTGCACCTGACAGAAGTACGGGCCGTAGAACAGCTCCTGGAAGCAGATCACCTGAGCACCTTGTTTGGCCGCCTCGCGGGCGTACTCCTCGTGCTTGACGATCATCGATTCCTTGTCGCCGGTCCAATCGGTTTGCACCAGCGCGGCGCGCACGACGCTCATGTGCCACTCCTGCCTGCCTCGGGGAGCAGGGCCTGGACCCTGACTCCGTTTTGTGATTTCGCACCCTAGACGCAAAACATTGTGTTACAACACCACTTTGACAAACTTGTTACGGGCGGAAGGCAATCGCGTGACTGTCTCCATTCCCTCCTCGGGGACCTCCATCCCCGCGGCGGACGTGGTCCAGTACATCGAGGACCGATCGCCGCGCGGGATCGCCGCCGCCGTGCACCGGATGATCCGCAGCGGCGGCCTCCACCCGGGGGACCGCCTGCCCACGGTCCGAGAGCTGGCGCTCGCCATCAACGTGAGCCCGGCCACGGTGTCCGAGGCCTGGCAAGCACTGGGTGCGGTGGGGGCGATCCAGGCGCGCGGACGGGCGGGGACCTTCGTGCGCGACGTCGCCGAACCCACGCGCCCCACCCGTTACTTGGGCATCGGCGGCGCCGCGGTCGAAGGGGCCGCCTTCGACCTGTCCACCGGCACCCCCGATCCGCTGCTGCTCCCCGCCTTGCGCGAGGCCATCGAACGGTTCTCCGCCGGAGCGACCGCGTGGACCTCGAGCTACTTGGACGAGCCGGTGCTGCCCGCCCTGCGCGAACACTTGGAAGCCTCCTGGCCCTTCCGGCCGCAGCGATTGACCGTGCTCGACGGAGCGCTGGATGCGCTCTCGCGCGTGGTGGACCAGGTGGTCGGGCTGGGGGATCGGGTGGTGATGGAGTCCCCGGGCTTCCCCCCGCTCATCGACATGTTGGAGCGGGCCGGCGCGGAGATCATCGCGGTGTCGATGGACGAACAGGGCATCGTTCCGGACGATCTCACCCGAGCGCTGCGGGCGGCCCCGGTCGCGGTCTTCCTGCAGCCGAGGGCGCAGAACCCCACGGGCACATCCATGACGCGGTTGCGATCCAGTGACGTGGCGGAGGTGGTGGCCGGCAGTCGAGCCTGGGTCATCGAGGACGACCATTGCGGGGACATCTCCATCGCCGACGACGTCAGCATCGGTCAGTTCCTGCCGGAGCGCTGCGTCCACATCCGCAGCTACTCCAAGTCGCACGGGCCTGACCTGCGTATCGCTGCCATCGGGGGGGCCGCCGAGGTGATCGATCCGATCATCGCTCGCCGCATGTTGGGTCCAGGATGGACCAGTCGGTTGTTGCAGGCGGTGTTGTTGGACCTGCTCACGCACGCCGATCCGCAAGAACAGGTCCGCACTGCCCGGATCGTGTACGCACGGCGCGCAGCGGCACTTCGCGAGCACCTGAAGGACCGCGGGATCCACACCAGTCCGGGTGATGGCATCAATGTCTGGGTGCCCGTCGAGGACGAACGCAACGCATTGATCACGATGGCGGCGTCGGGCATCAGGGTTGCTCCCGGTAGCCCGTTCATCATCGCAGGCGAGGCCAGCACTTCCCCGGGAGTTCGGGTGACGACCGGTCAGCTGCCCGACGACGACGCCGACATCGAACGCATCGCCGAAGCGCTCGCACTCGCCGCCGGTGGAGCCACCCAGCAGGGC
>CAYLOH010000015.1:0-38112 GCA_964385255.1 uncultured Rubrivirga sp. | reverse complement strand
AGACCGACGTCGAGTCCTTGAGCCCCACCCGCGTGAAGTTGACCGTCGAGATGCCGTTCGACGAACTCCAACCGAGTTTCGACGAGGCTTACAAGACGATCGCCAAGCAGGTGAGCATCCCCGGTTTCCGCAAGGGCAAGGTGCCGGCTCGCGTCATCGAACAGCGGTTCGGGCGTGGTGCGGTCCTGGAGGAGGTCATCAACGACGCGGTGCCGAAGGCCTACGAGAGTGCCCTCCGCGAAAAGGAAATCGTCCCGGTCGGGCGCCCGGCCGTCGATGTCACCGAAATCGAGGACGGCCAGCACGTCAGGTTCACCGCCGAAGTCGATATTCGACCCGACTTCGAGTTGCCCGACTACACGTCTATTTCCGTCCAGGTGGATCCGGCCACTGCGTCGGAAGCAGAGGTCGACGAGCACATCGACAACCTGCGGACCCGTTTCGCTTCTTTGAAGGATGTCGATCGCGCATCGAAGGACGGCGACGTTCTCCTTGTCGACATCTCCGGCGCGACCGACTCTGGTGATCAGGTCGATGATCTGTCAGGCAACGCTCTCTCCTACGAGCTGGGATCCGAGGGGATGCTCCCCGGTTTCGACGATGCCGTCCGGGGGGCGAAGGCTGGTGAAACACGCACATTCGATTTCACGCCGGGTAACGGTGACTGGGCAGGCGTGCCGCTGAAGGTCACCGTCGTGGTGAGCAAGGTTCGAGAGCGCGAGTTGCCGGAGTTGAACGAAGACTTCGTGACGATGGCCTCCGAGTTCGACACTGTCGATGAGTTACGCGAAGACGCCAAGAAGCGCGTTGAACGCCTGAAGCGCATGGAACAGGGTCAGCAAGCCCGGGGCAAGGTGTACGAGGCGTTGATGGAATCGGTGGAGATCCCCTTGCCCGAAGGCGTCATCGCCGCCGAGGTCGAGGCCCACTTCGAAGACGGTCACGATGCGACCGATGAGCACCGCGCAGAGGTCGAACAGCAGGCGCGGGACGCACTCAAGAGTCAGTTCGTCTTCGACAGGATCGCCGAAACCGAAGAGGTCACGGTCGGGGAGTCGGAACTGTCCAGTTGGCTGATGCAGCAGGCGCCGCGATACGGCATGGCGCCCGACGCGCTGGCCAAGGCGCTGGTCGAGTCTGGTCAGGTCTCGATGGCATTGGCCGACATCCGCCGGTCGAAGGCACTCGCGCTCGTCCTGGAGAACGCCACTGTCACCGACACCGATGGAACCGCGGTTGATCTGACGGCCTTGGAAGCCGAGCTCAACGAGGCCATGGCGGCGGCACAGTTGGCGCAGATCCAGGCGCAGATGGCCGCGGCCCAGGAAGCGCAGCGTTAGGGCGTAGCGAACGAAGACCGTTCGGCTGTTGGCGAACCCGGACCCTGCCGGACTGTCCGGGCACTCGATCGACGTTAGGGTCGTCCTACGACATCTACAGGAGGATTGGTGAGCGGTCTAGGCACCCCTGATTTCCGTGGCGCCGGCGGAAGCATGAGCGGCTTTGGCGACATGCTCGACGAGCGTCTGTTGCGCGAGCGGATCATCTGGCTCGAAGGCGAAGTGCGCGACGAGAACTCTGACCGGATCGCTAAGCAGCTTCAAGTGCTCGCCGCCGAAGACCCGGAGCGGGACATCTCCATCTACATCAACTCGCCGGGTGGCTCGATCACCGCAGGCATGGTCATCTACGACACCATGCAATTGATTCCCAACGACGTTGCGACAATCGCGATGGGTCTGGCCGCATCCATGGGTCAGTTCCTGCTGTGCGCAGGTGCTCCGGGCAAGCGCTATGCCACCCCGAACACCCGGATCATGATGCATCAGCCTCTCGGTGGGATCGGGGGTACGGCGTCGGATATCAAGATTCAGGCCGAGCAGATGCTGTTCATCAAGAAGCGGATGGCCAGTTTGATCGCCGATCACACGGGGCAAACCATCGAGCAGATCGAGAAGGACTCCGATCGAGATCGCTGGTTCACCGCTGAGGAAGCGCGTGACTACGGCTTGATCGATCACGTCTACAGCTCAGATGCCGATGCGCCGGGCAAGAAGGGAAGTGCCAAGTGAGCGGGTTGTACGCACCGTCGAGTCGGTACATCGTCCCGGAGTTTCGTGAGCGCACGGCCAACGGCGAGCGGGTTCACAACCCCTACACGAAGCTTTTCGAGGAGCGGATCATCTTCCTCGGGGTGCAGATCGACGACGCGTCTGCCGACGACGTCATGGCCCAGTTGCTGACCTTGGAATCGATGGATCCCGACCGGGATATCCAGATCTACATCAATTCTCCCGGCGGCTCGTACACGGCGATGACTGCGATCTACGACACCATGCAGTTCGTCAAGCCGCAGGTTCAGACGGTGTGCCTGGGTCAGGCAGCCTCGGCTGCAGCAGTGCTCTTGGCGGCCGGAACGCCGGGCAAGCGTTTCGCTCTTCCACACGCGAGAGTCCTGATTCACCAGCCCTACACCGAGGGTGGCGGCCAAGGGTCGGATATCGAAATCCAAGCGAACGAGATCTTGCGCATGCGTAAGGAGATGGAAGGCATCCTCGCCAAGCACACGGGACGCTCCGAGGAGCAGATCGAGCTCGACATCGAGCGCGACAAGATCCTGACCGCGGACATGGCCAAGGAGTACGGGATCATCGATCAGGTGATCAGTTCCCGAAAGGGCTGATGCTGGCCGCCCCGGGGGTGGTGGCACTCTCGACTTCCGGTTGAGACTTCCACACTCGGCGGCGCGCGGATATCTGGGCATACGCGGCCAAATCGGGGTACGGTCCTACGAGTGCTCCGCCACAGAAGGCGGGGCCGTTGCCCTGTGCGGGTGACGTCGTGGAAGGGAGCACCCGTGGCTCGAATCGGGGAGAGCGGTGATCTGCTCAAGTGCTCGTTCTGCGGCAAGAGTCAAAAGCAGGTCAAGAAGCTGATCGCCGGTCCCGGGGTCTATATCTGCGACGAGTGCATCGACCTGTGCAACGAGATCATCGAAGAGGAACTCAACGATTCCGTCGAGACTCCCGTCGGCGACCTCCCCAAGCCCAAAGAGATTTACGACTTCCTCGATCAGTATGTGATCGGCCAGGATATGGCGAAGAAGGCTCTGTCGGTGGCCGTCTACAACCACTACAAGCGGGTAGCGGCGGAAGCCCGAGAGAAGTCGCGTGAGGATCAGGTCGAGGTAGCCAAGTCCAACATCATGCTTCTTGGACCGACGGGATCGGGCAAGACCCTGCTCGCTCAGACCCTCGCTCGCATGCTCAATGTCCCGTTCGCGATCGCGGACGCCACGGCACTCACCGAAGCGGGATACGTCGGCGAGGATGTCGAGAACATCCTGCTCAAATTGATTCAGGCCGCGGATTTCGACGTGAAGCGAGCCGAGACGGGCATCATCTACATCGACGAGATAGACAAGGTCGCCCGCAAGAGCGAGAACCCGTCCATCACGCGCGACGTATCAGGCGAAGGCGTCCAGCAAGCTCTCCTGAAGATTCTCGAGGGCACGACTGCGTCGGTTCCTCCGCAAGGGGGTCGCAAGCATCCGCACCAGGAGTTCATTCAGATCGACACGACCAACGTGCTGTTCATCGTCGGTGGGGCTTTCGCTGGCTTGGACTCCATCGTCGAGCAGCGGCTGGGCAAGAAGAACCTCGGCTTCACTTTCGACCTGGTCGATGGTGAGCGTGAGGCTCGGGGTGAGATCACCGACGTCTTCTCGCACGTGATGCCGGAGGATCTGCTGAAGTTCGGAATGATCCCGGAATTCATCGGTCGGCTGCCGGTCTTCACGTCGGTCACCCAACTCGACCGCGAAGCCTTGGTCCAGGTTCTCACCGAGCCGAAGAACGCGCTGGTCAAGCAATACCAGAGGCTGTTCGAGATCGACGGTGTGGAGTTGGAGTTCACGCAGGAGGCGCTCGACGAGGTCGCCGATCTCGCGCTTCTGCGAGGCACGGGTGCTCGTGGATTGCGGGCCATCCTCGAAGAGGTGCTTCTGCACGTCATGTACGACGTGCCCGGGCGCGAGGATGTGGCGAAGGTGGTCATCACCGGCGAGGTCGTGCGCGACAACGTGAATCCGACGATCGTGCCGCGTGACATCGACGAAACCCGCGACACCCCTGTGCGTCGCGAGAAGTCCGCCTAACATCCCCGCGTGACTCGCGAACTGCCAATTCCTGACCCCCGAACTGCCAAGTCTCAATCGTCGAACTGCCAAGTCCCTCACAGCGAATTGCCATCGGGCGAAGATCTGGCCCTTCTTTTGGCAATTCGCTGTGAGGGAATTGGCAGTTCGGGAGTCAAAAACTGGCAGTTCGGGGGTCAGGAATTGGCAGTTCGCGGGATCAGGTGAGGGGGGCGAGGACGGCCCGCACGGTCAGGGGGGCGTCGTCGGAGGCCGGAACGAGGATCAACTCGGCGATGGTGCCGGCAGCGGCGAGATCGTCACGCGCCTTCGCGATCGACTCGATGTCCGCGGGAGTCCCCTCCACCGTGGCCTCGGTGATGGCGGCCTTCATCGACGCCTTCGCGTCCGACTTGGCCTTGCGCACGCCACTGAGCGCAGCGCCGGTTCGCTCGAGGACCTTCGCATCGTGACCGTCGGCAACCGAGAGCTCGTCCAGACTCGGCCAATCGGACCGATGTATCGAGGCGTCGCCGTCGTGCATCCAGGACCACACCTCCTCGGTCGTGAACGGCAAGAACGGGGCGAACAGACGCAGTTGGACCGATAGCGCCAGCACCAGGGCAGCCTTGGCGCTGTTAGCCGCGGCGTCCCCTTGTCCGCCGTAGGCACGCTCCTTCACCAGCTCGACGTAGTCGTCGGTGAATGTCCAGAAGAAGGTCTCCGCCAATTCCAGTGCGCGGGCGTAGTTGTAGTTCTCGAAGGCATCGGTCGCCTGACGTACGACGTCGCGCAGCGCTGCGAGCATGGACAGATCGAGCGCGTTGGTGATCGCGGAAGTGTCGGTGACCACGCCCATGGACAGCACGAACTTGCTCGCGTTGAGGATCTTGATGGCCAGGCGACGACCGATCTTCATCTGGCCGACGTCGAACGCGGTGTCCGTTCCCGGACGGCCGGAGGCCGCCCAGTAGCGCACGGCGTCGGAGGAGTACTCATCCAGCAGGCCCATCGGTGTCACGACGTTGCCCTTGGACTTGCTCATCTTCTTTCGATCGGGATCCAAGATCCATCCGGAGATCGCGGCGTTGGACCACGGCAGGCAGTGGTCTTCGAGGTGCGCCCGCACGACCGAGGAGAAGAGCCAGGTGCGGATGATCTCGTGCGCCTGCGGGCGCACGTCCATCGGGAAGACCCGCGACCACAGGTCCGGATCGCGCTCCCAGCCACCAGCGATCTGCGGACTCAGCGAACTCGTGGCCCAGGTGTCCATCACATCCGGGTCGCCGATGAAGCCTCCCGGTTTTCCGCGTTGCTCCTCGGTGAAGCCCTCGGGTGCGTCGCTGGACGGATCGATGGGCAACTGGTCCTCGGTGGGCACGATCGGTGCGCTGTAGTCGGGATTCCCGTCGGAGTCGAGTCGGTACCAGATCGGGATCGGCACGCCGAAGAAGCGCTGACGCGAGATGAGCCAGTCGCCGTTGAGACCTTCGACCCAGTTCTCGTATCGCACCCGCATGTGCTCGGGATGCCAGATGAGTTCGTTGCCGCGGGCCAGCAGCGCTGCGCGGAGTTTCGGATCACGCCCACCGTTGGTGATGTACCACTGGCGGGTGGTGACGATCTCGAGCGGCTTGTCGCCCTTTTCGAAGAACTTCACCGGGTGAGTGATCGGCTTGGGCTCGCCCTCGAGGTGTCCGGTCTCGGTGAGGATCTCGACCATCCGCTCCTTGGCTGTGTGCGCGGTGGCGCCGGCGATGCGTTCGTAGTACCCGCGACCACCGTCGCTGGTGATCCACTCGGGCACGTCGCCTCGAATTCGTCCGTCCCAGCCGATGATCGGCCGCGTGGGAAGCTGCAGTTCGCGCCACCAGGTCACGTCGGTGAGGTCACCGAACGTGCAGATCATCGCGATACCGGAACCCTTGTCCGGATCAGCCAACGCATGCGCGACAACCGGTACCTCGACGTCGAAGGCGGGCGTGCGCACCGTGGTGCCGAAAAGCGGCTGATAGCGCTCATCGTCCGGGTGCGCCACCAACGCCACACACGCGGCGAGCAGTTCGGGTCGCGTCGTCTCGATGAACACGCGCTCGCCGTCTTCTTGGCTGGCCTTGGGAAAGCCGATCCGGTGGTAGGCGCCGTCGCGCTCGCGATCCTCGAGTTCGGCTTGCGCCACGGCAGTGCGGAACGTGACGTCCCACAGCGTGGGTGCTTCCGACTGATAGGCCTCGCCCCGCGCGAGGTTGCGCAAGAAAGCGAGTTGGCTGGTGCGTTGCGCATTGCGGTCGATCGTCTGATACGTCTGCGTCCAATCAACGCTCAGGCCCATGCGCTTCCACAGTTCCTCGAACGCCTTCTCGTCTTCGACGGTCAGGCGCTCGCACAACTCCACGAAGTTGCGCCGACTGATCGGCAGTTGGTTCTTGGCGTCGGGCTCGCTCGGGGGCTCGAAATCGGGTTGGTACGGCAGAGATGGGTCGCACCGCACGCCGAAGTAGTTCTGCACCCGGCGTTCGGTGGGAAGGCCGTTGTCGTCCCATCCCATGGGATAGAAGACCTCGAACCCTCGCATCCGCTTGTATCGCGCCATGCAGTCGGTGTGCGTATACGAGAAGACGTGACCGACATGCAGTGAGCCACTCACGGTCGGGGGAGGTGTGTCTATCGAGTAGACCTGATCGCGCGTCTTGCTGCGATCGAAGCGGTACGTCCCTGAGTCTTCCCAGCGCTTCGACCACGCCGCCTCTATGCCATCCAGACTCGGCTTGTCGGGTACCGATGGCGACGCGGAGGGGGTCGGTAAAGACATGGTGGCTCATCCTAGGAGTGCGCGGGGCCATCTCCGCACCGCTACCTACACTGCGAAGGTGGATCTGGCGCGCTTATGGGCCGAGTTGGACTCGCGGTGGCCGGAGTCCATCATCGAACCATCGCTCTCGCGTATCGCCTCGGTCATGGAGTTGCTAGGAGATCCCCAGCGCTCCTACCCGGTGATCCAGGTAGCCGGTACCAACGGCAAGACATCCACATCGCGCATGATCGAGTCACTCCTGCGTGCCCACGGCCTGCGCACCGGTCTGTTCACCTCACCGCATCTGGTCGATGCGAGGGAACGAATCCGACTGGACGGTCAGCCGATCTCCGAGGAGCGCATTCTCGACACCTGGAGCGATATCGCGCCCTACGTCCAACTCGTGGACAAGAACTCTGTGGAGTCCGGTGGAGTCCGGATGTCCTACTTCGAGGTCATGACCGCCCTGGCGTACGCCGCGTTCGCCGATGCTCCGGTCGACGTGGCGGTGATCGAAGTCGGTATGGGCGGCACGTGGGATGCCACCTCGGTCGCTGCTGCATCGGTGGCGGTCATCACCCCCATTGGCATGGATCACGCGGAATACCTGGGCGACACGATCGCCCAGATCGCCGGTGAGAAGGCGGGCATCATCGCGCCGGGGTGCCAAGCCGTCTCCGCCGTCCAGGTAGAGGAAGCCGGCGTCGTACTGCGCACGCGCGCTGACGAACTCCAGGTCCCCCTCGCCATCGAAGGCGAGAACTTCGGACTGCTCTCGCGCGAAATCGCCGTCGGTGGACAAGTGATCAGCGTGCGCGGTCTTCGAGGGGATTACGACGAGATATTCGTCCCGCTCTTCGGCGAGCACCAGGCATCGAACGCGTGTGTCGCCCTCGCGGCGGTCGAATGCTTCCTGAGCGACGACAGCACACTCGACCTCGATCTCGTCCGCGAGGGATTCACCTCGGCGGAGACCACCGGTCGGCTGCACGCGATCCGCTTGGATCCCACGGTGCTCGTCGACGCTGCACATAATCCGCACGGCGCGCAGGCGCTGGCCGCGGCGATCCAGGACTCGTTCACCTTCGATCGGCTCATCGCCGTGGTGGGGGTACTCGCCGACAAGGACGCCAGCGGTGTGCTCGAGGCGCTCGAACCGGTGATCGACGCACTCGTCGTGACGAGCCCGGCTTCACCGAGGGCGATGCCCGCCGCAGATCTCGCGGCCCTCGCCGAGGAGTTGTACTCGGGAAAGGACATCTACGTCGAGGAGGACCTCCTCACCGCCGTAGATGCCGCGATGGCTATGGCCGAGGCCGACGGCGATGCCGGTGGCACGGGCGTGCTCATCACCGGGTCGGTTGTCCTGGTCGGCGACGCACTCCGGTTGTTCGCACGTGACCTAGGCCGCACTATGGAGGTACCGACTCTCGACGACTTCGACGACAGGATGGACTGATGCGGGTACTGGGCTCCTCCGTCTTGATCGCCGAGGCCATCGTCGTGCTGCTCGCGGCCTTGGTCGCCGGAGGCTTGGGTGCCGCGGGCAGTATGGGCCGCGCCCTGGCAGTCGGAGGAGTCTTGGCCGTCGCGTTGATCGTGGGCGCGGGCCTGCTGCGCAGTCCGGTCCTGGGCATCACGGTGGGGTGGATTCTGCAGGTGTTCGTCCTCGCCGGGGGATTCTGGGTGCCAGCGATGTGGGTGGTGGGCGCGGTGTTCGTCGCGCTGTGGTTCTTGGCGGTCCGCAATGGAACGCGCGTCGATGCGATGCGTGCGCAGCGGGCCACCGAAGGCGAGGCGTAGGTCCCGCTAGGCTCACGCAGACGTTTCCCAGAAAGGAAAACCCCTGTGTCCGAGCGCACCCTTGTCCTGATCAAGCCCGACGGCGTCGAGCGCGGTCTCATCGGAGAGGTCCTCTCCCGCATCGAACGCAAGGGCTTTCGGATCGTCGCGTTGGAGATGCGCGTCCTCGAACGTGCGGTCGCCGAGGAGCACTACGGCGAACACAAGGACAAGCCGTTCTTCGGAGATCTCGTGGCCTTCATCACCGGTGGCCCCCTCGTCGCGGCGGTGATCGAGGGTCCGGAGGCAATCGTGTCCTGGCGCGCCATGATGGGTGCGACGAATCCCGCCAATGCCGCACCCGGCACCATCCGCGGTGACCTGGCCACCGAGACCCAGATGAATGTCACGCACGGCTCGGACTCACCCGAATCGGCGGCACGCGAGATTGCTTTGTTCTTCCCCGGTCTCGTCTGACTCGCTGGACGTAAGCACGTAGGTAAGCGCCCGATGAGCATCTTCGGTCCCACATTGATGCCCTGGCCGGAGAAGGTCGAGCGCGCATTCCCGTTGGCGATCGGTGCCGTTGGCCTGGGGTTGATCACAGCCCCGTTCGCGACGACCTCACTCGCGATGCGCGTGGTGCGCGGCCGTGGTCCACGCGCGCGTTCGCTGGCCGTTGGGGCCGCTGGCGTCAGCACCGCACTCCTCGCTGGCCGCGTTGCTCGTCGTCGTTTCGTGCGCAAACTGCGTGATGGTGCGCGTGAACTCGACCCGGGTTTCTCCCGGGCTCCCGACAATCCCCTCGTTTCCACCGGTCCGGGCTCGCACGTGGGACCGAGCGCTGTCGGTCGCGAAGGAGCGCGTTACGTCGGTACGGCCACGAACGACGACGATGTCATCTTCGTCACGGGGGAGCCGCCGGTAGCAGCCCCGATACGTGTCTTCGTGGGTCTGGATGCCGCAGCGTCGATCGACGAGCGGATCGAACTGGCGATCAGCGAATTACGACGAACCGGTGCATTCAGCAGGTCATGTCTGTTGATTCAGGCCCCCGCCGGAACCGGATACGCCAACTCCACACCGGTGGATGTCATGGAACTGCTCACGCGCGGGGATTGCGCATCGGTGGCCGTCGGGTACGGACTGTTGCCGAGCTTCTTGTCGTTGGATCGCGTGGACATCGCACGACGCACGCAAAGCGCACTGCTGGAAGCCATCGCGGCCGAATGCTCGGCGCTGAGCCACCCACCGCGCTTGTTGTTGTACGGCGAGAGTCTGGGCGCCAAGGTTCAGCAGTTGGCGCTGCCGGTCGGGGTCGGGGATGTGGATCGGCTCGGTATCGAGGCCGCAGTCTGGGTGGGAACGCCCGGCGGCCGTGACTACGACCACGTTCACCGGATGTTCTCGTCTGTTGCCGTGACCGTGGACCGCCCCGAGCAGATCCCCGAGGCGCTCGCGGCGATGCCCCATCCGAGGGTGTGGTTCTTGGAGCACGACGCCGACCCCGTGGTGCGGTTCCGCCCGGATCTGCTCCACTCGCGGCCGCACTGGCTGCCTGGCGACGGCCCCCGCGGTCGAGGCGTCCCCACCGAGATGACGTGGCGACCGGGCATCACCTGGGCCCAGGTGCTCGTGGACACCGTGTTCGCGACGGACGTCACCCCGGGGGAATTCCGCAGCGAGGGGCACGACTACCGCGCCGACCTGGGAGCCGTCGTCACGCGGGCCTTCTCCCTGGCGCTGCGTGAGGGCAACCCCACCCACGGCTGGGAGTCCCGCCTCGAGCAGCGCCTTCGAGACCTCGAGGTGAGAAGGGCGCGGCTGGTGGAAGGCGTGCCTGGCGGCCAGATCCCGGAGACGGCGTAGTCTGATCCCCGCACGACTTCCCCGACGGAAAGGCCTGTTATGCCCGCCAGTACCTCGTTCGTCGGCCGCGATATGGCCGTCGACCTGGGCACGGCCAACACCTTGGTCTACGTCCGCGGTCGCGGCATCGTCTTGAACGAGCCCTCTGTCGTCGCCATCAACAACAACTCCGGCGGGATCCTCGCGGTGGGTTCGGAAGCCAAGCGCATGATCGGGCGCACGCCCGGCAGCATCGTCGCCATCCGGCCGCTGAAGGACGGCGTGATCGCCGACTTCGACACCACCGAGCGGATGCTGCGCTACTTCATCCAGAAGGTCCATCGTCGGCGGCATCTGGCCAAGCCTCGATTGATCATCTGCGTGCCCTCGGGCATCACCGGGGTCGAACAGCGCGCCGTCAAGGATGCGGGTTACGCAGCGGGAGCTCGCAAGGTCTTCATCATCGAAGAACCGATGGCCGCCGCGATCGGAGCCGGCCTGCCCGTGCACGAACCGACCGGCAACATGGTGGTGGACATCGGTGGTGGAACGTCCGAGGTCGCGGTCATCTCCCTGGGTGGCATTGTCACGAGTTTGTCCGTGCGCGTGGGCGGTGACGAACTCGACAACTCGATCATCCAGTACGTGAAGAAGGAGTACTCGTTGATGCTCGGTGAGCGGACCGCCGAGGAGATCAAGGTCGCCATCGGTTCGGCGTTCCCGATGCCGGACGAACCGCACGCCGAGATCCGCGGTCGCGATCTGGTCACCGGTCTGCCGCGAACCATCGTGGTTTCCGCCGAGGAGATCCGACGCGCGATGGACGAGCCGGTCAACGCGATCGTCGACGCGGTGAAGGCCACCTTGGACCGCACCCCGCCGGAGTTGTCCGGCGACATCATGGATCGCGGCATCGTGCTCACCGGAGGCGGCGCGTTACTGCGCGGATTGGACGAACGCCTCCGTCACGAGACCGGTATGCCGATCATCGTCGCCGAGCGCCCCTTGGATTGCGTGGCCCTGGGATCGGGTAAGTGCGTGGAGGAATTCGAGGCCCTCCAGCAGGTTCTGGTCTCCGAACCGCGTCGCTAGCCACGCGGGGATCCCCTGAGGGTCGCCGCTACCTCGGTAGTGGACACGGCAGACTCAGTCCATGCTGTCCCGCCGTACGCGTATCGCCCTGGCGATTCTCGTGGTGGCGTCCTTGACCTTCGTGATCTTGGACTTGCGTGGCGGCGATGGTCCGATGTCCAGCGCTCGATCGGCGATCTCAGCGGTCACAGGGGTGCTGCAAAAGGGCGCTGCCACCGTTTTCTCACCCATCACGTCGGCGGGGGATTGGTGGTCCACCTGGCGCAATCAAGCCGGCCAGATAGCGCAGTTGCGTGAAGAGAACGCCGAGTTGCGCACCCTGGTCCGCGAGTCCGAGTACGACCGGGCTCGTGCCGATGAACTCGACGCATTACTGCGCGTGGCATCGGTGGGCCGCTATCGCGTGGCCATCGCCGAGGTGATTGCTGTCGGCCCCGCTCAGGATTATGCGTGGACGGTGACCATCGACGCCGGTTCCCTCGACGGCGTGGAACGCGACATGAGCGTCATCAACGGTGATGGACTCGTCGGTCGCATCATCAAGGTCAATCCCACCAACGCGACCGTGCTCTTGCTGGTGGATGCGTCGTCGTCGGTCGGCGGTCGCGTCGCGACCACCGAGGAGATAGGCATCGTGTCGGGAACGGGACGACAGGATTCGCTTGACTTCCAATTACTCGATCCGCTCGCCGAACTGGTGATCGGCGATGCTCTCGTGACCTTCGGTTCGCGCAACGGCAGACCATATGTGCCCGGGGTCCCGATCGGCGAGGTCGTCGACATCACCGGAACCGCCGGACAACTCACCCGCATCGCCACCATCCGCCCCTTCGCGGACGTCTCGCGCCTGAGCGTCGTCGGGGTCGTGGTGCGAGCACCTCGGGAGGACCCGCGCGATTCCGTTCTGCCGCCGCGTCAAGGCGGGCAGGTGCCGAGTCAGACACCGATCGATCAACCAGGTGAGGAGTTGCTGGTCGACGAACAGGCGACCACCGACGATGCAGCGGTCGAGCAACCGGTCGATCAACCGGCGGTGGATGACGGCGCGACGACCCAGACGGATCAGTGATGATCGTTCGACAGGGTCTGGTGATCGGTGGGGTCCTGCTCGTCGCCTTCCTCCTCCAGGTCACGTTGCTCAGCCGCCTGGGACTGCCGGGTGCAACGCCCGATCTTCTCGTCGTCTCGGTCGTCGCGATCGCGCTCGCGATGGGGCCCATACAAGGTGCCTTCGCCGGCTTTCTCGCCGGAGCGATCATCGACGTCTCGCCCCCCGCCGACACCGTCGTCGGCGTGAATTCCATCGTGTATCTGGCCATCGGATTCGTGGCTGGGTACGTCATCGACAGCCGGGATCGCACCGTCCCGGGCATGATCGCCATCGCCGCCATCGGGTGCGCCGCGGCCGCTTTGGGTACCGCCGCTTTGGACGCCATGCTCGGGAGTCCGCGCGTCCTGTGGGACGCGGTCCCGCTGATCGCACTGACCAGCGCCCTGTACGGCGCGCTGCTGGCCCCGGTGATGATCCCGCTGCTGGGCTGGCTCACTCGCAAGCTCGCCCCCGAGGTTCTCCTGGACTGATGACGGCGAGCCGCCGGGTGGGAACGGCCCTGGGGGACCGGGCGTCGTACCGTCGGGGTGGGACGGAAGCCGAGGGTGTGGCCTAGGTCACATCGCGGAAGATGTCCGAGGGTCCGCACGAGCGTCGGGAGGTGGAATGAGCCAGCGCTCCAACGTCCGCCTGCTCGTCCTCGGCGTGCTGCTCGTCTCCCTCGTGATGACCTTGGTCGGTCGCCTGTACTACCTGCAGGTCGTGACCGGCGAGGAGTACAAGGTGGCGGCGGTGAACAACACCGTGCGCGAGGTCGTCGAACCGGCGGTCAGAGGTCTCGTCCTCGACCAGGCGGGTCGGCCGTTGGTGTCGAACCGGACCTCCCTGGTGATCACCGTCGACAAGGTCGTCTTGGAGCGCGAAGCCGATGACGGTGCGCGCGTCGTCGCGCGCCTCGGTGAGATCTTGGATATCCCGGCCGATCGGATCGCCGATCGCTTGAAGCCCTGCGGGAGCGAAGGAGCCAAGCCGCCGCCGGTGTGCTGGAACGGCTCGCCCTACCAGCCGATTCCCATTGCACAGGACGTCGACCCGCAGATCGCGTTGACGATCATGGAACAGGGGCAGTTGTTCCCCGGAGTCGATGCTCGCTTGGATGCGATCAGGGTCTACCCGTCGCCGTTCAACGTGAACGCCGCGCACCTGCTGGGTTATCTCGGCCCCGTCACCGAAGAGCAACTGGAGGAGCAGGGGTCGACGGATGCGTACGACCGTCTGCGACGAACCGACGTGGTGGGTCGATCCGGACTCGAGGCGTACTACGACGACGAGATCCGCGGCAAGCCCGGGGTCACCACGCTCGCAGTCGATACAGCAGGTCGGGTAACCGGAACGCTGGAGTCGTTCCCGCCGCAACCGGGGGATTACCTGGTGTCGAGCATCGATGCGCACCTGCAATCTGTTGTCGAAGAACAACTCGTGGCGGCCGTTCAACGCGCGCAGCGTCAGGGCTACCCCGGTGACTCCGGGGCGGCTGTCGTAGTCGACGTGCGCACGGGTCGGATCTTGGCCATGGCCAGCTATCCGACCTACGACCCCTCGATTTGGGTCGGAGGTGTCACCAAGAAGCAATTCGACAAGTTGATGGACTCCGGATCACTGGCATCGAACGCCACTCAAGGTCTGTTCGCTCCCGGATCGACGTACAAGGTGATCAGTACCGTCGCCGCCGCCAAGGAGGGTTTCAACCTCGGTGGTGCCTACGCGTGTCCTAGTCGCGTGCGCCTGGGAACACAGGTCTTCCGCAACTACGAATCGTCGGCCTACGGGCGCATCTCCTTGCGTCGCGCGCTCGAAGTCTCGTGCAACACCGTCTTCTACGGCATGGCCGATCAGATGTGGAATGCCGCAGGAGGTGACGATGCCGGTCGAGAGGCACCCGACCCGATCGCTGAAGCAGCCCGTCAGTTCGGATTGGGTGAAGGAACGGGCATAGACCTACCTGTCGAATCGGTGGGTCGTGTCGCGAGCCGGGAGTTCAAGGCCGAGAACTGGGAACTCAAACGCGACACCTGGTGCAAGAACGCGATCGAGGGGTACCCGGAAACGCGCAAGACCGACCCCGAACTCGCCGATTACTTCACCGCCCTGGATGAAGAGAATTGTGCTGACGGCTTTCGATGGCGCGAGGGCGACGCCTTGAACGCATCCATCGGCCAGGGAGATACCGCTGTAACCCCGCTGCAGATGGCCATGGTGTACGCCGCGATCGCCAACGGAGGAACGGTGTTCGAGCCTCGACTGGTAAAGGCCATCGTGTCCGCCGACGGTCGAAACGTGCGCGAGATCCCTCCCGTCGCCTCCAACGAGATAACCGGAGCGCGGGCGCAGCGGGCGATCCGGTTCTTGCAGGACACCTTGCCCGGTGTCACCACGAACGGATCGGCGCGTGAACCTTTCGCCGGCTTCCCGTTGGATCGCATACCCGTCGCATCCAAGACCGGTTCGGCCCAGGTGACAGGTGACAAGGTCTCGACTTCGTGGTTCGCCTCGTATGCACCGGCGAACGATCCCCAGTACGCAGTGGTCATGATGATCACGCAAGGCGGAACCGGATCCAAGACGTCCGCTCCGAGTGTGCGCAAGATCTACGAGGAGATCTTCGGCGTTCGCGGTTCGGACATCGACCCTCGGCGCAGCGTGCTCATCGGAGGCGAGCCCATGCGCGACCTCCCGGTCATTCGTCCTGACGGCACCCCGGTGGTGCCGCTGGGTGAAGACTCCGGAGTGCCCGATGCGCGTCCGAACGTCGTGGCCAGCGGACTGGATACCGATCAACGACGAGGGGGACGATCGTGACCAGCATCTTCCCCACCCAGTCGTCGGACTCTGTTGTCGCACCCAAGCGCAATCGCGGCGGCGGGTATCTGCGTGATCTCGATTGGATCTTGATCATCGCCGCGCTGGGCGCGTCCTTGATGGGCTCGGTGCTCGTCTGGTCGGCGAGCCGAGCCGACCTCGCGGCGGAGGGTGATCCCCAGTCCTACCTGAAGCGGCACCTCATCAACCTCGGGGTGGCCCTCGTGCTCGGCGTCATCGCCACCCGCATCAACTATCGCTGGTTACGGGCCTACACACCGGTGGTCTACGTGGCGTCCATGCTGCTGCTCTTGGTGCCGTTCGTACCGGGCTTAGGTGTGACCATCGCCGGTGCCCGTGCGTGGATCGACGTTCCACTCGGATTGACCATTCAGCCGTCGGAGTTCGCCAAGATCACGGTCATCTTGATGATGGCGGCGCTGCTGGCGGAACCGCGCGACATCGAGGAAGAGCCCAGCGGCCGCGACGTTCTGTTGGCACTGGCTGTAGCGGCGATTCCGACAGCCATCATCTTGGTGCAGAACGACACCGGCACCGTCTTGATCATGGGCGCGGTCGTGATATCCATCATCGCAGTCGCGGGTGTCCGGACTCGTTGGCTCGTAGGGCTCATCGGCGCCGCGGTGTTGGGAGTGCTCGCGGCGTTGCAAGCGGGCCTTCTGCGCGAGTACCAAGTGGACCGCCTCACGTCGTTCATCAATCCCGACGCGGACCTGAGTGCCAGTGCCTACAACGCGAACCAGGCGCGCATCGCCATCGGTGGTGGCGGACTCGACGGTTACGGGCTATTCCAAGGGCCGCAGACCCAGGGCAACTTCGTTCCCGTCAACGAAAGCGACTTCATCTTCACCGTGGTCGGGGAGGAGTTCGGCTTCATCGGATCGGCACTGTTGATCTTGCTGCTCGGCGTGGTCTTGTTCAGTGCCATCCGCATCGCGTGGAAGGCCGATGACATGTACGGCAGGCTCGTGGCCACGGGCGTGGCCGCCTGGTTCGGATTCCAGATGTTCGAGAACATCGGCATGACGCTCGGCATCATGCCGATCACCGGCATCCCGCTGCCTTTCGTATCTGCGGGCGGGACGTCGATGATGGCCACCTGGATCGCCATCGGACTGCTGCAGACGGTGCGGCTGCATTCCCTGGCCGTTTTCCGCTCGCAAGTGTGATGGCCGATACCCTCACGCTATGAGCGCCCCGGTTGCCGAGCATTCGCATGCGCCATCCCGGCACGATGCCCGCGAACGCCTGCGTGGAGGTCGCGAGCCGGGTACGTCGCACTTCGATCGCCTCGAGCCGTTGCTGGCCAAGGTGACCAAGCCCATCCAGTACGTGGGTGGTGAGGTGAACTCCGTCGTCAAGGATTGGCAGGGCGCCCGGGTTCGCTGGGCACTGATGTACCCGGATGCCTACGAAGTCGGTGCACCGAATCAGGGCATTCAAATCCTCTACGAGGTGCTCAACGAGCGTGATCACCTCCTGGCGGAGCGCTGCTACGCCGTGTGGCCGGATCTCGAGGCGTTGATGCGCAGCGCCGACGTTCCGCACTTCACCGTGGACGGGCACCGAGCGGTCGGCGATTTCGATGTACTGGGCGTTTCTTTCTCCACCGAACTCGGGTACACCAACATGCTCACCGCCTTGGATCTCGCCGGCATCGGGTTACACGCGGCCGATCGGCACGGCGACGAGCCGTTGGTCATCGCCGGGGGTCACGCCGCGTTCAACCCCGAGCCCATCGCCGATTTCCTGGACGCTGCGGTCCTCGGCGATGGCGAGGAAGCGGTGCTGCTGATCTCCGAGGTCATCGACGCGTGGAAGGCCGACGGTCGCCCGGACGGTCGCGAGGGCCTGTTGCTGCGCCTCGCCGCAACCGGATCCGTCTACGTGCCGCGGTTCTACGACGTGCAGTACTTGTCGGACGGCCGCATTCACAAGGTGGCTCCCAATCGCCCCGATGTTCCGTGGCGGGTGAGTAAGCACACGTTGATGAATCTCGACGAGTGGTCTTACCCCAAGAAGCCGCTGGTGCCGCTCGCCGAGACGGTGCATGAACGCATGAGTGTGGAGATCTTCCGAGGTTGCACGCGTGGCTGCCGCTTCTGTCAGGCGGGCATGATCACTCGACCAGTGCGGGAGCGATCGATAACCGGTGTGGCCGAGATCGTGGAACGCGGCCTACAAGCCACCGGTTTCGAAGAGGTTGGCCTGCTCTCGCTGTCGAGTGCCGATCACTCCGAAATCGCGGACATCGCTCGCAACCTCGCCGATCGTTACGAGGATTCGCAGACGTCTTTGTCCCTACCGAGCACTCGGGTTGATGCCTTCAACGTCGACCTTGCCAACGAACTCTCACGCAACGGCCGACGCAGTGGACTCACGTTCGCCCCGGAAGGCGGCAGTGAGCGGATGCGCAAGGTCATCAACAAGCTGGTGACCGAAGAGGATCTGATTCGAACCGTCACCACCGCGTACGCGGCCGGGTGGCGTCACGTGAAGTTGTACTTCATGTGCGGGCTACCGACGGAAACCGACGAGGACGTTCTGCAGATCGCGACCTTGGCCGCCGAGGTGATCAAGGCCGGCCGGGAAGTCTCCGGGCGTCGTGACATCAAGTGCACGGTGAGTATCGGTGGCTTCGTGCCCAAGCCCCACACGCCGTTCCAGTGGGCAGCGCAACTCGACCATGAGAGCACCGATGCCCGCCTGGCGAAGTTGAAGGAAGCGATCCGCTCCAACCGTGAGTACGGCAAGGCGATCGGCCTGCGCTACCACGATGGCAAACCCGGCATCGTCGAAGGATTGCTCTCGCGTGGTGACCGCCGGGTGGGTCGGGTGATCGAACGCGCGTGGCGCGATGGGGCCCGTTTCGACGGCTGGAGCGAGCACTTCTCCTTCGATCGGTGGATGGATAGTGCTGCCCGGGCACTCGAGGGCGATGTCGTGGACGTCGACTGGTTCACGATCCGAGAGCGCGACCGCACCGAGGTGCTGCCGTGGGAGCACTTGGATTCGGGTCTGGACACCGAGTGGCTCTGGGACGACTGGCAGGACGCACTCGAGGAAGTCGCGGTCGAGGACTGCCGCTGGACGCCATGCTTCGACTGCGGCGTGTGCGATCAGATGGGTACCCAGATCCAGATCGGGCCCACGGGTGTGACCGACCTGCCGATGCCCAGCGCTCCGTCCCGCGCCGGGTAGAACGCGCCCATCCACCACCGTGGCTTCTCGACGCCCTCCCGAGCGCGACATCGCGCCCGTTGCCCAGCGCATCCGACTGCGGTACGCCCGCCGCGGACGTTTGCGGTTCTCCAGTCATCGGGACTTCCAGCGAGCACTCGAACGCGCCATCCGCCGAGCTGGTGTGCCGATCGCCTACAGCGCTGGGTTCTCCCCGCACCCGAAGATCTCCTATGCCAACTCCGCCCCCACCGGCGCCGCGAGTGAGGCCGAGTACGTGGAGATCGGCCTGACCCGAGAGTGCGACCCCGCCGGGGTTCGGGCCGCACTCGACGAGGCGCTGCCTCCTGGACTGGACATCGTCGATGCGGTCGTGGCGCGCACCCCGGACTTCGCGGCTCGGCTCGAAGCCAGTCACTGGCTCATCGAACTACCCGAGGTCGACACGCAGGAGCTCCGGCGGGCGCGGGATCTGTTCTGGGGCGAGCAATCCATCGAGGTGGAGCGGATGGCCAAGGCGGGTCTGCGCAGGTTCGACGCCCGCGGCCCCGTAGTGCGCGTGGATGTCGGCGGTGGCACCTGTGCCATACTCGAGGCGGTCGTCCGGCATGTCACGATGTCCGTTCGACCCGACGACGTACTGGCCGCGCTGCGGCGGGTGGCCGACTTCGAGCCGCCGGTGCCCCCTCGGGTGACCCGGCTGGCCCAGGGGCCCCTCGACCTGGCTACCTGCGCCGTGGGCGATCCCTTCGCCCCGGATCGTGGGGATTGACGAGACGTCGCTCGACCGCTTCGTCCACGCAGCGCCCAGCGCGCGAACCAGGCGGTGCCCCGAAGGCTTGAATGGATCGGCTCGTGCGCCACGGCAGTGACCCGTGGTGGAGCCCCGAAGGAGTACGACCCCATGGTCGATAAGTCAGACAAAGACGTTGTTTCCCCGTCCGCCTCTCCGCTGTTCCAGGCGCCCGCGCCGGTCAGCGAGGAGCCCAGCGCCCCCGCCAAGAAGGTCGCGCGTCGTCGGGCGACCCGAAAGACGGCACCGCCCGAACCCCACGCAGACGGCACGGTCGAAGACTCCGCCGGTAGCGGCGACAGCACACGGGGAACCGGTGCCGAGTCCGACACCTCAGAAGAAGCCGGCTCGCAGAAGGCAGGCTCCGACAAGGCAGGCTCCGAGGAAGCCGGCTCCTCGGAGGGCTCGGCCACCCGTAAGCGTCGCCGCGGTGGACGCGGCCGCCGGCGTAAGAGCACCGACGCCGACGAGGACTCAAGTGACGAGGACTCAAGCGACGACGAAGCCGCCGATGACGGCGACGACACCCACGAGGCATCCGACGACGACGAATCCGAGGAGGGCGGCTCGCCCAAGCGACGCCGGCGGCGGCGCCGGCGTGCGGGTTCGCTGGGCGACGACGAGCCCTCGCCCGATGATCCCCCGGACACGGTCGTCAAAGTGCGCGAACCGCGCGAGCGCCGCGGGGACGCCGACGGCATGCGCGGCTCGACCCGCCTGGAGGCAAAGAAGCAGCGGCGCCGAGAGGGTCGGGAAGCAGGTCGCCGGCGTGCGCCGATTCTGAGCGAGGCCGAGTTCCTCGCCCGACGCGAGTCCGTCGAACGCGTCATGGTGGTTCGGCAAAGCGATGACCGCATCCAGATCGCCGTTCTCGAGGACGGAGTCCTCGTCGAGCACTACGTCACCAAGGGCTCATCGGCGTCGATGGTCGGCAACGTCTACCTCGGTCGTGTGCAGAACGTGCTGCCGAGCATGGAAGCCGCCTTCGTGGACATCGGTCGCGGTCGCAACGCGGTTCTGTACGCGGGCGAAGTCAACTGGGACGCGGCCGGCCTGGACGGCCAGCCCAAGCGCATCGAGCTCGCATTGAAGTCCGGAGATCCGGTACTCGTGCAGGTCACCAAGGATCCTGTCGGGCAGAAGGGCGCTCGCCTCACCAGCCAGGTGTCCCTTCCCGGTCGATTCCTGGTGTACGTACCGGACGGCTCGATGACCGGTATCAGTCGCAAGTTGCCCGACACCGAGCGGAGTCGACTCAAGTCGATTCTCAAGCGGGTCATGCCCGAAGACGCCGGCGTGATCGTTCGAACCGCTGCCGAAGGCGCATCCGAGGATGCTCTCGAGGCCGACATCGAACGACTGCAGGCACTGTGGACGGACATCAACGACGCAACGTCCAAGGCCTCGCCGCCCGAGCTGTTGTACAGCGAACCGGACCTGGCGATAAAGGTCGTCCGCGACATGTTCAACGAAGATGTCGCCAGACTCGTGGTGTCCGGAGATTCCGCGTGGCGCACGGTCGACGCCTACATTTCCGCTGTAGCGCCCGATCTCCTCGAGCGCCTCGATCACTGGGTGCAACCTGAAGACGTGTTCGCTCACTATCGAATTGATGAGCAGCTGATGAAGGCACTCGACCGCAAGGTGTGGTTGCCGTCCGGTGGGTCGCTCGTGATCGATCGCACCGAGGCCATGACGGTCATCGACGTGAACACCGGCAAGTTCACCGGCTCTGGTGGCAACTTGGAGCAGACCGTCACCAAGAACAACCTCGAGGCAGCTGAGGAGATCGTGCGTCAGCTTCGGTTGCGCGACATCGGCGGCATCATCGTCGTCGACTTCATCGACATGGTTTTGGAGAGCAACCGCGATCTGGTGTTGCGCAGACTCGTCGAATGTTTGGGCCGGGACCGAACCAAGCATCAGGTTGCCGAGGTCACGAGCCTGGGACTGGTCCAGATGACCCGCAAGCGCATCGGTTCGGGCCTGTTGGAGTCCTTCTCCGAGACCTGCGAGGTCTGCAACGGTCGCGGGGTCAAGGTGTCCGTGATGCACGCCCATGAACCGGCACCCCGCTCCCGGCGGCCGGCCGGGGCCGTTGATCCGGCGGAGGTCGCGGCCCGGGCGCTGGCAGCCCGTGACTCGGGGACCTCGTCGGCTGAGGCGGACCCGGGCTCGGTGGAAGCGGAGACCGAATTGGAGATTCCCGGGGCGGCGTCGGACCAGTCGTTGTTCGCCAGCGGTGACTGACGGGGGCCGGACGGGTGACGAACGGGGGGCCGTCGCCGGTGCACGGTCGGGCATGCCGTAGCCTTTCCCCTCGCGCCTAGTGCGCCCTCGGCACCAGCCGGGCCCCACTAGGCACGAAGCACACTTCGGTAGTCACGACAGGAGCACCCACGTGTACGCGATCGTTCGAGCTGGCGGACGCCAGGAGAAGGTCGAGGTCGGCGACGTCCTCGTCGTGGATCGGGTCGCCGGGGAGCCCGGATCATCCGTCGAGTTGCCCGCCGTGCTCGTCGTGGACGGCTCTGCCGTCACCACCGACAAGGCGGCGCTGGACAAGGTGAAGGTGACCGCCGAGATCGTCGACCATCGCCGGGGCGTGAAGATCGACATCCTCAAGTACAAGAACAAGACCGGCTACCGCCGTCGCCAGGGCCACCGCTCTGAGCTGACCGCAGTCAAGGTCACCGGCATCGCAACGGGCAAGTAGACCCGGCTAAACAAAAGGAACCGGTCATGGCACATAAGAAGGGTGCGTCGAGCACCAGAAACGGACGCGACAGCAACGCCCAACGTCTGGGCGTCAAGCGCTTCGGTGGCCAGGTCGTCGGAGCCGGGGAGATCATCGTCCGCCAGCGCGGAACGCACTTCCACCCGGGTGTGAACGTCGGCCGCGGCAAGGACGACACCTTGTTCGCGTTGTCTGCCGGCACGGTGGAGTTCGGCTCGCGCCGCGGCCGCCGCGTCGTCAACGTTCTCGCCACCTCCTAGTCGCGCTCACGCGCGCGTGCGTATTTCCTCCCGCGCCACACGCATCCGGGAGAATTCCCCATCATGAGCTCATTCGTCGATCGCGCCATCGTGCATGCTCAGGCGGGCAGCGGCGGCAATGGTTGCTCATCGGTGCACCGCGAGAAGTTCAAACCGCTCGGTGGACCGGACGGCGGTAATGGTGGTCGCGGCGGTGACGTCATCGCGGTCGTGGACCCATCGGTCACCACATTGTTGGACCTTCAGCGCCACCCGCATCGCAAAGCAGCGAACGGTAAACCCGGCCAAGGCTCCAACCGCAACGGCGCCGATGCCGACGACGTGATCGTGAAGGTTCCGCGGGGAACGGTCGTCTCGAGTGGTGATGGAACCGTCATGGTCGACCTGGTGGCACCCGGTGAGTCGTTCATCCTCGCGCGTGGTGGTCGAGGTGGCCTGGGGAATGCGGCTTTGGCTTCGCCGCGACGCAAGGCACCGGGCTTCGCGCTCCTGGGTGAGCCGGGCGAGATGCGCGACGTTGTTCTCGAACTCAAGACGGTCGCCGATGTTGCGCTCGTCGGCTACCCCAGCGCGGGCAAGTCGAGTCTTATCGCGGCGATGTCGGCTGCCCGGCCGAAGATCGCCGACTATCCCTTCACCACGCTGGTGCCCAACCTCGGTGTGGTGACCGCCGACGACATCGTCTTCACCGTTGCGGACGTCCCAGGACTGATTCCGGGCGCCAGTGAGGGCAAGGGGCTCGGTCTGGAGTTCCTCCGCCACGTCGAGCGTTGCAGCGTGCTGGTTCACGTGATCGACTGCGCCACCTTGGAGCCGGGACGCGATCCGATCAGCGACCTTGACGTGATCGAGTCGGAATTGCAGGCATACGGGGGCCTGGCCGATCGTCCGCGTCTGGTCGCTCTGAACAAGATCGACATCCCCGACGCCCGCGACCTCGCTGATCTCGTCCGTCCTGACCTGGAGGCCCGCGGATACCGAGTGTTCGAGGTCTCGGCGGTGAGCAGGGAGGGTCTTCGACCTTTGGCCTTCGCCATGGGGCAGCTGGTACTCCAGGCCCGAGCCCGCGAGGAGGCGATCGCCGCACCGCGGATCATCATCCGTCCGACCGCGGTCGACGATGCCGGATTCACCGTGCGCAAGGAGCCGGAGGGCTATCGGGTCACGGGTGCCCGGCCCGAGCGCTGGGTACGACAAACCGACTTCGGTAACGACGAAGCCGTCGGCTACCTCGCGGATCGACTGGCCCGCTTGGGTGTCGAGGAGGAACTCGCCAAACTCGGTGCTCGCGCCGGCGCGACGGTGATGATCGGTGCGGGAGACGACGCGGTCGTCTTCGATTGGCAACCGACGATCGGGGAGGTTGCCATCGGCCCGCGAGGCAGCGATGACCGCCTCTATGTTGCGCACGAGAACTACGAGCCCGGGTACGAGGGCGCCCTCGACGACGAGGAGCCGGGAGTGGCAGAGGACGACGGAGGTGAGCGGTGAGCCAGTCACGCGCGGATATCGCGGGCGCTGACCGCATCGTCGTCAAAGTTGGCTCGTCATCCCTGACCTCGGCCGGGGGAGGCGTGGACGACTCTCGGGTCGATGCGATAACTCGGAGCATCGCCGCTCGTCACGCGCGCGGAACTCAGGTCGTGTTGGTCAGCAGTGGCGCCATCGCGTCAGGCTTTCCGAGTCTTGGTCTGCGTCGGCGTCCGCAGGATCTGGCGACACAGCAGGCGTCAGCCAGTGTCGGTCAGGGAATGCTGCTGGCTCGCTACACGCATGCCTTCGCCAGCCATGGCATCACCGTGGGTCAAGTACTGCTGACATCCGACGACGTGACCCGACGTAGCCACTACCGCAATGCCCAGCGCACTCTCTTCCGCCTACTCGAACTGGGCGTCGTCCCGATCGTCAACGAGAACGACACCGTTGCCACCGATGAGATCCGACTCGGGGATAACGATCGACTGGCGGCATTGGTGGCGCATGTCGTCCAAGCGAAGGCATTGATCCTCTTGTCGGACGTCGATGGTCTGTACGACGCGCCGCCGAACAAGCCCGACGCGCAGTTGATTCGCGAAGTCCACCACATCAGCGAGATCGACGGCGTACGCCTGGGCGGTGCCGGCGGTGCCGGAGTCGGGCTCGGTGGGATGGCTACCAAGGTGCAGGCAGCGACCATCGCGACCGCGGCTGGCATCCCGACCCTGGTTGCCTCGTCGGCGGTCGCCGACCTCGCTTTGGATTCCGCCGACGTCGGCACCGTTTTCCATGCCACGGGTGAGCGGTCCTCGACTCGGCTGCTGTGGCTGGAGCACGCGACCACTCCGTCGGGAACGCTCACGTTGGACGATGGCGCGGTCGAAGCACTCATCTCCCGGCGCGCCTCATTGTTACCGGCAGGCATCACTGCGGTGAATGGTTCGTTTGTTGCGGGAGATCCGGTCGACTTATTGGACCAAAGTGGTCGCGCGATCGGCCGAGGTTTGGTCAACTTTGATGCACGGGAGTTGCCGGAACTCCTGGGCCGATCGACGCGGGACCTAGCCCGCGAGCGAGGGCCGGAGTACGAACGGGAAGTCGTGCATCGCGACGACATGGTCGTGTGGGCGACAGCGTAGCCGCGTGAGAGGAGGACGCATGGTCCTCCGCAGCGTTCCCCCCGACGCCTCGGTCGGATCCCAGCGCATGTGGCACGTCACGTTGACCGTCGCGGGCAAGGAGAAGACGGCCGCGGATGTCTTCGACGCTCTCACCCGACTAAGTCATTTGCACCCCTTCCTCCTCGAGGCGCGGTACGGCACCGACCGGGCGGAACTTCGCTACTGGGAAGAGGCCGAGGACATGGAGGCCGCCACCGCTGTTGCCAGCCGTATGTGGCGCCAGCACGAGCGCTCGGCCGACCTGCCCGATTGGGACGTCGTGGGTCTGCAGATCTTGGACCGGCAGACCTATCTCCAGCGTGAGCCTCTGCGCGCGGTTCCCGAAGCGGGTTGGATCGCGCCTTTTTGACGTCTGCCGGTGCGGCGCCGAAGTCCAGCCGCGTACCCTGCAGTCATGCTCGACGATCGCGAACTCGTTCACGAGACCGCCCGGCGCGCCCGGTTGGCCGCCCAGGAACTTCGCGTACTCACCCGCGATCAAAAGGATGCCGCTCTTCGCGCGATGGCCGATGCGCTCGAATCCCACTGCGCGACGATCGTCGACGCGAACTCTGTGGACATCGCCCGCGCCCGTGAAAGTGGCACGTCCGAGGCGCTCATCGATCGACTCACCCTCACCGCCGATCGGGTCGCCGCGATCGCCCAGGCACTGCGCGACGTCGCTGCACTGCCGGACCCGGTGGGTGAGGTGATCCGCGGCTACACCCTCCCGAATGGTTTGCAGGTTCGTCAGATACGCGTGCCGATCGGTGTGGTCGGGATGATCTACGAAGCCCGACCTAATGTGACCGTCGATGCCGCGGGATTGTGTCTGAAGAGCGGGAACGCCGCGCTCTTGCGCGGATCCTCGTCTGCCATGAACAGCAACCGCGCGCTCGCCGACGCGATGCGCACGGCGTTGATCGGGCAAGGAATGAATCCGGATGCAGTCCAGTTGGTTCCCGGTGATTCGCACGAGTCGGTCAAGCACCTGATGACGGCCCGAGGTTTGGTCGATGTCCTCATCCCCCGCGGAGGCGAGTCGTTGATCCGCAGCGTGGTGGAGAACTCCACCGTCCCGGTTATCGAGACGGGCGTGGGGAACTGCCACGTGTACGTCGACAAGGACGCCGATGTCGCCAAGGCGGTCGCCTTGGTGATCAACAGCAAGGCGCAACGGGTGAGTGTGTGCAACGCCGCCGAGACGCTTCTGGTTCACAAGGACATCGCCGACGCCTTCCTGCCACAGGCGCTCGCGGCGCTCGCCGACGCCGGGGTCCGATTGCACGCCGAACAGCGGTTCGCCGACGCCGCTCGTGGCAGCGGGTGCGAGATCGTGGAGGCCACCGATGAGGACTGGGCGGCGGAGTACTACTCGCTGGATCTAGCAGCAGCCCTCGTGGACGACATCGACGAGGCTATCGATCACATCCGGCGGTGGTCGTCCGGCCACACCGAGGCGATCATCACCGATAGCCAGTCGGCCATCGCCCACTTCACCTCGCGCATCGACTCCGCCGCGATCATGGTCAACGCCTCGACTCGGTTCACCGATGGCGGCGAGTTCGGTTTCGGAGCCGAGATCGGCATATCCACACAGAAGCTCCACGCCCGCGGCCCGATGGGTCTGCCAGAGCTCACGTCCACCACCTACATCGTGACCGGCGACGGGCATATCCGTACCTAGCGCGGTAACGGGTATCGTGCCGATATGACGTCCTCCCTCAACGAAGCAGTCGTCCTGGCCAGCGAGGCCACAGGTGAAGCAGGGGCTCCGGCCTGGCTCTTCGGGGTCGTTACCTTCGCCATCCTGGTAGGGCTGCTGGTCGTCACCATGATGATCAAGGTCGACCGCTGAGCAATCCACCGGCAAGCCCCCGCCGCATCGGAGTGATGGGTGGCACCTTCGACCCCATCCACCACGGGCACCTGGTTGCCGCGTCCGAGGTGGCTCACCGATTCGGACTGCAGCGGGTGATCTTCACCCCCACAGGAGTCCCTTGGCACAAAGATCGCACCGCTACGCCGGGGGAGGACCGCTACCTGATGACCGTCATCGCCACGGCGGCCGACACCCGCTTCGAGGTCTCTCGGGTGGACATCGATCGAGAGGGACCGACCTACACCGTCGACACATTGCGTGATCTCCAGGATCAGTACGCAGCGAGTCACCCCGGCGAGCGGGCCGAATGGTTCTTCATCACCGGTGCAGACGCCCTGGCGGAGATCGTGGGATGGCACGATCCGGACGGCATCATCGCCCGCGCGCACCTGGTGGGTGTGACTCGACCGGGCCATCATTTGGCCGACCCTGGGTTACCCGATGGCGTGGTCACCCTCATCGAGATCCCCGCGCTGGCCATCTCCAGCAGCGACATTCGCTCCCGGGTGGTCGAAGGGCAACCGATCGACTACCTAGTCCCCGAAGGCGTCGCCCGGTGGATCCGCAAGAAGCGTCTCTATACGAAAGGGCATTCATGACGGCATCGCCCGAAGCGGTCGAAACCGCGATCGCTGCCGCGCAAGCCGCGTCGGACAAACTCGCCACGGACATCATCGCGATCGACGTCAGTGGTCAGCTTGTCATCACCGATGTCTTCGTCATCTGCTCGGCAGCCAACGAGCGGCAGGTGAAGGCCATCGTCGACGCAATCGAGGAGAAGCTTCATGCGCGCGGCGTCAAGCCGATTCGACGTGAAGGCCTGAAGGACACGCACTGGGTTCTTTTGGATTTCGGCGATGTCGTGGTGCACGTGCAACAGGCCGAGGACCGTATTCACTACGCCATCGAGCGGCTCTGGAAGGACTGCCCGCTCATCGCCCTTCCCGAGACCGTGACATCTGGGCAATCCGCAGGGCCGGCAACCGGTGATTGACCGCCACGAGCGACGAATCGTCCTGTGGCGCCACGGTCGAACCGCTTGGAACGCCGAACGTCGCTTCCAGGGTCAATCCGATATCGAGCTAGATGAGGAGGGTCGCGCGCAGGCGCAGCGTGCTGCGAACCTGCTGGTCCACCTCACTCCGAACAGGATCGTCTCGAGCGATCTATCTCGAGCGTTCGCAACGGCCCAAGCCCTCGCCGCCCTCACCGGCCTCGAGGTGGTCGCCGACCCGCGTCTGCGAGAGACGTTCGCGGGCGAATGGGAGGGGCTGCGCCGGCCGGAGTTGCTAGCCGATTACGGCGACGAACTCGCGCGCTGGGCATCGGACTCGTATGCCCGCCCGGGGGGCGGTGAGACGCGCGTCGAGGTTGCCGAGCGCATGGTCGAAGCGATCGACGCCTACGTCAGTGAGCTTCCCGCTCGGGGCACGCTCATCGTCGCCACGCACGGCGGTTCGGCGCGTGCCGCGATTGGCGCGCTGCTCGAACTGCCCCCCGAGAACTGGGGCTGCCTGGGCGTGTTGAGCAACTGCGCGTGGTCGATCCTCACCGAGAACACGACCGGTCACGGTCCAGCCTGGCGACTGCAGGAATACAACGCAGGTTCGCTACCGACCCCCGCCCTGGCCGACGACCGCTAGTTCGCGTCCGGGTATGCTTCCGATTCGCTCGTTTCGGGGCTGTAGCGCAGTTGGTAGCGCACCTCCATGGCATGGAGGGGGTCAGGGGTTCGAATCCCCTCAGCTCCACCCACTTCGTGGGCTATCGCTCCTGCATGACGATCACCCGAAGGGTGCTGACCGTTGGGTCACCACCACCGGGGGGTGTTGCCAGGATGCGCACGGTTGCAGTGCCGGGTTCCTCGGCGATGATCATCCACGATGTTGTGCCCGGTGCGCCGATGAGATCGGTCTCGGGAGCCGAGTAGATGCCTTTGCCGATCGAGATCGCCTGCTTGTCCCCGCGAACCCGTGCCTTCCAGGTGTAGCCCGTGGTGCGGTTGGTGACCAAACGCAGTTCGACGGCTTCACCGGGAACCAGGCGAACCTGACCGGGTAGCTCGGTGAGGGTCAACGTGACGTCTTCCCGTGCGTGGGCTGCGCCGCCCATGCTGAGGGCGAGGCCAAGGGCCACGATCGCGGCGGTGATTACTCGCATAAGGGGATTCATGGGAGGAGTTAACTGCATCTAGGCGTGCGGTTCGGCTTCGATCGCCGGGGCCTTGCGTGTCGCCAGATAAGAACCGAGGATCACGAGCGGGAAGCCGACCACGATTCCCCAGGTGATGGGTTCCGATAGGACCGCCACACCGAGCGCGAGCGCCACGGCAGGAGCGATGAAGGTGATGACGGTCGTTCGCGAAGGACCTGCCTCTGCGATGAGTGCGAAGAATGCGATGAAAGCGACGGCCGTGCAGAAGACACCGAGAATCACCACCGACCACCACGCCTCCGCGGGGACGGCACCCGTGGGACGAGTGACCCAGGCGAATGGCGCGTAGATGAACGCGTTGATGAGCAACGCCATGGTGATCACCGACAGTGCCGGTGCCCGGGAGAGTTTGGTGGCGACGATGATCGGGCCGAGGGCGTAGCCAACCACCGTGATTCCCAGCGCAGCGACACTCAGCCAGTCGTCGCCTCGAATGTCGAGACCCACGAGTGTTACGACTCCGACCACACCGATAGCCAGTCCGATCGCCCGTGATGGGGTGACGCGATCATCGATGCCGATGCGCCACCCGACCACCGCCGCGACTATCGGTACCGCCGCGATCAAGATGGCCGTGGTGGAACTCGACAGCCGGATCTCCGCGTACGTGAGTGCTCCGAAGGGGAGTGCGATCTCCACTACCGCGAAAACCACGATCCATGACCAATCCGTGGTCGTCAGTCGCTTGATGTCTCCGCGCGCCAGAACGATCGGTAACAAGATCGCAGCGCCCAGGGCCACGCGAACCCAGACGACCATGCCCGGAGAGAGCGTCTCGACTGCGATCTTGATGAACAGATAGGGGATGCCCCACAGCACCGACAGCGCGACGAACAGCGCCCAACCCCGAGCAGTCACGAGGGGGCACTGTACGCCTGACGACGAGCGAACTGGTTCCCCACGGGCGGCGCTGTCAGGATGCACCTGTGTCACGACATGTGCTGGTGATCGCTGATTCGCTCGCCTTCCATGGCCCCGAGCGCATCGAAGCTCCCACCGACGGGCGCCTGTACCCGCAGGTGTGTGCGAAGGCCCTGGATGCGCAGGTAGATCTGCTGGCCCGCGAGGGGTGGACGTCCCGTGACGGGTGGTGGGCGCTGACCAAAGATCCTGTCGCCTACGGGGTGTACCTGCCGCGTGCGGACTACGTGATCATCGGCCTGGGTGGCATGGACCAGTTGCCGGCTTCGATTCCGGTGTGGCTGCGCAACTCGATTCCCTATGTTCGCCCCGGCGGACTGCGACGGCAGTTGCGTTCCCTGTACCGCGACCTGACGCCCCCGGTGATCAAGGCGACCAAGGGAGTGTTCCGTCAGGTACCCCAGGGCGTCACCGACAGGTACCTGACCCGAACCATCGAGGCGATCCGCGCGGTGCGCCCAGGCGTGCCGATCGGGCTGCTGGCACCGTCGCCGTACGACTCCCCGTACTACCCGGCCCAACGTCACCACGCGGGCGCGGTCGTTGCCGCGCGGCGCCTGGCTGCTCGGCTGGGCGTCCCTGTCGTCGATCCGTCGCCGTTCGTCCTCCCGGGGCTTCGCGACGGTAGTGCGAACCCGGACGGCATGCACTGGTCGTGGGCAGCGCACGCGTCCGTGGGCGCAGCCTTCGCCCAGGTGCTGGGTAGTCTTGCCCGGCCATGACAACGCCAGCCAATCCGGACTTCGACGAGAACCGTTACAACTTCACCGCTATCCAGGATCGTTGGCTGCCGGTCTGGGATGAACTGGCGCCCTTTCGGTCGGGACTTCCCGATGACGACCGCCCGAAGAAGTACGTCTTGGACATGTTCCCGTATCCGTCGGGGGATCTGCACATGGGCCACGCGGAGGCCTATGCACTTGGCGACGTGATCGCCCGCTACTGGGTGCAGAAGGGCTTCAACGTGATGCACCCCATCGGTTGGGATGCGTTCGGGTTGCCCGCGGAGAACGCGGCGATCCGTCGAGGCGAGGACCCGGTTCGCTGGACGTACGACAACATCGCCCAGCAGAAGGCATCGATGCGTCGCTACGCGTGCAGCTTCGACTGGGACCGGGTTCTGAACACCTGCGATCCGGAGTACTACCACTGGAACCAGTGGTTCTTCCTGCAGATGTTCAAGCGCGGGCTCGCCTACCGCAAAGCCAGCAACGTCAACTGGTGTCCGGAGTGCCAGACCGTGCTCGCGAACGAGCAGGTGGTCGCCGGATTGTGTGAGCGCTGTGACACCGCCGTCACGAAGAAGAAGTTGACGCAGTGGTACTTGAAGATCACCGACTATGCCGATCGACTCCTCGACGACATGGCCCAACTCGAAGGCAAATGGCCCGAGAAGGTCCTTTCGATGCAACGCAACTGGATCGGTCGATCCACGGGTGCTGAAGTCGATTTCGTGATCGAAGGTCGTGAGGATCCCGTCACGGTCTACACGACTCGCCCGGACACCCTGTACGGAGCGACGTTCTTCGTGGTGGCCGCCGACTCCGATCTTGCCTCCGAGCTTGCCGCTGGAACGCCCGCCGAGGACGAGTTCACCAAGTACTTGGAGAAGGTGAAGCAGACCTCCGAGATGGATCGATTGGATACCTCTCGTGAGAAGACGGGCGTCTTCTTGCATCGCTATGCGATCAATCCGGTAAACGGGGAGCGCATACCGGTGTGGGCATCGGACTACGTGCTCGCCGATTACGGCACTGGCGCGATCATGGCCGTGCCCGCACACGATCAACGCGACCTGGACTTCGCTCGGGCCTTCGATCTACCGGTGCGGGTGGTCGTCGATGCCGGCGAGGATCCAGCCGTCACTGGCGAAGCGACCGCCGACGATGGACTGCACATCAACTCCGGACCGCTTGATGGCATGAACAAGCAGGACTCGATCGCTGCGATCATCGAGATCTTGGCCGAGCGCGGCACGGGCAGGGAAGCGGTGAACTACCGCCTGCGCGATTGGCTCATCTCCCGTCAGCGCTACTGGGGAACACCTATCCCGATCATTCACTGCCCTTCGTGCGGGGAAGTCCCCGTTCCGGACGACCAACTCCCCGTCACGTTGCCACCGGCGGAAGGACTCGACCTGAAGCCGAAGGGGACCTCACCCTTGGGCGCCGCCACCGAATGGGCGAACGTCGCGTGCCCGCAGTGCGGCGGGCCGGCGACCCGGGATGCCGACACGATGGACACGTTCGTCGACTCTTCGTGGTACTACCTGCGCTATGTGGATCCGCACGATGCGAATGCCGCGTTCGATCCTGCGAAGGTGCGCGAGTGGTTGCCGGTCGATCAATACGTGGGCGGGGTGACCCACGCGATCCTCCATCTGCTTTATAGCCGCTTCTTCACCAAGGTGCTGCACGACATGGGTCTGGTCGACTTCAACGAACCCTTCACTCGCCTGCTCAACCAGGGCATGGTGATCATGGAGGGTTCGGCGATGAGCAAGTCGCGCGGCAACTTGGTGCGCTTGTCCGATGAACTCACCGAACACGGTGTCGACGCCATTCGCCTGTCGATGGTGTTCGCCGGACCCCCCGAAGACGATGTCGACTGGGCCGACGTCTCTCCTGCTGGTTCGACCAAGTTCCTGGCGCGCGCGTGGCGGTTGGCCGGCGACGTGACTTCTGCGCCCGGCGCAGACCCCGCCACCGGTGATGTGTCGGTACGCAAGGCAACCCATCGCGCGCTGCACGACGCTGCGCTTGCTGTCGAAACCTTCCGCTTCAACGTGGCGGTGGCGCGCTTCATGGAGTTGGTGAACGTTTTGCGGAAGGCGATCGACTCTGGCCCCGGGCCCGCCGATCCGGCGGTGCGCGAGGGTGCCGAGGCCGTCGCCATCATGCTCTCCCTCGTCGCGCCCTACACCGCCGAGGACATGTGGTCGCGCTTGGGCCACGAGCCAAGCGTCGCGCGCGCCGGCTGGCCCGCGGTCGAGGAGTCACTGCTCGTCGAAGATTCGGTGACGTGCGTGGTGCAGGTGGGCGGAAAGGTCAAGGACCGCCTCGACGTCTCACCGAACATCACCGAAGACGAGCTCCGCGCATTGGCGTTGGCATCGGAATCCGTCGCCGCAGCCCTCGAGGGTCGACAGATCCGTACCGTTGTGGTGCGCGCTCCGAAACTCGTGAACGTCGTCCCTGACTAGACGCCTCCCCATCCACCGCGCTCGTCATCCACAGGCCGCGATCGCATCTATTCACCGGTGTGGGCTGTGCCTAGCGTCGAGGCATGTGGTCGAAGAACCCTCGCGCTCGCGAACGGCTCGCGATTCTCGTGCCCTCGGAACCTGCCTATCGACCGATGGGTTCGGGTTCGCGCGACGCAACTCATGTCGATCCCGCCTCCTTCGATGCTCCCATCGCCGAACGCGGGGGGCATCCGCTGTTGGAGGCCACACCTTCGGCGATGGGCGGCGATCCGTCCCTCCGGCGCCCGCGCTGGTTCACCCACTGGGACCGGCGAGCCCGCACTGCCGCACTGGTCCTGCTTGCTGGATTGGCGGTGGTCGTGGCGTGGTGGTGGTGGAGTGGTCAGCCCGAACCCATTCAGCCGGTGAGCGAGGACGTGCTCATCGGTGATGCACAGGTGGATCCACGTCTCACGCTCGAGGAGGTTTCCGGCCTGGTCTTGGTGCACGTCGTCGGCAAGGTCACCAATCCAGGTGTGGTGGAACTGCCGGCGGGTGCTCGGGTGCAAGACGCGATCGACGCCGCCGGTGGAGCCACCCGAGAGAAGGCACTCGAATCGGTGAATCTGGCCCGACCGGTGATCGACGGCGAGCAGATCATCGTAGGTGCTGCGCCGGACGGTACGCCGTCGTCGGTTATCTCCATCAACTCGGCGGGTGCCGAGGAACTGGATGAGCTACCCGGGGTCGGACCGGTGATCGCCGAACGCATCGTGCAGTGGCGGGAGGAGAACGGCCCGTTCTCGAGTGTCGACGAATTGTCCGAGGTATCGGGAATCGGCCCGTCGATCATCGAACAGATTCGAGATCAGGTCGGCATGTGACCGACGTGCGGCTGGTGGCGCCGGCCCTGGGCGCCTGGGCCGCATCCATCACCGTCCTACTCGGTCTGTCGTCCATCGATGCGCTGGAGACCCGAAATGTCCTAGCGAATCGCCTGATGGTCACCGTCATGGTCGTCGCGGCGGTCTCGATCATCGCCCTGCGCCGACGCCATGGACTCGTGGTCACGATCAGTGCTGTTGCGCTGTCCGCTGTCGCGGCCGGTGCTCACGTGTCCGCCTGGAGCACCCCGGCGCTGACTCCGTTCCTCGGATCGCACGTGCAGATGTCGGGAGTGGTCAGCGGACCACCACGTGAATCGCTGGGCGTCGTGTACGTCCCCGTGAACTCTCACTCCTTCACTCGGCAAGACGCAGAGTCGGTGAGCATTCGCATCCCGGTCTCGGTCACCCTCCCGCGCTTCTCTGCGATCCCGCATTCGGGAACCTCCGTGCTCGTGTCCGGAGTCGTGCGGCCCGCAGGTAGTTCCGTCACGACGGCCGCCTACCTTCGTTCAGACGAACCTATGTCCATCATCGCTCGACCGGGTGTCATCGATCGGGCGGCTCAGCGTGTGCGTGACGCCTTGCACGCGAGTCTGCCGAGGCAGCCAGCCGGCGGGTCTGCCCTGGTCGCGGGTCTAGCGATCGGTGATGAAACGACAATGTCGCCGACGCTCGTGGAACAGATGCGCATGAGTGGGCTAGCCCATCTCACCGCTGTTTCGGGCGGTAACGTCGCGATCGTCATCGGTGCCGTCATCGCACTCGCGTGGCTACTGCGCTTGCCCATGGTCGGGCGAATCACCGCCGCCCTGGTGTGCCTTGTTTTCTACGTAATCGTGGTCCATCCCGAACCCAGTGTCCTTCGAGCCGGGGTCATGGGTGCGGTCGTCGTCCTGTCGCTGCTGGTCGGAGGTCGCCGTCCTGGTCCGTCTGTCTTGGCGACGGCGGTCCTCGTTCTCGTCGTCATCGCGCCATCGCTGTCGGTCAACTGGGGGTTCGCGCTGTCGGTCGCCGCCACGGCTGGCATCGTCATGCTCGCCCCGGTGTTGCGCCAACGGATCGACGACACATCGTGGGGAGCTCGCGTGCCCGCTCCGGTGATACTGGCGGTGACGTTGACGCTTGCAGCCCAGATCTCCACCGCACCGGTTCTCTTGGCAATGGGCGCCTACGTTGGCGTCGCGGCCGTGCCGGCGAACGTGCTGGCCATGCCGATGGTTGCGATCGTCACCATCGCCGGTTTGGTCGCCGCACTGGTCGGACTGATCCCGGGCCTGCAACCTGTGGCCGAGTTCGTGGCGTGGATCGGGGCTTTGGCGGGGGAGTGGATAGCTCAGGTAGCCATCCATGCCTCTGGAATCGACGTGCTGCGCGTTCGCGGTTCCCCCGTGGTGGCGATCGTTGGCGTCGTCGTCATCGTGATCGCGATCGTCGCGTGGCGTCGTGTGTCCACTCGGGGACGAATGACCGTCGTACTTCTAGCCCTGGTCGGCCTGTCCCTCTTCGTGATCGCTCCGCCGGCGCGACGTGCGTGGCCGCCGGCAGGATGGGTGGCGGTGCAGTGCGATGTCGGACAAGGCGATGGCCTCGTCATCGCTCCAGCACAGGGGTCGGGCGCGGTCGTCATTGACACGGGCATCTCCGCGCGTGTGATTGATCGCTGCCTCGAGGATCTCGGTGTCCAGCACATCGCGGTCCTCGTACTCACGCACTTCCACGCCGACCACGTGAACGGTCTTGCGGGCGCGGTCGACGGCCGACGTGTGGATGCAGTCCTGTCCACGATCGTGGAGGAGCCCCCGGAGCAAGCGGCGGGGGTGCGCCATGAACTCGATCGTCGGGGGCTGCAACTCACCGAGGTTCGAGCCGGAACGCAGTTTCGGGTAGGTGATGGGTCATATCGCGTGATCTGGCCCAGGCGGATCATCACCTCGGAACGGATCTCCGAAGGTTCCGCGGCCAACAACGCCAGCGTGGTGATCGATGCGCGCGTGCGCGGACTTCGAATGCTGCTGACAGGGGACATCGAGCCACCGGCTCAAGCAGCCCTGTTGGCGAATCCGGGTGACTTCGATGTCGTGAAAGTCCCGCACCACGGGTCCATCCATCAGCATCCGCGGTTCGCCTCGTGGGCCGACGCCGAACTCGCACTCGTCAGCGTGGGAGAGGACAACTCCTTCGGTCATCCGGCACCGAAGACTCTCGAGCAGTGGCAGGCATCCGGTGCCACCGTGGTGCGTACCGATCTAGTCGGCGACGTTGCGGTGGTCGTCGACGCCGATGGGCGACTTGGCTGGGTCGGGAGGACGAGCCGGTAGGACGAATCGGTAGCGCTCGTTGTTCGTATTCGCACGCGGCGGTCGACGTGACATGCTGGGCCCACCATGACTGCACCGGCCCGCATCACCCTCGCTCGCGGTGGGGAACAGGCGCTGGTGGACCGCGCGGTCACCGCGGTGGTGGCCGCTATCCGCAAGAACTCTCCGGAGGCCGATCGCGTGGTGGTCGATGCCTCGGCCGAGGATGCGGCAAACGACCTCCGATACGCCTGCGCGCCGACCCTTTTCGGCGAGGACGTGATCGTGATCGTTACCGGACTGCACGCGGCAGACGAGTCGTTCCTCCCGGTGCTGCAGGAAGTCTTGACCGACCAACCGGACAACGTGTGGCTCATCGCTCACCACGATGGTTCCGCCGGCGGCAAGCGTTTCCTGGAAGCCTTGCGAACTGCGGGTGCCGAGGAAGTCGAGTGTCTGGCCATCAAGAAGGGCAAGCGAGCGATCGAAGTCATCACCAAGGAGTTCACCCGACACCGGCGGCGAGCGACGAGCGATGCAGTCAACGTCCTGTACGAATCAGTTGGTCACGACATGCCGATGTTGTTTGCCGCTGTCAGTCAGCTTGTCGCGGACATTCCCGACGATCCGATCACCGAGGATCACGTCCGCTCCTACTTCGCAGGGGTCGCCGACGTCGCGGGGTGGCAGATTGCCGAACACGTGTGGAACAGGCTCCCGGCTCAGGCTCTCGAATCGGTGCGCCATGCCGCGGCGACGGGTAACGACTCGTCCGTGGGGGTCATGAGTGTGCTGGCGATGGCATCCGGACTTCGGGACATCATCCGTGTCGGCGGAATGGGGCCGGGCGCCAGCGAAGCCGATATCGCGCGCGAACTGGGATTGCCCCCGTGGAAGGTCGGAAACCTCAAGCGCCAGTGGTCGCGCTGGAGTGGAGATCAACGTCGATTGGCCGCGGCACTCGTGGAGTTAGCGGACGCCGAGGCGATGATGAAGGGCGGTCTTGAACGAGGTCGATCCCTGGAGGTCGAGCAGAAGCTCTACGTCTTGGAGAAACTCGTCGTCGACACCGCTGCCAAGCGGCACAAGCAAGGGGCGTAAGACTCGTTCGTCGACGCAGACTGCTACAGGGATGCGGCGCGCTTGCTGATCGAAGACTTGCGGTTCGCGGCCTGGTTCTTGTGGATGACACCCTTGCTGGCCGCCTTGTCCAGGGCGCGGGTGGCCTCGCGAGCCAGGGCGGTCGCTGCGGCAGAGTCGCCTGCGTCGGCGGCCTCGCGGAACTTGCGGACTGCCGTCTTGACCGAGGACTTGGCGTCCTTGTTGCGCAGCCGCGCCTTCTCATTGGTGCGGATGCGCTTCTTCTGCGACTTGATGTTCGCCACGGACTTCCTCGATCTTTCGTCTGGACTGTGCGGTGCAGTTATCTGTCAGGTTCTGGGGCCACAGGGCGCTGCGGCCCCGTAAGAGTACCCGTACCCTGGGGGGGACCCCCCAGGTGGCCCCTCGTGGGCCTCGAGCATCCGAGGTAGCCCGTGT
>CAYLOH010000014.1:6969-39238 GCA_964385255.1 uncultured Rubrivirga sp. | reverse complement strand
CCGCGTGCACTTCGTGATCGAGGAACCACTTCATCGAGCACTGGCGAATCGCATCCAGACTCGAACCGGACAACGCGATGTCCTGCTCGGCCTCGCGCAGCGGCATCGGTCCTTCCGATAGGTCTCGTACCCCCCACCACGTGTCCGGGTCCGCCATCGGCACCAACGGCTCTCCATCGGGCGCGCGTAAGCGCGTCATCGACTGCAGCATCGAGGCTGCTTCGGCACGCACGTGCTCGGGCGCCGACCGATCCATGAGAGCAAGGCGCAGATGTGCAAGGAGTGCGGGCCAACTCGAGATCACCTCCGGCTGAAGGTCGATCGGTTGCGACGAGAAGCCCGCCCGATCCAGGTCGTCGATGAATCGACTGGCTCGATCCTCACCTGCATCGGGCGAATCCACCGTCGTGAGCGTCAGTTGCTCCTTGGCGCGCGTGCAAGCCACGTACAGCAGGTTGCGTTCCTCGCGCATGAGGTCGGCCACCGGATCCGTCTGCGCCGCCCGAACCGCCTCCTGCCATTCCTGGACCCCAAGCAGCGAACCTCGTAGCGTCAGGTTCGGCCAGGTGCCTTCCTCCAAACCGGCGATCCAGACACGGGACCACTCGAGCCCCTTCGCGCGATGCACGGTCATCACCTGGACGAGATCCGCATCGGGTCCGATCCCGAGGCCACCGATGGCCTCCGCCGGAATCGCTTGATCGCGCAGCATCGCGATGAAGGCGCGCACCCCGTACACACCCTTGTAGCGGTCGCTGATCCGTTCGGCGGTGTCGAAGAGCGCCATGACGGCGTCGAGGTCGTGGTTGGCGCTCGGTGATCCATGGAGTGCGGCGCTTCGCAATCGCTCGGGCCAACCGTGGTTTGCCTTTCCTCCCGTCCACGCGGTCCACAGCACCTCGGCTACCGGCGCATTCGCGTCGACACGAACCCGCACCGCCTCGATCACTTCGCGCACACGTCGAACGCCCGCACCTATGGACGATGTGGGCTCGATGGTCGCCGGAAGGGGTTCGGTGCCGATGACGACGTCGCGAATCAGTTCCCGAGCGGGCGCAGCGGGTAGTCCGACCTCGGCTCGTGCACCACGCAATGCTCGGCCGAGAACGCGTAGATCGGTCACGTCGAGCCGGCCGATCGGCCCGGTCAGTACATCGATCGCGCCCTCGGGCGACACCGTGCGCGGTGCCGCGGCCATCTCGATCACGGCCAGCACGTGGGCGACCGCGGGTTCGGCTCGCAGTGGAATCTCGTCGGCGGTGACCGTCGCCGGCACACCTGCCAGACGCAGCGCACGCTCGACGCCCGCCAAGTCACGAGAGGCACGAACCAAGACGGCCATGTCCCGCCAACGAACCTTGTCGTGCACATGGCACGCGCGGATGGCGTCGGCGATGTAGGTGTCGCGCGAAGTCCGCGTCGCGCACGATCGCACCTGCACGCGGGAATCTGAACTGGATGCGCCAAAGCGAGGCGTGCGGTGCAGTCGCTGAGCCTCGGCCGGCAGCCCCGGCAACGCCGTGGGTGCGAGGACTGCCCGCGCAGCGTCGGCGATAGTGGATCCGTAGCGTCGAATCGTGCGCAGTGCGATCACAGGTGCCGGCTGGCCATCTGGTCGTGGAAACAGCGCCGGGAATTCCAAGATGCCGCGGACGTCGGCTCCGCGGAATGCGTAGATGGCTTGATCGGGATCCCCCACTGCGACGACGCTGGTCCGTGGGCCTGCGATGCGGCGAAGCAGTTCGACCTGCAAAGGATCCGTATCTTGAAATTCGTCCACGTAGATTGCCGTGAACCTCTCGTGCAGGTCGCGCTGAACGGACGCATCGCCGGCCTTCAACACCGCGCGGCGCATGAGTTCGGCGTAGTCCATGACGTTCTGCAGGACCATGACGTCCTCCTCCTGCTCGGCGATGTCCGCGACGGCCGCCCAGGCGGGCCGGTCATGAGACGCAGCCAAGGCGCGCAGTTGCGCCGGCGAGATGTCCCGCTCGCGCATGCGGGCGATCAGGGTTCGAACTTCGACAGCCAGGCCGTGAGTCCCGAGTGCTTCGCGCAGGTCCTCCGGCCAGTCGACCGAGCCGTCCTCCACCGCTCCGAGAATCAGATCCCGGATGCGTTGATCCTCTTCCGCGCCGGACAGCAGGCGCGGTGGCTCGGAATGACCGTCGGGGTTCGATCTCACCAATCCGTAGGCGAAGGCGTGGAAGGTCGCGATGGTCGGCAGCAGTCCGCCAGCCCGCCGTGCGGCTATCCGATCGCGCAGTTCACCCGCGGCCCGACGACTGAAGGTCAGGACGAGGATGCGGTCCGCAGGCTCGCCCTCGCTGAGTCTGGCCACCACCGATTCGACGATCGTGGTGGTCTTACCCGTGCCGGGACCAGCCAGAACCAACAGCGGACCCTCACGGTGCTCCACAACCTGGCGTTGCTCGCTGTCCAGACTCGGCTCGGCGGCAGGTGGAACGGCAGATAGGTCCAACTGCACGCGCACAACCCATGGATACCACCGCGGTGTGACACGATCGACCGGTGAGCGACGACACGCGGCCAGATGGGCCCGATTCGACGCTACGCACCGAGTTCACGATCGCCGGGCCGCTGCCGGTACCGATCGACCCCGACGATCTGCCCCAGGGAGACCGGCCCCAGCAGGATCTGCGTGCCGACGCCCTGGCGGATGCCGAAGGTCTCACCGGCCCTACGGGCCTGACCAATCTGGCGGATCGCCCGGCCGGTGGCTTCGACGGCGTGACCCCGGGCGGAACAATCGTCATCGAGGACGGGGTGATCCCCCGCCGATTGCGGCGACCGCTCGATCTGGCGCGCCTGGCATTGGCGCTGGCCATCACCGGCGCAGCGGTCGCGCTGGGCTGGTTCGCGACCGGCACCACGACCGGACTCGAGCAGGACCTCGAGGGCGGCGCTCAACTGCTCCCCAGCGCCGTCGTCCTGATCATCAACGTCATCGGTGGAATCGGAACACTGCTTCTGCCCATTGCCGGGGCCATCGCACTCATCGTTCGCAGACGAGTCCGACAACTGTTCGACGCACTCGTCGCCTTGTTGATCACCGCGGTTGTCTTGACCGGGGCGTCCATCCTCGTGTCCGAGTTCGGCGATACCCGTTTGCTCATCGCACTGACGGGTTCCACCGATCCCTCGAGCGCTGCGACCACCCCCACGCTGGGTGGTCTCTTGGCCTTCATCACCGCATCCCAATTGATGAGTCGACGTCCGTGGAACGTGCTGTCGACGCTGGTCATGGGCTCCTTGGTCATCGTCGCGATCCTGAGCGCGACCGTGGCAGTCGCCGGCTTGATTGCCTCCTTGGCGATTGGCTGGGCCGTCGGACTCGCGGTTCGCTACGCCTTCGGAATCCAAACCACTCGTCCCAGCGGCGCCCAGGTGGCAGAAGCACTCGATCGCGGGGGGCTGCCCATCACCATGCTGCGGGCGCAGGAGTCAACCTCGCGTGGCCGCCGCTACATCGCGACCACCCGAAGTGGCCAGCTGCTGCAGATCACCGTGCTCGACCGGGACCTCGAGGGCGCCGGGCTGGTCAGGGCGATCTGGACCTCGCTGCGCCTTCGCGAGGAGCCGGGGAACTCCGCCTTCAATATGCGGCGGGCCCTCGAACATGCAGCGCTCGTCTCCTATGCCGGGGAGGCGGCGGGCGCGCCCGAGCCACGGCTGCTGTTGGCATCGGAAGTGGGTCCCGACTCGTGCGTCCTCGCCTATCAGCACATCGACGGCACTCGCTTCTCCGATCTGCCCGAGGTATCCGACGAGGACCTGAAGGGCGCGTGGCGTGCGATTCGCACCCTCCATCAACACCAGATCTCACATCGATCCTTGACCGCCGCGCATCTACTCCGCGCAACCGACGGCAGCGTGTGGCTCCTCGGTCACGACACTGGAGGCGTAGCTGCGAGTGACGTCTCCATGCGGATCGACGTCGCCGAGATGCTCTGCACTTTGGCGATGCTGACGAGTGCGGACCGGGCTGTCGACTCGGGGCGCTCGATCATGGGGCTCGATGGCATCGGTCGAGCGCTGCCCGCACTCCAACCCGTAGCACTCTCGCGCACTACACGAACGCAACTTCGCAAGCACAAGGGATTACTCGTCTCGCTGCGCGATCGACTCGTCGAGATCCGACCCGGCGCCGATCAAGAGACCATTCAATTCGAGCGCATCAAGCCTCGAACGCTCATCATGATCGTGGTCGGCACGATCGCGGGATACGTGCTGCTGTCTCAACTAGCCCGTGTCGACCTCGTGGGGTTGGTCACCACGTCGGACTGGCGATGGATAGCCGCCGCAGTCGGCTTCAGCCTGCTGACGTACCTGGGCTCGGCGTGGTCGCTGTCCGGATTCGTCCCCGAGAAACTTCGCCTCACGCACACCCTGCAAGCGCAGGTCGCGGGCGACTTCGCGACATTGGTATCGCCACCCACCGTCGGCTCGATCGCCATCAACGTCCGCTATCTGCAGAAGTCGGGTTTGCACCCGGCGCTGGCGGCGGCGAGCGTCGGCGTTTCGGGTGTCATGACGTTCATCGTTCACATCCTCTTGCTGCTCGGCTTCGGTATCGCGGCAGGAACGGCGGCGGACTTCACGTTTGATCCGCCGCGCATAGCCGTCATCGTGGTCGCCGGCGTCGCGGTCCTCGCTCTCGCACTCATCGCAGTGCCGCGCGTGCGCAAGGAGATTGCCCGCCGCGTGCTTCCCCTCGTACGAGAGGTAGTCCCTCGTCTGGTGACCGTCGCCCAGCGACCGGCGAAACTGGTCGAGGGCATAGGTGGGATCTTGCTGTTGAACCTGTCCTTCATCGCGGTGTTGTACGCATCCGTCGCGGCATTCGGCGGGTCGATGAGCATCGCATTGGTGGCAGTGGTGTACCTGGCCGGTGCCACCATCGGTCAAGCTGCGCCCACACCCGGTGGCCTCGGTGCGGTCGAGGCGGCTTTGGCCGCCGGCCTCACCGCCGCGGGACTCGATGCCGGCACCGCGGTCTCGGCCGTCCTGCTCTACCGCCTCATCACCTTCTGGATACCCACGGTTCCCGGGTACTGGGCGTTCACGAAACTGACGCGCGAAGGCTTGCTCTGACGTAGCCGACGAGCGTCGACACCTCGAACCTGACATGCTGCGCACATGAGCGAAGACAAGGTCGTCATCACCCCGCTGGCAGATGGACCCAACCAGGTGACAGGTGGCGTGGTCGTGAGGGACACGGACGGCAACGTCATCAAGGAGGCGGAGACCGTCTACCTGTGCCGTTGCGGATTCAGCGAGGACAAGCCGTTTTGCGACGGCGCTCACAAGCGGCACGACTGGAAGTCCTGACCCCACACTCTTTCGGGCAGGACATCTGGACCTTCGTGGTCTAGTGTCCACGCATGGCTCTCTACACCTGTGCAGCATGCGGAATGTCGGTCAACACCACCTGTGGAGCGTGCGACGCCGCTCTCGTCGACGACGTCCTGGTGAAGGACGACGGCACCAGCGTCGAGATCTCGGTGTGCCCGAACGGACACGGCAAGATCAAGTCGCCCCTGTGCTGCGGCACCGACATGACCTGCAGCGTCTGACGAACACCGAAACTTCCTCGCGGCGCCCCTAGCGAGCACCGCGACCCCCAGCAGCGCGCTACACCACTTCGTGCAGCACGCGCACTGTGGAGTCGTCGTGGGCTGTCCGAAAGGGTTCGAGTTCGTCGTCCCATGGGGTTCCGATGAGTCGGTCGATCTCTTCCAAGGCGACGTTCGCCTGCTGGCCACCTGCCGCCCGGGCTCCGATCAACAAGCTGCGCAACCTGTCCTCGTGCACGAGGACGTCGCCGTGCACTCCGATGGTTGCGCGAAAGAGCCCCAGGTTGGGAGTCACGGCGAACCGCTCCCCTTCGGATTCGCCGCTGGGATCCTCGGTGACCTCGAAGCGGATGGTCGAGAAGGGCACGAGCGCACTCGCGATGGCGGCCGCGGTCCCACGAGGACCGTGCCAGATCACCTCTGCTCGCAGGCTGCCCGGTGACACCGGCTGCGGTGCCCAGTCCACGTCGACCCGGGTACCCAGCGCACGCGCCAAGGCCCACTCCACGTGCGGAGCTACCGCCGACGAGCACGCGTGAATGAAGAGGACTCCGCGAGCGTGCGCCGAGCCCTGGTCACGTCCGATCGAGGATCGAACGTCGATTACGACCGTCATATCGCCTCCCGAAGTCGAGGGTCGCCTTCCCCAGCGTCCTCACTTCGGTGCGTCGTGCCTTCCCAGAATAACCCGGCGCGGAGCAGGGGTACAGTGCGCATCGCATTCGCCGCGTGTCCCACGGGCGCCAATGCCCCCAGAGGTCGCCGTACGAGGAGGAACGCATGGCCATCACCACTCCCGCACCCCGGGTACTCGCCGACGTCGTCGCCCGGTCCTGGGTCGCAAATCTCGTATTGGTTCTCGGGGGCTCGGCCTTCGTCGGCATCAGCGCCCAGGTGATCATTCCGCTGCCCTTCACCCCCGTGCCGCTCACCTTGCAGACCTTCGCGGTACTCCTCGTAGGCGCGGCTCTGGGCACGTGGCGCGGCGTTGCGTCGATGGTCGTCTACGCCGCGGTCGGCGTGGCAGGCGTCCCGTGGTTCTCGGGCGGGTCCTCCGGATGGGGCGGGGCGAGTTTCGGCTACATCCTCGGATTCATCGTCGCCGCTGGCGTCGTCGGTCAACTGGCGGAGCGCGGCGCGACCCTCACGCCCATCCGAACCGCAGGCCTGATGATCGTCGGCAACGTGGTCATCTACGCGATCGGTGTCACGTACTTGAAGTTCGCTATCGATGTGTCGTGGGGCAGCGCTTTGGCTCTCGGCGTGGCGCCCTTCCTCATCGGCGATGCGCTCAAGATCGCCCTGGCCGCCGGACTACTGCCCAGCACGTGGCGCCTCCTGGCGCGCAGTGGTCTGAGCCGCTGACGTTCCTGCGGCTACGCCAAGGAAGCCAACACCTCGTCCACGATCTGGGTTGTGGTGGCCGGATGCAAGAAGGCGAGTCGTCCCACGGTCTCCCCGTACCACGAGCTGGACGTGACGAACGCAGTCTGTTGCGCCAATAGCTCCCGCGACCACCTCTCATAGTCGGCCAGTTCCCAACCGGAGCGTCGAAAGAGCACGATGCTCAGCTCCGGTATCCGCACGAGCTCCAGGTGCGGCAGGTCAGCGATGCGGTCGGCCGCGTAGCGCGCCAACTGCACACCGGCGTCGACGGCGTCGCGATAGGCATCCAACCCGTTCACCGCGAGTGAGAACCACAGCGCCATTCCCCGAGCACGCCGGGTGAGATGGAATGCCAGATCGCTCGGGTTCAGGTCGTCGTTGCCGTGAATGACGTCCAAGTAGGACGCCTCTTGGGTGTGAACGCGGCGAGCAAGGTAGGGATCGCGGTAGATCAAGGCAGCGGAATCGAAGGGTGCGAACCACCACTTATGCGGATCCATGACGATCGAATCGGCCCGTTCGATCCCGCGGTAGAGCGGCCGTAGGCGGGGCACCAACAAGCCGGCTCCCCCGTAGGCGCCGTCGACGTGCAACCACAGTCGACGTTCTCCGGCGAAATCAGCGGCGGCGGCGATGTCGTCGACGATGCCGGCATTGGTGGTTCCGGCAGTAGCCACGACGGCCACCAGGTTTGCGGCGCCATCCGGATCAGAGGCGACCGCTCGGTCGATGGCCTCGCGAGTGAGACGACCATCGGGGGTGTTCGCGACGAGTGGACGCATGCCAGTGATGCGCAATGCATTGGCGATCGAGGAGTGGCTCTGGTCGCTGACCAGAACGTGCGGGACTACGGGTGCGAGTCCTCGCTGATCCGCGGTGTCGCGAGCGACCACCAGCGCCGACAGGTTCCCTGCCGAACCGCCGGACACGAATGTGCCGCCGGACCCCTCAGGCAAAGACGCCGCATCGGCCATGACGCGTAGGGCCGCATTCTCCGCCATGACAGCGCCAGCAGCTTCGAGCCAGGAACATCCCTGTAAGGATGCCGCCGACACCACCATGTCGAACAGCAGCGACGCCTTCGTGGGTGCTGCAGGTATGAACGCGAAGAAGCGAGGGCTGTCAGCGGACAAAACCGTGTCGGCCAGGTAATCGATATAGACACCGAGGACGTCCTTGGCGTCACGCGGAGTCGCACCGATGAGTCCAGCCATGGCCTCATGCATCGCAGCGCGGTCGCCGAGGCCGTCCACCGGCGCCTCGTCGAGTTCGAGTCGTTCCGTGACGTAGGTCAAGATGAGTTCGAGCATCTTTGGATCAAGACGATGCATGCGTGCTGGATCGGTATCGGTGATGGATGTCGGCGCCGACATGGCTGCAGATCTCCTCATATGCCAGCGCGCCGACAGCCTTCCTGCCAGCAGGCGCCGACTCGATGCTACGTCACGCTTGCGGCCCCTTCGGCGGCCACCGAGCGTGCGGATTGAGGGATCGGCCGGTGAACCGGGAGCCCTCCGCCCTTCGAGACATACCCGGTGGGGTATGTTATCGGGCATGTCGTCGAGTCTCGAAGCGCTGCGCATGTGGACGCCACGGCGGTGGGGCATCGCTGCGCTATCGGGCCTGCTGGTGGCGGCGGTCGTCGCGTTGCCCACGGCGGTGATTCCCAATCCGGTCTTCGGTAGGGCCATCGAGGTCACCTGGTGGTCCATTCCCGTGGTGATCCTCAGCGGGATCTTGGGTGGACTGCTCATCGCCACATACGTTCGTGAACCCGGCGCCGAGGAAATCGACACGGCCGCAAAGGTCGGCACGGTCGGCGGTTTCCTTGCTTTCTTCGCGGTCGGCTGCCCGGTATGCAACAAACTCGTCCTACTCGCCCTGGGGACTTCCGGGGCCATGACCTGGTTCGCTCCCGTTCAGCCGTTCCTTGCGGTCGCGTCCGTGGTGGTGATGGCGTGGGCGCTGCGCATCCGGTTGCGCGGTATGGCCTCCTGCCAGGTACCTCAGACTCGTGCAGACTCACCCGTGTGAGTGAACCCGCATGAGCGAGCGTTGGATCGTCGCCGGCAGCGGCGGCTTCGTGGGCACGGGCCTGTGGGGGGTCATGCGCCCGGGACGAGTCTTCCTGCGGGCATTGGAGCTATCCGGTGTCGAACGTCCCCGAGTTCTCTTCATGCTCACCGCTTCCGGCGATGACGCGCAGTACCTAGCTTCGATGTACTCGGCGCTCGCCGACACTCCGTGCGACGTTGATCACCTGGCGGTCTTCCCCCAGCCAAACCGACCCGTCGACGATGCGATTGCTGCGGCCGACGTCATCTGGGTGGGTGGCGGCTCCGTCGCGAACTTGTTGGCCCTGTGGCGGTTGCATGGAATCGACACCGCACTGCGTGCGGCATGGAATTCCGGCACGGTCCTCGGCGGAGTGAGCGCCGGATCGATCTGCTGGCACGTCGGAGGGCCGACAGACTCCTTCGGCGCCACCTTGCGGCCGGTCACCGACGCATTGGGGTTGCTGCCGTACGGCAACGGCGTTCACTACGACAGCGAAGGGCAACGCCGTCCACTGCTTCACGAACTCGTTCGCTCGGGGACGCTTCCGATGTCCTACGCCACCGACGATCGCGTGGCGATCATCTACCGCGGAACCGAACCTTTCGAGGTCGTGAGTGATGTACCCGACTCGCCGGCGGCCGCCTATCGAGTGAGAGTGGAGTCCGGTCAGGTGATCGAAGAACGCCTCGAGCCAGGCCCCCTGGTCTGAGCCCGAGCGTTGCCGACTATCGACGTGGAGTGAGTTCGTACGCCGCTGCGCCAGCGACGATTGCAGCGATGAAGGTCGCAGGCCACGGTGTAGTGATCAAGGCGAGTGGGTGCGACAACGCGAAGGCGAGGGCGTAGACCACCCCGGCGCCCACGATCCGCCACGGTCCGGCGATTCGACCCATCACCGGGATCGTCGCTACACCGAACGCCACGACGACGACGCCACCGACGACCATCGAGGCCCCTGCGAAGACGACACCGAAGCCAAGGATCAACCCCGCTGCCGGAAGAACGCCGGCCAGCCACCGCCGTCGGTTGCGCGGGTCGGAGTTCTCGTTGTGCGCCTCACGCACGCCTCGTCGCAGGTCGAACCGATCGGACACGTCAACCCTGATCCACAACCACCGGAAGCCCTGTCCTGATCGACTCCCACGCCGCCAAGCCGATGGCGACGGGTGCCCGTCCGTCCGCTCCACTGACCGGCGAGGGACCCCCGTCGGCCACGTACGCCACGAAAGCAGCCCACTCGCGCCGATAACTGTCCATGTAGCGCTCGAGGAAGAAGTACGGGAGGTTCGCGCCGTGTCGCTCATTGGCGGTAAAGACGACGGCTGTGTGCGCATTCGGATTCTCGGATACCGCCATTCCCGCAGCACCGAAGACCTCGAGCCGCTGGTCGTACCCGTAGACCGCTTGCCGGGAATTGTCGATGGTGGTGATCACTCCGTTGGCATGCGTCAAGGTGATGACCGCTGTATCCAGGTCACCGGCCTCGCCGATAGCCGGATCGATACGTACCGCCCCCACGGCGTATACCGAGACGACAGGTGACCCGACGACGAAGCGCGCCATGTCGAAGTCGTGGATCGTCATGTCCACGAATATGCCTCCGCTGACCTTGATGTACTCGATCGGCGGAGGTGCGGGGTCTCTGCTGGAGATTCGCGCAAGGTGCGGTTCTCCGACCTCTCCGTCGGCCACCGCCCGCTGCACGGCCGCGTGCGCGGGGTCGAATCGTCGATTGAAGCCGACCATGAAGGGCACGCCGGCCTGATCCACGGCGGCCAGCGCTTTGTCCACTTCCGCAAGGTCCAAACTGATGGGCTTCTCGCAGAAGATTGCTTTCCCCGCCGCCGCGGCGCGCTGGATCAACGCAACGTGGGTGTCGGTACTGCTGCAGATCGCAATAGCGTCGACCTGCGGGGAGTCCAGCATCTCCTCCAGTGACATCGAGGGCACCTGGAACTCAGCCGCCACCTGGGCTGCTGCGTCGGCATGGACGTCGAAGACTCCAGCCAAGCTTGCGCCAGGTGTCTCCCGTGCGATGATCCCTGCGTGCATACGGCCGATGCGGCCGACGCCTGCGACACCGATGCGAACCGTCATTGGACACTCCTTGGTAGTAGTGGCAGCGATCTCATCGCTAACGACGAAACGGGGCCGTAGCCCCGTTTCGTCTTACGTTCGGCGTTACGACATGTTCTCCAATTCGTGCGCCAGCGCCTCGAGCTCCGCACCACCGGCCATTGCCTTGACCAACTCGTCGCGCGAGACCTCCGTGCGCGAGTACTCGGCCATCATCTGACCGCGGTTGAGCAGGTAGAAGCGATCACCCACGAGGTAGGCATGGTGAGGGTTGTGGGTGATGAACACCACCGCGACCCCTCGTTCCTTCGCCTGCAGGATGTACTTGAGAACGACTCCCGACTGCTTGACGCCGAGTGCGCTGGTCGGCTCGTCGAGGATCAAGACATTCGCTCCGAAGTGGACTGCGCGAGCGATAGCCACCGCCTGACGCTCACCACCGGAGAGCGTGCCCACCGGTTGCTCCGGGTCGCGGATGTCGATGCCCATGTCGAGCAGTTCGGCCTTGCACACTTCCTTCGCCTTCTTCGTATTCAAGCGACGGAACGGCCAAGGCCATTCCGTCGGCTCGTTACCCAGGAAGAAGTTGCGCCAGACCGACATCAAGGGCACCGTGGCCAGATCCTGGTACACCGTGGCGATGCCCTCTTCCAATGCATCGCGCGGCGACGTGAAACGCTTCGGCTCACCCTTCACGAGCAATTGCCCCTCCGTCGGCTCGTGAACGCCGCTGAGAATCTTGATCAGCGTGGACTTGCCCGCGCCGTTGTCGCCCAGGACGCACGTGACACTGCCGTTGTCCACGTGCATCGACACATCGCGGAGCGCGATAACGCTGCCGAAGCTCTTGGAGACGTCGACGAGTTGCAGAGCCGGGGTTGCGTCGGTCATCTTCGAACTCCTTGGAATCGACGACTGATGAGCGTGTTGACCAGCACCGCCACGAACAGGATGAGACCGAGGAACAGCCACGACCAGTCCGTGTTCCAGCGGGCGTAGGCGATACCGATGAAGGCCATACCGATGATGGCCGAGCCGATGGCACCACCGATCGCGGATCCGTACCCACCGGTGAGTAGGCATCCCCCGACCACCGCAGCGATGATGAAGACGAATTCCTCACCCACACCCTGACCCGCCTGCATCGACCGCAGCCGCAGCAGGCTGATGATGCCCACGAGGGCGGCCGACATCGACGTGAGGATGAACAAGGTGATCTTGGTGCGCCGCACGGGAACACCCGTGTTACGAGCCGCGTTCTTGTCACCACCCACGGCGAAGATCCAGTTCCCGAACTTGGTCCGGGTCAACACCCAGGTGGCGATGATGACCAGCACGAGCCACCAGACCACGGCGATCTTGAAGTTGTACGGCGGGATGATCTCCGACGCGAAGACCACGCGCGCGCTGTCGAATCCGGCACCCTCGTCTACGCCCGCGACGCGAACGGTGTCGGTAATGGCCTTGGTGACGCCGAGGTTGATGCCTCGCAACGAGAAGAACATCGCAAGCGTCACGATGAAGGACGGCAGGCCCGTCGTCATGACCAGCCAACCGTTCGTGAATCCGATACCGGCGGCGAAGATGAAGGTGAGGACGATCGCGAGCCAGACGCCCATGTTGTATTCGGTGATCAGTAGTCCGGCGAACAGGCCGGCGGTGCCGATCATCACACCGGCCGACAGGTCGAACTCCCCGCCGATCATCAGCAGCGACACTGCCACCACGACGATGCCCGTGGTGGCCGCGACGTCGGTCCAGCGAGCAGCGCCGGTGAGACTGGAGAAGGTGCCCGTCTGATCGACGACGGAGAAGAAGATGTACACGACGATCAGGCCCATCAGGGCACCGATCTCGGGGCGGCGCATCAACCTGGTGATGGCGCTGGTCTTGGCTACCCGCTCATCAGCGGAAATGGTGCTGGTCGACATACGAACTCCCCAAACTTCGGGCCGCTAGACCGTGGGCGAGGCGCTGTGCGCCTCGCCCACGGAACCTAGCAACGGACTCGGACTAGCGAGTGCCGTTTGCGGCCAATTCCTGGACCAGCTCGGCGTTCTCCTGAACGACGAAGCCCGGGCCGGTGTACATCGGCTGTCCACCACCGAGCTCGTGTCCGTTGAGCAGGTTCAGGTACAGCAACACGACGGACATGTAGCCCTGTGCGTACTGCTGCTGGTCGATCGCGAAGGCGAGGTCGCCATCGGCGATCGCCTGAACGGCGTCACCGGAGAGGTCGACCGTGCCGATCGTGATGTCACGGCCCACGGCCGCAGCGGCTGGCTGAGCCGCCGCCGTGGCGATGTCCGCGTTCAGGGCGAAGATTCCGTCGATCGACGGATCCGCCTCGAGGGCGGCCTGGATCTCCGCCTGGCTCTGGGCGAGGTCACCCAGACCAGCGCTCAGCTGCAGGTTCTCGACGTTGCCGAAGGTGTCAGCGGCACCATCGCAACGCTCCTGCAGACCGATGTTGTTCTGCTCCTGGATCGGGCAGAGCACCTTGGTCACGCCGGCTTCCTTGAACTTCAAGCCCGCTTCCTGACCTGCGATGAACTCGTCCTGACCGACGTGAGTGAACGCACCCAGGTCCTTGAACACCTTGCTACCGGAGTTCATCGTCACGATGGAAACACCAGCAGCCTCGGCCGCCGCCAGGGCGTCCTTGAGTGCATCGGGGTTCGGGGCGGAGACGGCGATGCCCTCGCAGCCAGCGGCTACGTCGGCCTCGATCAACTGCGCCTGAAGTTCGGCGTCGTTGGTGGTCTCCTGGTAGCTGAAGTCGACACCCAGGTCGGCTGCAGCGCGGTCGGCACCAGCCTTGGCAACCGACCAGAAGCCGCCGCCGTCGCCATGGGTGACCATGCAGATCTTGAACTCGGAGTTATCCGGACCCGAGCCGGAGCCCTCGGCCGCTGCGGTATCTCCCTCAGCTGCGCTATCGCTACTGTCGGAGCTACAGCCCGCCAGAACGAGAGCCGACGCCGCGACTGCGGCGATGGCCAACTTGCCTACCTTCATGAATGACCTCCTTGGCGTCCGATGGACGCATCGTCACTACGTTGCGACCGCCGACCTCCGGCTCCGGGAATACCCATCGACCAGAAGTCTTTGGAACGCTCCAATATTCCGTAGTGTTATGGATCACAGGGGCGTTGGGAAGCCGACCTGCCCATCAGTTACCAACTCGTTACCGCGGTACCGACCCCTCAGGGCGCCAGATCGACAACAGGTTCCCAACGTCTGGATGTCCACGAGTCTATCAACGCCTGTTGCACGCTCACGACGTCAACAGCCTCTCGAAATCCCGGGCTGAATCGGCTTCCACCGGCCAGGGATTCCAGGAACACGTGATCTTCGATGGCCACCAGGTCCTCGAATCCGATCGCATTCGCCTGACCGGGCACGAAGGCTCCGTGGAAGGGGAACCGATCGCCGCCGTAGATGGTCGTGTACCCCGAACTGGGGTCCTCGGTGAGGCGGTAGTAGCGCAGTTCGTTCATCGTTTCGAGGTTCCACGCGAGAGCGCCCTTGGTTCCGTACACCTCGAACGTGTTCTGGCTCTCCGGACCCACCATCGTCCGGCTGGCCTCGAAGGATCCCGTCGCACCATTGGCGAAGGTGCACAGCATCGAGGCGAAGTCCTCGTTCTCCACTGCGCCCTTAGGGTCCTCGGGTTTGCCACGGCCGTAATGTCCCGCGGCACCTTGCGCCAACGGCCGGTGGGTGATGGTGGTGTTCTTCATGCCGATCACTTCGGTAATGGGTCCAACGAGGAACTGGGCCATCGAGACCGAGTGACTCAATATGTCGCTCGTGACGCCGTATCCGGCTTGATCCAAGAAGAAGCGCCAGGTGAGCAGCCCCAGTTCGTCGCTGCCGTACATCGACAGGAAATGCCCGCGGTAGTGCGTGATCTCACCCAACTGCCCGGACTCGATGATCGATTTGGCGTGGATGACCAAAGGCGCCCAGAGGTAGTTGTATCCGACACCTGTGGGGACGTTCGCCGCAGTTGCCGCCTGATACGCAGCCACGGCTTGCTCGGGCTTGCCTCCGATCGGCTTCTCGCTGAAGACGGCTTTTCCAGCGGCGGTTGCTGCCTCGATCATGGGGACGTGCAGCATGTTGGGAGCAGTAACCCAGACGGCGTCCACGTCGTCCGCATTGACGGCTTCTCGCCAGTCCTCCACCGATCGCTCGAATCCGAAGTCCTCGACCGCGCGAGTGCGCCGTGACGGTTCGGTATCCGCGCACACGACCAAACGTGGAGTAACCGATCGGTCGGGGAACAGCGACGGGATGCGCAGCATCGATCGACTGTGCGCCTGTCCCATCCACCCAAGGCCGAGTACGGCGACACCGACTGTCTTCTTCATGGATCACCTATCTCACTCGTCCGGCGGCCGACGTCATCGGCAGCCGAGGATCGGGGGCCTGATCCGCCCAGGATTCGCGGATCCAATGGTGCGAGGGATCGTCACAGAAAGCCATCGTGCGTTCGGCACCGGGACCTGCCAGCACATTGAGGAAGTACATGGGGTATTCCGGATTGGCCACCGTTGGTCCGTGATACCCCTCGGGGACGAGATACGTGTCCTGGTCGACGACGCTGATCGTTTCATCGTGACTGCCGTCGACGGTGTAGAGGCGGAACAGCCCCGAGCCGGTGGGGTCACCGTGTGGCCGGTCCTCTCGACCGATGCGGAAGTAATAGATCTCCTCGTTCATCGTCGCGCAGTCACCGATGCCGTCATGCCGGTGCGGAGGCCACGAGGACCAGTTGCCCCCGGGAGTCAAGACCTCGCATACGTTGATCTTGTCCGCGCCCGCGAAGGAATCGGGAGTGGCGTAGTTCGTCACCTGACGCGTCGAACGTCCGGCCCCGCGCACTTCGACGGAAACCGACTCCGCCGGGCCGTAGTACACCGGGAACACCCTCGATGCGCGTGCGGTGACGATTGCGACCTCTCCACCGTCTCCGACGACGGTTACCGTCGCATCTAGCGGCAAGTACATCCAGTCCGACACCGCAGCGAAGACCCCTTCGCGTCCTCGCATCGGGAATTCCTGACCATCGACGCTCACGAGGAAGTCTTGTGCAGATAGCGAGACCAGGACCCCTTCCTCACCCTGGAGTGTGAATGTCACGGGGTCACCCGAACGCAGCGTGTACACGCGCATTCCGCAATAGGTCCAGCCAGCGGACTCCGGAGTAACGAGCAGGTCCGCACGTCCCTCGCTGGCACTACCGGCGGGAATCAACCACCTGCGTTCGGTGCTCACGATCGCTCTCCGTCCCCATGCACGATGCGCGCCGCGGCGGCGACCGCACCTTCCACATCGCCATTCTCGGGGTAGACCAGAGCTCGGCCGGCCACCAAGCCGCGCACGTTGGGTTCGGCCATGGCGGCCCGCCACCCGGCGAAGGTGCGCGAGGCATCCGCCCCCGGGTCGCCACCCAGCATGAGTATGGGCATCGTGGTCGCGGCAGCGACCTGGGCCATGTCCGGCGAAGCGGGCAATTTCAGCCATGTGTAGGCCGACGACGAACCCAAGCCGGACGCGATCGCGACAACCTTGATGAGTCGTTCCGTCGACGAGTCCAACCGGGCGCGCCCGTTCTCGTCGATCAGGTAGGGCAGTGGCTCGATCATGTTCATCAGTTTTCGATCCGCCAACTGCGTCGAGATAGCCGCAACCATCTCCAAGGTGCGAGCAACACCTGGATCCGTGTCCTCGATGCGCAGCAAGGTCTTGCCGCCATCGAGCCCGTATTCCGCGATGTGATCCGCGTCGTAGGCGGTCAGTCGATCGTCGAGTTCCCAGCGTGCACCGATGATCCCCCCACGGTTCATCGTCCCGATGGCCACCACGCCTTCGAGGGCGCCGAGCCACGCCAGTTCCTCCAAGATGTCGGCGCTCGCCATGACACCATCGACGCCGGGGGTCGCCAGCGCGCGAATGACCCGGTCCAAGAGCGTGTAACGGTCGGCGACAGCGAGGGGGTCCGAGCCTGCCGCGAGCATTCCGCGCGCCGTGTGGTCGACGGCGATGATCAGCAGGTTGCCATCGGGGCCGACCAGTTCGCGGCGCCTGCGCTGGCGCAGTGCCGTCACCAAGGACTCCGGCTGTCGGATACGAGCCTCGACGAGCGCTTGATAATCCCGTGATTCCAACGTCTTCACTGGACGTCACCTTCCGATCGGGAGCGCGCGATCAATTCCTCCACCATCTGCGCAGTAGGCATCGCATCCGCGCACGTCAATTGCGTGGCCACGTAGGCACCGGCTGCATTGGCGAATTCCCCTATGCGCTCCACGTCCCAGCCGGACAGCAGGCCGTGCACGAGTGCACCGCCGAAGGCGTCACCGGCCCCCAGTCCACACAACACATCGATCGGCACAGGAGCAACCCGCACGCGTACCTGGGCGTCGGCCAAAAGCACGCCTCCTCCCCCGAGTTTGACGATGGCCAATCGCGCACCGCGAGCGAGGAGTTCGTCGGCGGCACCGTCCGGGTCGGAGATGCCGAGCGCCATCTCGCATTCGGCACGGTTACCCACGACCACGGTGCTATCGGCGATCGCCCGAGACGCGGCTTCACGCGCAACCTCGATGCTGGGCCACATCGACGGCCGGTAGTCCAAGTCCAGGACGGTGTCCTTGTCCACGGGGCGTCCGCGTGCGGAGAGCCAGTGAAAGGAGGCGTCAGCCGTACTGCCTTGCGCCAGGGCACCGACGCTCATCCACAACACACGGCACTCGCGGACGGTGGACCCCGGAACGTCCTTCATCGTCACAGTCGTATCCGGGGCGGCCGGCCCCCGATAGAAGATGATCTGCGGGTCCTCCGGAGGCGCGAGTGCCGCGAGCACCACGGGAGTCAGAGCGTTGGCGTCACGTCCGATGAACGAGGTGTCGACTCCCCACTCGCTCAGCCGCGCAATGACGTAGTCGCCGAGCGCGTCGCTTCCTACCTTGGTGACGACGGCGGCCGAATGTCCGTAACGGGCGACCGCGACCGCCACGTTGGTAGGACTGCCTCCCACCGACTTGCGGAAGGTCTGCGGATCGGTGAAGGCGGCATTTATCTCCTGGGCGTACAGGTCGACGCTGACCCGCCCGACAGTGACCACCTCCGGCGTTCCCGCTGCGCCCATACCGACTCCTTGGAACGGTCCAAAATGCTCCGCGATCGTGTCACACTTGGCAGTCCTGGGCAAGGTGCCTCCGAGCACCGACGAGACGCATGGGGGTCGGTGAGGCGATGCGCATTCTGGTGGTCGGCGCAGGTCGGATGGGTGACATTCGAGCGAGCGATCTGGCCGCCGATCCCCGAGTGGACGAGGTCCTCGTCGCCAACCGAACGCGTAACCGGGCGCAGGCCCTGGCCGATCGGATCGGCGGCGTCGTCGTCGACTGGACCGATGCTGAACGATGCGAAGCCGACGGATACGTCATGGCCTTGGCGACCGATGCACACGCGGACCTCATCAACTCGCTGCTCGACCACGGCAAGCCCCTTCTGTGCGAGAAGCCCATTGCGTTGACCATCGCCGAAACAGAGCGCATCTGCACTCGCGTCGAGCGGGCGGGTGTTTCCATGCAAATCGGCTTCCAACGACGATTCGACGGAGGCATCGCTCGCATTCACCGGGCGATCGCAGACGGCAGCATCGGGCAGTTGTACGACCTCACCATGACCTCGCGTGACCACACTCCGCCGGGCCGGAACTTCCTTGCCGGTAGTGGAGGCATCTTCAAGGATCTGCACGTGCACGATCTTGATCTCGTCGCATGGTTGAGCGGTTCTCCCATCGAGACCGTGCAGGCGACCCGCGCGATCCGCGGCGAGGGGGACTACGCGGAGTACGACGACGCTGACATCACGCGGATCATCGCCGTCACCGAATCGGGCGTACCGGCCTCCATCTCCGGCGCCCGTCACGATGCTCGAGGACACGACGTGCGCGTGGAAGCGTTCGGTTCGCGCGACTCCCTCAGTGCCGGGATCACGGCTCGTACACCGCTGCGGACTCTGGATGGACCGGACGTCACGATTGATGTGAGCCCGTACACAGGATTCGTCGACCGCTTCCGCGATGCCTTCCGAGCGGAGTCCACCGCTTTCGTGGACATGGTGGACGGTGCGCCGAACCCATGTCCCCCGCAGGCCGCCTTGGCAGCCATTCGCGCGGCCGTCGCCTGTGAGGTCTCCGCACGTAGTGGACGAACGGTGCAGGTGCAGGAGGTGACCGATGGTTGATCGTCCAGGAGAGCGACGTCCGACAATCCACGACGTCGCCGCGCGCGCTGGCGTATCCAAGTCCCTCGTTTCACTGGCCCTTCGTGGTTCGTCCAAGGTCAGCGACGCCAGCAGAGAGGCGATCGAGAAAGCCGTCGTGGAGTTGGGGTATCGACCGAATGCGACCGCCCGCAGCCTGGCCGACAGGCGTAGCCGCACCATCGGCATAAACATGGCGGAGATCGACAACCCGATCTTCCCCCAGGTGCTCCACGGGGCCTACGGAGTGATTCGCGGTCGCGGTTACAACACGATGCTGGTTTCCGGTGAACGTGATCCCGAACTCGAGAGCACAGAACTGTCCAAGCTCCTGGAATTCCAGGTGGAAGGACTGATGCTGATCTCCCATCGTCTTCCCGCACCGGCTGTGCGATCACTCGCCGCCGAGGTGCCCACGGTCATCTTGACCCTGCGCGGAATCACCGGACCGGGCATCGACACCGTGACGACCGACGACGAAGCGGGCGCTCGGATGGCCATGCGTCATCTGTTCGACCTCGGCCACACCGAGATCGCCCACGTTTCCGGTGGCACATTGGAACCGGGTGTGATCCGCGAGCGCGTCTACCGTGAGGAGATGACGGCGGCCGGCCTCGGCGACCGGATTCGCGTGGGTCCGGGAGACCTCACCAATCTGGGCGGCCTGGAGGCTGCGCGCTTTCTGCTGAGTGAGGGATCGGCGCCGACCGCCATCTTCGCAAGCAACGACATATCGGCCATCGGGGCGATGGCGGCGTGCCAGGAATTCGGGTTGCGTGTGCCAGACGACATTTCCATCATCGGCTACGACGGTGTGGCGCTCGGCGCACTCCGCACCCTCAGCTTGACCACGATCGCTCAGCCTCTGACCGAGATGGGTCGCCTCGGTGCTGAGCGGATCTTCGATCGACTCGAAGGTCGCAAGGTGACTGATCGCTCGATCGTGCTGGAACCCGAACTCTTGAAGCGCGGAACGACGGCCGCTCCGCGCGACTAGTGCGCCGTGCTAGCCCAGCTAGCGAAGGCAGCCAGCGATTCCGGATTCGCCAAGCCAGAGGTATTGCGTACAGGGTCACCGTTGACGACGTCCGTCACCGCGAGTTCGGCCAGCTTGCCCGTCACCGTCCGAGGTACGGCAGGGACAGCCACTACCTGATCCGGCATGTGGCGCGGACTCGCGTTCTCGCGGATTTGCATGCGAATTCGATCGCGAAGTCTGTCGTCGAGTTCAACTCCAGGCGCAAGGACGATGAAGAGGACTATCCGAGTGTCGAATCCTGACCGTCGTCCGATGACGACGGATTCGGAAACCTCGTCCATGGCGTCCACCACTCGGTAGATCTCCGCAGTACCGATGCGAACACCACCGGAATTCAAGGTGGCATCGGAGCGTCCGTGGATGACGAATCCGCCCGCATCGGTTCGGGAGATGAAGTCACCGTGCGTCCATCGCCCCGGGAATCGATCGAAGTAGGAAGCCTGGAAACGGGAGCCGTCGGGGTCATTCCAAAACCCGATCGGCCGCGAGGGGAAGGGTGAGGCGCAGACCAAATCACCCCGTTCGTGCGACTCCACTTCCCGGCCATCCTCATCCACGATACGAACGTCCATGCCCAGCGCTGCTCCTTGGATCTCACCGCGCATCACCGGCAGGATCGGCACGCCCAGCACAAAGCAGCCGCAGATGTCGGTACCTCCCGAGATGGATGCCAGGTGCACGTGGGGCGAGATGCGGTCGTAGACGAAGTCGAACAGTTCGGGAGACAGTGGTGAGCCCGTGCTGGCGATCGTTCTCAATTCGGGTAGTGATCCGCCCTGAACGGACTTCTCTCGCAGGCTTTCGATGTACTTCGCGGACACCCCGAGAAACGTCAGTTTCTCTTCTCGAGTCATCGCGAGCAGCCGATCGGTCATCGGATACATCGGCTGCCCGTCGTACGTGACGATCGCAGCGCCGGTCCCCAAGACCATCACGAGCCAGTTCCACATCATCCAGCCACAGGTGGTGTAGTACGCGACACGATCGCCCGGAGAGATGTCCAGGTGGATGCGTTGCTCAACGAGGTCCTTGAGCATCACTCCCGCTGCACTGTGGACGATGCACTTCGGTGCACCCGTGGTACCACTGGAGAACAGAATGAATCCCGGGTGATCGAACGGCACGTGCAGTGTCCGCAGCTTCTCGCTGCGATTCACCCACGAGGTCCACGATTCGGAGCCCTCCCCGAGTTCTCCGCCGATCACCACGACGCGCCGGATGCTCGACAGACCCGCCAGAACCTCGGGCACCCCATCGCGCAGGTCGAACTCGCGCCCCCCATAGGTGTAGGTCGAGCCGACGAGGAGCAGCCGGGGCTGCACCTGACCGAATCGATCCAGCACCGCTGCGGGTGCGAAATCCGGCGATGCCGTACTCACCACCGCTCCCAAGGACAAAGCAGCCAACCCCCAGATGACCACTTCCGGGACATTCGGCGCCCACGCGGCCACCCGATCACCGGCCTGCAGCCCGGCATCGCGCATCGTCGCCGCCACACTCGCAACCTCACTGCGCAACTGCCCTCTGGTCCAACTTCGGCGATCACCTGCTTCGTCGAGTCCGACCAGGACCTCGACATCGGGATCACCAGCAAGGAGGGTGTCGACGACGTTCAATCGCGCCTGCGGAAAGAAGCGAGCGTCGAGCATGTCGCCGCCGTCGTAGGCCACATCGCCCTTGTGCCCGACGATGCCGCACTCGTCCCACGCCCATGACCAGAAGGTGTCCAGATCAGCGACACTCGCTGCATGCGCGGCCGCGTAATCCCTCGAACCGCTCGCGCGCAGCCAACGTTTCATCGCAGCACCATGCTGCTCGGTCGGATTCCACAGCACGCTCACGCGCGCAGCCTGCCAAACCCCCGTTGAAGCATCCGACGTGGCCGCGGAGATCCAGGGTCTGCGGCCACATCCGCCGTCACGACGGGGACGGGAACGCGAACGCGTTAGGCGCGGTCGTCGGTGTAGTAGGCCCGCACCTGCGGCATCACCGGGCGCATCATGAACAGTGGCCGACGCAGACCTTGGGCAGTGGGGCCCGGACGCGTCTTGGCCATCCACTCGCGGTACACCTCGCGCGATTTCGCGGTATCGACGACCACGTCGCCGTACTTGTCCTCCTCGTGCGCCCTTTCGATGCGCACCTTTTGGTGCCAGCAATGCATGCCGGACCACGTGTCCGGGTGCACGGCGAAGGCGAGGTTCTGGTGAACACCCGGGTCCTCCCACGTGATGCGCGCAGAGTCGGGATCATCGCTGAGGAAGGGCTTGACGCCCTCCTTGTATCGAAGGCGCCAACGACCGTCCTCCAGCTTGCCAACGTCCACCTTGCCCGTCACCCAGCGGCTACCGGCGTCGTCGGTGGTGCGCCAGCGGCCCATGTGGTGGGACAGCGCCGAGACGCCCGGACGAATGCCCTCAGTGGCCCAGATGCGCGGTACGAAGTAGCCGATCTCGGTGGTAACTCGCACCATGTCGCCGGTCTGCAGACCCAGGCGCTTGGCATCGATCGGGTTCATCCACAGCGGATGCTTATTGCTGATCTCGTTCAGGTACTTGGCGTTGCCCGAACGGGTGTGGATCAACGTGGGCAATCGGAAGGTGGGCACCAACACCATCTCACCGGACTCCTCGTCCAGTTCGTGATGAGAGACGTGCGAGGTGATGTAACACGGCGTCGCGTATTCGCGCCATCCGAACTCGGCCATAGACGGCGAGAAGAGTTCGAGTTTGCGCGATGGCGTGAGCCAGCCTGCCACCTTCGAACCATCCTCGAGTTGCACGCCCACCGCGCCGGGTTCGCCCACGAGTGGCTTCTGGGTCTCCGGGGTGATCGGTTTGCGCAAAACACCGTTCTCATCAGGAACCGCACCCTCGAGTTCGGCATCGGTCAGCGGACGCTCGTCTTGGCGGTACAGATCCGTCGCGATCTCCACCGCGCCGTATTTGCGCATGTACTCCAGCGGAGTGAGTCCGAGCTTTTCGGCCTTCTGGGGCAGTCCCGGCACCTGGTTGTCGAAGATCCAGCCGTAGTAGTCGTCGACTGTCACCTTCTCACCGGGACGCCCCGGTGCTTCGAAGTACTTGCGAATGCCGAGTTCGCCCGTGGGGTCGATTCGCCACGACAACTCGATCCAGAATTCGGTCTCTTCCCACACCTCGCCGGGGTTGGCGTCGCGCGTATCACCGATCTTCTCGCCCATCTTCTCCAGAGCGACACGGCGAACCGGCTGCCGGAATCCGAGCCATTTGCCGGCGTACTGCTCGTAGGACTGGGTGTCGTGCCGTTCGGTGCTGTGACCGAAAGGTAGGACGTAGTCAGCCCATACCGCGGTCTCGTTCCACGTGGGAGTCATGGCTACGTGGCAACCGACGAGGTTCTCGTCGGAGAGCGCTTCGATCCAGGTGAAGCCATCGGGGTTGGTCCACACCGGGTTATACACGCGGGAGAAGTACGTATCGACCTTTCCGCGTCCGTCCAGCAGGAAGTGCGGCAGCAGGATCGAAAGTTCGTTCGTCGACATCGGGAACTCCGCCGGCCACAGCAACTCGTTCCATGAGTTGTGGCCACCGGGCATCGACGGTCCGTGCGGGATGAATTTGTTCCAGCCGTTGGGGCTGGTGCCACCCTTCTGACCGACGCTGCCGGTGAGGACTGTCAGGAAGAACAGCGCACGAGCCACCGTCCAGCCGCCCAGGTTGCCCGCCGATGCCGCGCGCCAGGTGTGCGCAGCCAACTTGCCGTTGGCGGTCGCGATGATCTTGGCGAAGCGTTCGGCTTGCTTGATGGGGATGCGGCATTCCTGAGCGGCGAACTCGAAGGTGTACCTGGAGTAATCGTCGGTGAGGGCCGACTTGAAGACCTCGAAATCGTTCGCCGGCTGATCAGGATGCAGCTCGCTCATGTAGGTGGACCAGTTCACCCATCGATGGACGTAGTTCCAGTCCACCTGATCGGTGCGCATGAGATACGAGGCGGTGGCGAGCAAGAGTGCCGCCTCTGTACCTGGCCACGCCGATATCCACTCATCCGCATGCGAAGCGGTGTTGGACAGGCGCGGGTCCATCACGACGAGTTTCGCGTTGCCGCGGACCTTGGCATCCATGATGCGCTGGGCGTGCGGGTTGAAGTAGTGACCGGACTCCAAGTGAGCCGAAATGAGCAGGATGACATTGGCGTTTTCGTGGTCCGGCGAAGGACGGTCATAGCCGCCCCACATCGAATAACCGAAACGTGCACCGGCCGAGCAGATATTGGTGTGCGTGTTGTTGCCGTCGACGCCCCAGGTCAACAGAACGCGTTCGATGAAGCCGTCTTCACCATGGCGCCCCACGTGGTACATGACTTCATTGCGACGATCCTCCTGGATTGCCTTCCGGATCCGGCCGGCGATGTCGTCGAGGACGTCATCCCACGAAACTCGCGCGAACTGCGCCTCGCCGCGCTTACCGGTTCGCTTGAGCGGATACAGGATGCGTTCGGGATCGCTCGTCTGATTGATCGTCGCAGGGCCCTTGGCACAGTTCCGGCCGCGCGATCCGGGATGGGCGGGGTTACCTTCGATCTTGACGACCTCTTTGGTTTCCTTGTCGACGAAGGCCAGAAGTCCGCAGGCGGATTCGCAGTTGAAGCAGGTCGTGGGCACGAGCATGTAATGCCGCTCGACCTTTCGGGGGTGGGCCTTGGCGTCGTACATGACAACGTCGTCCCACTGGTCGACCGGTGGGTAGTTCGAGACAGTCTCTCGAATGCGCAGCCCGTAATGCTCAGGGTTGTCCGGACCGACCGGCGAAGCTGCAGGCCGGTGCATGGTCTCCGGATCGCGTGGCGTCATCTCTACCTCTCGACTGTTGCGTGCGTGACTACGGGTCTAGGACAGCGGCGGATCTTGCGCGGCCATGACAAACACCCGCTCGTGCAATACGAGGGCGGGTTGAACGATCAGACCAGCGAGCGCGGCCAGGACGATCTCGCCCCCGAGGGCCGTCGGCAGCGCGATGAGCCCGGCAACGACCGTGAGGAAGATCGAGCCGCCCCAGAACTGCAGGCGGTAGCGGCCGTGGGTGATCGCGTGCGCGGCGATTTCGGCATTGCGGGTGGAGTGGTTGCCTCCGAACTCGACGGCAGTGATCAACACATGCGCGATGACTCCCACGATCAGTGCCCAGGCGAGCCACTGCATCGTCGCTGCTTCTGCTCCGATCACCGCGCCAACGACGAGAAGTGCTCCGGCGCCGACCATTGCGGCCTGAGCAAGCAGGTGCCAGAACAAGACCGGCGACTGCCACAGGTCGCGTCCTTCGGCTTGACCGAAGAGGAAGGCCGTGTAGCCCGCCACCATGGCCCCGACTGGGATTGCCGGCCACGCCAGCACACTCAGCCAACTGGTGAAGTCGGCGATGTTGAGCAGGTCAGCAGCGCCGATGAGGAACCACAGCCCAGCGACCGCGGAGCCGAGTCCGAGGAAGACGCCACCGATCGCCAGCCACGACGTGCGATTGATCTTGCGGGGATCGAGTAGGTAGATGAAGCGCTTGGGCTGCTTGAGATCCCAAATGAGAAGCACTGCCGTGAGGAACAAGAACGCCAAGGTCAAGAAGGGAGCCACGGTGCTGACCAGGGCACCGGTATCCCCCAACAGCAGCACCATCAAGCCGGCGAGCATGAGCGCACCAGCTGCGATGGACTTAGTCCACAGGTAGGTCCAGACTTTCCATCCCCACGGTCTGGGGTGCGCGGTGTTCAAGGTCAATCGCGCATTGGTGAGCGGATCTCCCGGAAGTTCGGCGGCCGTCTCCAACCGCAGCGGGTCGGCATTGGCCCACAGGTAACTGCCATCCACCGGAGCGGCCAGCGGGTCGAGCACCGTCTGGTCGGCGCCTACGTAGTAAACGTTCGGACGGGTGCCCTGCTCGGGTGTGCGAACGTTGATCGGTTCGATGCTGAGGAACTTGCTGATACCGCTGGTGGGATCATCTATGTCACCCATCCAGATCGATTCGGTCGGGCAGACCTGCACGCAGGCTGGTTCGAGACCTTGATCGATTCGGTGGGCGCAGAAGTTGCACTTGGCGGCGGTGTTCGTGTTCTTATCGATGTAGATGGCGTCGTACGGGCAGGCCTGCATGCACATCTTGCATCCGATGCACAGTTGGTTGTCGAAATCGACGATCCCATCGTCACGAATGAAAAGCGCGTTGGTGGGACAACCCTTCACACAAGGCGCGTTCGTGCAGTGGTTGCACCGCATCACGCCCATCTCGCGCGTGGTCGTGGGGTACTCCCCCTTGTCCACGTACTTCACCCACGTTCGGAATTGACCGACGGGGATGTCGTGCTCCGTCTTGCATGCCACCGTGCAGGCGTGACAACCAATGCAGGTGCGCTGGTCTATTGCGAAGCCGTAGCGCACGCAATCACTTCTTCCGAACGAGGAAGCGCATCACGCCACCGTCCTCGCTGGACTCGACGAGTTCGTTACCCGTCTGCTCCACCCACGCGGGGATGTCCGAGCGCGCACCGTTATCGGTCGCTTCGATCAGCATGGTCTCACCGGGAGCGAGTTCCTTGGCGGCCTTGGCCGTCATGAGAACGGGCATCGGGCATGACTGACCCTTTGCATCGACCGTCGTCTTGGGATCTGACATAACTCGTGCCTCTCTCTAGATGAACAAGCTGATGTTCGAGTTGGACATCTTCTTCAATGCAGTGGCAGCCCCCACAGGTTCGCCTAGACCCTCGACCATCTGGTCCTTCTCGATACCGAGCAGGTCCATGGTCATTTGACACGGCCACATATGCACTCCCATGTCCTGGGCGATCGCGAACAGATCCTCCGGTGGCATCAGGTTGTTCTTCTTGGCCACCTTTCGCATCATCCAGCTACCCATGCCGCCCATGTTCAGCTTGGACAGCTTTGCCTTCTTCATGCCCGGGGCGTTCATGCCGGCGAGCATCTTGGTCATGGCGTCATAGCCGGTGATGCGGACATCGTCCTTGACCAGCGGGAAAAGACCCCAGAAGGTGTAGAAGACGGTGACGTCCATGCCGTTCGCTGCGGCGGTGGAACTCAAGATCATGGTCGGCCAGAGCTTGTCGAGATCACCGCTGAAGGCGATGATCGTCATGGACTCCGGCTCGGTGTTGACGCGGCTGTCGGTCATGGGCCCTCCTCAGGACAAGGACGACGGTAGATGTCCGGACAGCCGTAAGCAAGGGCTTCCGATCATTTCCCGGAAAAACGGGGGAATTGACCCACAGGCGCCCCATCTCGTATTAGCGTCTGCGCATATGCCGATGCACCCGAAAGGGCGCGCGTCACGCCTCACGGGCGAGCAATGGAGGACCGCATGCCTGGAACAATCACCCCCCGCGAGCTCTACGACGAGATCGCCAACCAAGAGGTGCCCTTCATCCTGGACGTTCGGAACCAGGACGAGTTCGCCACCTGGCAGGTCGAGGGCACCAGGCCGGTACCCACGAAGAACGTGCCTATCTGGATGGCAGTCGAAGGCGTCGAGGACCTCGCCAAGGAAGTGCCGGCGAATTCGGTGGTGGTCTGTGCCCACGGCAACGGAAGCGACCTCTTGCTGGACTTGCTCGCCGACGAGGGTGTCGACGCCCGCAGCCTGGTGGGCGGGACCGCGGCCTGGGCCGAACTCCTCGTACCCGAGCCACTGAATTGCCTACCCGAGGGCGTGGTCGGTTGGCAGATCCTTCGGCCGTCGAAGGCCTGTCTGTCCTACATGATCGGGGTGCCCGGAAAGGACGCGATCGTGGTCGATCCGGCTCGATTCCTCGACTTCTACATCGACCTGGCCGCCAGCGAGGGCATGACGATCACGCACGTGATCGACACGCACGTCCATGCCGACCACATCAGCGGCGGTCCCGACCTTGCGGAGAGGGTCGGCGCGAAGTACCACCTGCCCTTGGAGGACGCAGGTGGTTCGGTGCCCTTCCCGAACGAGCCCTTGGAGGATGGAACCGAGATCGATCTGGGAGGTCACACGGTCGCGACCTTCGCCATCAAGATGCCCGGGCACACCCCCGGCACCACCTGCGTGCACATTCCCGGACACCTGCTGCTGACCGGCGACACGGTCTTCGTCCGCGGCGTCGGTCGCCCCGATTTGACCGGCAAGGCCGACGAACTCGCTCGCGAGCTCTACTACACCGTGAACAACAAACTCCGGCCGCTCGATCCGGCGACCACGGTCCTGCCGGCTCACTGGTCCACTGCCGAGGAAATGGGGGCCGACGGCATGGTGAGGACCACCCTCGGACAAGTCTTCGAGTCCACGTTGTTGAACGAGGAGGACTTAGTCACGTTCGTCGAGGAGATCGTCGGAACTTTGCCGAGCGCGCCGGACTTCTACGACACCATCCGCGAAGTGAACTCCGGCAAGAAGGTGTCCGCAGAAGAGATCGAGACTCTCGAGATCGGCAAGAACCAATGCGCCGCATCCACCACCGTATGACGCTGATCTGACAACGACTCCAGTGAGCAGTAGAGTCCCCGGCTATGGATAAGCAGACCGAACGGGAGATCCACGATCTGCATGCCCGCATCTGTAAGGCCATAGCCGATCCCAAACGACTGCTCATCATCAACGAGTTGCGCAACGGACCGATGACGGTGAATGAAATCGCCGACGCCCTGGAGATGTCCCAGAGCAACACGAGCCAGCACTTGGCGATCCTGCGCGACCGTAACGTGGTCCAGGCCGACCGCGAGGGCGCGAACGTGTACTACTCGCTGCGCAGCAAGAAGGTTGTCCGAGCCATCGACTTGTTGCGTGAGTTCATGGCGGAGGAACTCACCGGTGCCAGCAAGTTGCACAAGGCCGCGGGCCGGATGGCGTCCTCGCGCCGTTAATCCTTATCCCCTGCGAGTCCATGGCACCGGTATCCACGGAACCACGTCGCCTGCGCCAACACCTGCGGAAGGGATGACGGCCCAACCGTCGGCGTGCGAGATTCCGCGCAGCATGGCGGAAGAGACGTGGCTGACCTGTCGAAAGCCCCCGAGTTCACGGCGACCGACCATCAGGCGGGTCAGTTCCTTGCGTGCGGGTCCGATCGCTTCGGCCATCTGAACTTGCGCGAGCTCGACGCCACTACGACCCAACCACCTATCGACAATCGGAGCGACGATGGTGACGAGAGCTACGAGGGCGCTGAGCGGATTGCCCGGGAGTCCGACGACGGGCGTCGTTCCATGACGAGCGAGCATCATCGGGTGACCCGGGCGCACCGCCACACCATCCACGATGAATTCCGATCCCGCCTCCTCTAACGCAGTCCGCAGGAAGTCGCGGTGTCCTCGAGCGGTGCCTCCCGTGGCAACGACCACGTCGGACTCGGCCACAGCCTCATTGAGCGCGGCCACGAGGGCAGTCTGATCGTCCACGACACTGCGCAAACTGCACACCTCGCCACCCAGCGCGGTGATCCAACCCGGCAATTGAACGCCGAGCGCGTCGCGAACATGGCCAGGACCCGGCAGACCAGCCGTCATGACTTCATCACCCAGAACCAAGATGCCAACGCGCGGCACTTCGAATACGTCCACGTGGTCGACTCCGGCGGCGGACATCAGGCCCACAAGTGCAGGGTTGACCTCCTCGCCTCGAAGGGCGAGGACGTCGCCGCGCACACACTCCTCCCCCGCAGGCCTGATGTGCACCTTGTCCGGAACGTGGGCGACGAGCGAATCGCCGGCCATGTCGGCGATCTCCCACGGGATAACGGCATCGGCCCCCGGCGGGACCAGTCCGCCGGTGGCGATGCGCATCGCCTGTCCGGGCTGCAATTCCCGGGTTGGCGGGACACCCGTGTCGATGGTTCCGACGACCGTCCATGGAGCATCTCCCGCGACGACCCAGCCATCCATCGCGGCGGTCGGGAAGCTCGGCAGATCAACGCGCGCCCGAACGTCCGCCGCCAACGTGCGACGCAACGCGTCGGTCACTCGGACGGAGCACGCGGGCGCCGCTTGCACGATCGAAGCCGCGGCCTCGCGTGCCGCCCACCAGGAGGTCTCACCCATCGAAGTTGCGCGCCAGCCGGGCGAGAGTCTGGGCGACCTCGTTCGGATCAGCCCCCTGAGCCACGGCATATCCGAGCAGGTAGGTGGTGACCGGTGCGGCCGGCCTGTCGATCGAGTGCGCGGCGTCCTTGGCGACATCCAAGATCACGTCGATGCCGTCCGGGGCTGGCACACCCAACTCTTCGACGACGCCTGCGATCCAGGCGGCCAAGCGTTCGGCCTGGTGCTGTTCCATGTGACTCCCCAGTCAGGCCCGAGGATCTCTTGCGATGTCGGCCGCTCGCGCGTAGTCCTCGGGAGTGTCGATGTCCAGAAGGCTAGTGCTCGACGCGATGGGCACCTGCGTCGTCACCAAGCCCGCGACCAACCGATGGAAGGGGGCGCCCTGCCAATCGTCGAGTTCATCAGCAACGTGCTGGAGCGCACTGCGGCGGTAGACCGCGCATAACCATTGCCGTCGACCGTCCGGCCCAACCGGCACCCACGCGTCGACTTCCTCCAGCAGGGCTTGTCCCTCGACGATCGTGATGATGTTGCCCAACACCTGTTCGGCGAATGGCATATCCACAGCGAGGATGCCGACGAGTGGGGCATCGACACGAGACAGGACCGAGACCACGGCCGCGGCCGGGCCTCCCGAATGCTCCGGCCCGACGATGGTGCAGCCAGCAGAGAACTCCGCCGACTTCACAGCGTGCACGGCGTGATCGATCAATGTCCGCCCATCGAGTGCGGCGTCGGACTTGTTGCGACCGAATCTGGATGAGGCACCTCCAGCGAGCACGAGCCAGTGGATCACCCGGCCTGCTGGATGGAGTTGGCTGCGAGCGTCTCGGCGTCCTGAACGATGCGTTGTAGTCCGGTGACCGCAGCCGTGAGTTGCCCATTCCACTCGCCCGCGCGGATGTGCCACATGACGGTGTCCACACCTTCTTCGACTGCGCTGCGCTGCGCCTTGGCGCCGTTCGGACCTAGACGCTCGAGTACCCGGTCTGCGGCAGCAAGCCAGTTTTCCGCCACCTGGAGGTGACCCACCTCCTTCGTCAGTTCGCGGAGGCGTGCTCCGGGGTGAGAGCGGGTGAGCGTCACATCGTTGATGCGCACCTCTGCTCGGGAGACGGCAGCCAACAACTCCTTCCGGACCGCAGCATGAATGTGCGAGCGTTGAATGCGGGCCCGAAGATCCTCACAGGCATGTTGCGCGTCGTGCTTGGCCTTGTAGAAGCGATCCTCGGTGCGATGTGGTTTGTGCTTCGCTGCGTCTCTTTCGGCTCGTGACTTTGCCCGACCGTTCTCACGTGTAGGCATCAGGAGACTCCCTTCGCTCAATCACACGGATAGATGGTTCCTCCCCCATCCTGTCCTAGGTGTGTCGGTCACCGAAAGGGCTTTCGACCTAATCCGTCGGGCAGACGTTCGCCACTACGGGGTGTCCGGCAACGTCGTGCCCACGACATCCATCATGCGCAGGGTCGCCACCACACGAGCTACCTCGTGAACGCGGAATACGCCCACGCCACCCAGTCGTCCCAGAACAGCGAATACACCCTCGGCGGTGCGAAACTCCTCTTGGAACACATCGAAGGCGTGCGGCATGATCTGGCACACGGGGACGCCGAGTGGCCGCAGTCGGAATGAGTGCAACAAGACCTGGGCTTGGTGCTGGGCCTTGCGTATCGGACCAATCGAGGAGCCGTAGAAGAAGCCGAGCCCGGGGTCTATGGCGATGCTGTCGACACCCGCGTCACGGGCGCGCTCGATGCGGGGGGCGAAGTGCTC
>CAYLOH010000014.1:0-6869 GCA_964385255.1 uncultured Rubrivirga sp. | reverse complement strand
CGATGCTGTCGACACCCGCGTCACGGGCGCGCTCGATGCGGGGGGCGAAGTGCTCCACCAAAGGCGGGATCGGATCGGCGTGAATGCGAACGTCCAAGCCATCGCGCACGGTCTCCCCAGGGGTGAAACACATGACGAGCGACGCACCGAATTCCGCTACCGCCCGATAGATGGCGTCCTCGTCCTTGGTCCCGGTGAGATTCACGACCGATGCTCCGGCCTGCAGACACGCCCGCACCACGTCGGGCTCGTAAGACTCGACCGAGACGGGTACCGAGTGCTCGACCAGTGCGCCAATCACGGGGACCAGTTGCTCGATTTGAGCTCGGGTGTTCGTGCGAGCAGCATCCGCCCGACTGGACTCGGCTCCGACATCGATGACATGCGCACCTTGGGCTCTCATGATCAGCGAACGGCGCACGGCGTCTTCGAAAGTCGGGGCGATGCTCTCGCGGTAGGTCGAGTCCCGAGACAGGTTGACAACACCCATAACGACCGACTCAAGGTCGGTATCGATGCTGCGGTCACCGACACGGAAGGGTGCAACGGGATGTTCGAAGTCCGAACGATGCTGATCGACCAGGTCCGCTAGCGCCTGCAAGGTGAGCATCGGTCGACCCTAACCGACCGTTCTGAAGCTTCTCCCCGTTACGGGAAATCGAGTTCCTTCTCCGCCATTCGCGACAGCTGAGCGCGTACTTCCCAAAGCGCCGGGAACGTCTTGCGATCCCGCAAGTTCGCGACCACCTCGACGGGAGTGCCCTGTGTTCCCGACACATCGAAGCCGATGGACCTCTCGATAACCCGAACGTGACGAGCTCGCCAATCCAGAAGGGCTTCGTCAACATCCATCAGCGCCTCGGCCAGCGCAAGAACATCCTCGTTCTGCGCGTGACGTTGGTACATCTGCGCAAGGGTCAGCCCACGTTCCTCGAGGATCTTCTCGAACGGGGGGAACAACGACGGCAGGTCAATTCGAAGCGAGTTGAATCCAGGAGAATCGAAACCCGAACCGTGACCCAGCGCCGTGCGCACCTGCTGGTACTCCCAGGGAGTCATGAGTTCCAGCATGTCGAGGTTCTCTTCACACAACGAGATCGCCAGTCGGATTCGCGCGAGCATTCGCACGGCAGGGGTGATGTTTCCCGCCTCCATCAACGTTCGTGCCTCATGCAGATCCTCGATTGCCAATTTCAACCACAGTTCGGAGGCTTGATGTGTGACAGCGAACAACAACTCGTCCCGGTGGGCACGTTCCGACGCAGACTTCTGCAGCGACAGCAATTCCGACGTTCGTACGTAGTTCTGATAATCCGTGGAGTCCGGTCCCGCCAGGATCTGCTCGATATCGCCCGAGGTCACCGTGACAGCATGCCAAATTCCTGGCGGGGATGTTCGCTCAACGTCGGATAAATCGGCAGAAGACGAACCCCTCATCCACGAACTGGTGCGCAAGGGTGAAGCGTGGAAACGGAGCTTGCGTGGCTCGAGCTGAATCGGGGAGATACCCGGCACCGGCAAGGACCGGCGAGATCGATAGATCCATCTCATCCACGAGGTCCAACTGGATGAGAGCGTCGAGCAGCGCCTCACCCCCTTCGCAGACGATGCGCGTGGCTCCGCGCTCGTGCAGCCACGCGACCAACGCAGCTAGATCGACTGATCCATCACCGAATTGGACAACCTCGGCATGGGCGCGAGCGATCTCCACCTGCGCCGCATCTACAGAGGTCGACGTCGCCACAAGCACCGGCAACGCCGATTCACCGAACATCGGCTCGTCCCACGGCAGATCCAATCGTCCGCTGACGACGACGATTTGCGGAGCCGACGCCAGGCCTTGCTCCGAACGCGCCTTCTGCCACTCGGGTTTGGCCACCATGGGTCGGTACCGCTCGGCGCGGATGGTGCCCGCTCCCACCAACACGACGTCCGCGAGTCGTCTCGCTTCCATGAAGACGCGCTTGTCGGCGACACCGGAGATCGATCCGCTTAAGCCATCTGCTCCGACTGTCGCACCATCGAGTGTCATCACCATCATGGAGCGCATCCACGGCCCGTCTGGCCATGGATAACAGCGTGCGAGATCCACGCATGGACCTTAGCCCTGGTTAGGCACAGGCATTGACGCGGTGAGGCGCAACGCGCCCCGATGGTCCGAGCACTTGCCAACCATTGCGAAGGGCGATCTGACGCAGCCGGCGATTGGCATTTACGACGCTCGGCTGTCCGACCAGAGCCAGGAGCGGCAGGTCGTTGATCGAATCCGAGAACGCTGCACACCGCGCAAGATCAAGATCCTCTACTGCCGCGAGCGCGGACACGGCCTCTGCCTTGTGGCGCCCGTGCAGCACCGGCCCGGCTAGTTCGCCTGAGTAAACCCCTGCTAGCCGCTCCGCCTGGGTACCCATACCGCCAGTCATGTCAAGTTCCTTTGCAATTCGCACAGCCAATTCGCTCGGGCTTGCTGTGACGAGCCACGTTTGATGGCCTTCACGCTTGTGGCGACGGATCTCGGCTGCAACGACTGGATTGAGTCGACTTCGCACGATTCGAGGAACCACCTCATCACACAACTGCTCCACATCGGAGACCTTTTGACCAGCCGCCAAGGCCAGAGCACGCGTCAAGACGTATTCACGACCAGAGGCTGACTCAGTTCGGGAGGACACAAAGCGGGCGTTCATCGACGCGAAACGGAACATCTCACTGGTACTCACATGACCGGTGCGAACGAGTTGCCATGCGAACGGTAGCAACGAAGATCCGCGAACTACCGTGTTATCTAGATCGAAGAAAGCTGCGATAGCCACGCCTCGAACGTTAAGTGCCACCGGGCCTTGGCCATAGCGCGACATTCGCCGCGACCAAGAGTTCACCCAAGATACGCAGACATGTCACTCACGGGTAACAAGACCGCATGTGCCCTGACAGAATCCTTGAAGCGTGCGGGTAGCGATAGTTGCCGAGTCCTTTCTTCCGCGTGTCAACGGCGTTAGCGGTTCCGTCCTTCGCGCATCACGGTACCTGTTGAGCCAAGGGCATCACGTTGAGATCATCGCGCCGTCGCCATCTCCGCACGTGACCGCAGATGGAATCACTGTTCACTCAGTTCGATCCTTCAGTGTTCCAGGCATGGGAATCGACGTCGGTTGTGCGCTTGCCTCCACCATCCGCGACACCTTCGATCGCATGGAGCCAGATGTGGTGCACCTTGCTTCGCCATTGATTCTCGGTCACCAGGCACTCAGGGCAGCATTGCTGTCGAAAGTTCCAACCGTTGCTGTCTACCAGACAGACATATCTGGATTTGCTCGGCACTATCGCCTGGCAGGAATGGGGGCTCTCGCGGATGGCATGTTAAGGCGCATTCATGCGGAAGCGGATTTGACCCTTGTCCCATCACGCGCGTCCATGGATTACCTCACAAGGCTCGGTGTAACACGAGTGTCTCTTTGGGGTCGAGGTGTCGATGCGGATCAGTTCAATCCGCGCCATCGGTCTCCGGATCTTCGTACGGCGTGGCTTGCAGCCGATCCCGGGCGCGTAGTGGTCGGTTACGTCGGACGGTTAGCGCCTGAGAAGCGCGTGGAAGCCCTGCGCGTCATCCACGACGATCCCCGCATTCTCTTGGTTGTCATTGGCGATGGACCGCAAAGGGCTGAGTTGCAGGCGCTGTTGCCCAATGCGCATTTCACGGGGATGTTGCGTGGAACGGACTTGGGTTCGGCAATGGCATCGCTAGACATCCTCGTGGCCCCCGGAGAGCGGGAGACCTTCTGTCAAGTGATCCAGGAAGGAATGGCCTCAGGACTTCCTGTGGTCGCTCCCGCTGTTGGCGGTCCTCGTGATCTCGTAGTTCACGGAGAGACCGGGCTACTCCATCGACCTGGCGACGACGCAGACTTGGGCAGATGCGTCAACGCACTCGTTCAAAGTCAAGCTGCGCGCGCCGTCATGGGTGCGGCTGCCGTTGCGGCAATCCGTGATCGGACTTGGACGCGTGTGTGTGACGAATTGATCGCGCACTACCGATCAGTCGCGCACCCCAGCATCTCACGTGATCGCCTTGTGGCGTAGGTCGATCACGGCATCGCGGACAGGCCGCCGTCGACGACGAGTTCCTGACCCGTCATGAATGACGACGCATCGCTTGCCAAGAACAGGGCCGCTTGAGCGATCTCCGCGCTTCTCCCCCAACGTGCCATCGGCACTCGGGACAAGACGGACGATTCAGTGCCCTCGTCACCGCGCAGGAATTCGGTGAGGTCGGTCTCGATCCAGCCCGGTACGAGGGTGTTGACCCGGATTCCCTGGTAGGCCACCTCCACGGCGAGGCTGCGTGTCAGCGAAGCCAACGCCGCTTTCGCTGCGCCGTAATGCGACATCAACGGTGCACCCCGGAGACCGGCGACCGAACCCACGTTGACGATCGATCCATGCCCGGACTCGGCAAGATGCGGGAGCGCTTGCTGGATCAGCCGCACGGTCGAGTCGACGTTCAACGCCATCGTCTTGCTCCACCCGGACGAGCGCATCGATGCCACGGGGACGGAGAAGCTGTTGCCGCCGGCGTTGTTCACGAGGATGTCCAAGCGACCAAACGCGGCGATGGTTTCACTCACCAATCGCTCGGCTGAGGCTTCATCGGTCACGTCCGCCGCGAAAGCGATCGCGCGGCCGCCTGCTGCGTTGATGCCATCAGCGGCCTGCTGCACGGCGTCTGGGCTGCGGGCCGCGAGCACCACCGAACACCCATGCTCCGCAAAGGTCTCAGCGATGGCTCGTCCGATTCCCCGTGAGGCACCGGTGATCAAGGCGACTCGACCGGTCAGATCCTGCGCATCCATGGCTTCCTCTCGCTTCGACTGTGGCGGTTCAGCATGCACGACCGTCGGGCTTCGGCGCAGCGGTATGCGTCCGGAGATGGCAACTTCCGTCCAGCCGTGGACGACTGGACTACTAGTCTGCGGGCATGGCCGACAACCTTTCCCTGCCGAGTGGGATGACCGAAATCGCTCGCTTGTCCACGCCTGCGGGTCGGGCTATGGACCACCCGGCGCGAACCGGGCTGATCGGAGCCGGCATCGCCCTCGGCCGCACCTTCCAGCCGAATCTGCTCACCCGTGGCACGACCGACCAGGCGGTCATCAGCGGGGTCACGACCGCGTTCGCCTACGGGCTGTACTCCACCGGCGATGCCATCGTGGACTCCCTTGCCGCCCGCATCACCGGGGATTCCGATCCCGGACCCGGCTCACGGCTGGCCGTAGCCGCAGGTGTCGGAGCGCTCGGCCTGGGCACCTTCCTGGGTTTCCATTGGAAGGAGCACGAGTCCCGGCCTCGAGCGTTGGTGCGGCTCGTCGGACGTATGACGGTCACCGGCGCATTGGCCAGCGCCGCTTCGTCGTTGACCAGCAGTAGGAGCCCCGGTCGACGGCTCGGCCTCGCGGTCGCCGCCGGTGCCACGGCCGCTTCCTGGGCGGGGACCAAGCCATGGCGGGCGACGCCGGGATCCTTGATTCGCCAGCAGAGCCCCGGATCCACGACGCCAGGACAGGAACAGTTCTTCGAGGACTCCGTCCGGGAGGTCGCGCCGCTGAAGATGGCCGCCATCGGCACCGGCATCGCCGCGGCCACCTATGGACTCGCCCGCGGGGAATCGATCCTGACGGGCGCACTCGCACGGCTGGCGAGCGCGACGTTCGGTGGGCAACCACAAGACCACCGCACCATGGGCCGAATCACGGCCCTTGGCATCAGCGCGGGTGCTGCGTACCTGGCGTTGAATCGCGTCTCCGGGATGCTCACCAAGGGTGGCGGTGCGGTGGAGCCCGGCATGGAGATCCCACCGACGATTCCCGAGGTGACAGGCTGCCCCGAGTCCGGCATCGACTGGATGAAGCAAACGCGCGAGGGCGCGCGCTGGCTCGCTGCAACTCTCGAACCGGCGACCATCGATGCTGTCATGGGTACCAAGGACGCACAGCAACCAATCCGCGTCTACGGGAGTTTGGACATCGCCGAGGATCCACATGAGCGCGTCGCTGTCCTGCTGAGCGAGATCGATCGGACGAAGGCCCTCGAGCGCAAGCACTTTGCGCTCTTCTCTCCCACGGGTTCGGGATACGTCAACTACGTCGCCACCGAGACCTTCGAGTTCCTCACCGGCGGTGACTGCGCATCGGCGGCGATCCAATACTCGGTTCTCCCCTCGAGCTTCTCCCTGGGTGACGTCTCTACCGGCGTCGTCCAAACACGCATGGTGATCGATGGCATCACGGCTCGACTGCTGGCAATGAGTCCCAAGAAGCGCCCGAAGTTCTACCTCTTCGGCGAGTCCCTCGGTTCCCAGGTCAGTGAGGGCATGTTCGAGGGGACGTGGACATACGGCCTGCCCGGCGCCAAAGTCGACTACGCCCTGTGGATCGGAACACCGTCGGCCACCACCTGGCGCAAGCAGTTATGGGGTGATCGGACCATCACCGAAGCCCCCGGTGTGGGGCCCGATGGGATCTACCTACCCCGCACGATTCGCGACTGGAAGGAACTTCCGGTCGATCAACGCCGCGAAGTTCGCTACCTCCTTCTGCAAAACGGTGACGATCCGATCCCGAAGTTCGGCAGCCAATTGATGTGGCGCAAGCCCGACTGGCTAGGCCCAGATCGGCCTATCGGGGCTCCGCAGGGAACGGTGTGGGTGCCGGGAGCGACCTTCTTGATGACTTTCATCGACATGCTCAACGCCTTGACGCCCACTCCCGGGGTCTTCGCGCAAGGGGGACACGACTACCGGGAAGTACTCCCGGAAGCAATCAGCGAAACCTGGCACCTCCCGGCCACCGAGAAGCAGATGGACACGATGAACG
>CAYLOH010000013.1:0-39589 GCA_964385255.1 uncultured Rubrivirga sp. | reverse complement strand
CCGAATCAGCCGGCCAGTCCCCCTCCTGCGCCCCCGCCACATGCATCCCCAACATTCCCGGATCAACCGGTGAGAAAGACACAGACGGCACTTCAGGCGAAAGACTCACCGAAGGAGAAGCTGACGACGACGCCACCGGCGTCGCCACAATCCCCGACGACTCCTCTTCCCCGCCATCACCACCACACGCCGCCACCAGCACAGCTGAGGCAGCGAGCAGCGCGATCAAGGCCCGAGAGATTCGCATGACGGGTCCATGGAAACACATCACGTTGATCAAATACGACGGACTGTCTCTCCTACTCGTGCCAAGCTGTAGTCATGACCGAGGGGGACAGACTTCGCCAACGCATCTTTGATGCTCTCGAGCAACGGCTGAGTCGCGGCGAACCCACGATGAGCTACGACGAGCTTGCAAACTTTGTCGTCGATGGCGAACGGCGACGCCTTCGCGCCAATTCAAAGGGCATCTGGAATCCACAGTGGCTCGACGAAACCCTGACCATTTATTCGGCTATGAACAGTCCATATTCGGACCAAGAACTCAGCCCCGGCATTTGGCGATACGACTACCAAGCTCGTTCCACTGACGGAGACAACACCAAACTGCGCCGAGCGTTTGAACGACAAACACCCATCATCTGGATCAAGGAGGTCGCCAAAGGCGTCTACGTCCCTCACTTCCCCGTCTACGTGATCGATGACAATACTTCTGAGAAGTTCTTCACGATTGCGATCGAAGAAATTCACCTCATGGGCGTTCCTGAATCCGAAGACTCTCGCCGCTACGTCCAGCAGACGGTGAAGCGACGAATCCACCAGCGCGAATTTCGCGGCAAAGTCCTCCACGCCTACGAAAATCGCTGCGCCGTCTGTCGTCTCGCGCACCCCGAATTACTTGACGCAGCCCACATAATCCCCGACTCCCACGAACGCGGCGTCGCCGCCGTGACCAACGGACTGAGCATGTGCAAGATTCACCACTCTGCATACGATGCCAACTTCCTTGGCATCGACTCGAACTATCGAGTTCACATCAATAGGGATTTACTGCATGAGCAAGACGGTCCCATGCTTAAGCACGGACTACAAGAGATGCACGGATCACTACTCACAATTCCACGGGCTTCCAGGTTGCGACCAGACAAGTCTGCTCTTGACCAACGCTTTGAGGCTTTCCAGTCCGCGTAGTCCTCGGTCAATGGTCTTGCCAAGAGGCGCTGTCTCATCTGGCCCGGCTTCTGACCACCGAACCGCTGCACATCCTTGTTCGAGGCGGTAATCAGGTGTGTCGGGGCCGAGTGAATCGTTCGGCCTCGCAGCGAGCCATCTAGCCCGCCGCTGAAACCGGCGTGCTCTCTCGGCCCCAGCGGTCGATGGCAGTGATGACGATCGTGCCCTGTGATGCGCCCTGCCACTGCATGGTGGATCCGGTGGCGGGGATGATCTCGGCGAGGTTGGTGGCGTCGATGAGGGCGCAGGCTTGGGACGTCGTGGTTGGTACTTGGTAGATCGCGTAACTGACTGCGTTGGTGTCCCCTGCGCTCCAGGTGATCTGGCCGTTGCGTGATCGCACATTGGTGGGGGGCGCCGGTGGTGCGCCCGTGGGCTTGCCGAACATGGGTGCGATGGCCGGGCGTGAATAGAAGCGGTCCACCAGTCGCGAAGTAGTCCCGCGGCGGTCGGCCTTGACGTGCCGGGCGGAGAAGTAGATCGCTCCCCCGACCTGCGGGAAGGTGCGGGTGAACGTACGGTGCTGGACCAGCACGTTCTTCTTGCGCCAATCACGCGTGGTGTTCGTGCCGGCGCGGTAGGTGGCTTCACCTATATAGAGGCCGACGTTGTGGCCGTTCGCCTTGGCGACGTCGATCTCGTTCGCCCACCAGCGGGTGATCTTCTCGTAATCGGCCACGTCGAAACCGCGGGTCCAGTAGATCTGCGGGGCGATGTAGTCGATCCAACCCTCACGCACCCACTTGCGGGTGTCGGCGTAGAGCTGGTCGTAGTTCTGCACACCCGCGCGCGTGTCCGAACCTTGCGGATCGGTGGCCTTGTTGCGCCACACCGCGAAGGGTGAGACACCGAGCTGGACCCAGGGCTTGGTCGCCTCGATGCGATCGGAGAGCCCCTTGATGAGGGCGTCGGTATTGGCTCTGCGCCAATCACCTCGGGACTGTCCTTGGCCGTACTGCGTGTAGGAGGCCGTGTCCTTGAACGGTCGACCCGACCCCGGGTAGGGGTAGAAGTAATCGTCGAAATGCACGCCGTCGATGTCGTACCGCTCGACAGCCTCCATGATCGTGTCGATCACGTGGGCACGAGCCGCGGGATTACCCGGGTCGTAGTACCACTTGCCGTCCTTGCGGATCACCCAATCGGGGTTGAGCTTCGCCGGGTGGTTCGCCGCGAGTGCGTCAAGCGAGGGACCCATCGTCACGCGGTACGGGTTGAACCACGCGTGCAGTTGCAGACCGCGCTTATGGGCCTCCTCGACGGCGAAGGCCAGCGGGTCGTAACCCGGGTCCTTGCCTTGCTCACCGGTGAGCCAGCGAGACCACGGCTCCTTGTCACTCGGCCAGAAGGTGTCCGCGGTGGGACGCACCTGCAGAACCACCGCGTTGAAGTTGTTGCGCTTAGCCAGGTCGAACCAGTCGATGAGCTCCCGCTGCTGGGCCTGGGCGCTGAGGCCTCGCCTGGACGGCCAATCGATGTTCACCACACTCGCAATCCACATGCCGCGGAAGTCGGTCTTGGCGTAGCGGGGGTTGGGGGCGCAGGGGTCGGTGGCGGGATTCTGCTGGGTCGCTCGTGGGCTGGGGGCGGGTTCCTGGGCGGATTCCCGGGCGGTGGCCGCGGGAGCCGTCAGGGTGAGGGCAGCGACCAGCAGGGGCGTGAGGAAGGAACGCATCGCTCCACCATACGTCGGGGGGTCGACATGTCCGATCAACGAAATGCGGTGAGGGGTCCGGTGTCGGACCCCCGACCTACCGTGCCGGCGTGGTCACACAGCTGAGAGTGGAAGGAATCCTGCGCGCCGTGTCCACGGTCGGCCGTGGGGTCATCGAGAACAGCCTCGTACTGCGCACGGTGGTCGTTGTGGAGATCGTGCTTGCGTGGTTGTGGTTGTCATGACGACGAAGCGCATCGTGACGTTGACGTTCGCGGTCGTCACCGCCCTCGGCGTCGTGGCAGTCGCAGCGCTCGTCGGGTGGTTTGCAGGTTCACGGGCAGCCCAAGCCACGGCATCCGAAGCCGCAACGCAGGGAGCGATCGGTGTTGCCACTGGCGCGGGGCGGGCGCACAACGCAGCGCTCTTCGACGCACCACCGGATCTGCAGTCGCTACTGGTCGATGCGAAGAAGTGGACGGTCACGATCTATTGCGAGGAGGCCGGCGGCGCCGGCTGGATCGTGGACACCACCGCCGAACCTCGGGTGCGGCCAGCCAAGCGGGCGGAGGTGACAGCGGAGCTCCGTGGGGTCGTCGTCACCGCCGAACACGTGATCCGGGAATGCAAGGACAGCAACGAAGCGCTCGAAGTCCTCGTCGGGGGCAGGTCCGTGCGGGCCGCCTTGATGAACTGGGATCGGCGAGCCGACATCGCAACCATCGCCATCGCCCGCGATGGCGCCGCTGCGCTCCCCTACTCCTTCACGCCGCAAGGATCGTGGGCGATGACGTTGGGGGCACCCCTGGACAACGTGATCGTGCCGGTCATCGGCCAGGTGGTGCACGACGACGGTGTCGACGTGGTCCTGCACATGACGGTCCGGCCGGGGAACTCCGGCGGCCCGGTCATCAACTCACGCGGTGAGGTGGTGGGGACGATCGGTGGAACGATCTTGGACGAAGAGGACGGGGCTCCCACCGGTTGGAGTTACGCGGCGCCGGTCGAGGCGTTATGCGAGCGAGTGTTCGCGTGCTCCAGTCTTGGAATCGACGCGCGGTCGTAAACATCGCGGGCTGCTCTCATCGAAAATGTTCGACCGCTCGCGGCGAGCACGCCTGTATTTGCGGCTTGTCGGCGATACGGTGCCGGAGGCGATGAGGCGTCGTCGTTGTCCTGGAGGAGGAATGACATGGCCGCAGCCAATCCCTATGCCGGCCCACGCTGGCTGGCCTTCTTGATGTCCGCAATCGCGGTCGTGACCTTGATCGCCGGGATCGTGGACACACCGGTGAACGAATGGTCCGGGACCACCTACGTGTTCGGGGCCATTTTGGTCCTGTTCGCGATCGTCTTCGCGGTCTCGGGGTTCCGAGGATCGTTCAACCTGGTCGGTCGGTGGTCGGGTAAGGCCTCGATGATCGTCGCGGTGATCGGTGGACTGGCCTCGATTCTGGTGATCGTGGGAACCGTCGTGGGTGGGGTGTGGAACGTCAGCACGATCCTGACAACGGGTATGTGGTTGGCGCTGTTCGTGATGTTCGCCGGAACCGTGTCCGTCGCGAGTAAGAAGATGAAGGCCGGCGAGTAGAGGGAGCGCACCCTCCTCAGCCCGCCGGGGTCGGGCTCGCATGGGCGGTGCCAGCGGCGGCGCATGATCCGACCGCTGCACCAACGTCAAAGTCACGGCAACACCCGCAGCAACGGCATAGAAACGCCTCAACGCAACTCCCCTGCGAATCCCGGATTCCACGGGATTCAAGGCGGGCAATGCGGGCCCACCGGTGGACTTCACATCATGCGCTTACGACAAAGGTCCCCCACTCCCTATTCACTCGATGGGCGACGAGGGCGAGTCATCCGTCCCTACGATGCGCCTATGCGCAGACGTCGGACGTTCGCAGGTGTCGTTCTTGCGATCGCGGCCCTGGTGCTCCCGGTGGCCCCCGCGCAGGCCGACGACCGAATCCCTTCTCGCCTGTGGCAGGCGTACGCCTCCGCCATCGCCGACTCGGCGGTGTCGCGGCCCGGGGAGGTGGTGAACGACCTGGTCGTCACCTCGCCGCAAGATCCGCGCACGCAGTGGACGACGATCGACGGCGAACCGCACATGCTGGTGGCCCGCCTGGGCTTTCGAGCCATCTCGTCCGTCGCCGGCGGGGAGCCATTCACGACGACATCTCATGTGTTCGCCTTCGTACCGCAGGAACTCAAGGAGCGGTGCGCCGAATTGAACTGCGCGCAGATGAGCGATCGGAAGCTCGACCTCACCCTCAAGCAGTTGATCGGACTACCCCCCGACGCCGACTACACGGTGATGTCCCGGGTGTGGGTGAAGCCAGCGGACCTGTTCCGCCCGTGCACGCAGGTAGACCCGCTCATTCCCACCTGTCCGCAGCAGGTGGCGAACACGATCCACGCAGGCGTGGATCGATCCACCTTCTTGTTCGAGCAGGCGATGTATTCCTGGCGGCTGCAGCGCACGGGGACGCCCGCCCCCATCTCGTGCGCGAAGGACTTCACCAACACCGCTCGCGGTAACTGCCTCGGTTTCCCCTGGACCCGCCTGGGCTACACCTACAACTGGGCGCCGGAAGCGCGCAGCGAGCGCGGTCTCACCGAGTTCGCCATCGCACCGGGAAGTCAGGTCGTGCTGGAATCCGCCGGGGCGGTCCGCGACCTCATCGACGTCACGGCTTCGTAGCACTCGTTGGGCGACACTTCGAATGGTCGGTGCACCCACGCGGCATCGACCTGGACGTGACGCCTCGCACCGTGAACGTGCTGGACAACGTGGCCTTGGCACCGACGACGGTGCTCGGGCACTCGCGGACGGACGCGCACTAGCGATGGAACCGGAGTTGCTGCTGATCGACGAGATCACCAGCGACCTAGACCCGCTACTCGTGGGCGACGTGGTCGATGCCGTGCGAACACTGAAGTGACGCGCACCATGTGTTGGTTCAACTACTCCAGCGATCGCCGAGCTTTTGAGCGAGGGCCACGAGATCGTTGGTCTGCTGGGTGGTGAGCCTGCCTCGACCGTTTATGTAGGCGACGGTCTCGACGATGGCGTCACCGGACAGCACGTAGATGGCCAGTAGAGCGGTCCGCGCTGGCTTCTTCAGCTCCCCACCCCTCCAGGTTCCCGAACTGCTGACCCAGAAGTTGTCGCCGGCCTGGTCGTAGGTGCCCGTCGCGTTCGTCTGCGTGATGGAGGGAGTCTGGCTCGTCATCGATGTGGTGCCATCGCAGGTAGAGAGCTGGCTCTTCAGCTGATCGAAGGCGCCCTTGGCCTTGTCGGCGCTATCGAACTGGTACACCCGTTGCATTACCTCGGTGTAGGTCTTCTTGTTCTTCGTCTCGACGTCCACGAGGAACTGCGTGGGCGGCGCCGGAACGCTGACGAGGGTCTGGCCCTGTGCGGTGCCGCAGATGCCGATCGTCTTGCCGACGATCTTGGCGTCGAAGTCCCTGCTCTGTGGCTTGCCGAACGACGCGGGAACGTCCTTCTCGGTGAGCATCCTCTGCTCGGCGGCCGGGTTGGCCATGGCGGGGGCGATGGCGCCCGCCACGAGGCCGACGGTTGCCAGCGCGACGGCTGCTGTCATGAGGCGGGTGCGTGAGGTCATGCCTGGAATGTACCCCGGGAAAGGTGACACATGGTGTGACCCGTGGCGGCTCAGTGCAGTGATGCGGGCGATCGATTCGGCGCCGTCGTGGTGGCGCGTGAGCGCCGGCCACCGTCGCGAGAACTATCGCTAGCGGGCGCCGGCTTCCTCGGCCCGCTTTGCTGCTAGCCACGCCTGGAACTCGGCCTCCTGCTGATCCCGCCACCTTGCGATGTCGGCACTGAGGTCGTGTGGTGTGTAGCCGCGCAGGGCGTCGTACTTGTCCATTTGAGCCAAGAAGAGCCGACCGGTGATCGCGGCGTCGGCGGTGGCACCGTGCCAGCTGTCCTCGTCGAGATCCAGGCCGTAACGCTGGATGGTGGGCAGCAGCCTGCGTTGGTTGCGCCCCTTCACGTACTTGTCGAACTGCCTGTCGAGCACATACGGACAGATGATCGGGACATCCACGATCGGCGCGAGGCCGAGGCGCGCAAGGTTCGCATTCAGCATCGCGATGTCGAAGGTGGCGTTGAAGGCGACGATCGGCAGATGGCCCACGGTCAGGTAGTGGTGGATCTCGGTGAGCGCCTGCACTTGATCGACGCCCTCGGCCTGGCTGCGTTCATGGGTGATGCCGTGGACATCCGTGCTGGCCTGCGGGATAGGGATGTCCACCTTGAGGAGCCACTCGCGCTCGTCGACCACTTCGCGGTTCCTAAAGCGCACGATGGCGGCGGTGACGATCCGGTCGGTCGCCGGATCGGTGCCCGTGGTCTCGGTGTCGAAGGCCAGGAACTCGTGCCACCAGGGCAGCGGTACGCCACCTGGATCCCCACTCGGTTCCTCCTGGCTCATGGGGCCTCATCCAACACCGTGGGTGGGACATCACCGCCACCGAACAAGCAAGGGCCCGCCAGCGACGGGGCAACGGGGGTATGCCCGCACGTCGCTGACGGGCTAGACCTCACGCTACGTGCTGCGGCCCCGCCCGCCAAGGAGTTCACACGTCACAAACTGATTTGACCGAGAGAATTCACGATCCAACTGATCGGATCGTGGCCGATGTCACACCCCCACGATTGAGTGTTGGTGGGTCGAGGCACGAACGCTTTGTTACTCACCGGTAACCGCGACAGTGGTGGTGGGTTCCATCGCTTCAGGCCTACCCGTTCGTGCCGGGGAGGTATTCGGGGGTGATCTCCCCGGCACGGACTCACCTTGTGGACGGAGAATCGATTCGGGGGATGAGATGAATGGTCGACGGTTAGTCGCCGGGGTGCTGTCGGTGCCGCTCGCGTTGTGGATCGGCTACTTCGGGCTCGTCGCCGGATTGTCGATACTGCAGCAATTGCTCGCCGGATTCGTCGACCTGTCCCAAGCGTCCTGGACGTCGTTCTTGAATCCGGCGGTCCTCCTGGGCTGGGAATCACCCGGGGGAACGGGCGGTCCGCTCGATGCGATCTTCGGTGGACCGGGTGCACCGGGTGGAACGGTCAGCCGCTACTTCGTCTTCATGGGATCGGCGCTGCTGGCCGCGATCGGTTATGGCTGCTGGAAGGTGCTGTGGGGCTGGGCTAGGCCACAGAGTCAGGGGTGATTTCAATGCGCAATCGCATGTCGAATGCTCGCGCCATCCGATCCAGCACTGCCAGTGTTGGAGTTGTTCCGCCGGCTTCGAATCGGGCAACCGCCGGTTGACTCATGCCGGTGCGCTTCGCCAGTTCCTTTTGACTCCATCCGCGCTCCTCACGCAGATTGCGAACGCGCTCCCCCAGTTCGAAGGCAAACTTCGCCGCTGCGTAGGCCTCACGCGCTTCGGGGCTCAAGCCGCGTTCACGCTTGATGCCTTCCAACGTTGCGTGCTTGGCCATGTTCACTTTCCTTCGTCCATTTCGTGAGCGTGATACTCCTGACAAACCCACTGAGCACGGCGAGCACGCATGACTTGGCTGGCTTCGCGTCTTCTGGTCTTCTTGAACACTGTCAACATCACAATCCTGCGCCCCGGAGCGATCCAATAGGTGACACGCATTGCCTCACTTCCAAGGAAGAAGCGCAATTCCCGCAACTTCCCACCCAGGTGCTTGCTGTGCGGTCGCGCCAGAAGTGGGCCCTGCGCGGCAAGCAAGTCAAGGTAGAACTCAACACGGCCGTAGTCCCCTTCAGACAGGCGCGAAATCCAGTCGCGTACTTCATCATCAAAAAGAACGCTTCCCCAGCATATATCATTCATGATATATGTTGTCAGCGATACGTCGGATCAAGAATTTCGACATGATGGGGACGCTACGTCCGCACGGCAACGAATCTGCTTGATGCTTACCTGGCTGTGGACGCTCTACACGCACCCTGGGGAAACAGTGGGTTCACTTCAGCAGATCTGACCCCATTGGCCGAGCAGATCGTCCCGGGCTTGCTGCTCGACCTCACGGAACAGCTGCTGGTAGGCGTAGGCGTCGTCGTAGGTGTATTCCTCGGCCAGGCCGGTCTGCAGCATCGCGAGGTTGACCATGATGTCGTCCTCCAACCACACGTACGCGAGTACGCGGTCATAGGAGTCGTAGGTGCCCTGCGTGGGGTCGAGTTCGAGATAGACGCGATCACCGGACATCAACTGATCGGCGTAGACGCTCGCTTCCGGACCCGCGCACTCCACCGGCCGGTTCGGCGCCACCGTTTCGGGTGTGTCGATGCCGATGAGGCGCACCGGGGTTTCCTGTCCGTCGATCAGGACGCGAACGGTGTCCCCGTCCACCACGCGGGTGACAGCGAACGGTCCCTGGGCCGAACTCGGCATGGTCAACCCCGGGTAGGGCTCCGCCGGGGCGGGAGTGAAGTCGGGTTCACCGCACGCGGTGAGGACGAGCATCGAAGCGGCGGTGAGCGCTGCAGCCGTCCCCCATCTCATGCGGGTAGTCAAGCAGGGGACTGTGACGGGGGCTGCGCTCGCACGTTGACTGTCGGCGTGGCAGGCAGGTCTCGAGGTCTGGTGTCTAGCTGCGCTGAGGTTCGTTGACCAACCATGCCTGGGTAGCGCGGGCACCACGCTCATGCAGCATGCGCAGCGTCGCGAGGTACGGCTCGCGGAACGTGGGTTCGTCCGCAAGATCCGCGAAGAGTGTGGTGTTCTCGATGAACGCGGCGGGGTTGGATCGCTGACTTTGGGCCAACGGGATGAGTTCATCCTTCATCGGATCGACCACGGGAATGGGGTTCCCGTTCTCGTCCGTCGCTTCGGCGTATCGCGCCCAACTCGCCACGACAGCCGCGCTCAGATCCACCCTTCTGCCATCCGCCACGAGTTCGCGGATGATCGGCACGAACCACTTGGGGATCCGGTCGGATGTTTCAGCGCAGAGTCGAGTGATGGTGTCCTTGACTTCGGGATTTCGGAATCGCTCGATGAGCGTCGACTTGTATTCCTCGAGGTCCACCCCAGGGACCGGATCGAGAGTGGGGGTGGCTTCCTCATCCATGAAGCGTCGCAGAAAGGCGGCTGCATTCACATCGCTCGCGGCGTCGTGCACGTACGTGTAGTCCTCGAGGAACGCGAAGTAGGCCAAAGCCTGGTGGCTCGCATTGAGGAGGCGAAGTTTCATCTTCTCGTAAGGAGACACGTCCTCGACGATCTGTGCGCGAACCTGCTCCAACGCTGGACGTCCGTGCGGAAAGTCCTCCTCGATAACCCACTGGAAGAACGGCTCGCACACCACCGGACACTCGTCGCTGACGCCGATGATCTCGTCGACGCGTCGGATGTCCTCCGGTGTAGTCACCGGGGTAATGCGATCGACCATCGAATTGGGGAATGCGACGTTCGAGCGCATCCACTCCCCCAATTCCCGGTCGCGCAAGGCGGCGTAGCTGGAGAACGATCGTCGAGCGACATCTCCATTGTGTTGGATGTTGTCGCAGGACATGACGGTGAACGGATCGATGCCGGCGTCGCGTCGCCTCTTCAGTGCTTCCGTGACAATGCCGAAGACCGTGCTCGGGACCTGCGCACCGAGATCCGCGCGGATCGAGGCGGCATCGGACAGGAAGACTCCGGTGATCGGATCGACGTTGTAGCCACCTTCGGTGATCGTGAGAGAGACGACCTTGATGTTCGGTTGGCACAGTTTGGCGATCACTGCCTCTGGATCATCCGGGGCGAAGAGGAGTTCGGTTATCGAACCGATGATTCGGGTGTCCCAATTGCCACTCGCATGCTTCTCCACGAGCGCGTAGAGGCAATCCTGGGCCTGCATCGCGCGCACTAGCGGCTCATCTGTGGGCAACAGCGCGATACCGCAGATCGCCCAGGGTGCACTGCTGTCCTGGCTCAACAGGTCATCGATCGCCAGGGCCTCGTGCGCGCGGTGGAAGTTGCCCACGCCGATGTGGGCGATCCCCTGGGTCAGGGATCGTCGGTCATACCTCGGAATCCGCACACCCGCGTTCAACTCGGTGAGCGTGTGCGTTCCCAGGCGATGCATGCAGCCCCCTGCTCGATTGAGAAACCCGACCGTGCCTGGCGCCCCGATCGTAGACAATCGGGCCATGCGCGCAGTGGTGTACGACCAGCCCGGTTCATTCGCGGTGCGCGACGTGTCGACCCCGACCGCCGGTGACGGCCACGTGCTGGTGCGCATGAGCGCCGCCGGGATGTGCGGGACGGATCTGCACCTGCACGAAGGGCAGTTCCTGGCGAACTTCCCGCTCACCCCCGGTCACGAGACGGTGGGACTAGTGGAGCAGGTGGGTACCGGCGCCGTGGACGGTGAAGGCGCTCCGTTGCACGTCGGCCAGCAGGTGGTGATCAACCCGAACTCCAGTTGCCGATCCTGCGAGTACTGCGATGAGGAACGGCCGTGGTTGTGCGAGGGGTTCGCGGGCATCGGCTCCTCCACGCCCGGCGGCTTCGCGGAGTACGTCCTGGCTCCTGGCGCCCAGGTGTTCGACGCCACCGGTATCGACCTGGACCTCGCGGTCTTCGCCGAACCGTCCGCGTGCATCGCGCACCTGATAGATCGCTTGGATCCGCTCGCGGGTTGCTCGGTGGTGGTCCTCGGTGCAGGTCCCACCGGGGTGCTGCTCACCCAGTTCCTGGTGCATGGTGGGGCCTCGTCGGTGGTTCTGGCCGACCCCAACGAGTACAAGCTCGCTACTGCGGCGTCGTTGGCCGACGTCGATACCTATCTGATGAACCGCGAGGACGTCGCCGGATCGATGACGGAGATGGTGCGCGCGTTCGGAGCCTTCGATGTGGTCATCGACGCGACCGGTCGACCGGGGGTGATCGAGGCGCTGCCGCGACTAGCCCGCAACGGTGCGCGCATCGTCTACTACGGAGTTGCCGACGAGGCCGACCTCGTGTCGGTCTCACCCTTCGAAGTCTTCCGGCGTGAGTTGACGATCATGGGTTCGTTCACCGAAGTCGACTCCTTCCCCGACGCGCTCGCGGCCTTCCGATCCGGTGCGATCCGCACCGAGGGACTCATCACCCACCGCTTCTCGGTGGCCGACTACGGGCAGGCCCTGGAGACCATGCGCCGTGATCGATCCGCACACAAGATCGTGATCACGCCGTGAACAACAAGGTGCCTGTCATACCGGTGCCCTAGGTTCGAGGGCGTCGGAAAGATTCGATCGCGGGGGAAGGTCATGGCTCGGCCACGAGTGCGGCGCACGAGGCGTCACCAGCGTCATCGCGAGAGCGTGATGCGCGCGCACGACGGCGTATGCCACATCTGCGGCCAAGGCGCTGCCGACGCCATCGACCACATCGTGCCCGTCGCGTGGGGCGGATCGGACGATCCATCGAACCTCGCCCCCGCGCACACCTCGTGCAACACCCGCAAAGGCGACGCGGCTCCCCCACCGTGGACGTACTCCCGGCCATCCATGTGGTTACCCGGGTACGGGCCGAAGGCGGCTTCGCGTTCGGGAGGTGCGGGTGGCCCCGGTTGTTGGGCGATCGGCGCTGCGGTGGTGGTGGCGCTGATGGCCGGTGGCTTGGTCGGCTCGCTCGTGGGCAGCGAATGGGTGGTACTCGCGGTGACGGCGTTGGTCGCCTGGGGTTTGATCCGATGGTTGTTCAAACGCGGTAAACCGACAAAGGGCTCGGTACTCACTTCCGGCACACCCGTCACCGGCGACGAACCCCTCGAACTGAAGACCCCCGATGGCACGCGGATTCGCGATGCGCGCGGCACCCCATCGCTGGGAGGCATGGCCGCCGACATTCCGCCCGAGGGCGAGGAGATGGTGTGGTTGGACTTCACCATCGAGGGAGACAACATCGAGACCCTCGTGCAGTTGCTGCAGTTGGGTCCGGGATACACCGGGTATCGCGACGGCCTACTGCAACCCGATGGTGATCGGTTGATCGTCAACGCGATGGCTCGGTTGGCCGCCGATGCCGTCGCGAGCGGAGATGACGACATCAGTGCCGCCCCGATCGGCTTCATCCCACTCGAGCACTGGCAGCCCCATCCCGGGTTGGGTCGGGAGATGACGTTGGTCCAAGTCGCGATCGTCGTCAATCGGGACGGAACGCGCGCGGGGCGTATCGGCTTCCGATCGGGACTAGCTCGCTGAACCACCCAGCACGCGTCGGATCGTGGGCTGATGACTCGAACCAGACAGCCTCGCCGGCAACTACGCCGGTAGTCCCATCGTCGGGTCATAGAGCTCCGCACAGGGATCTCCACCCGTTGCTAACCCCTGCTCACGGGCGGAATTGATTTCCGCGTCGAGCAGCTGGCGGCGCAGTTGCCGGCGGGCTGCTTGTTCGGCCCGCGCCGCAAGCAGTGCGCGAACAACTGCATCGGTCATGTCCGACTCCTAGTCAACAGCGAAAGCCCACGGGCATTGGACTCCCTCAGGGTGCCCATCGGGCAACCGTCGGCCGCATGTCGACTCTCGAGCGGGAATCGCCTGGAGGCCGCCCCTACTACCCGATGGGTGGGGATCGATCGGGCATTCCGTCTACTTCTCCTTCGAGTTCGTCGAGGGCCGCCCGGATCTGGGCGATTCGATCGAGCATGGCGCCCTTCCGCGCCTCCCCGTTCTTGCGGGCCTCGGCGGCCTCTTCCTCGCGGGCGCGTTCCATCGCGGACAGCACCACGCCGATCAACAGGTTGACGATGATGAAGGCCGCGATCAGGACGTAGGACAAGAAGAACACCGTCGCCCACGGGGTGATCTCTCGGGCCTCCTGGAGATAGGTCGGGAAGTTCTCCAGCGTGAGTAGGACGAACAGCGTGAGCATTGCCGATCCGACGTTGCCCCACGACGCGGGCATCGCCGCACCGAACAGGGTCCAGCCGATGATCCCGTAGACGAACAGCAACAAGAGGGTCAGTACCGCCATGCTCACGACCGATGGCGTGGCCTTGGTGATGGTCAAGATGAGTACGCGAGCGTCGGGCAAGAAGCGCAGCAGGCGCACGATACGAGCCAAGCGCAGCAGCCGCAGGACGGTGGCTTGCTCGCGAACCGCGGGGATGAGCGCACCGCCGATCACGATGAAGTCGAAGATGTTCCAACCACTGCGGAAGAAGTTCCAGGGCCTGGTGCCATACGACGCGATGCGGAGCACGAGCTCGACAAGAAAGACGGCGTAGAAGACCGAGTTCAAGAAGATGAGCGTCGAGCCGTAGGACTCCATGATCCCGGCGTAGGTCTCCAGGCCTAGGACCACGGCGTTCGCGACGATGACGGAGCCGATGAAGATTTGGAAGCGCTCGGATTCGACGATCTTCGCCAGTGGCTGGAAACGCGGAATGTCCGACTTCGCCTTCGACGTTTGCACGGCCATCTTTGGATTGTAGGGAGTTGACGAGGACGCTACAGATCGAGATCAGTCAGGACGAGAACCTTGTCGAATGTGTAGTCCTGCATCGCGAAGCGCAGTCCCTCGCGTCCGCTGCCCGATGCCTTGATACCGCCATAGGGCATCTGATCCGCGCGGAACGTCGGCGCATCGCCGATCACGACCCCACCGACTTCGAGCTCACGGTGGGCGTGGAAGATCTTTTGGATGTCGTGGGTGAACACACCCGTCTGAAGACCGAAGCGGGAATCGTTCACGATGTCGATCCCCTCATCGAGGTTCTTGATGGTCTGAACAGACATCACCGGACCGAACACCTCTTCACAGGAGATGCGAACGTGCGGCGAAACATTGGCCAGCAAGGTCGCGTCGACGAAAGTACCGTGGCGAGAGCCACCCGCGAGCACGGTCGCTCCGGCGTCCACCGCCTCATCGATCCACTCCATCACACGCTGGGCGGCTTGCTCGCTGATGACCGGCCCGACAACCGTTGCCGAATCCCACACATCACCACTGGGTAGATCCTTGACGGCTTGGATGAGGTGCGGCATGAACGCATCCGCCACACCTTCTTCGACGAACACGCGCTGCACCGACACGCACGTCTGACCGGCTTGGGAATTGCCGTACATGGCGATGCGCGATGCCGCCCATTTCACGTCTTCGTCACTGGAGTAGTCGTCGAGGACGATCGCCGCGGCATTACCGCCCAACTCCAAGATCACGTGCTTGTCGGCAGCCTGTCGCTTGATCGCGAAGCCGACGGGTTCGGAACCCGTGAACGAGATCACGGGCAGTCGGGGGTCTTCGACCAGCCGTGGAGCTACGTCGTTGCCCACCGGAAGTATGGAGAACATGCCCTCAGGCAGGTCGGTCTCGGCAAGCAACTCACCGAGCAGCAGTGCACCCAACGGTGTCGCGGGCGCCGGCTTCACGACTATCGGTGCACCCACGGCGATCGCGGGTGCCACCTTGTGGGCAACCAGGTTGATGGGGAAGTTGAAGGGCGAGATGCCCAGGACGGGGCCATAGGGAAATCGTCGGATGATCGCCGCACGGCGTTCGGTCGCCTTCTCGGTGTCCAACCGCTGGAACTCGCCATTGAAACGACGCGCCTCCTCGGCCGCCCAACGAAAGGTCGAGACAGCCCGCCCGGCCTCCGCGCGTGCCCAGGTGATCGGCTTGCCGTTCTCGGCCGTGATGAGTTGCGCAACTTCGTCCAGCCGCTCGGCGATGCGATTCGACACATGCAACAAGGCCTCGGCGCGAAGAGCCGCGGACGTGGCGCGAGCCCGACCTCGAACATCCCACGCCGCCTGGAGCGCGCGATCGACGGTGTCCGCGTCCGGGACGTGTACGCGCCCGACGACCGTTCCATCACCGGGGTGGGTGACCTCCAACACATCCGACCCGGTCCACGCCCGCCCTGCGATGAAACTGGGCCATTCCTGGACGACGGGCAACCCCGCGAATGTGGACATGGCATTACGCTACTGAGCATCGTTCGGGTTCGTGCACGGTGCTGGCATCGTGTTCTCACCCCTGGGATCACAAGGGAGATCCGATGACCACCATCGCCGTCGACAACGGGGTACGCCAGGAACGCGTCCTGGTCACCGAGGTCCCCGGGCCGAGGTCCCAGGGGCTGATGGCCCGCAAGACCGGCTCGGTAGCCGCCGGCGTGGGTGTGGTGCTCCCGGCGTTCATCGAGCGAGCCGGCGGCGGCATCCTGGTGGACGTCGACGGCAATCACCTGATCGACATGGGTTCCGGGATCGCGGTCACGACGATCGGCAACGCCAACCCCTACGTTTCCGACGCGGTCGCACAGCAGGCACACGAATTCACCCACACCTGCTTCATGGTCACCCCCTACACCGGCTACGTGGAGGTGTGCGAGCAACTCAATCGCCTCACGCCCGGCGATCACGACAAGCGCAGCGCGCTGTTCAACTCCGGCGCCGAGGCCGTCGAGAACGCGGTGAAAGTGGCACGCAGTTACACCAAGCGCCAGGCCGTCGTCGTCCTCGAGCACGGCTACCACGGTCGAACCAACCTCACCATGGGAATGACCGCCAAGAACATGCCCTACAAGCACTCCTTCGGGCCGTTCGCCCCCGAGATCTACCGGGTGCCCACCAGTTATCCGTTCCGCGACGGGCCGCACGGCGGCAAGGAAGTCGCCCAGTGGGCCACCACCAGGATCGAGAAGGAGATCGGTGGTGAGAACGTCGCCGCGATCATCGTCGAGCCGGTGCAAGGCGAGGGCGGATTCATCGTGCCCGCCCCCGGCTTCATGTCCGCGCTGGCCGAGTACGCGAAGGCGAACGGGATCTTGTTCGTCTCCGATGAGATCCAAGCGGGCTTCTGCCGTACCGGTGACTGGTTCGCGATCGAACACGAAGGCGTGGTTCCCGACCTGATCACCACCGCGAAGGGAATCGCCGGCGGTATGCCGCTCTCGGCGGTGACCGGGCGCGCCGAGATCTTGGACGCGATCCACGCCGGCGGCCTGGGAGGCACCTACGGCGGCAATCCCGTCGCCTGCGCGGCAGCACTCGGTTCCATCCGCTGGATGGAGGAGAACAACGCGTGCGGACTGGCTCGCGACATCGAAGCCGTCATGGTGCCCCGCCTGCGCGACATCCAGGAGAACTTCCCGCAGATCGGCGACATTCGCGGCCGCGGCGCGATGCTCGCGATCGAACTCGTCGAAACCGGAACCACCAACCCGAATGCGGCCTTGGCGGCGCAACTGAACAAGTACTGCCACCAGCACGGTGTGGTCACCTTGACCACCGGCACCTACGGCAACGTCTTCCGGTTCCTGCCGCCGCTCACCATGCCCCAGCACCTGCTCGAGGAAGCATTGACGATCCTGGAAGCAGGGTTCGAAGCCTGCGCCTAGCGGGAATAGATTCGCTCCCCCGCACGCCAGGTACCCAAGACCTCTATCTCGCTGATGGTCATCGGATCCACCTCGCGCGGATCATCGCTGAGCAACGTCAGGTCGGCACGAGCGCCGGGCCGAATGACCCCGGCATCGTCCCGCCCGGATTGGAAGGCAACTCCCGCGGTGTAGGCGGCCAGGGCTTGATCCACACTGATGCGCTCTTCTGGCATCCACGGCTCGGAGTCTGCGTTGACTTGCCTCGTGACAGCAACTTGGATGCCATCCAACGGAGCGAAGGTGGTCACCGGCCAGTCGCTTCCGAAAGAGACTCGCGCACCTCGGCGCATCAACGTCGCCGTTTGGAACTGACGATTCAATCGCTCGATCCCCAGACGGTGCGTGTTCAGTTCACTTTGCCATGAGTCGAACTTCGACCAGTAAGGCTCGAAATTGGCGATCACCCCCAATTCCGCAAACCGGTCCAGATCGGGTGGGTCGACGAGTTGCACGTGACAGATGGTCCACCGCCGATCTCGAGGCTGGTTCACCGAGGCTGCGAACTCGATGGCGTCAAGCGCGTTGCGAATGGCGGCATCGCCGATGGCATGAATATGAGGGGTGAACCCCAACGCGTCCACTGCTTGGACCGCAGCTCGGAGTTCGTCCCGTTCCCAGTTGGGGAGCCCCTTCGAATGCGGACAGTCACAGTAAGGCTCCAGAAGTGCCCCGGTAGCCGACTCGATGACACCGTCGGCAAAGAACTTGATCGTGTTGGCGCTGATCCGCTGCTGCCCGCTCGATTCGACTTCGCGGCGAGCTTGGACGAAACCATCCAACTGCTCCCGCCAAGAATTCGGATCCGCCCACAGCGCAAGATCGGCATCCACGTGGACCGCACCAGCCTTGAGGGCTGCTAGCCACAATGGGACATCCCTGGATTCGACCCACGCATCCAGAATCCATGTGATCCCAGCGGCGGCGAAGCCCCCCGTCGCGTAGTCCAGCGCAGCCGTGGCTTGGGCAGGCGTTACAGCGGGAAGGAGGTCGTACACGGGTCGCCAGGCACCCCACTCGCGGAGTGTCCCGACGGGCTCACCAGCGTCATCGAGCACGATCTCACCATCGTGTGGTTGGACTACACCCTTGCGATAGTTCGCTCGCGCGAGTGCCGCCGAGTTCACCCAAACGGTGTGATAGTCCGTGGCCCGCAAGACCACGGGGCGATCATCAACGTGCGCATCAAGCCACTCGGCCTTGAATACGCCCCCCGGGGCCAAAGTCGGGTCGAAGCCTTCGCCCCGAATCCATTCGGCCTCGGGGTGGGCCCGGGCCCACTCGCCGACGATGCGTGCAACCTCTTCGACGGACTCCCCCCGGCGAACCTCGGCGAAGTGCTGCTCCAGCCCGCCGAAAATGGGGTGTACGTGACCATCGCCGAAAGCAGGGAGCAAGAAGGCGCCGTGCGCATCAATGACGTGCTCCGAGTCCATCGCACGGGCTACATCCCCCAGGGCGATGACTCGACCGTCTCGGATGAGAACGGCATCAGTCGTCGCGATGCTTCCATCGGGCAACCAATGGCCGGTCCAGACCCGCGCACCCTCGATGCGTGTCGACTCGTGACCCGTCATGCCACACCAGCCGCAGCCGCCGCAGCGTCAACCGCCGCCTTCTGCACCGAATTCATCGTATGTTCGGGCATCGTGTCGAATCCGGCCAGGAGTTCGCCGATGACATCTACCTTGACCCCGGACATCTCACTCAACACGCTCACGCCACACAGCGGAACGTACGTGGGCGAGTAGCCCCCTTCGTGAGTCATCATCAAACGTCCATCAGAGGTCTGATCGGCAACATCGAGCAGGATTCGCGCCATCTGGCGAAAACCAGACGCCGTGACCGATTGGCGACCAAGGGGATCGAAGCAACTGGCATCGAATCCTGAGGGTACGACGATCACATCGGGCTTGAAACGCAGCAGCGCAGGTGCGACCACCTGTTCCATCGCATAGATGTAACCCCCGTTGCCCGTGCCGGCGGGAAGCGGCACGTTGATGGCGTATCCCTCACCGGCTCCTTCCCCCCGCTCGGCGATGCTCCCACTGTCGCGGGGGAAGAGATCGTCCTGATGCACGGAAATCGTCAGAACACTCGGGTCGGAATAGAAGACAGCCTGGGTCCCGTTGCCATGGTGCACATCCCAGTCCACGGTGGCCACTCGCAGATCGGCGTTCTCTGCCTGAGCCTTCTTGATCGCAATCGAGGCGTTGGCAAAGATGCAAAAGCCCATGCCGGTCTCCGGCCGCGCATGGTGACCTGGGGGTCGAATGAGGGCGTAGGCGTTGTCCACGGTGCCGTCGAGTACGGCATCCAGCGCTGCAATCGCACCCCCTGCCGCTAATGCCGCGATATGGAATCCCTGCGGACCGAACGGCGACGTACCATCACCGGCATCTCCGCCCTTCGGGTTGTTGCTCTCGGACTTGATCCGGGCTAAGTGCTCGGGTGTGTGTACCCGGAGAATCTCTTCATCGGTTGCTTCTCGGGGCCTGATTCGGGTGAGGTGCTCCGCCAAGCCGGACGCCTCGACGAGAGAGTGGAACCGTTGCTTGGACTCCGGGGACTCGAAATGGTGGTACGGCTGCATCACCAAACTCGGTGGGAGCAGCCCGGCGTTAGTGCCGGTGTCGTGCCAGCCATAGAGCTCATGCCAGACGTAACCCGTTGTCACGGTCACCTCCTAGGTCCAGGACTTCTCTTCTTGATCCCACGCACCACCCGGTAGCTTTCCCGGCTTGATGAAGGCATCCAAGACGTTCGCCATGACTTGGGACACGTTGTTGTCGAAGTCGAAGCATGGCAAGGCACTTATCCACGCGATAGAACCCGTGGAGAACACAGCACCATCATTCGAAGACGTGAAGTAGGTCATATCGGCGCGAACGGACGGACTTTGCGTACCTAGGGTGCCTGGATGGTTGAACAAGATGTCCTCATTGACGCTGGCATAGTTGTCCGACCATGAAGTGGACGATGCAAGCAACTTGGTGTGCGGAGGCGTCCCCAACTCCAGGTCGTACCGCTCGGTTTCAAGGCCAGCAGCACCACCCAACGCGAGACCGAAATCACCGAACACCTCGCCATCCACTCCATCGAATATCCAGGAGACGGACTTGTGGTAGCTGTCGGGCATCCGTCGATAGGGGTGACATTCGTCGAAGCCTTGCGTGGTGAATCCAACGCCCGTGAGTTTCTGCGGCGGCCTCGCCCTGTTCCGCCAAATCCCACCGCGCTCAGCAGACGTCTGGTGGTAGTACTCACCAGGCTCTGCCTGCCAGGCCCGCATTCCGGCCTCTCCTTTACGAACTTCCATGATCTCCGGCTCACCGTCACGGAAGGAGATGACCCAGTAGAAGCCGTTGCCACCGAGGTACATCAGGCGGCCACCTTCGGAGATGTAGTCCTCGAGATTGTTCAAACTCTGCTCTGTCCAGTACTCCGGGTGAGATCCGGTCAGTACGACCGAGTACGGCTTCAGCAGGTCTATGCCCTCCCGATCTAGATCGTGATCGGTGGCGACGTCATAGGCGTAACCCTTCTTTTCAAGCCAACCGATGAGGGACAAGTCGCGAGGGAACTGCCATACCGTTCCGATGGCCGACGAGCGCCACTTGGGCCGCATGTTCAAGATAGGACGCTTCCACGAGGTGAAGCACACCCCAGCACCATCGGTGTGGTGATCGTAGGTGGATCGTCCGAAGCGCGGATCTTGGTAGTAGTCGGCTTCCGCTTCAGTCAGGACAGCCGGGTGGGACACGATCGCCTGACCGACAGGGACGTGATGGACGATCATCTCGTTCGCGTACGCGAGGTAGGAATTGGTCGGCATCAGGAACAAGATCGGCGCCGTTGGTTCACTCGGACGAACGAAGAACGGAATGTGGTCCTGAGAGTCCCCGATAGTCACCCGCGCCGCGTAAGCACCGCTACGCACTCCTGCAGGAACATGCCATGAGAACGTGGTGTCCCATTCACAGTCCATGACTGCGTCGTCATGGAAGGCGATGCCGCCGTACTCGGCTGGCGCGACCCGCCAATCGTCGTGCTTGCCCGACCAGTTGAATCCGGTCATGGCGCGCACGGGCCGCTGGATTCCCCTGCCATTGAGTCCGGCTCCGGACACATCGCGAACCACGTCGTCGATGCCATCAGGCCCGTAGCCTTCGGTCGTATCCCAGCAAGCCACGGCCTGGGGATAGGCCATCGGGTCGCTTGCCAGCGACTTCAACTCCTGCACCGAAAGGGCCGCACCGATGACCCCCGATCGGTCGATTTTGCCGTTGTAGGAGAACTCTCGAAAGAGCCCTCGAATAGACGCCGAGTTCTGAGCAGCGCCCCACATGAATGGAGTGCTCGCAACCTTCGGCTTCACTCGCAGCTTCTGCTCGACCACCGCGTGATGATCGAAGGGTGCGACCTTTCCGAGTCTGCCGTTGTAGGGATTCACCACCGCTTGATGCATCAAGATGGCATCTCCCGACCGGGGGTTGTAACTCACGGCTACGAAGTACCAGGTGTGGTGGACCAGCGGAATTGACGAAACGATCTCGTCCGAATCGGTGCCATCGGCTACCCAGAAGGCCAAACGACCATGCCCATCGATGCCCAGAGCGCAACCTGCGGTCTCGTGGAGCGCGAACTTGCCCATGATGACTTGTCGTCCCTTATCGGGCGTTGTCGGATTCACGTAGGACCACATCGTGAAAGGGTCCGTGAGGTCGAGTTTTCCCGATGGGTCGTCGAAGACGATCGCGTTGCCAACGTCCACGAACTGCTTGGTCACCGCTTGTTCACCTGAGCACGCCGCCGGCACCACTTCCTCGATGAACCCTGGACCGTCCGGGTGTTCGTCACCATGGATCAACCGAACGATTTCAACCTGTGCACTCGTGGCATTGTCGACGCTGACCTTGAAGTCGATGTCCTCGCCCGGCGCCACACTGACCTTGTCCGTGTAGCCGGTGATTGCAACTGTTGCCATCTCTACTCCGATCAGGATGCTCGTAGATCGTTGACTCGTCGAAGGAATACGGCGTGGTACGCCTGTTCCAAGGTTGGATAGATCTTGTCGTCGACAACTCGAGGCGGGACTCCAGGAAGGCCGCTGAGTGCGACCACGCGGTAGGACTCGAACGGCACTTCGCAGTAGACCGCGTACTTGTCGGGAATGGGCGCCTTGCGGAAGTAGTTCAGCATTCGCTCCAGATGATCCGAATGCTGCCCCATCGGCTTGGCTTCGTGTTCGGCGATCAGGTCCGGATTGATCCACGAACGAAGTCGCTCCCGCAGGGATCTCTCGTAGACACGCCCGATGATCTGTGACTTGTCCGCGATATCGGGAGCCTGTTGCGGCAAATACTCGGCATAGCGGCCCGTGATCGCGGCTCGGTGCAAGGCCTGCCTGCGCTCGCGGATCTCCTTGATCTGGTCCTTCAGGCCGAACAAACCATTACGGGTGAACAAGACCGATGCCAAAGCCAATGCGCCCACGAGCACTATTCGCCAGGGACCCCAATCCGTGAACCACTGCGTGATCCCGACGACGATGACGGTTCCAACGACTGCACCTTCTGCCCGCCCCAATCCACCTATGACGATCATCGCCAGGAGCAGGAGGAGCAGTTCGAGACTGAAGATCTGCAGGGATGTACCACCAATGTAGGTGGCATAGAAGGCTCCCAGGAACCCCAGCATCGCCGAGGCGATGATGAAGACGCGCGTTCTTTCCTTGTTGAAGTCGATTCCGAGTGCCGAGGCGAAGGACTCGTCTTCCTTACTTGTCGCAGCTGCGCGGAGCAAGATGCCGGTTCGCCCACCGTTGACCCACCGGAAGACTGCCAGCGCAATCAACAGGGCGATGAAAGCTGTGATGTAGAGCAGGGATTGACCCAACTGCGTGGTGAGGAGATCTGCCGGCACTATTCGGGCAACACCGAAAAGCGCCCCATTGAACTTGCCACCCAGCGCATCGGACTGGGTGACGAAATTGCGCATGAACTCGGACAGACCCAACGTCAATAGCGCGTAATAGAGGCCATCGAGACGCCGAGCCGGCAGGCTGATCAGCCATCCCATGATTCCGCCAAGCACCGCACCCACCAGGAGCATGAGCGGCCACGGAATGCCGTAGGTGACGCTGAGGTAGCCCGATCCATAAGCACCCACGCCAACCGTGGCGAGGGTCGCGAATGACTGCAGGCCAGCTGTGCCGATGATCAAGGTCCACATCACGTTGATGGCGGCGTAGATACAGATGATGCCGAACATCGTGAAGAAGCGATCCGAGGCGACACCCAAGGGAAGCAAGAGCAGGGCGAGCAGACCCACCGACCAGAACAAGGGCTTCTTGTCCGTGAGCACCATCTCGCGACGCAAGGTCTTGGGGTTGTAACGACCCGACAGCTTGAGCATGGACCGCTTGGTCCCTGGCCATCGACGACGCTTGAAGACCTTGGAAGAGTTCACAGGCCAATGCGGCCGATATGCACGGCGACCAATGAGACGCTGCTGCTTACTCACGAACATCCTCCAACAGTCCGCCCAGCCCGCGGGGCCTGAAGATGAGGATCAAGACCACGATCCCGAAGAGCACGAAAGGCACGAGGGATTGCTGGAGATATCGAGCGGTGAGCGCCTCGGCCAACCCGATGAGTCCCGCGGCAGCGACGGTTCCCGGGATGGAACCCAGGCCACCGGCCAACGAGATGATCAAGCCCGTGACCAAGGGCTGGGTACCGGACGTGGGGCTCACGAAGAAGATCTGAGCGAGCAAGACCGAGGACAGACCCGTCAAAGCGCCACTGATGGCCAGGACGCGCATGCCGGTGGTGCGAACGGAGACGCCCACGACTGCAGCACCGAGCGGATTCATCATCATGGCGCGCATCTGCAATCCATGGCGGCTGCTGCGCATCCAGAAGATCACTGCCGCCAGCATTCCCGATGCGACGATGATCGTGCCCAACTGCTGGTACGAGATGCCTCCAGCTCCAATCTCGATTCGACCTTCGCCGAAGACTGGTGGCAAGGGCTTGTTCTGCGGGCCGAAGAAGATCAACCACAGTTGGGTGCCCATGAGCGAGATAGCCAGCGTTGCGATCAGGCTTCGGGTGCGGAAGTTGGCGCGATCCTGCAAAGGCAGGAAGGCAACCGACCCGACCAATAGCCCGGCGATTGCGGATCCACCCATGCCCAACACCAGAACCCCGACGGACAGTGCTGGCCCGGTGATGCCCCATGTCTCGGCATATTGCGCGAATATCCATGCCGTGTAGCCACCCGCGGTGAAGATGAAACCCTGGGCGAGGTTGAGCATGCCGATGCTCGCCCACGTGAACGAGATACCGATGGCCACTAGGCCGTACATGGATGCCAAGACAGCGGCGCTGATGAGGACTTCGATCACAGGTGGATCCCTGCCGCAGGAGGAACGTCTCCGAGTGCCTCGCCCACGTCCAGCTTCAACTCGCCCGCGTGCATGCCTAGGACACGGTCTACCCGACCCTCGAGCAGTGGCAAGTTCTGCTCGGCGATGATCATCGCTCCTTGCCCTAGGTCAATCTCGCACAAGGCAGCAACCAGATTCACGGAGATCTTCGGGGCCAGACCCAAGGAAGGCTCGTCAACGAGATACAAGGTCGCATCCGACATCAACGCACGGCCGACCGAGACCATACGGCGCTCTCCACCGGACAACGTGCCCGCCGATTGACCCAGCAGTTTGGTCAAAGGCGGAAAGACCTCCAGAACTCGCTCGCGCCGCCTGCGCCGCGAACGCCAGGTCGCACCCGAGTAGGCCCCCGAGTCAAGATTCTCTTTCACCGATAGGCCCGGGAATATCGCATCTCCCTGCGGCGCGAGGGCAATGCCCTTGCGGACTATGTGCGGTGTCGTGCGGCCCACGCCATGGGAGCGACGCCCACCGATCTGCTCACCTTTGAACTCGATGGATCCGTCCTGCCAACCCGTCAGCCCCACGATCGTGCTCAACAGGGTCGTCTTTCCGTGGCCGTTCAAACCCACCAGTCCAACACGCTCGCCCGGGCCGATCTCCAGGTCCAAATCGTGCAGGACTCGAACGGGTCCATAGCCGGAGGAAAGCCCCTCGATCTTCAGGATCGACATCACACGGCCTCCGTGGAGGCCGCACCGACGGGCACGTCGAAATAGGCAGCACGGACCGCCGGCTGCAAGAAGACACGTTCGGGTGGACCCTCCGCGATGATGCAACCGACGTCCAGCACAAGTACGCGGGCAGCAACCATTGCGAGCAGTTCCAGCCGGTGCTCGATGAGCAAGACGGCGACGCCGTACTCCTGGGAGAGTTTGCGCACGATGAGATCGATCTCGTCGATCTCCGATCCGGTCAGTCCGGATGCCGGCTCATCGAGCAGAACGATCTTGGGATCGCGTAGCAACAAGCACGCGAGCATCAACTTGCGACGTTCCAGGGTCTCCAAGGACCCCGTGGGAGCGTCCAGAGGAGCACGCATGCGGACGAACTCTGCGGCCCATTCCAAGCGCAATCGCGATGGGTACGGCTTGAAGGCTTTTCGGGCTGCCTTCAAAGTCTCGCCCACCGTCAGTGCTGCCGGAACGATCGGACGCTGATAACTGCGCACCAAGCCCATCCGTGCGCGATCCTTCATGGGCAGCCGCGTGATCGACTTACCTTCGAAGACCACATCGCCACCGTGCCTGAGTTGCCGACCGGAGAGCACCTCGAAAAGGCTGGTCTTGCCGGCCCCATTGGGGCCGGCAAGACCGACAACCTCCGCCTGCTCAACATCCAACGAGACTTCCTCGAGGATGCTTCGACCACCCAATTCCAGGGAGATCGATGAGCAGGACAGCAGCGCCATGATGCGATTTCCCTCTGCTACTGCATCCAGGGCGCGAGGACGAAACTCGCCTCGGCGTCATCCGCAGGATCGATCACGGTGTGGCGACCATCCTGCACCTGGTAGAAGTAGTGCGTCACACCCTGGCTGGGATCGGCTACATCGTTCGGGTAACTGGGCGTCACGCCGTTGGCAAAATCGATGTATCCGGTCACGCCGTTGTAGGGATTCGCCGCAATGAACTCGTTCACAGCCGCGAAGTCGGACGGATCGGTGCTGCTCCACGCTTGAGCGAGGACATTGATCATGTCGTAGCACCAAGCCGGGTACACCATGCCCATGGTGACGTTATCGGTTCCCGTCGCGGCATGGTAAGCCTCGCGGAACGCGACATCCTCGGCGCTGGTGTTGCCCACGCCGATAACCGTTCCCCAGACGAAGCCTTCTGCGGAGTCACCCGCGATGTCCAAGTACTCGGGCTGCGAAGGTCCGTACTGCAGATACACAAGGGACCCATCCACGGGATCAGCCGCGAACTGCTGCGAGAAGGACGCCAGTTCGGCACCGATCCAGTGGTTGACCATGATCGCCCCGGCATCGTTGGCCGCGAGCTTCTGCAGAACCGGTCCCCAGTCCTTGGTACCAGCGGTGATGTCGATGACCTCACCCAATTGCCACTTACCACCCGATGCCTCAATCGCCTCGATGGTGGCCGTAGCAATGTTCTGGTTGTAAGCCGTGTCACCACGGATGATGTCCACCACGTTGTTCTTCGGCGTCCATTGGCCGGAGTCGGCAAGGCTCGACAAGAACTTCACGAAGCCGGTTCCGTAGTACGTCTCCGGAGGATCGACGAAGTAGTTGCCGTACTTGACCGGATCCGAGGCGCGAATCACCTGCGCATCGATGTTGGTATCCCCACTCATGTACGGAGCGCCGTAGGCCGCGGCCGCTTCGAGCGCCGGTGGGGGAATGATCACGAAGGGACTGACGAGCGCCGAGACGCCTTCGCCCGTCAACTTCTGGAAACCGGCCGTGATGCCTTCCGGAGTCAAGATGTCGATGTCGGTCACACTGAACTCGATCGGTCGCCCGCCAACTCCGCCGGCGGCATTGATCTGATCCTTCGCCAACGTGGCGCCGTTCAAGCAGTCGGCATGATCGGCGATTCCCGCTGGCCCAGACTGGGCGATCGGCAGCCCCACCACGATGGGTTCACCGCTCGCTGCGGCCGCCTCCTCCCCCGCACCGGAAGCGTCTTCTTCGGCCGCCTCCTCGACGGCGGTGTTCTCGGTAGCCTCACCGGCGTCCCCCGAGTCAGAGCCTCCACAGGCGCTGAGCACGAGCGAGGCCGCCGCCAGCGTGCCCGCGGCGGCAAGCAAACGCGTTCTTTTCATGTGACCTCCCAGGCACATTCGGGGCGCACTCCGCCCACGTCGCCACACCCCATCAGCCCAGGCCCAGCAGGACTATCGGTAGATCTGCCGATATTTGATATCTAAATGATCAAGATCTGGCCGTTGGCGCCCCCGAACAGCGCAGGTCTGGCAGCGTTCGGTCATGGCTCCGGACCTCGCCTCCGCCATGGGGACGGCGGGTCGCCTTGCCGCGATCGCCTCCGACCACGCGTCGGCCCAGGAGCGCTCTGAGTCGATATTGGATGAATTGCGAACATTGATCCCCGTCGAGGCCGCCGAAATCATCGCCCTCAATCCCTTCAACAACGACCACCCCACGTCCCACTCGATGCTGGCAACCCACGGCTATTCCGGGGACGTGCTCGCCAACCTGCACAGCCAGGACTTCTTCGACCTGATGGAGTGCTTGGACCTTCCCTCGACCGGTCGACCCACGCGCATGAAAGACCTACCCGGAGATCCTCTCGACAATTGGGCGGTAGCGGACGTCTTGATCCCCGCGGGTTACCACGAGGGCATGACCATGTGTCTTCGCACCTCCGACGGTCGCTTCGTCGGGGTCATCAACTTGTCGACCACCGACGACGAGCACCCCTCGGACCTCGCCAAGGAGGTTCTGTTCCAGCTGTGCACGGCGCTCGGGAATATGGCCGACCCGCTGCGGTCGCGGTCGTGGGTTCATGCCCTGCTGGGGACTTCGGCGATGGCGGTCGGACTGGACAAGGACGGACTCGCGATCGACCTGCCCGGCATCGTGCGTCACGACCTACTTCAAGGGGAAACCGAACTACTGAGGACCGCACGCAAGTCAGCGAAGATGCAGACCTGGTCCAGTTTCGTGTGGCCCGATGAGGGTGATTTCCTCCGCGTTCGAGTGCTTCCGTGCGCAGCCGAGGAGCCCATCACCACCTTGGTGAGCGTGGACCAGATGGACGTCGGTCCACTCACTCATCGCGAGCTGGAGGTGCTCACCCTGGCGGCAGAAGGCCTGTCTAATAGCGAGATCGGCGAGGCCCTCGTCATCACTCCGCGCACGGTGGCTACGCATATCGAACACATCCTGGACAAGATCAACGCACCCAATCGCGCTGCAGCTGCTTCGTACGCGCTTCGCGAGGGCTTGATCTTGGGACGGGTGGATCGGCACGATCGAGGAACGCGCTAGTCCAGTCCCCCGATTCGCTGGTCGTATCCCTCGCGCATGAGGGTGAGATACGGCACCGCGTCGAATGCCTCCGGGCCAAGGACACCGGTGCCGCGCCACGCACCCGTGGCGAGTAGTTCGAGAGCGATGACCGGATTCATCGCCGTCTGCCACGTGACCGCTTGGGTGCCGTACTCGCGCATGGACCATTCGTTGTCGGTCACGTGGTAGAGGTATGTCTCCTTGCGCTGACCGTCCTTGGTGCCGGTGACCCACGTGCCCGCGCACGTCTTGCCGGTCATCTTGTCCCCGAGCGTGAGCGGATCGGGCAGGGCTGCGGCGACGACGTCGCGGGGTGCGATGAGTTGGCCCTTCACGTTCACCGGGTCGGTGCGATCCAGTCCCAGTTTGTGCAAGGTCTTGAGGACCTCGATGAACTCCTCACCGAGGCCGTACTTGAACGTCACCTTCGAGCAGTCGATCCACCGAGGCACGAGCAGAACTTCCTCGTGCTCGACGTTCACGCACTCCTGCGGACCGATTCCCTCGGGGAAATCGAAGACCTCCGCCCCGCTGAACGGCTCGGTGGTGAACCACCCGAGGTCCTTCTCCCAGACGATGGGCGGATTGAGGCACTCCTCGATGGTGGTCCAGATGGAGAAGGTGGGCGCGAAGTCGTACCCGTGCACCTGCAGGTTGGATCCATCGCGAATACCGATCTCGTCGACCTCGTCGAACAGGTGATCCGCCGCGTAGCGGGCAAGCACATCGGCCAAGCCCGGCTCCACACCCATGCCGACCACTGCGAGTAGTCCCCGCTCCTGCCACAGCGGCTCCAGGGCGAATTGCTCGTCGCCCAACTTGACGCCTGTTTGGTTGTGTGGATCGGTCGGGTGCGGACGGGACAAGCTCATCGCCGTATCGAGGTAGCTACAGCCGGCCTGGAGTGCGCCGGTGAAGATCGGCATCACGAACCGAGGGTCTACCAGGTTCGCGACATGCGTGATGCGGTGCTGTCGGCATGCTGCGGCGACAGCCGACCCATCGCTTGCGTCCACGGCGATCGCGGCGAAACGATCGTCACCCGTTCGATCCTTGAGGGCCTTGGCGCGACCTGCGTCGTAATCGGCGATCACCCACGTTTCGAAGAAGTCGCGCCGCTTCGCGATCAGAGCAGCCGACGTACCGACACCTCCAGCGCCGATAGCGAGGACTCGCATCGACATCAGCGCCCGTCCAGCAGAGGTCGTGCCGGATCCCACGGCTCGCCCGACGCGCGCTTGGCCATACCCGACAGCGCCTCCAGAACCACTCGGTTACCCAGCAACGCGGTGATGTCGGCATGGTCGAAGGGCGGTGAGACCTCCACCACGTCGATACCGAACAGTGGGACCCGGTAGGCGATCGACCGCACGGCGTCGAGCAACTGCCGCGAGGTCAAGCCGCCGGGTTCGGGGGTGCCGGTGCCCGGCGCCGACCCTGGATCGACCACGTCGATGTCCACGCTCAGGAAGACTCCGTCGCATTCGTCCATCGCGGCATCGAGCACTTCCTCCAGGACGACGTCGAATCCGCGTTCAACGATCTCGGTCATCTCGTAGCTGCGCATGCGCTGCTCGGCCATCCAATCCAGGATCTCCGGTGGCGGCCAGTAGCCGCGCAGTCCGATCTGGAAGAACTTGTCCCCGCGCGCCGCACCGGATTCGATCAATCGACGCATGGGTTGACCGTGTCCGATGAGCGAACCGAACTCGATGTCGCCGGTGTCGGCGTGGGCGTCGAAGTGGATCACCGAGACCTTGCCCCAACCGCGGGCGCGGGCCACACCGGTGACGTCCGGCCAGGTGATGGTGTGATCCCCACCCAGGACCAAGGGCACCGCCCCGGTGGTGGCGATCTTCTCGATCACCTTCTCAAGATCGGCGCATGAACGCTGGGCGTCGCCGGAGTACAGCTCGACGTCGCCCACGTCGACGACCTTCAGGTCCTGCAGGCCGTCCACGCGCATCGCCAGCGAGGGTCGCGAGCCGTCGTGCCCGAGGTAGCAGGCCGCCCGAATCGCTTGTGGGCCGAAGCGAGCGCCGGACCGATAGGACGTTCCCCCGTCGAAGGGGGCGCCGACGATGACGACGTCGGCGTCCTTGTAGGTGGCGGGGTCGTCCAGATCGGCCTCGGGGACCCCGAGAAACGTGTAGTCCGGGCCGTATTGACTGCCGTAACGAGCCATATCTCGACTGTAGTCTCGATCACTAATCGCACGGGAGCCGTCCCCTCGGTGGTCCCCCGACACATCGCCCAAGGAGCGTCATGGCCATTCGGCTCGGAATCATCGCCGGCACACTCGCGACAACCGTGATCCTGTCGGGGGCCGCGCATGCGTCGTCGAATCCGCAAGCGGCTCCTCCGTCACCGGAGACGCTGCGGCAGACCACGACCGCGATGCTGCAACCCGGCGATGTGCCCGCACGCCTCGGAGGAGCCGGCGCGCAGAGCATCGGCTACTACATCCCCCCGGGTGGTCAAGATCCGTATCCGATCTGCCAAGGCGACACTGAGCGGGCAGTGCTGCCGAACCTGGAGATGGCCACCGGGTACTTCAGCGAGGTTGGTCCGTTGACCCAAACCGTGTACGTGTATCCCTCATCCGACGCGGCACAGTCCTCGTGGACGACCTTGCGTCGGGCGGTGGAGCGCGGCTGCAGTACAACGCGGTTGGTGGATGCCAACCGAACCAAGGTCTCCCGGGGCAACGCGCCAGCGATCTCCGGCTTATGGACGCTGACCTCCACGACGGGCAAGGATCCATCCGGTGAATACACGCAAGTGACGCTCGTCGACAACGCGGTCATCGCACTGCGCTTCAACGACTACGCATCGCCGACCACCTCGGCGCAGCGCCAAGCGGCGGCATCGCTCATGAAGACGCTGGTCTCTCGGTACGCCGATCGCGGCGTAGCGGCTGGCGTCCAGAACACGTCGCTGTCCTTGGCCGAGACAGCGATGCTGACTCCGGCAGACATGCCGGCGACCCTGCCGACGCAGTCCCCCGCCGATGGCGCGTGGTCGTCCTTCACAGCCAACCTTCCCGGTCAAGCACCCTTCAATCAGTGCAATGCGCGCAAGGACCTCATGCCCGCAGGAACCGGTTCGTTCTCCGCGACGTTCGGTGACGACGGTGGGCCCGTCCTGACCGATGGCTTCGCCTGGCAACAGGTATTCACGTACGCGGATGCCGCTTCTACCGATGCGGCCTGGGCTTCGCTCACCAGATCCCTCCGGGATTGCAACACCAGGCAGGGCAAGCTCTACGACAAGACCACGTCGGCGAGCCGGGGCACGGCTGGCACCTCGGCGGTGGGTGTCGACGGAACACCCGGCTTGTTCTACCGATTCGTCGAGACCCAGGGAAGCGAGGACAAGGACTTCCGGTGGAGTACCCGGACATACCAGGTGTTCCTCAAGGATGGCAACGTCATCTCCTCTCTCACCTACGGCATCAGCGTGGATGGGATCACGCGGGTATCGGTTGATGAGGGCGCGGTCGAGCAACTCGCCGTGACCTTGATCGACCGGTTCGTGAACACGGTCGTAACGACCTCCTGATATCCAGACCTGATGTGCGCCCCCGGTGTCCGGTGTCTAGGAGTCGAAGCCCAGACCCAGCCGATCTAGCAAGCGCAGCCACAGGTTGCGCTTGCCTTTGGTGTCGGCGCGCTGCAAGGACATGGTCGTCCACTTGATGCCCAAGGTCCGCAGTGGTTCGGGAGGGAAGGGAAGGGGCTTGGTCTGCACCATCTCCAAGCGGGTGCGCGGTGAGTCGTGACCATCCAGTAGATCGAGACTCACCTGCGCGGCGAACCGGCTGGCGCCCACACCAAGTCCGGTGAACCCGGCCGCGTATGCGATCTTGCCGCCTGCTTCGGTACCCCAGAAGGCCGTGAAACGCGAACAGGTGTCGATGGCGCCACCCCACGCATGCGTGAAACGAATGCCCTCCAGTTGCGGGAACGTCTGCAGGAAATGGGTGGCCAGCCGCTGGTAGGAGTTGTCGTCGTTCTCGAACTGCGGACCGAAACCGTTGCCGGGGTGATAGACGGCGTCGTAGCCGCCCCACAGAATCCGTCCGTCCGCCGTGGGTCGGTAATAGTGGAACTGATTGCCCGAATCACTGAGTCCTTCACGTTGCGACCAGCCGATCTCGTTCCACTGCGCGTCGGTCAGGGGTTCTGTCATCAGGACGTAGTCGTAGACCGGCACGACTCGATGGCGAACGGCTGGGATCAGACTGGGAAAAGCGTTGGTGGCCACGACCGCGCGCTGGGCCGTGATGCGGTGGTGCTGAGTGGAGAACACGACTCGATCGTGTTCGTCGGATAGATCGGTGATCTCGGTGTTCTCGTAAACACGGATGCCGCGCAATCGAGCGGTGGCGAGCAGTCCCCAGGCAAGTTGCGCCGGGTCCACGAGGGCGACTCCCCTGCGGTCGTGAAGTCCAGCGAGATACGTGGGCGACTTGATACGCGCGTGCATCTCTTCCTGGTCCAGGAAATCGACGTCGAGCCCGAAGGCCTGCATGTTGCGGACCGTGCGAGTCAGTTCCTCGACCTGGTGTTCGGCGACGGCAACGTCTATCTCTCCGGTACGGCGGTAGTCGCACTCGATGCGGTTCAGCTTGACGAACGTCTCGATGTCGTCGAGATTGCGCTGGCCCATCGTGAGCAAGGTGGCCAACTCATCGGGCCAGCGGGACAGGCCGTTGCCGAATCCGTGGGTGATGCTCGCTGCGACGAAGCCGCCGTTGCGCCCCGTGCCGCCATCGGCCACCCGCGTGCGCTCCACCACCACGATGTCGCGGTCCGGATCGACGTCGTTCGCGACGATGGCCGTCCACAGGCCGGTGAACCCGGCACCGACGATCACTAGATCGGCGTCGATGTCCTCGGTGACCGGGGGCGAGGCGGCTGGTCGTTCGGGTCGATCGAGCCAGAAGACGCTGCGCTCGGCGTCCTTGACGGCGTCGATCGCGATGGGGGTGGGATCTGTTGCGAAATGCATGGGGTCCTCGTCGGTGGTCGCTACGCGGGACGCGACCGACCGCCGCGCCTTCCCACCAGTCCCTTCAGATAACGATGTGGGGTGATTCTACCGCCGGCCACGAGTTCAGGTCAGAGAGCGTGAGCCGGGTTGTGGCGGTTCGCGCCTGAGAATTTGGCGGTTCGCGCCCGAAAACTTGGCAGTTCGCGGGAAGGGTTAGGAGCGAGGGAACGCGTCCACGGTGATCGGGTTGAGTTCGCGGCTGCGCGCAGAGGAGACATCGGCCATCGACGCCGCCAACGCCTTGCGCTTGCGCCACGCCACGAACTGCGCGATCAGGACGATGGCTAGCGCGACGAAGAAGACCAACGTGGCCAGTGCGTTCACCTGAACCGGGATTCCGCGCTGGGCGGCTCCCCAGATGTAGATCGGGAAGGTGACGAGCGTGCCGGCATTGAAGAAGCTGATGATGAAATCGTCGAAGCTGAGCGCGAAGCCCAGGAGCGCGGCACCGGCGATGCCCGGGGCGACGAGGGGGAACGTGACGTAACGGAACGTCGCGCGCGGGCTCGCGTAGAGATCCTGGGCGGCTTGTTCCAGGCTCGGGTCCATCCCCTGCAAACGCGCCTTGACCGCGACCACGATGAAGGAGATGGTGAACATGATGTGGGCGATGATCACCGTGGGCATTCCGAGCGGGAAACGCAGGTTCAAGAACAGCGCCAACAAGCTGGAGCCCATGACCACTTCGGGAGTCGCCATCGGCAGGAAGATCAACAGGTTGGTGCTCTGGCGTCCGCGGAAGCGGTAGCGGACGAGGGCGAAGGCGATCATCGAGCCCATGATCGTGGCCACCAGTGTGGAGAGAAGTGCGATCCGAATGGAGACCCCGAAGGACTGGCACACGGCGGGAACACCACACAGGTTGGTCCACGCATCGAGACTGAATTGATTCCATTGGGTGTTGTAATCGTTGTCGGGCTTGTTGAAACTCAACACTCCGACCACGGCGATCGGAATGAAGAGATAGATCAGGACCAGCATCGCGACAACCGTGAGGATGTGTCTGCGCACGAAGTTCATCAGACCAACTCCTCCGTTCCGGCTCGGCGGATATAGAAGAAGACGATCACCAGGATCAACGCCATCAGCATGAACGACAAGGCGGCGGCCGTCGGATAGTCGCGGAACTGGATGAAGTTGATCTGGATGGCATTGCCGATCATTCGATCGCCCGTACTGCCGAGTAGTTGCGCGTTGATGTAATCGCCGAACGCGGGGATGAACGTCAAGAGCGTGCCCGCCACGACGCCCGGCAAGGACAGTGGCCACACCACCTTGCGGAACGTGGTTGTCGGATGGGCGTACAGATCCCCCGATGCCTCGATCAACCGTGGGTCGACCCTGTCCAGTGCCGCGAACAAGGGCAGGATCATGAACGGCAGGAAGTTGTACGTCAGGCCCGCGATCACCGCGAGTCCGGTATTCAAGATCCGCTCCTGCGGCAGCAAACTCAAGGCGTTGAGGAAGCTCGTGATGGGGCCCTCGTCGGCGAGGATGGTGCGCCAGGCATAGGTACGCAACAGGAAACTCGCGAACGTGGGAGCGACCACCAATACGAGCAGCAGACCCTTCCACTGGCCACCGCGGAAGGCGATGAAGTAAGCGAGCGGATAGGCGATGATCAACGCCAAGATCGTTGCGGAGCCGGCGTAGACGAGTGACCGAAGGAACTGCTCGGAGTACGCCGAGAAGGCTTCCGGATAGTTCAGCAGGTTGAAGGCCGGCATGTATTGGCCGGAGGTTCCCGGCACGGGAACCTGCAAACTCGTGAGGAACAGCGTGACGAACGGGATGGCGAAGAAGACGGCCAGCCAGCCCATGCCCGGCAGCAACAACCAGTACCCGGTGCGCGAGCGCTTGCGCTCCGCGGGAGCTTGCTGGGTGGAGCCCGGAGCGTGGATGACGGCCGCCATGGTCAGGCCGCCAGTCCGAAGCTGTGCTCGGGGGCCCAGTGCACGATCACCCGGTCCCCCACCTCGCACCGGTCGCCGACGAGGACGTTCTGTTCGAAGACCGTGATGTCCTGACCCCAGTCCGTCGTCACCAGGTACTGGGTGGAGACGCCGGTGTAGGAGACGTCGATGACCGAACCGGTGAGCCGGTTGTGCGAATCGGGAACCTTGTGCGCGTCGGGCTCGTCGAGGATCGTCATCTTCTCTGGACGAACGCCGACGAACATGTCGGATCCCTCGGCGGCGTTACGTGCCTGGGGCACCGAGAACGTGCGCCCGTTCGACTCGACGAGGATCAGATCGCCGCTGGTACCGGACTTGCGTCCGGCGAAGAGGTTCGACTGGCCAAGGAAGTTCGCCACGAACACGGTCCGCGGAAGTTCGTAAATGTCGGCTGGATGACCCATCTGCTCGATGCGGCCGGCGTTCATGACCGCGACGGTGTCGGCCATCGTCATGGCCTCCTCCTGATCGTGCGTCACGTGCACGAAGGTGATTCCCACCTCGGTCTGGATCCGCTTGAGCTCGATCTGCATCTGCCGGCGCAACTTGAGGTCGAGGGCCCCCAGCGGTTCGTCCAACAAGAGGACGTCCGGTTGGTTGATCAGAGCACGCGCCACCGCTACCCGCTGCTGTTGGCCACCGGACAGCTGGGAGGGCTTACGGCGGGCCATGGGAGCGAGTTCGACCAGTTCGAGCATGTCCTCGACCGGGCCCTTGACGTCCTTGATGCCGCGACGGCGCAGGCCGAAGGCCACGTTCTCGAAGATGTCCATGTGGGGGAACAGTGCGTAGGACTGGAAAACCGTGTTGACGGGGCGCTTGTAGGCACGCAGGTTGGTGATGTCGTGATCACCGATACTGATGGTTCCCGATGTCGGGTCTTCGAGACCGGCGACCATGCGCAGCGTGGTGGTCTTACCGCAACCGGATGCCCCCAGGAGGGCGAAGAAGCTACCCGCCGGGATGGTCAAGGTCAGATCGTCGACCGCGGCCAACTCCCCGTACTTCTTCGTCAGGTTGCGCAGGTGCAGGTCCTCCACGATGCGCCGTTCGGTCATCGATCACCCTTTCCGCTCGTGCTCTCGATTCAGCTCGATCGTGCCCGGATACGAGTGCGGGGGCTTTCGCCCCCGCACCACATCCTTGCCGGCTAGTTGCCGATCGCCGTCTGGAAGAGCCGCTCGTACTCCTCGTTCTGCTCCGGAGTGAGCTCCATGAACACGTAGGTCTGACTCAAGAACTCCTCGCTGGGGAAGATGAACGGGTTCTCGGCGAGGGCTGGGTCGATCGCCACCATCGCCTCCTGCGCACCGGACACCGGGCACAGGTAGTTGATGTAGGCGGCAACCTCGGCGGCAACCTCGGGGTCGTAGTAGAAGTTCATGACCGCCTCGGCGTTCTTCTTGCGGCGCGACGTGGACGGCACGAGCATGTTGTCGGTCCACAGGGTGCCACCGGATTCCGGCAGCGCGAAGGCGAACTCCTCGCCCAACGCGAAGATGTCGCCGGACCAGCCGATAACGCCGATCACGTCGCCGCTCTCCAGCGCCGCGAGATAGTCGTTACCCGTCACCTGGCGGATCTGTCCGTTCGCAACCTGCTCGGTCAGCGCGTCGATCGCCTGCTCGAACTGCTCCTGGGTGAAGTTGGAGGGATCGTTGCCCTGCCAGGCGATGATGCAACCCATGGTGTCGCGCATCTCCGACAGCAGCGTGATCCGCCCCTTCAGAGCCGGATCGAACAGTTGGTCCAGGCTGGTCATCTCGCTATTGCCGGTCGCCTCTTGGTACGCGGCGATGTTGTAGCCCAGACCAGCGAAGCCACCCTGCCACGGCAGGGTGTAGTCGCGGGGCTTATCGAACGAGACGTTCTGCAAACGCGGGATAAGGTTCACCGAGTTCGGAATGGCGGCCTTGTCGAGCTTCTGGGCGAAGCCGTTCTGGATCCACAGCGCGGCCATCCAGTCCGTGAGCACCACGATGTCGCGGTCGATGTCCTGGCCCTGCTCCAACTGGGTGCGGACCTTGGCGTAGAACTCGTTGTTGTCGTTGACGTCCTCGGTGTACGTGACCGCGATGCCGGATTGCTCCTGGAAACGCTCGAGGGTCGGGTAGGCGCCGGTCTCCTCGTCGATATCCATGTACTCGACCCAGTTGGACCAGTTGACCACCTTCTCGGTGTCCGAAACATCCTCCGGGGCTGCACCCTCGGACGCGGTTCCACCACCGCCGGTACCGCAGGCGGCGGCCGCCATGGCAGCCGAGGAGATGCCCGCGGCCTGGAGTAGGCGCCGGCGGGAGACCGACGAGCGCATGGTGCCGGCCAGGGCGGCGATCATCTCAGGGTTGTGCTTCATGACGGTCCTTTCGAGGGCAGGCACGGGTTACCCGTGGGTGTCAGTTCGGGACGTGGGGAAAAACCTAGCCGCTCTGCCGCCAGTTGGCAGGTTCCAACGATTTCAGCATGGTTACAGTTCCCTGAAGGTCCTCATTCTCGGGCCCGGTCCTTGCGCCTACTTCTGAGAGAAGATCGTCCGGTGCCAACCCTTCAGGGCTTGGCCCGTGATGTCCATGGATACGTGCTTCACCTGGGTGTACTCCTCGAAGGAGTACGTGGACATGTCCTTGCCGAAGCCGGACTGCTTGTAGCCACCGTGGGGCATCTCGCTGACGATCGGGATGTGGTCGTTGATCCACACGCACCCGGCCTGGATCTCCCGCCCGGCGCGCAGGGTCCGGAAGACGTCCCGGGACCAGGCCGAGGCGGCGAGGCCGTAGGGGGTGTCGTTGGCCAGGGCGATGCCCTCGTCATCGGAGTCGAAGGGAAGCACCACCAGGACCGGGCCGAAAATCTCGGCCTGCACGATCTCGCTGCCTTGGGCGGCGTCGGTGATGACCGTGGCCGGATAGAAGGCGCCGTTCGCCAGGGCGCCGCCCGGAACCTCGCCACCTACGCGGACCGTGGCACCGTCGCGCCGAGCGCGTTCGACGAAGCCGGCCACGCGTTCTTGCTGACGCCGTGAAATGAGCGGACCGATGTCCGTCGCATCGTCGAGCGGATCGCCGATGACGATGCGCGCGAAGAGGTCGCTGACCTGCTCGACGAAGGACTCGTAGAGGGGTCGTTGTACGTAGGCACGAGTAGCGGCCGTGCAATCCTGCCCCGTGTTGATGAGGGCTCCGGCTGCCGCACCCTGGACTGCCGCCTCCAGGTCGGCATCGTCGAAGACGACGAAAGGCGCCTTGCCACCCAGTTCGAGGTGCACCCGCTTGACGTCGGCGGTGGCCAGTTCCATCACACGCTTGCCGACCGGGGTGGAACCGGTGAACGAGACCATGTCCACGTCCGGGTGCGAGACCAACGCCTCCCCGGCAACCGGCCCCGCACCGACGACGACGTTCACGACGCCGGCCGGAATGCCCGCTGCGACGCAATCCTCGGCCAACATGAGCGTGGTGATGGGGGTGATCTCCGCGGGCTTCAGCACGATCGTGTTGCCAGCGGCCACGGCCGGGAGCATCTTCCACATCGCCATCTGGAGCGGGTAGTTCCACGGAGCGATGGAGCCCACGACGCCGATCGCTTCGCGGCGGATGATCGAGGTGTGCGCACCGTCCCACTCCGCGGCAGCTTTGCCCTCGAGATTGCGGGCGGCGCCTGCGAAGAACGCTGCGTTGTCGATCGAACCGGGAACGTCGAACTCCCGCGAAAGCCTCAGGGGCTTGCCCGTCTGACGAGTCTCGGCCGCAACGTATTCCTCCGCGCGAGCCTGCATGCGATCGGCGAGCGCTCGCAGCGCCTCGCTGCGTTCGACGGGGGCGGCCGAGGACCACTCCGGGAAGGCGCTGCGGGCTGCGGCGACAGC
>CAYLOH010000012.1:0-41388 GCA_964385255.1 uncultured Rubrivirga sp. | reverse complement strand
GGAGGGGGGCAGTCGCGAATCCAAGCGCCAGACCCAGGGCTCCCAGAGGTGACAGTGCGTTGCCGTCTGCGGTCGCACCTACCTGAAGAACGGCCGCGATCACCTGCAAAGGCAGACCAACTCCCCAACCCCAGCGAGCCATCTTTCGCCATAGGACGATGTTGGCCGCCGGATCGGCGAGCAATCGCCGGCGCGATGCACGAAGACCGACGACGAAAGCAGCGAATGCCATGGGGCCTTGCACCAGGAGCAGATAGATCACCACGGTTGGCAGCGCCTCGAACCTCGCGATCGCAGCTTCGGTGAACGATCCGGTGGCTAGGGCGTTGTTCAAGCCCACGAGACCAGGAGTCTCATCTGGAAACGCGGCCGCAAGTGATGCGATGGCAAGAAGGAACAGCACCGCAACGGCGACCGCAGCGGCGGTCCAGCGCTTCAACGCCCGGTCCGACGATCGGGAGATTGCCAGAAGCAGCAATCCGAGGATCGCGTATGTAATGAGAATGTCACCGATGAAGAAGAAGACCGCGTGAGCCAGCCCGAAGATGAAGAGAGCCAGCATCCGACGCAGGTATCGCCGACGATCCTGGGGGGCGTTGTCGCGCAGAATGAATGACGCGCTGTATCCGAAGAGGAAGGAGAAGAGCAGATAGAACTTTCCCTGCGCGAAAGCGACAACCATCAGTGCCGTCAGGCGATTTGCGGTGCCATCGACTGAATCCTGAGTGAAACCGTCAGCGCTGATGGCGAAAAACGCAGCATTGACGACGACTATGCCCAACAGCGCTATTCCGCGAAGTCGATCGGGCAAGGCCTCACGCATAGTTGTCGAGGTCATTTTCCGACCGTAGCCCAGAAATGAACAACCATGTTCACTTCTGAACATGGTGATTAAGGACGGGTAGATCTCATCACTGAAAGCTGAGGAGCCGAGCTGGATCGTCATTGGAATGAGGCGGTGACACCGCTGGCCGTTTACCTGGGTCGGGAGCAGGCCCACGGTGAGTGCGGATTGATCCACCGGCGCGGTGGTTCCCGGTGCCGTCCATCGGCCTGATGTTCGCGAAGTGGGATGAGAGCGTCAAGGGCGAGGTGGGCCAGGAGCAAGCATCACGATTGGTCATCGAAACCTGGATGTTCGGCGCGTCACCATGGAATGAGACAACCTCACGCCGTAGCGTTGTCTTCACAGTCCACGTCAGCTATCGCGCTTCCCCGGGAGTTCACATGCGTCGTTCACTCGCCCTTGCCGCCGCGGCTGTCGCGGTTTCCGCCACTTTGGCCGCCTGCTCATCCGATGACTCGTCGGGCGAGATGGTCGGCGGCATGACCGAATGCACCGACGACATCATCAACGCCGCCGCTGAGGAATATGCAGTGTCCTTGAGCGCCGACAATGCCTGGTATCCAGACGCGGTTGAGTGCGCTGATGGCTGGGCCGTGGCATCGGGGATGATCGGTCTCGCCGACCCGCCTGCAGACGGCCCTATGGGTGCGCCGCAAAGCATCATCTTCGAGCAAGAAGGCCAGTTCTGGATTCCCAAGCAGGCACAGGATGTCTGCGGCACCATCGATGGAGACACCTACCCCAGCGACGCTCAGGTTCCTGAGGCGCTGTTCCTTGCGGGTTGCCTGAGCGGCTGAGCCGCGGCGACCTGATGCGCCCCTGAGGTCGGTTTACTACGCTCAAGGACCCAGCACTTTGGTCCCCTGGAGTTCACGTGTCCATGCAGCGTTACGTCCTGACCCTGCGATGCGCCGATGCGCCGGGCATCATCCACGCGGTTTCAGGGGCGCTGTTGTCGATCGGGGGAAACGTTCTCGAACAGGCGCAGTACACCAATGAGCGCACGGGTATGTTCGCGATGCGGACAAGATTCGAGTGTGACTCGACGGATGCCGACTCGCTGCGTTCACATGTGGAACAAGCGGCATCCGGGTTCGAGCCGATCGTCACCCTGCGAAATGAGGAGCAACGCCATCGCGTGCTGATCATGGTCTCGCAGTACGACCACTGTCTGGTGGATCTGCTGTACCGCCAGGCCAATGGCGAGATCCCGATGGAAGTCCCGGTGATCGTCTCCAACCATCGGGTATGCGAACCGATCGCCGATCAGTACGGCATCCCGTTCCGGTACATCCCGGTGCAGAAGGGCGACAAGGAGCGTGCCGAGGACGAGCTGCGCACGGTGATGGCCGAGTTCGATGTCGATTCCGTTGTGCTCGCCCGGTACATGCAGATCCTGAGTGATCGTCTATGTGGGGAACTCGAAGGCAAGGCGATCAACATCCACCACTCGTTCCTCCCTGGGTTCAAGGGTGCTCGTCCCTATCACCAGGCATACGACCGAGGTGTGAAACTGATTGGCGCGACGGCGCACTTCGTCACGGCCGACCTCGACGAGGGTCCGATCATCGAGCAGGACGTTGAGCGGGTTCAACATCACCACACTGCCGAGGAACTCGCACAGATCGGCCAGGACATCGAGCGACTCGTCCTGGCCCGGGCTGTCAAACTCTTCGTTGAGGATCGAGTTCTACTGGACGAGCACCGTACCGTTGTCTTTGCCTGATCCACCCGCACTTCCCCACCCATTCCGTCGCAGGAGGACCGATGGTCCGCACGCTGGTCATCACCAATGACCTGCCGCCGCGCACTGGCGGGATTCAGACGTTCCTGCACGAGATCCTCCGCCGGCAAGATCCGGACAGCATCGTGGTCTTCGGACCACGTCAGGCGGGCAGTGAGTCCTTTGACGCTGCGGCGGGATACGAGATCCATCGACATGACGGCCCGATCATTCCCACTCCGTGGGTGGCCAAGCGTGCTGCGGAGGTAGCAGCGGTCAGTGGTGCCTCTCAGATCATGCTCGGCTCGGGCATGCCGAACGCACACTTGATCCCCTTTCTAAGGCGTTTGGGCTTACCGACCTCCTTGGTCATCACACACGGCAACGAAGCGGGATGGGCGCAACTTCCGGGAGGTCGGGCTCTCGTCTATCCACTGAACGGCGCCCGAAGTGTCACCTACCTTGGAGCATTCACGCATCGAATCTTGAGCAGGTACGTGAAGCCGGAATCTCGCTTGCATCGATTGCCGCCCGGAGTCGACACCGAGCGATTCAAGCCCGGCAGTGGCGGCAGCGACGTTCGTGAACGAACGGGAATCGGAGATCGATTTGTCATCGGAACCGTCACACGATTGGTGCCCCGCAAGGGCGTGGACCTCTTGATCCAAGCGTTGTCCATCCTGCGCCGAAGCGTGCCGGATGCGGTCCTACTCGTTGCCGGTGATGGGCCCCGCATGGACGAGTTACGCCAACTGGCCCTGACAACAGGTGTTCACGATGCGGTCGTCTTTGTGGGTGCGTTGTCGAATTCCGACCTGCCCGGTGTCTATGACGCCATGGATGTCTTCGCCCTGCCGACCCACACGCGCAAGTTCGGCGTGGATGTCGAGGGCCTCGGCATCGTCTTCCTCGAGGCGGCCGCGAGTGGACTCCCGGTGCTCGTGGGTGCCAGCGGAGGGTCGGTCGATGCGGTTCGACCGGGGAAGACCGGACGATTGATCGGTACGGATCCGACGGCGATTGCCGCGGCGATTGCCGAACTTGCTCGAGACGACGATGCCCGGACAAGGATGGGCGCGGCAGGGCGGCAATGGATGCTCGAGGAGTGGCAGTGGTCGGACCGCGCCGCGCGTGTAACTGAACTGCTCGGTGCACACTGACTCGGTGACCACGCTTGCCGGTGAAACCACGCTTGCCGGTGAAACCACGCTCGCCGGCATGGTCGCGTCCGGCGGAGTCGTCGTTCTCACCGGGGCCGGCTGTTCGACGGCTTCGGGTATTCCGGATTACCGGGGCCCCAACGGCGCATTCACCCGTGGACACAAACCGATGACGTATCAGCAGTTCCTCCGCGATCCACGAGGGCGCAGCCGCTATTGGGCGCGTGGTCATGTTGGCTGGCCGCGGTTCTCCCGTGCCGTCCCGAATCCGGCGCATCGCGCCTTGGCCGAGTTGGAGCGGCGCGGGATCGTTTCGGGGATCATCACCCAGAACGTCGATGGTCTTCACCAAGCAGCAGGCTCACAATCCGTTATCGATCTCCATGGTCGGCTCGATCGAGTCGCCTGCTTGAGCTGCGGAGAAATCGAGAGTCGCGAGAGTGTGCATGAGCGACTAACGCAGGTGAATCCGCATATGACTGTCGTGTCGGAGACGATCAATCCCGATGGCGATACCGACATTCCCGATGAACTTCTGGCCCAGTTCACGATGGTTACCTGTGTTGCGTGTGACGGTGACCTCAAGCCGGATGTCGTCTACTTCGGGGAGAGTGTTCCCATCGACAGGGTCGAGGCGGCATACGCGTGGGTCGACGCGTCGAGAGCATTGCTCGTCGCCGGATCGTCCTTGACGGTCTACTCGGGGCGCCGATTCCTCATGCATGCGCACAAGTTGGGCAAGCCGATAGCCATCGTCAACGCGGGACCCACGCGAGGCGAGGAACTCGCAACCATCCGCATCGACGGTGATGTCTGCGACATCCTCACCGCGCTCACCTCTTGAGCAGAACCGGACCGGCCACTCGGATCTTTCGGCTTGTGACCGGATTGCACGTGCCATCGAGTTGACACACCTCGGTGAAGATCCTGTTCACCGTAAAGCTCTTGCGACCTTTGGTCGGATAGACGATCTGAAGGCGCCCCTCGGACCCTGAGAAGTTGCAGCGCACCTTCGTGTCCTTCTTGTTGCTCGTGCACCCTTGCCAGCGGGTACCGACGATCCAGTCCTGCATCGTCTGCATCGCCTGGGCTCCGGGTGTGCCGGTGTAGTAGTGGATTCCCCACAAGTCATTCGGCGGTTCCCAGGTGTACATGTAGACACGAGAGATACCGAGGCGAAGCGAATCCAGGTACGTCACTGCCGTCCAGTTGGCGGCCTTGACACCCTCGATGTCGACATCCGGGTTCTGTGGCCCTGGTCCCTTGAGCCCGAAGTTGTTCTCGGTGTCCCACACGGGGAGTGGGGGTGCCCCCTCCTCGAGAAGGAGTTGGTTGAACTTCTCACCGAGAATCGCCCGATCGACCGGAGTTCCCAAACTGGCCGGGTAGGTGTGCACGGCGTAGGCGTCGATCGGCCAGCCGGAAGCCCGCAGCGCTTGCAGGAACGGCCGGTACCAGCGATAGAACTTGTTGTTCTCGGCACCCAAACGAGTCCCCACACTGGTCGCAACGACCTTGGCCGCCGGGTCGATGGCTTGCACGATGTCGTAGGTCCGCTTCGTGAGGTCCGCGATCTGTTGTGGTGTCCCTTCGAAGAATGTGAGGAGATTGGCCTCGTTCCACGGCTGGTACGACGTGATCAACCCCTTGTAACGAGTGACGACCGCTGTGACGAAGCGCTCGTAAGCGGCGACGTCGGTCGGCGCACCCGCTGCCCCACTGGTCGGCAGACATGCGGGAACCACGCAGGTGCTGGCGCTATAGAAGGGGGGTGTGCCAGCGATCACGAACATGATGTCGGTGACGCCCTGGGTCCGTGCGTTGTTCACGGCGTTATCGAGGTTCGTCCAGTCGTAGACCCCTGGTGATACCTCGATCTGGGACCAGGCGACGTCGTTGTCCCACAGGCGCAAGGCACCGAACGGGATCGTCGGCCATACCCCGTACTGCTCGTTCTTCACATGCAGTCCGAACATCTCCCGTTGTACGACCTGTCCTTGGAGGTCATCGAAGTTGACCAAGGCGCGCTTGCGTGCCTCTGCGGGCGCGGCTAGCGACAGCGACAGCCCAGCCACGAGGGCGAAGGCGATGAAGGCGATGAACATTCGATATCCCTGGGGAAGCACGTGGCGCATCTATTCATAGTGCCATGCCGACATGACCGATGGTCACCGCGGTCATGTCATCCCGGTGCCAGTCGGGCGCACGCTCACGGATCCGTGCGATCACCCGCGCGAGCACTTCATGGGCGTCACGGCGAACGGGTGCGTCGAGTCCTCGAATCACGCGGGCAACCTCGTCGGCGTCCAAGTCTCCGCCGTCGAAGCCGGTGCCCTCGATAAGTCCATCGGTGTAGGCGAACAGGACGTCACCCGACGCGAAGGGAATGGTTTCCTGCTCCCACTGACCTCCGAGCGCGCTCAGCAATGGCCCGGTGCGCCCCAATCGATGAACGTTGTTGTCGTGCGTGACGATGACCGGAGGCTGATGTCCCGCGTTCACGAACTGCACAGACCGACCGATCGGATCGACGACGGCCACGAAGGTGGTGACGAAGTTTCCATCGTCGTCGAACGAGGATGCCGCCAGTTCGACGGCTTGCTGCGCGCCGGATCCGCTACGCAGCGCTGCCCTCACGATGTCGCGCGTACGCAAAGCCGTCAGCGTTGCTCGGGTGCCATGGCCGGACGTGTCGCCGACGACCACGCCGAGTCGGCCTCCGTCCATGGCGAGGACGTCCCACCAATCGCCACTGACGACGCCTTCCGCGGAGCTGGTCGTCCCAGCGATCGACAGGTGAGGGGTCGCCGGTAGCGCCGGCTGGGCGAATGCCTGTTGGAGTTCGACGGCCAGGGGAGCACCTTGCGCCAGACCAGTCCGTGCTGCACGAACCTGATCGATTTCCGCCACGAGAGAGCGGCGCAGGTTCTCCGCGTCACCTGCTACCGCCACCAGCTCAGGCGGACCCGCCGGAGCGATCGGGTGAGTGTGTGCGTCCATGGTTGCCCGCGCTAGATCACGACGTATCGCCAGTAGCGGGTTGACGACCCAACGGTTCGACGCGACGAGCGCGGCACCCAGTACGCCGAGGAGAGCCGCAGCCATGAGGATGAGCCAGAACCCCACTTGTCGGATGAAGGCGTTGTTCCTGTCGCGCGCTTCGTCGCGTCGGACTTCGAGAACGTCGCCGAATGTGCTGGTCGCGGTGATCATCAGATCGAATGCATCACGAGCATCGTCCCCATTCGTAGCCCGAGCTGCCTCCGCAGTCCGACCTTGCGACATGAGCTGCAGTGTCGGCTCGACATCGTTGGCGATCCACGTGTCTTGAGCCGCACGAACAAGCGTCAACTCGGCGATCAGTCGGGGATCCCTCTCAAGGATCGTCTCCAGATCACTCAGAATTGCGTCAGCGGTGTCCAAGGCCGTGGCGTGCGCGCGCAGATTCTGCTCTCGACCCGTCAGTACGTAGTCGTTGAGATCTCCCGTTGCCGCGAACTGTGCGGTCAGAAGTCCATCGGCGAGTTCGGTTGCGGGAGTGAGTTGGCTCTGCAGACGCTGGCCGGCTGAGGTACTGATGGAGTACTCCACCCCGACCGTCACCGCGACCATGGACACCAGTCCGGCTGCCGCCGCGAAGACCACGAGGATCCGTCGACGCAGGGTCATCGAACTGAATCCCATGGCCGCAGGCTGCCAGGTTTGCCAGCGCGCGCCAATCCCGTCGGGCATCTGCGCTGGTAAGCGGTCACCTAGCCTTAGCCTCGTGACCGCACCCCGCCTGCGTCCGGAGATGGACTCCCTCCCCGCTTACAAGGCGGGGCAGATGCCGCGACCTAGGTCCGACATCCAGACCTACAAGATCTCCAGCAACGAGACCCCCTTCGAGCCGCCTGCATTGGTCCGTGAGGCAATCGAAGCCGCAGCGCGAGACGTGCATCGCTATCCGGACCCCTTCAGCAGGCGACTGACCGCCGCCATCGCGGAGCGCTTCTCGGTGGATCCCTCGCAGATCGCGTTGGGCACGGGCAGCGTCGCGGTGGTCGGTCAACTGCTCTGGGCGGCCGCCGGGCCTGGAGACTCCGTGGTCTATCCGTGGCGCAGCTTCGAGGCATACCCGATCTGGGTGCAGATGACGGGTGCGCGCAGCATTCAGGTCCCGCTACTGCCGAACGAACGCCACGATCTCGCGGCGATGGCGGAGGCGATCGACGAGACCACGCGTGTGGTCTTCGTCTGCAATCCCAACAACCCGACCGGCGAGGCAGTTCGTCGAGAGGAGCTGGTCGAGTTCTTGGATCGGGTGCCCTCGGACGTGATCGTGGTCCTCGATGAGGCCTATCGCGAATTCATCATGGACACCGACGTTCCTGACGGCCTGGAGTTCGTCCGTGACCGAGAGAACGTCGTCGTCATGAGGACGTTCTCCAAGGCGTACGGTCTGGCGGGATTACGCGTGGGCTTCGCCATCGCGTCGCCGTACCTTGCGGAAGGCATGAGGAAGACGGCCGTGCCCTTCGGTGTCTCGTCGATAGCGGAGGCCGCTGCCGTGGCGGCTTTGCAGTGTGAAGACGAACTGTTCGATCAGGTTCGACATCTCGCGCAGGAACGCGATCGAGTCTGGCACGCGTTGGCCGAGCAAGGCTGGGACATCCACCCCAGTCATGCCAACTTCGTGTGGATGCGACTGGGCGAGCAGACCGAACTGTTCGCGGCCGCTTGTGAAGATGTGGGAATCACCGTCCGTGCCTTCCCCGGTGAAGGTGTGCGTATCAGTGTGGCCGAGGGGGAAGCCAACGATCGGGTGATCGAGGTGGGCTCCCGCCTCAGCTCGGCTCTTCGATGACCGGCGGTCTTCTTTCTCCGGAGACCACGAGGACCACTCCACCCACCACGATGGTCAGTCCGATCACCACGTCGCGTGTGATCGCCTCGCCCGCCAGCAGCCACCCGAGAAAAACTGCCACGACAGGATTCACATACGCATAAGTCGCAACCAGCGACATGGGCGCGTGGTCCAGAAGCCACACGTAGGCGGTGTAGGCGACGAGTGACGCGAGGACCAGGTAACCGAGTGCTATCCACGAGGCAGTCGAGACCTCGGCCAACTCGATGCGTTCTCCGATGAGCAGCCCGACGACGGAAAGAAAGACACTTGCCACGAGCATTTCGTAGAAGGTTGTCGTGAGTGGATTGGACGGGAGTTCGAACTGGGTCGAGCGCCACGAGAAGAAGGCCCAGATGAAGCTGCTGACCATGATGGCCATCGACCAGATGACCACGTCGTTATCCGAACCCGCGACAGCCGTGGTACCTCCCGGCAACAGCATCGCCACGAGTCCGGCCATGCCCACGGCCACGCCTGCAAGGGTGAGTCGAGAAGGTCGATCGCCCGCCCTGAGTCGGAAGATGATGATCCACAGCGGCATAACGGACACCAGCAGAGCCGCGATGCCCGAAGGCACGTATCTCTCGGCGAGCGAAACGGTGCCGATACCCACTCCGAGAAGGGCGACGCCCATGATCGTCGCGCCGCGCAGTTGTCGTCGAGTTATCGCCAGTACCCGGGGGCCTTTGAACAAGACCAACCCGATGCCCAGGATCACCGTCGCTATCAGAAAGCGAACGCCGTTTGCCAACAGTGCCGGAAGTGTCTGAACCAGGACGGCAATTCCCAGGTAGGTGGAACCCCAAACGATCCACAGCGTGACCAAAGGCGGGGCGATGGTCGCGGTCGAGGCACGGGAGACACCGCGAACATCGGGTGAAACGGAAGTCGATCGGGGGTTCGTGCCGGACACGGGTGAACTGTGACAGATGGCGTCTGACCTGTGAACGTTGCGGGCACAAGCACGCACGTTCGGGACCAAAGTCCCGGTGAATAACGACCGTTGTCGGGTAGTAATCGCCCGACTCAAGCGGAGACTTGCGCTGCAGACCTCACTAGGGAGCGGAACATGGGAAGCGCGCTGGACCTCTCACGCTGGCAATTCGGTATCACGACGGTCTACCACTTCTTCTTCGTGCCGTTGACCCTAGGCACGGTGTGGTTCGTCGCGATGTTCCAGACGATGTGGCACTTCACCGGTAAAGAGATTTATCTCAAACTCACCAAGTTCTTCGGAAAGTTGTTCTTGATCAACTTCGCGATGGGCGTGGTTACCGGCATCGTGCAGGAGTTCCAGTTCGGCATGAACTGGTCGGAATACTCACGTTTCGTCGGGGATGTCTTCGGCGCACCTCTGGCGATGGAAGGGCTACTCGCCTTCTTCCTCGAATCGACATTCCTGGGGCTGTGGATCTTCGGTTGGGATCGGCTGCCGAAGAAACTTCACCTCGCCACCATTTGGGCGGCTGCTGTCGGAACGATGCTCTCGGCGTACTTCATCTTGGCCGCCAATGCGTGGATGCAGCACCCCGTCGGCTATGAGATCGATCCGGCAACAGGACGAGCAGTTCTCAATGACATCGGCGCGGTCCTATTCCAGAACACCGCCGTCATGGCCTTCCTGCACACAATGACGGCATCGTTCATGGTGTCCGGTGCTGCCGTGGCTGCCGTTGGCGCGTGGTTCCTCACCAAGAACCGGCAGGTGGACGTCTTCCGTCCCGCCATGAAGGCCGGCGCCGTCGTCACGTTGGTTGCCGCAATCGGTGTCTCCATCACGGGTGATCTGTTCTCCAAGATCATGGTCGAGCAGCAGCCCATGAAAATGGCGGCGGCGGAAGCCCTCTACGACTCGCAGGCCAATGCTCCGTTCTCCGTTCTGACGCTCGGTGATGTATCGGGTGATACCGCTACCCCGATCATCGAGATTCCAGGGTTGTTGTCCTGGCTCTCGACAGGGGATGTCAATGCCACGGTTCAGGGCATCAATGACCTCCAGGCCGCTTACGAGGCCCAGTACGGGCCCGGTGACTACGTCCCGTACGTGCCGGTCACCTACTGGAGTTTCCGATTGATGATCGGGGTAGGCATGTTGGCGGCCGTGTGGGCACTGTGGGCGCTGTGGCGTTACCGCGGCGGGCGTAATCCGCAGCGAGGGTTGGGAAGCAGGGTCTTCGCGATCGCCACGCCATTCATCGTGCTGGCGCCACTGGCGGCTTCGAGTTTCGGCTGGATCTTCACCGAAATGGGACGCCAACCCTGGATCGTCTTCGGTGAACAGCTCACTGCGGATGCAGTGTCACCACTGTTGACAACCACGGAAGTGTGGATCAGTCTCATCGGCTTCACGCTGGTGTACGCGATCCTCGCAGTGATCGAGGTAGCACTGCTGCTGAAGTACATCAGGCAGGGCGCACCCGAACATGTTGTCGCTGATCCTTATGAGGAAGCGGCCAAGAAGGCCGACGAAGACAAGCAGTTGTACTTCGCTTACTGATGTCGAGTAGTGACCAGGATAAGAACTAGGGAGCAATCATGGATCTGGTAACCGTCTGGTTCATCCTGATCGCGGTGTTGTGGATCGGGTACTTCGTTCTCGATGGATTCGACATGGGTGTCGGGGTACTCCTGCCGTTCATCGGCAAGGATGATCTGCGTCGCCGAGTCATGGTCAACACCATCGGGCCAGTGTGGGATGGCAACGAAGTGTGGCTACTCGTTGCGGGCGGCGCGACCTTTGCCGCCTTCCCACTGTGGTACGCCACGATGTTCAGTGGCTTCTACTTGGCGCTGTTCGTACTACTGCTCGCACTGATTGTGCGTGGCGTCGCCTTCGAGTATCGCGGAAAGCGCGATTCCCAAGTCTGGCGAAATCGATGGGATGCGGCGATCTTCGTCGGCTCGGCTCTCCCTGCCTTGTTGTTCGGTGTGGCGTTCGGCAACGTGATCGGCGGATCACCGATCGCGCCCCTGGAAGGCACCACGGCTGAGAACGCCGGCAACTTCAATTACGTCGGGAATTTCTTCGATCTGCTCAACCCCTACTCGCTCCTGATGGGCATCATGACGCTCACCGTTTTCACAACACACGGTGCGATCTTCCTGATGTTGAAGACCCGCGGTGAGATACGAACTGCCGCGCGCACGGCCGCCCTCCGCGTTGGACTCGTGGCAGCGGTTGCGGCAGTGGCGACGCTGTTGTGGACTCAAGCCTTCTCCGAGCGGGTGGCGATCACGCTGCCGATGGCACTTCTGGCCGCGGTGTTGTGGCTGGGCGCACTCGCCATGGTGTGGAAGGGCAGGGATGGCTGGGCGTTCTTGCTGAGTGCAGGCACGATCCTGTTCGCGGTCGCATCCCTATTCGTCGGGCTCTTCCCGAACGTGATGCTCAGTTCGATCGATCCGGCGTACAACCTGACGATCTACAACTCCTCCAGTCAGGAATACACGCTCACCATCATGACCTGGGTCGCGGTGATCATGACTCCGATCGTTCTCGCATACCAAGGCTGGACGTACTGGGTGTTCCGCAAGCGGATCAGCACAAGCATGATCCCACCGCAGCCAGTGGCCGGGCGTGCGGATGACCGCTTCACTTCCGTTCGGTAACACAACTCGGGCGTTGCACGCCGCCATCTCGATACGACCGGTTAAGTGAAGCAAGTAGAAGGATGGTGGCGTGCGCCCTGTAGATCCGCGGCTGCTGAAGTACGCGCGCAGTACGCGCGGTTTCATGATCACCGCCGTGCTCATCGGCGTGGTAACCGCCGGTCTGGTCATCTGGCAGGCGAAGTTGCTCTCGGGTGTGATCGTCAATGTCACAAGCAGTGGAGCAACCTGGACTGACGTTTCCTCTGCGGTTCTTCTTCTCGCCGGCATCTTCACTCTCCGTGCCCTCTTGGCCTGGGGCGCAGAGGCGGCAGCTGTTCGCTCATCGGCTCGCGCCAAGCGTGAACTGCGCGAGGCCGCGATCGCCCACGCAGTAGCTCTGGGGCCCCTCGGTCCGGCGGGCCGCGATCCGGGTGAAGTCGCATCCCTCGTCACTCGAGGTATCGACGCCCTCGACTCCTACTTCGCCCGCTACCTGCCGCAGTTGGTGCTCGCGGTCATCGTTCCGGTAGCGGTGCTTGCAACCGTTCTGGGCCAGGACCTGCTTTCCGCTCTGATCATCGCGATCACCTTGCCTCTCATTCCCGTGTTCATGATCCTCATCGGGCTGTACACCAAGAAGCGCGTGGATCGCCAGTGGCGAACACTGACGCTGCTGTCGGGGCACTTCTTGGATCTGATCTCCGGCCTTCCCACGCTGAAGATCTTCGGCCGTGCGAAGTCTCAGGCCGCGGCAATCGAGGCGATCGGTGACCGTTACCGCAGCACCACGATGGCGGTCCTCAAGATCACGTTTCTGTCGTCCCTGGCGTTGGAGTTACTGGCGTCGCTATCCGTCGCACTCGTGGCCGTGTCGGTGGGACTGCGCTTGGCCGAGGAGCAAATCGCGTACTCCGTCGCGCTTTTCGTCCTGGTCCTGGCACCTGAGGCGTACCTGCCGCTGCGACTCGTCGGTCAGCATTTCCACGCAGCAGCCGAGGGTTTGGGTGCGGCGGATCGCATGTTCACGATCATCGAGCAACCGTTGCCGGTGTCCGGTGGTTCCCGGCCCGTCCCGCCGCACGCAAGCATCGATGTCCATGGCCTGGTCGTTCGTTATCCCGACCGGCCGGAGAGCGGCTCGATCCCCGTTACCTTCACTGCACGACCGGGAACCGTCACAGCCCTGGTCGGTCCTTCCGGCGGAGGTAAGTCCTCCCTGTTGGCGGCGCTGCTGGGATTCGCCGCACCGAACGAGGGATCCATACACGTCGGTGGCGAAGACCTGGGTGTGCTCGACCTCGCTGCCTGGCGAGCCCAGATCGGATGGCTGCCGCAGAACCCGCGATTGGTCGACGCCGATCTGGATTCCGAACCCACGGTGTACGCGTGCGTGGATATCGGTCGTTGCCTGCCCGAGACGGAAGTCAGTGACGCACTCAGCCGCGCGGGCCTTGCCGATGAAGTCTCCGCAGATCGCACGCTGGCAGCCGACGGATCAGGGTTATCCATCGGACAACGACAACGCCTGGCGCTGGCTCGCGCACTTGCCGGGCGCCCGCAGGTGTTATTGCTCGATGAACCCACCGCAGCGCTCGACGGTGATAGTGAGGCGATCGTCATCGATGCGATCACATCAGCGGCACGTGCGGGTGCAATCGTGATCGTGGTCGCTCACAGACCGGCTCTTGTCGAGGCCAGCGATCAGATCGTGCTCGTGCAACCGGCGGCTCCGGGCGACGAGGTATCGGTGATCGAGGCGAACATGCAGACGTCCATACCCGGGCAGCGGGGTTGGTGACGAGCATGACGATCAGCAGTTCGGCCACGCTCGTTCGCGGACGCGCGATGCGCGCCCTCTGGGACGACGTCGCGAGCAACCGGCGAGAGATCAGGCTGGCGGCTCTCCTGGGATTTCTCGCTTCCGCGAGTGCGGTAGCGCTGCTGGGCACCTCGGGTTGGTTGATCTCCCGGGCGGCGGAGTTGCCCCCGGTACTGACTCTGACGGTCGCTGCCGTGTTGGTGCGCACTTTCGCGATCGGACGCGGGCTGATGCGCTACCTCGAGCGGCTGGTGGGTCACGACGCCGCCTTCCGAGGACTCACGGTCTTGCGGGTGCGCGTCTATCGATCACTCGAGTCGATCACTCCTTTGGGTCTCGCCCGATTCACCCGAGGGGATCTACTGGCACGGCTAGGCGCCGATGTAGACACCGCGCTGGATTTGCCGCTTCGCGTGGTGCTCCCCTGGGTACAAGCCGGTCTCGTGGCGCTCGCAACATCGGCCTTCGTCGTGTGGCTACTTCCTGAATCGGGAATCCTGATCGCGATCCTCGCGGGTCTGGCGGTGCTCGCATGGCCGTGGCTGGTAGGACGCGTCGTCCGCAGGGCCGAAGGCACCGTCGCCCCAGCGCGCGGAGCTCTCACCCAAACTCTGGTGACGATGCTCGATGCCGCGTCGATCCTGACAGCCTTCGGGGCGATGAGACCCGCGCTGGACTCCGTGCGCAGGCGTGACGACACGTTGACTACAGCTGAAACAAGGGAAGCAGGTGCCCTCGGTGTGGGAGCTGCGGTAGGTCTGTTCCTGCAGGGCCTTGCCGTTGCCGGTGCTCTGGCCTTGGCCATTCCCGAAGTGGTCGACGGTCAACTAGCACCCGTATGGCTGGCGGTCATCGCGTTGCTGCCACTGGCTCTATTCGATGTGATCAACACTGTTCCCGCTGCGGCTATCGCTCGCGAACGTGTTCGTGGTTCTGCGCTCCGCATTGAACAGATAGCCGAGGCCGCGGACCCAACGAAGCCCAGCAAGCAAACCGAACACTGTGTCGCCTCCGAGGGCTTCTCATCATTACGGCTTCAGGGGGTGAGTGCCCGCTGGCCGGGTGCAGATCATGACTCGCTCATCGACGTTGACCTCGAATTGCTTCCCGGACAACGTGTTCTCATCATGGGCCCGAGTGGCTCCGGCAAGTCCACGTTGGCGGCGGTAGTCATGGGATTCCTGCCGTACCGAGGATCGGCCCGCATCAATGGAGTAGAGATCGCTGACGTGGGTAGCGACCAGGTGACCGAACGCATCGGACTGCTGTCCCAGCACTCCCACGTTTTCGATACATCCGTAGAGGAGAACGTTCGTCTGGGCCGTGTGGAGGCGAGTCTCGATGACATCTGGGATGTGCTCACGAGGGCGCGTTTAGCCGATTGGGTTCGTTCCCTCCCGGAAGGTGTGAACTCCCGTGTGGGTGCTTTCGGCGAGCGTATGTCCGGTGGTGAGCGGCAGCGACTTGCCTTGGCTCGACTGTTACTCGCGAACCGGCCAGCGGTGGTGCTCGACGAACCCACGGAGCACCTCGACCGACAGACGGCCGCAGCAGTCGAGGCGACGATCGCCGATCAGACCAAAGGTCTGACTTCGATCGTCATCTCCCATCAGGTTGTGGGCGATGTCGATCACGTGATCGAAATGAACGCCGGTCGCATCGTGGCCAGTGGAACGCACGAGGAGTTGCTTGCCCAGGGGGGTTGGTACGCCGCGCAGGTGCAGCGCCAACGTGAAGGTCAGCAGATGGTTCAGGTGATGGACCGCTTGACGCCGGGCGTCGCCGTGCCGCGCTGACCGGGGCAAGATAGGAGCGTGCGCGAGGACATCGATAGAGGACTGTTCTCAGCGGTGGTCGCCGTGGCTGCCGGGTTGGAGTTGTCGGCGACCCTGCGCCGCATCGTGCAGGGGGCGATCGATCTGGTCGATGCGCAATATGGAGCGCTAGGAGTCCTCGACGCCGAAGGTCGACTTGTTGACTTCGTGCATGTGGGCATGAGCCCGGAACTAGCGGGTCGAATCGGGTCGCTCCCCGAGGGGCAGGGGATTCTCGGATTGCTGACCGACCATCCCGTACCCATACGTTTGGAGAGACTCGCCGATCACCCGAAGTCCGTTGGTTTCCCGGAGAACCATCCGCAGATGAACAGTTTCCTCGGTGTTCCCGTGCGCGTGCGCGGGGAGGTGTTCGGCAACCTCTACCTGACGGAGAAGCGTGGTGGCGGTTCGTTCACCAGCGACGATGAACGAACGGTGATGGCGTTGGCCGCTGCCGCTGCCGTCGCAATCGAGAACGCACGGCTGTATGAGCGCTCTCGTCGACGCGAGATCTGGCAGGCCGCCCTCAACGAGATCGCCACGACCGTCCTGGATGGCGCCGATGCCGAAGAGGCGCTGGCTCTCATGGCGCGGCTATCCCGCGAATTGATGTCCGCGGATGTCGCAGCGATCGCTCTTCCGATCGACGGCGAACTTCGGGTGGAGTTCGCCGAAGGTGAAGCCACGATTCTCGGAACGCTCGTTCCGCACGATTCGATCACGTACCAGGCGTTCATCGAAGGTGTGCCGAAGTCATCGGAGCAGTGCTCAATCGGCGATGTGGAGATGGTCGGCTCGGCTATCGCCGTACCTCTGCGAACGCCCGACCGCACCCTCGGGGTCCTGACCGCCGTTCGATTCGTGGATTCACCCGTCGACATCCATGTACCCGGTACCAGGGAGCTCCTTGAGTTGGCCGAGCCCTTCGCCTCGCAGGCCGCCGTGACGCTGGTGCTCGCCGAAGCGCAGCGTGGGCAGCAGAGACTGGCGGTGTATCAGGATCGCGATCGCATCGCCCGTGACCTACACGATTTGGTGATCCAACGCTTATTCGCCACCGGCATGTCCCTTCAGGGGGCGACACGACTGCCCGACCTGCCCGAGGAAGCGGCCGCGCGGGTCAGCCGTGCGGTCGACGAGTTGGACGAGACGATTAAGGAGATACGCCACACGATCTTCGCCCTGCACGAACCCGTGGAGGGGCCCAACTCGACGCTTCGGGGTCGCGTGATGCGCGAGACCGCGCAGGCCGCCGCTTCGCTCGGTTTCGCACCTGCGGTGCGATTCGTGGGTGCGGTCGACTCGGCGGTTTCCGAGGAATCAACCGAACACCTGATCGCCGCGCTTCGGGAGATCTTGACCAATGCAGCCAAGCACGCCCAAGCGTCGAAAGTGGATGTGGTGGTGGCGCTCGAAGGACCCGACGTGATCCTGACCGCGACCGACGACGGTATCGGCCTTCCCACGGATGGCGCGGGACGGCGATCCGGGATGGCCAACATGTCGGCTCGCGCGCAGGAACTAGATGGTTATTGCCTTGCCGAGAGGGTGTCCGACTCCGGCGGTACTCGGGTTGTCTGGCGGGTTCCCGCCTAGGACTTCTTCTCCGCTTCCATGCGCGCGACGAACGCCGCTGCTTGGGTGCGTCGCTCCATGCCAAGCTTGGCGAGGAGGCTCGATACATAGTTCTTGACGGTCTTCTCGGCCAAGTGCATCTGCTCACCTATCTGTCGATTCGTGAGCCCTTCACCGATGAGTTCGAGAATGCGCCGCTCTTGATCGGACAACGCTGACAACCGCTCGTCCTCCTCGTTTCCGCGACGAAGGCGCTCGAGAACCTTCTGGGTCAACGATGGGTCGAGCAGGCTCTTGCCGGCCGCCACCTGGCGTATCGCATCGACGAGGTCGTTACCCCGGATCTCCTTGAGCACGTAGCCACTCGCTCCAGCCATGATCGCGTCGAACAATGCCTCGTCGTCGGAGAAAGAGGTGAGCATCAAGCACTTGACGTCGGGCATCTGTGAGCGGATATCGCGACAGACTTCGACGCCACTGCCATCAGGAAGTCGCACGTCCAATACGGCGACGTCCGGTTGGGTGGCGGGAATACGCACCATTGCCTCGGCCACCGAACTGGCTTCGCCGACTACCTCGATGTCGGATTCGACACCGACGAGATCGGCAAGTCCACGTCGCACGAGTTCGTGATCATCGAGAAGGAATACTCGGATGTCCGCCACGCCCCCAGTATGCCGAACTGCCAACTTTTCCCCCGCGAACTGCCAAGTTTCGAAGTGCGAACTGCCAAGTCAGGGAGTTACCGCCATGGCGTTGAGCAGTTTCCGGCCAAGTTCCTGATCACCAACGACGACGACGTCCTCCGCGAAGTCCATCTCCGTTGCTCGACCCCCCGCGAGCATGACGAACGCCAGCCACGGCACCTTGGCGCTCACGTCCGACCCCTGTTCCTCGACCAGCGACGCTTTGCCATCTTCGTTCATGCGAACCCAGAACTGACCGGCTACACCCGGTTCGCTGATCGACACATGCAGCACCGACCCGATCGGCGCACCGACGCCCTTGCCCCAGACTTTGGGCAGTCCAGCTGTGAGGTAACGCAGGGCCTGGGTTGCACCAGGTCCATCGAGATTTCCGATCCGATCCACGGCAACACGCACATCCTGTTCGTGCATCCAAATATCGAAAGTACGCATGTCCAGAAGTTGCTTGATTGGAGTCTCACCTCGCAGCCATGGGATGGACGCATCCTGCCCGAGTGAGTCAACGCGTGCGCGAGCACGTGCGTGGGTTTGCTCCAACTCCGTCAGCAGTTCCTCTCGCGATCGCCCACGCCGGTAGTCGACGCCGATCTCCGTCATCCGGCCGAAGTCAGAATCGATGTGGGGCAGCGAAGACCAATCCGGGCTGTGCTCCGGACGTGGATCAGCAGCGAGCAGTGCCTCGAGATCGATGGTGTGTGAGATGAGATCGGCGATGTCCCACCCGGGGCACGGCGATTCAGCGCTCCAGTCGGCCACTGAAGTGACCAGCGATGCGAAGCTTGTTGTTGCGGCATCCCACGTTGTGGTCGGATCCTCCAGCATGGAGCGAGGTTAGGGCACGCGGACCATGGAACGCGCAAGTTCGCGGGGGTACGGTGAGGGTGTGAGTTCAAGCGCAGTCCGGGTCGCGTTGGTCCAGGCCGATTGCAGTTCGCGTGAGGAGTTCGACGCTCGGATCGATCGGGTACTCGCGGAGACCGAGCACGCCTGTGAGCAGGCCGACTTCGTCGTGCTCCCCGAACTGTGGAGTACCGGTGCCTTCGACCTGGACTGTGCACGCGAGCACGCTCAGCCGTTTGACTGTGAACTCGTCTCTCGACTTTCGGACATCGCCCGCAAGCGCCGCGTCTGGTTGCACGGTGGTTCGTTCGCCGAGCGCACCGATGCGGAGGAGTTCTTCAACTGCAGTGTTCTCTTCAGCGCCGACGGGTCGCTTGTCGGCACCTACCGCAAGATCCACGTCTTCGGGTACGGCGGTGAAGCCGACCTCATGTCCGCGGGTGACGAGCTCGTGGTGGTGGATACCCCGCTGGGTCCGACGGGGATGGCAACCTGTTACGACCTTCGCTTCCCCGAGCAGTTCCGCGCACTCACGACTCTCGGGGCGCAAGCATTCCTGATCACCTCCGGCTGGCCCACCAAACGCATCGAGGCGTGGGACGTTCTGGTGCAGGCACGAGCGATCGAGGATCAAGCATGGGTGGTCGCGTGCAACCAGGTCGGCGAACAGAAGGGTGTTCAGCTCGGGGGACATAGCGCAGTGGTGGATCCGATCGGAACCGTGGTTTCGCGAGCGGGCGCAGATGAAACGACCGTGTACGCCACCGTCGATCCGGTAGCCGCAGCCGAATGGCGTCAAGAGTTCCCTGCTCTGCGCGACATAGTCGAGTTGTGACTAAGTCACGCGAATAACGATGACCGGATCCTTCGCGGGATCCAGCCACTTCATCAGGTCCCGCATCACCGATCGCTTCACAGCTACGCAGCCGGCGGTCTTCTTGCCGTTATCGACGTGCAGGAAGATCCCACCACCGCGTGAAGTGTTCGGTGGGGTGGAACTGCGTCGAATGCCCTTGTCATCCGTGCGGATCGGGCCCTGGGGCAGGTTGTAGTCCAAGACTGCGACGTAGTCGTACTGCATGCCCATGTCCCACAACTCTTCGACATACCCGCCGTAGGACTTCCAGGACCGGTCGGCATCCTGGAAGACGTTGTAGGTGCTGGGTACCTTCGGGTTGTACGTCCACGCGTCGTTGCGATCCACCTGGATGTAATCGAGCGGCGTGCCCGGATTCTCCTTCCGGCCAAAGCCACTGAGGACGTCGAACACACCGGTGGGAACGGTGCCCGTTCCCTGCCTCCGCCGATCCCCGCGCACGAGTCCGCCATATCCGAGTTGCGCACGAACGGTTGGCTGCACTACCGACCACTCACCGTTCGACATCTCGAAGGCAGTGAGTGTCCCCTCGGTCGATGACCACCGTGGTGCTTCCACCACGATCACCTGGCGCGCATTGCCCACGCGCTCATCGGGAACGGAAGTGGCGCTGGCTTTCGGCGAGCCAGAAACGACGAGCGCCGCGGCAGCAAGGATGACTACTGCGCGGCGCACGTCGTTCAGGTTAGCTACTGGACGAGGGGTTGTCCTTCGGATGCCCAGCCCGTCGTACCGCTCTCGAGTTCGAAGATGCCGGTAATCCCGACGCTCGCCATCCCGGCCACAGCTGGCTGCGAGCGGTTACCGCTGCGGCAGTACACGGCGTACGTTCCCGTGGGGTCCAACTGGGACACCTGGTCGATGAAGTCCGGGTATTCGACAGGGATGTTGACGGCCCCTTCGATGTGGCCCTCGGCAAACTCTTCGGGGGTGCGCACGTCGACGATGGTTACCCCGGGTGAAGCGATGACGTCTGCGAATTCAGCCACGCCCACTCGGACGGGAGAATCCGGCGCCGCCACCGGGGCAGCTGGGCCCTGGACTTCCGCTGCGGCAGCGGTCTCGGTCGCGCCGGAGTCCGACGAGCAGCCGGACAGGCCGATGGTGAGGGTGAGCGCCGCGGCACCGGCGAGGGCGATGAAGGTGCGTCGTGGTCCATGTGTCATACCCCCTAGGGTATACGACCGCGAGTTCGGAGAGGGGAGCCGGGGCTACTGGCGCCGCGGACCGCTGAGGGATTGCAGGTAGGTGTTGTAGTCCTCGAGTTCCTTGTTGCCGTCGCGGTCCGCTTGCCGGTCCTTGCGCTTGGCCTCTCGCTCGTCGCTGCGAGACCACTGCACGGCGATCGCGATCAAGACGATCAACGCGGGAATCTCGCCGAGGCCCCAGGTGATCTGACCGCCGAGCAAGGTGTCGGCGAGCGGATCGGTGACCCAGTCAGGGCGCACCACGCCGTACCACTCGATCGCCATGGGCGTGGTGCCCATCATCATCGCGACGGCAAAGAATCCGTGTACGGCGAGCGCGAGCAGCAGCAACAACAGTCGACCCCAGTACGGCAGCGGCTTGGGACGGGGGTCGATGCCGATCAGAACCCAGTAGAACAGGTAACCGGAGATGATGAAGTGCGCCTGCATCGCAACGTGCCCGATATGCGACCCCATCAGCCATCCGAACAGCGGCGTCATGTACAGGCCGTACAGACCGATCACGTAGACAATGAAGACGTAGAAGGGATTCGTCAGTAATCGAGTGATGGGGCTGTGCAGGAACCACACGAGCCACTCGCGGGGTCCACGTTCATTGCCGCGCGCCGGCTTGAGCGCTCGTAGCGCAAGAGTGGCTGGCGCACCCATGACGAGCAGGATCGGCGCGAGCATGGTCATGACCATGTGTTGGGTCATGTGGAGTCCGACGGAAACTTGCGAGTAGACGGAGATGCCTGAACTGGTCGTCCAGATGATCACACTGATTCCACCGAGCCAGGACACCAGTCGCATCACCGGCCACGTGATGCCCGCGCGCCGGATCCGGATGTAGCCCATCACGTAGAGGGCCGCCGCCACGAGACTCACGGTGAGGAAAAGTGGATCGGGTCGGAATCCGAAGACCACTGATTCGAGTGTGGGGGGTGGTGGGTAGGGGAACCCGAGAAGCGATTCCCCGTACGACGGTAGGACTTGCTCCTCGCGCGGATAGGGGCTTGACGCGAGAGAGACTCCCAATCCGATTGCCACGGCCATGATCGTCAACTCGATGGCGGCGAGGCGGACGAACACTTGTGCGCGCGACAAGGAGTCCAACGACGGAATCACGCGTTGGCGAAGCAGGTAGCCGATCACTGCCAGCCCGATGATCAGTCCGACCTTCATCATCGTGACCTGGCCATATCCCGTTGTCAGGAGCTGGCCGATCCCGTCTACCCGCGTATATGCATTGGCCAGTCCGCTTACGGCGAGAAGGATGATGGCCGTTAGCGCGATAGCGGAGAAGCGCTGCAAGGGGCGCTTGAGTGGTAAGTCGCGCCTGAGCGCATGAAGGGTGAGAGCGAGGAGTCCACCAACCCACAGCACGGCGGACACCATGTGCGTCACGCCAGCGGTGGTGGCGAGTTCGTGATCTCCGAGGGCGGAGCTGTGTCCCGCAAGTCCAGGAAGTGCGCTGGCCACTACTGCTACCACCAACCATGCGCCGGTCGCGCCTGTGGTTGCCGACGTGATCGCGCCGACCATGACTATCAGTGCAAGCAGTGCCATGAACAGCAGCGCGCGGGTGATGTCGAGTTCGTTGGCGTAGGTGGAGACAACCTCGGGGCGGATCGCCTCACTGAGCGGAACCCCGAGGATAAGGGCGAGTTGGAAGAACAACTGCGCCGCAGCGAGAACAGCCCAGATGAGCGCGACGCAGGCAGCTCGAATTGCGTCACGACGCCCCACCGACGAGAGCACTCCGTCTTTGCCGGACGGCGCCAAGGCCGTTGCCGAGAGCAGTAGACCGACCGTCGCTATGGCGGCAATGTCGGTGAGCACACGGCTCACGGGTGCACCCCAGGTGACCAAGGGCCCAGGATCGGCCAACCCAGGTAGCGGCTCGTAGACGCCGCCGGCGAGGACCATGCCCACGGCGGCAGCGACCACGGATACCGCAACGAGTGCGGTGGCGATGGACGCAACCGGAAAAGTTCGCAAGGACTGCGCGCTCGGGGCACTCGTCGTGGGCTTCACGGGACGCTCTTCGTTACTGCCGGGAGCGTGCGAGCATGACTATGGAGATGACCACCCCGATGCCGACGATCACGGCGCCTGCGATGAGTAGTGGTCCGATGAAGGATCCGTCCGGTTCGCCTTCGGCCGGAACGATGTCCTCGAATGTCGCGTCGGGCGATGCCGCCTGTGGGGACTCCGTCGTCGCCTCGACGGAAGGCTCCGCGAGGGCGGGGTCCTCGCTTGGCGAGGAGTTCCCGGGAATCTCCCGCGCGTTGGCATAGGAGAACGTGATGCGTCCGGTCACCGGATGACCGTCAGCGGAGACCACACGGAAGGCCACGGAGTATTCACCCGGAGGTAGATCCGCCGGCCAGGGAACCTTCACGTCCGTTCCTGGCGGTGGCGTTTGTGGGACTTCGGTGACCACCACGGGGGTGTCGTCGGCGTCGAGGACCGAGATCTCCACGAGATCGCTGAGCAGCTCCTCGGTGAACGTCAGAACAACTTCCTCCGGGGCTATGTCCAGGGCAGCGCCGTCCTCCGGACTGCTGACGGCCAATCCCGCGTGTCCGGCCGCCGCAGACACGGGGAAAACCACGAGCAGAAGGGCAGCGATTGACGACAGAATCCAACGCACGCTTCCAGCGTACGCTGCCTGTAGTCATTGCACGATTTCGTCCTAAACTCCCCAGGTGACAGGCACGGAGTTCGAGCAAATTGCGCTCATTCTCGTGCTCGCTGCGGTAGGTGGCGGACTGGCCAAACTTCTTCGGCAGCCGGTCCTCGTTGCCTACATCATCGTGGGAATTCTCGCTGGCCCCGCCGTACTGGGCTTGGTATCCAATGGAGAGTCGATCGAAGTCTTCGCGAAGATCGGCATCGCGATTCTTCTGTTCCTGGTGGGTCTGAAGCTCGACATCCACTCGATCAAGATGACCGGCACCGTCGCCCTACTTGCTGGCGTGGGGCAAGTAGTCCTCACCGCTGTACTCGGTTACGGAATCTCGATGGCGTTGGGCTTCGGTGCCGTTCCCTCGATCTACATTGCCGTGGCGTTGACTTTCTCATCAACCATCATCGTCATCAAGTTGTTCTCCGATAAGCGTGAACTCGATCAACTGCACGGCCGCATAGCCGTGGGAATCCTGATCGTTCAGGATCTGCTTGTGATCATCTCGATGATCGTCGTCGCATCGCTGGGCCAGGCGGGACAGGTATCTGCGACCGAGACTGTGGTGCGAACCGTGGTGGGCGGTGTCCTCTTCCTTGGTGGCGTGATCCTCATCTCGCGCTTCATCATTCCGCGGATCCTGGAATGGCTCGCCAAGAGTCAGGAATTGACCCTGCTCTTCGGCGTCGCGTGGGCCATTGCACTAGCCGCAGTGTCCTATGCACTGGGTTTGAGCTTGGAGATCGGCGCGTTCGTTGCTGGTGTGGCTCTTGCCTCCACCCCCTACCGCGAGAGTCTGGGTGCGCGGCTCGTCAGCCTGCGCGACATCATGATCTTGTTCTTCTTCATCGAACTCGGGGTGTCTCTTAGTTTCGAGTCAGCACTACAGCAGTTGGTGCCTGCCATTGTGCTCTCGGTATTCGTGCTACTGGCGAAGCCCGTCATCGTGATGGTGATCATGGGCATCCTCGGCTATCGGAAGAAGGTCTCATTCCGAGTTGGGGTGGCGCTCGCACAGATCAGCGAGTTCTCCTTGATCCTGATCGCGCTCGGTTACTCACTCGGACAGGTGGATGAATCCATTCTCGGGCTAGTAACCCTGGTGGGAATCATCACGATCACGATCTCCACGTACCTCATCGCCTACACGCAGCCGTTATTCGATCGACTGGCGCCGCTGCTCTCTATCTTCGAACGACGTCAGCCGGAATCGCATGCAGAGGAGAATCGCCAGGAGCACCCGTACGACGCGATCATCATCGGTGCCGGTCGGCTCGGCGGAGAGGTAGCACGAGGTCTCGCTGCGCGTCATGCGAATCTACTGGTGGTGGACTACGACCCCCACGCGTTGCGCAACATCGCCGGTCCGAACATCGCCACGCTCTACGGAGACGTATCCGAGCCAGACTTCGCTGCCTCGCTGCCGTTCCACGAGACTGAATCGGTGATCTGCGCCGTGCCCAGTCCGTCGACCAATCTCGTTCTGCTCCAGACGCTCAGGCGCTACGACTTCGATGGCGGCATCTGTCTCACGGCCATGGATACGCGAACCGCGGACATGCTCAGTGAGTACGGCGACGTCCGAATCATTCGTCCGTACTCCGTTGCTGCCCAGAGCGTCGTCAGTCAGATCGACATCCCCATCAAGGGGGAGAAGCGCGTCGATCCGCCGAACGAACCCGTCTAGAAGGCTTCCTCTGGCAGACGCATGATGTCGTCGTCGGTGGCCTCCGCGACCACTCGCTCCGCGGTGAGCAGCGGCAATCGATTGCGCGCGAACCACTTGGCGGTCTCGACCTTTCCGCTGTAGAAGGTCTGATCGCGATCGCTTGCGCCGGCGTCGAGGGCGGCCAGAGCAACCTCCGCCTGACGGATGAGCAACCAGCCGATCAGTAGATCGCCGCTCATCATCAACAGGCGAGTGGTGTTGAGGCCAACCTTGTAGATCTCCTCCGGGTTGGACTGCGACGCCATCGCCCACTCGCCGAGTTTGCCGACCACGGCTTGCACGTCCTCCAAGGCGACACCGAGGAGTTCGCGTTCCTTAGCGAGCGCCCCCTTGCCCTCGTCGCCCTTCACCGTCTCGGTGATCTGCGCGGCCAAGTAGAAGATCGCCTTGAATTGGTCGCGGACCATCTTGCGGAAGAAGAAGTCCAGCCCCTGGATTGCGGTCGTGCCCTCGTAGAGGGTGTCGATCTTGGCGTCGCGGATGTATTGCTCGAGCGGGTAGTCCTGCAAGAAGCCCGAACCACCGAAAGTCTGCAGGCCGACGGCGAGCATCTCGTAACTGCGCTCGGATCCGACACCCTTGACGACCGGCAAGAGCAGATCGTTCATGCGCTCAGCCATATCGAGATCTACGTCGGTGTCGCCGGCTTGTCCCATGGCGACGAGGTCCTGCCAGTACGCCGTGTAAGCAACCAGTGCGCGCAGCCCCTCCGCGTACGCCTTCTGCAACATCAGCGAGCGACGCACGTCCGGGTGGTGCGTGATGGTGACGCGCGGCGAGGTCTTGTCGGTCATCTTGGTGAGATCTGCACCTTGCACACGGGTCTTGGCGTACTCGAGGGCGTTCAAGTAGCCGGTCGACAGTGTTGCGATGGCCTTCGTGCCGACCATCATGCGGGCGTACTCGATCACTTTGAACATCTGAGCGATGCCGTCGTGCACGTCTCCCAAGAGCCAACCGATGGCGGGTTCCTTCTCACCGAAAGTGAGCTCGCACGTCGACGACGCCTTCAAGCCCATCTTCTTCTCGACGTTGGTGGCGTACACGCCGTTGCGCTCGCCGATCTCACCGGTCTTGGGATCGACGTGGAACTTGGGAACGATGAACAGGCTCAGACCCTTGGTGCCGGGTCCTGCTCCTTCGGGGCGAGCGAGCACCATGTGCACGATGTTGTCGGCCATGTCGTGCTCACCGGATGTGATGAAGCGCTTGGTGCCCTCGATGCGCCAGGTTCCGTCGCCGTTGTCGAAAGCGCGCGCACGGCCGGCTCCCACATCGGATCCGGCGTCGGGCTCGGTGAGCACCATCGTTGCGCCCCAACCTTGATCGATCATGGTGCGCGCGAATTGCTTTTGCTCCTCGGTCCCGAGGTGATCGATGACTGCGGCGAAGTTCGGGCCGGACATGTAGAGGAAGGCCGCGGGGTTTCCGCCGAGCATCAACTCACTGGCAGCCCAGCGCAGCGACGGGGGCGCACCGCTGCCACCGAGGTGCTCGGGTAGATCCAGGCGCCACCACTCCGAATCCATGAGCGCCTTGAACGACTTCTTGAAACTCTCCGGCATCGTCACGGTCTTGGCGGCGGGGTCGTAGACCGGTGGGTTGCGGTCCGAATCGGCGAAGGACTCGGCAAGCGGGCCGACAGCGAGGCGATCCACCTCGTGCAGGATCTCGCGGGCGGTGTCCGCGTCCATTTCGGCGAAGGGGCCAGTGCCCATGCGCTCGCCTGCGCCGAAGACCTCGAACAGGTTGAATTCCAGATCGCGGACGTTGCTCTTGTAGTGCGACATCGCACACCTACCCCTCGTCGGACGACGGCTCGCTTGGGCGAGCCTCGCTAAGTTACTGACCAGTAACTTAATGATGCACCCGACTGGCGGCGATTGCAAGAGCAAGCGGTAAGCGTGTGCGCCCCTGGGCGCTGCCGGCTGCCCAACCGCCACAATGGGCGCCATGGCGCGTGGCGAGTGGGTCGACTCGGTCACGCCCGTCGCCCCTCCGACCTCGGCGAACCCAGGCGTTCGGACCGTGGCCTATGCGGCTCTGGTCACCGGAACCTGGTCGGGGCTGTTGTCGCTGGTCGTCTTCGGACTCGCGCTTCTCCTGCGGGTTCCCATGGACGTCGAGACCGTGGCCGGGTTGCAGCCGGTTCCGTGGTTCGCGGTTCTGCTGGTTCCCGTCGTGGCGGCCGAACTCGGGGCCGTCGCGTCACTGCTCGTTCGGGGCCGCACCGCAGCCGGGCGAATCGTGTTGTGGGCCGGCACCGTCGTTGCTCTCGTATCGCTCGTGCCTTTGGTGATGCAGCCGAGCGACGTATTGATCTCCACACGGATCTGGCTGGGTGTCATGCACGTGATCACCTGGATCCTCGTCGTGCCGCAGATCGCCCGCATCATCGGCGACTCCGAACCAGACAGGCACGAAGAACGCGAAGTGGTCTTCGGATGACCGACACCGTGGGTCAATCGGCCGGCGGACGTTCGACGTTGGTCGCGCTCGTCGTCGCCATGCGTCCGCGCCAATGGGCGAAGAACGTGCTCGTGTTCGCGGCACCACTGGCCGCGGGGCAGCTTTTCGATCTGGATGTCCTGCTGCCGAGCCTCGGCGCGTTCGTCGCCTTCTGCCTCATCTCCAGTGCGACGTATCTCATCAACGACGCGCGCGATGTTGAAACCGATCGCCGTCACCCGAAGAAGGCGCACAGACCCATTGCGGCCGGTCACTTGTCGACAACCACGGCGATCATCGCCGCAGTGATCCTTGCAGTTGCTGCAATCGCGCTGTCCTTCGTCATCTCGACTGCGCTTGCGGGTGTCGTCATCGCCTATGCAGTGTTCACCCTCGCCTACTCCCTCGCGTTGAAGCACGAACCCGTCATCGAACTCGCGCTTCTGGCGATGGGCTTCCTTCTTCGGGCGATCGCCGGTGGCGCGGCGTCCGGGCTGCCGATCTCACCATGGTTCTTGATCGTCGCCGGTTTCGGTTCGCTTTTCATGGCGGCGGGTAAGCGTTATAGCGAACTCGATCGGTTCGATCGTGACGAAGACGCCGACGCGGGAACTAGACGCAAGAGCCTTGATGGCTACACGCTCAGCTATCTGCGATTCGTGTGGGGGATCGCGGCTGCTGTGACGATCACCGCGTATGCCCTGTGGGCGTTCGACGTGGCGGAGACGCCGTCGAGCTTCCCATGGGCCGAATGGAGCGTGCTGCCCTTCGTGCTCGCCATATTGCGTTACGGAGTGAGCATCGACCGAGGTAGGGCCGAGGCTCCGGAGGACACAGCGCTCGGCGACAAGGTTCTGCTACTCCTCGGATTGGCCTGGCTAGTCCTCTTCGGACTCGGGGCGCTGGGCGCATGACCACGGTTCGCTCTACGTCTGCGTCACCTCTCGCCGCTTCGACACACGATCGACTCCTGACTGGTTGGGGGCGAACCGCCCCCTCGCGCGCCCATGTACTCGCACCGCAGTCGGTCGCGGATGTTCGAAGCGTCGTCCAATCCGCGGGTCCTCGGGGTGTCTTGGCTCGTGGACTTGGACGCAGTTACGGGGACGCAGCACAAAGTGGCGGCGCCAACGTCTTCGACATGACGTCGCTCCACGCTTTCGACCTCGATGTCGAGGCGGGAACCGTGACGGCGATGGCGGGCGCCAGCATGGACGAGATATTGCGAGCGGTCGTCCCCGCGGGCTATTTCATCCCGGTGTCTGCCGGAACCCGATTCGTCACAGTGGGCGGTGCTATCGCCGCGGATATCCACGGAAAGAACCACCACGTGGAAGGCAGTTTCGGGAATCACGTAAGCCGGATGAGCGTCGTCGATGGCACTGGTGAACTACGTGAACTGAGTCCCGACGATCCAGCCACCGCGGAAATGTTCTGGGCGACTGTGGGTGGCATGGGACTCACCGGAGTGATCGTCGAGGCGACTTTCTCGTTGATTCCAATCGAGACGTCTCGTATGAGCGTTGACACGATCCGTTGCGCGAACCTCGACGACGTCATGACGTTGATGCTCGAGGGCGACGACGACTATCGCTACTCCGTCGCGTGGATCGATTCGGTTTCGCCCACGGGTCGAGGAGTGTTGACCCGAGGCGACCATGCTCAGCGCGCGCAACTGACGGGCGAGGAAGCTCTCCACCCGCTCGTATACGCGACACCATCGCTGCCATCCGCGCCAGCGCTCATCCCGAACGGACTGCTCAACGCGGCATCCATTCGCGCCTTCAACGAAGCCTGGTTCCGCAAGCACCCGCGCAAGCGCGATGGGGAGTTGCAGAGCATCGCGTCGTTCTTTCACCCTCTCGACGGTGTCCGCGACTGGAACCGGATCTATGGCCCCCAAGGCTTCCTCCAGTACCAGTTCGTCGTTCCCGACGACGCCGGTTGGCTCGTGCAGCGCACGCTGAGCAGACTTCGGGAGGCTGGAGCACCCAGCTTCCTGACGGTTCTGAAGCGCTTCGGCCCAGCGAATCCCGCCCCTTTGTCGTTCCCGCAACCGGGGTGGACGTTGGCTGCCGACGTGCCGGCAGGCAACCCTCGACTGGGACCAGTCCTCGACGAACTCGATGAACAGGTCGCGTCTGCGGGCGGTCGCCTGTACCTGGCCAAGGACTCACGGCAGGCACCCTCGATGCTCGCTCGCACCTATCCGCGATTGAGTGAATGGCAGTCCACGAAGGACCGAATGGATCCCCGCGGTGTCTTCACCTCGGATCTGGGAAGAAGGTTGTCGCTGTGATCGATGCGCTGGGTGAGCCACAGTCCGTACTCGTGTTGGGGGGCTCGAGCGAGATAGCCCTCGCCACGGTGCAGGCGCTGCCGCGCGCGCGGCTGCGGCGAGTGGTGCTCGCCGGACGCCCGTCGCCAGCCCTAGACGATGCCACTGCTGCCTTGGGCGACGCTGGCATCGCCGCGGTGGAAGTCGCAGAATTCGATGCGACGGCCACCGACGGGCACGGACCGTTCATCGATGAGGTTTTCGACAACGGCGACGTAGACATCGTGATCCTCGCCTTCGGCGTACTCGGCGATCAGATGCAGGTCGAAGCGGATCCCGCTCAGGCAGTGCACATCGCAACGGTCAACTACACCGGTGCGGTGAGTGTCGGGTTGCACGTCGCTCGACGTTTGCGGGCGCAAGGCCATGGGCACCTCGTCGTGCTGTCCAGCGTGGCCGGTGACCGTGCTCGCCGCTCGAACTACGTCTACGGATCCACGAAGGCCGGGCTTGATGCCTTCGCCCAAGGACTCGGCGACGCACTCGTTGGCTCGGGCGCGTCGGTGCTTGTCGTGCGCCCAGGGATGGTGCGCACTCGGATGAGCGCCGGATTGCCCGAAGCGCCTATGACCACGGACCCCGAAGTCGTCGGAGCCGTTATCGTCCAAGCCCTACGCAAGGGCAAGCACACGGTGTACGCGCCGGGTCCCTTGCGCTACCTGATGACCGCGGTCAAGGCCGTTCCACGATCGGTTTTCCGCAAGTTGCCGCAGTAGCCACCTGGGAATAGGGCGAGTCCCTGACAAACCCCCGCCGTTTTCGTTACCGTCCAGCGCATGAGCAGACCCATGACATTGACCATTGCGGTCGTCCTTCAATGGATTGCGGCCGTCATCAGCATCATCGCTGCCGTTGGCCTCATTCTCGGCGCCTTCGCAACCTTGAATAGCGACGTGCGCGATCAGATCAACAACGCGCTCTCCAGTGAGGGAATCACCGAGATCTCGGCTGGTGCGATCACCGGAGGCGTCTTCGTCGCAGGCCTGGTGGTGGCGGGAATCGCGGTCATCCGCGTGATCGTCGCCTTCTCGCTGGCCCGCGGACACAACTGGGCACGCATCCTCATCTCCGTCTTCGCAGTGCTGAGCTTGCTCGGCGGCATCGGAACCCTCTTCAGCGGGCAGTGGCTCACCGCGGTCATCACGATCGTGGTCGAAGTAGTCATCTTGTGGCTGTTGTGGAACTCGTCGTCGTCGGCGTACATCAAGCTCAAGACAGCCGAGCGAGCGCTCGCGGGCTAGTAACCAGACGATTCATCGAAAGGGGTGCCCTTCGGGGCGCCCCTTTCGCGTGTGAGGAGACTTCTGCCATGGCACGCGACCTACTCATCGGCTTCGGCGTGGGTGCGTTCTCCGGCGCCTTCGGCGTGGGTGGCGGAATCATCCTCGTACCCGTCCTGGTGCTTCTTCTCCACATGCAGCAAAAGCGCGCGCAGGCAACGAGCCTCGTCATGGTCGCGTTGGCTGCATTAGCGGGTTTCGCCACGTATGCGTTCGCGGGCTTCGTCGCGTGGGTCCCCGCCGGGTTCATTCTCGCCGGGGGATTGGTGGGATCGTGGTTAGGGAGCAGTGTCGTCAAGCGCACATCCGACTACCGATTGCAGATCGGGTTCGGACTGCTGCTCGTTGCGGTTTCCATCCGACTGCTGTGGCCGACGTCCAACGCAGATGTCGGCGACGTTCTCGACATCTCGACCGTCGTAGCGTTGGGATACGTCGCGAGCGGCGTTGCCATGGGCCTGCTGTCTGCTCTATTCGGCATCGGTGGCGGAATCATCTTGATTCCGATCGTCGTGACGGTCTTCGGCTTCCCGCAGCAACTTGCTGCTGGCACGTCCCTGGCTGTCATGGCGCCAATCGCGATCCTTGGCGCCTGGCGTCAATCACGAACCGGGGCAACCGACTGGCCGATCGGCTTGCGCTTCGGCCTGGCCTCCATTCCCGGTGGCGTGTTGGGCGCCGCGGTAGCTGTTGCCGTCAGCGGCTCGCTGGTGAGGGCGGCATTCGCCATCGTGTTGCTGGTCATCGGATCGCAGATGCTTCGGAAGGGCTGGAACGAGCGGCGGCGCTCCACATCGACATCCGGCTAGGCCGTCGAGGTGTCGATGAAGACGCGGCCATTCTCGACTCGCGTCGCATACGTCTGAAGCGGTACGAGTGCCGGTGCACTCAGCGCGGCGCCGGTTCGAAAGTCGAACCGTCCATTGTGCTTCGGACACTCGATGACATCTCCCATGACGAAGCCATCACAGAGCAGTTGGTACTCGTGGGTGCATGCTCCGGAAGTCGCGTAGTAGAGGTCGTCAGCGGACCGGTAGATCGCGTAGTCGACACCGTCGTGCTGGAATGCAATGACATCCTCGGGATCCACGTCATCCTCACCGCAGGCGTCGACCCACTTAGCCATCACAGCTGCTTTCGAGTATCGACCGAGGCTTGGTCTTCCCACGAGTCGACGATGTCGATGGAGATGGGTTCGTAATAGGGCGCTGCACCTGGAGGAAGTTCGCGCCGGACGTAGTAGGAAGGGTCCCGCAGTTGCTTGACGACTGCTGGCACGATCTCTCTATACGCCGCCCAGAGTGAGGGGTATGGCTCAGGAAGATCCTTCTTTATCTCCTCGTGAAGCGCAGGCAACTGGTGGAACGGAACCATGGGGTAGAGGTGATGCTCGATGTGGTAGTTCATGTTCCAGTACATGAATCGGTTCAGCCAACACATCTTCACGGTGCGTGTGTTGAGTCGATGGTCCAGAACGTTCTCTCCCAGACCCGTGTGTTGTGTGAGCGAATAGATCATCATCATGAACGATCCGTACAAACGCGGACCCCCGATGAGCAGGAATGGCAGTATCGAGCCAGTTGCGAAACAGGCGACGATCATTCCTACGTAGATCAACACCCAGATACGGGCCGTGCGGGGGATCTTGTACAGCTCGGACTCAGGAACGATCAACCGATCCTCGACGGTGAACTGGCCAGCAGCGTGGCGAAGCATCAGCCACAAGCCCTGGGGAAAATCCACCAGGCCGAAGAAGTTCAGGCCGATGCGAGCCAGGCGCGCCGGTCGCATCGCGAGAATCTCGGGATCGCGTCCGACGATGATCGTGTCGGTGTGGTGTCGAGCATGGCTCCATCGCCAGAAGGTGGGATCACGTACCAGCATGAAGCAGGACAGCTGATAGACGACGGTACTCAGCCACCTCGTCTTGAAGGGCGTCCCATGTCCGGCTTCATGCCACCGTGAATCGCTGGCCGAGGCGTACAGCAACCCGTACATCAGCAGGAACGGCACCGTCCACCAAGTGCCCCAGGTCAGAATCGCCAAACCCGCGCTCACGATGAGGCCACCCAGCCACATGGCCGTATAGACCAAAGCCTGACCGTCGTTTCGCTGCATGAGTTCCTTCAAGCGCTGACGGGGAATATTCGGGTGGAACCATTGGGCGTCGGCTAGTCCGACTTCGATCGCCCGTTGTCCGGATCTGCTCGTGAGTGCGTATTCGCGAAGGCGGTCCTTATGCAAGACCCTCACTCCTCAGCGTCACCGGTCTCGGCCGTTTGCCGAATCCTGATGGGAAATTAGCAGTGGCGCGCTGCCTTGGCGGCCGTTTCGTGTGAGAGCACGTGGGCGTGGAGCGGGTGACGGGAATCGAACCCGCGCTGTCAGCTTGGGAAGCTGATGTTCTGCCATTGAACTACACCCGCGTGCGTATCCAGCAGGTGTGAAGTCTAGCCAGCGCGACTGGCGAGGCGGCTGCCCAGGGAGTCCAGATCTTGCATGACCGTCTGTGCCTGCGACCAAGCACCGAGTTGCTCGGTGAGTGACATGTGTGGGGCGATGATGACCCGTGCTTCCTCGAGTCTTTCGTCGCCCTTCAGGCGGATTGCCACGAAGTGCTCGTGTGCGCGGCGCCAATCGGGGGTCTTGTTGGTTCGTTCCGCCTTGCGTACCAAGCGCACGAGGGTGTTCATGTCCCCGCGCGCCTCACGCGACATGGCCTGCAGTTCCCCGCGCTCGGATACTGAGACGCGCGGACCGAAGGCTCTCTCGTATTCACCGGCCAGACCGGTGACTTCGGTGCGCACCGCAGTGGCAGAACCCGTGAGCGAGGTGTTCGCCAAAGCCGGTGTGCTCGGCGCGAGTACCAATCCGAGTGCGAGTAGGGAAGTGACCACGAGTCGCCGCATGCCCGTCGGACGCACGTGGCGGCAGGTGGGTTCCCTATCTAGGGTGGTGTCATGGAGCAGAGCAACGTATACGGGGAGCCTCTGGAGGTTTGCAGCATTGAGCCACTCACGGGCTTCTACCGCGATGGCTTCTGCAACACCGGACCGGAGGATGTCGGTTCCCACACTGTCTGCACCGTCGTGACAGCGGAATTCCTCGAACACCAGAAGTCCGTCGGCAACGACCTGTCCACTCCCCGGCCGGAGTTCGGCTTTCCCGGTCTGAATCCTGGTGACCGCTGGGGTGTGTGCGCGGGTCGCTGGCTGCAGGCCTACGCCGACGGCATCAAGGCGCCGGTCGTCATGAAGGCGACCAATTCCGCCGCGCTCGCGATTGTTCCCCGGGAGGCTCTTGCGGAATGTGCGGCAGATGTTCCGGACGATCCGAGCGATCTAACGGCTTGATCTCACTGCGTGATCAAGCGCCCGTAGCGGTGCATGGTCCGAGAGATCGACTGCTCCTTCAGGAATCTCACGAGGTCGATTCGACCTACTCCGGTCACCGGTGAATCGTCGACGGTAACCCCCGCCGCGTGCGCACTGGCGAGGACATCGTCGTCGACGGGCTCGAGAATCCGTAAGCGCACGTCGCCCCGCAGACAGGAGATGCGAGCTGCGAGTTGGGTCTGTGTTTCCATTTCCGGGGTGCTGAATTCCACGGACGCGCCTGTCAACGCCGCGGCACACCTAAGTAGATCGACTTCCGTGGAGTTCAACTTCGGTACGCGGACGATGACGTGATCCACCGGTACGTATCGCAGGACGTTGCTCTCACAAACGAGGCCGGTTGGATCGTGCTCGAGGGAGAAGTATTCGTTCCACGCTCGCTGGTAGTCGGCCATTGGCGATTCGAGGTCTGATTTCTGTCCGTTCGCACCTGCGAATCTGGCAGTTCGCCAAGTGCCGTAGGAGTGCAGGTGATCCGGGCCACCGGGCTTGGTACCCGGGCCGACGGAACTGCGCTTCCAGCCACCGAAGGGCTGACGACGAACGATCGCGCCGGTGATGTGTCGGTTGACGTACGCGTTGCCGCACTGCACGTGGTCCCGCCAGTAGGCGATCTCCCGGGGGTCCAGGGACTGAATGCCGCCGGTGAGCCCGTAGACGGGTGCGTTCTGCAGTTCGATCGCGTGCGCGAGATTGTCTGCGCGCATCAACCCCAGCACCGGACCGAAGCACTCGGTGAGGTGGAACCACGATCCCGGCCGCACGTCCTTCCGCACGCCAGGCGTCCACGTCACGTCGTCGATCTGCGTGGGTTCTACGAGCCAGGTCTCACCGGGCTCGAGCGAGGTGAGCGCACGTTGCAGCGGCCCACGAGCCGGGGCGATCAGCGGCCCCATGATCGTCGACAGATCGGCGGCTGGACCGACCTTGAGGCTGCGCACCGCATCGGCGAGGCGGGTATGGAACGACGGGTCGTCGTACACGCTGGCCTCGATGATCGCCAGACTCGCCGCCGAACACTTTTGACCGGCATGGCCGAAGGCGCTCTTCACCAGATCCTTGATGGCCTGATCGATGTCCGCGGCCGCGGTGATCACCATCGCGTTCTTGCCGCTGGTCTCGGCGTTGATGCGCAGGGACGGCTTCCAGGAGGTGAAGAGGTTCGCGGTCTCCAGACTCCCCGTCAGCATCACCAGATCGACGTGATCGTGGGTGATCAGGTGCCGACCCACCTCGTTGTCCGGCGTGCACGCCAGTTGCACGAGGTACTCGGGAACACCCGCCTCGTGCAGGCAATCGATCAGTAGTGCTCCGAGTTCGCGGGCCTCCGGTGCCGGCTTCAAGATCGCTGCCCCCCCAGCGGCGATCGCATGAACGAGGCCGCTGAGTGGGATCGCGTACGGAAAGTTCCACGGACCGGCCACCACGGTGACCGGATAGGGCTGCCAGGTCAGCCCATTCCTCTCGTATTCCTCGTGCGTGAGCGTGAGGTGCGCGGCGTAGGTGACGAAGTCGATCCCTTCGCTGATCTCGGGGTCGGACTCGCGAACCGTCTTGCCCATGACATGCGCCTCGGCCGCGATCGCTTCGCCCCGGCGCTCCTCGAGAACCTCCGCCACCTGGGCTAGGACGGTGCGGCGGGTTGCCCAACTCGTGTTCGCCCACTCCGCTTGCGCCACCCTCGCGCGATCGACGATCTCGTCAACCTTGTCGATCGTCTCGATGAGAGTCGGTTCGATTGGTCGGTAGCCATCGAGGTGACGACGCACCCAGGTGCGATTGGCCGGGACCGTGAAGTCGGTGTCGGCCACGTTCTCGAAGGACCCATCGACGGGAAACCGCTTGCCCGGTGCCGTTCGATCCTGTGTCCTCCGGCTGTCCTGGGTGACGGTGTGTCGCTCGATTACCGAAGTACGAAAACGCTGTGCCTGCTCCTCCCACGCCGGACTTCCAGGGGTGATGTCGAACAGCGCGCGCAGGAAGTTCTCCGGTGATGAGTTCTCATCAAGCCGGCGGGACAGGTATGCGATGGACGCGTCGCGCTCGGATTCCTCGACGATCGGTGAGTAGAGCAACAGGCTGCCTGCATCAGCCCGCACAGCGCGTGACTGAGGTGGTGCCATGCCTTCGAGCATCTCGATCTCGAGCCTGTCTTGCGCATGCAATTCGTCCCGCAGGGTCAAAGCCCATGCGACCTCGAAGAGGTTGTGGCTCGCAGCGCCGATGCGCAGCGCTCCCGGCCGCGCATGCACAAGTGCGTACTCCAGCATCGCCTTGTAGCTGGCGTCGACATCGGCCTTCGTGGCATACGTCGCTGATTCCCAATCATGGATTTCGGCCTCCACCTGCTCCATCGCAAGGTTCGCGCCCTTGACCAGGCGCACCTTGATGCTGGTACCGGTGCGTGCGTAGCGCTCATTCGCCCACGCGACCAATGTGCGTAGTGCGCCGTGCGAGTCCGGGATGTAGGCCTGCAGCACGATGCCCGCTTCGAGATCGTCGAACTCTGGACGATTGAGTACCGACATGAACGCCCGCAGACTCAACGCCAAGTCGCGGTATTCCTCCATGTCGAGGTTGACGAAGGTGCGCGGGGTCGAATCGCGTGCTGCGCGGTAGAGCTCGATGAGTTGCTCCTTGATACGCGCGAGTGAATCGTCTTCCGCGAGTACATCGAGATTGGCGCAGATCGCGGAGATCTTCACCGAGACGTAGTCGACGTCGGGTCGGCCAATGCGCGTGAGCACCTTCGCGCAGCGCGCAGCCGCTTCGTCGTTACCCAGGATCGCTTCACCCAGCAGGTTCACATTGATGCGGAAACCTTCACCGGTTCTTCTGCGCACGTACTGCGAGAACGCCGGCTCCTCTGCGGCCAGGATGACGTCGGCGGTGTCCTTGCCGATGCGCCAATCGACCGCGCGCTCGGTGATCCCTGGAATGGCCGGGGCGACCTTCCCCAGGGTCGCTAGTCCGACTCGATCGAAGCCGCCGAGGGATGCGGGCACCCCTCCGGCGGTGAGATCGTGCAAGCGTCGGGCTGCTCGCTTGGGGTCGCGAATGCGCAGCACCTGGTCGGTGAGGTCGAGGAGCAGGTCGCGCCCGGCGTCGTCAGCGAGCAGCCGAGCGAGGCGCTTGGACGACGATGCCTCCAAGCGAGAGGTGTCGGCGAGCGATGCCTCGAGCAAGGCCACGGCTCGGGCTTGCGCCTTGGCCATCAGCACCTCATCCGAAGGCAGCGACACGGACGGCGTGGGGTGATCGATAGTCGGCGCGCCCATGGGAGGAGCGTGCCCGCGACCGGTGGAGTTGTCTTGTGCCACAGTGGGAACGTGGCTGTCGAATTAGTACAAAAGCAGATCCCCGAGGAGGTGCTCCGGCCGTTTGCCGAACTGGTCGACGGCATTCCCCAGGTGATGGCCTCGGCCAAGGGAATCGACGGCCGTTACGTCTTCGTCAATACCGGTTTCTGCGATCGGGTCGGTCTGCCCGCGGGCCAGATTCTCGGGAAGCGAGTCAGTGACCTGTTCGCCCCGGAGATGGCTGCCTCGTACACCGCACAGGATGCGCACGTCATCGCGACGGGCAAGCCGTTACGCGGTCAACTGGAATTGATCGTTCGCGCGAACGGATCCTTGGGTTGGTACGTCACCAACAAGTCGGCGCTACGCGACGCCCGGGACATCGTTGGCGTTGCCGTGCTGTCCATCGACCTGCAGGCCCAGGTGAACAGCGCGCACGCTGGGCTAGCCCAGGTGATCGCGGCTGTGCGCCGTGACATCCATGTCGGATGGCGCGTTGCTCAGATGGCCCAGATTGCAGGGCTATCGAGTCCGCAACTGGAACGCCTCTGTCGGCGCACGCTCGGCATCCCGCCGCAGAAGCTCTTGCAACGCTTGCGACTGGAGCATGCCGTGCAATTGATCACTTCGACGACGATGTCCATGGGAGACATCTCCGCCGAATGCGGCTTCTACGACCAAGCTTCCTTCACCCGGCAATTTCGCTCCATCCTCGGTCTCACACCGGGGGCTTACCGAAAGGGCGCCTGAAGGCGATTGCGTCTCCGCTAGCCTTTCGCCGTGCTACTGAGCGACCGCGATATCAAGGCCGAGATCTCCGTCGGACGTGTCCAGGTGGAGCCGTACGACGAAGCGATGATCCAGCCCTCGAGCATCGATGTTCGCCTCGACCGCTGGTTTCGGGTATTCGAGAACCACAAGTACCCGCATATCGATCCGTCCATCGAACAAGAGGACTTGACCCGCTTGGTCGAGGCCGAGGGCGACGAGCCGTTCATCCTCCACCCCGGTGAGTTCGTGCTCGGATCCACGTATGAGGTCGTCACGCTGCCCGACGACGTCGCTGGCCGTCTGGAAGGTAAGTCCTCCCTCGGCCGCCTCGGCTTGCTCACGCACTCAACCGCCGGATTCATCGACCCGGGCTTCTCCGGCCACGTGACCCTCGAGCTTTCGAACGTGGCCACCTTGCCGATCACGCTGTATCCCGGAATGAAGATCGGGCAGTTGTGTTTGTTCCGACTGTCGTCGCCGGCTGAGTACCCGTACGGATCGGAGAAGTACGGGTCGCGCTATCAGGGACAGCGCGGCCCCACTCCATCGCGATCCTTCGCGAACTTCCATCGCACGCAGGTCTAGTTCCGGGCGACCCGCATGCCGATGCCGCCGGAAGCCGAACTAGAGACGTTCGACTACACCGACTTCGGTGTGGGTATTCGTTATCTCGCACAGACCTTGGTCGATGACGATTGGATTCCCGACGTCATCCTGGGTGTCGTGCGCGGCGGACTTTTCGTCGCCGCAGGTATCGCGTACGCGCTCGACATCAAGGACGTTCGCCATGTGAATGTGGAGTTCTACACCGACGCGGGCGAGACGCTGCCCGAGCCGGTGCTCGTCGGTCAGGAGCCCTACCTCGCCGATCTCGGTGGCAAGAAGGTTCTCGTGGCCGACGACGTCGCGGATACTGGGGCGACCTTGCACTTCGTGCGTAGGTTGCTGCCCTCGGATGCCGATGTTCGCGTTGCCGTCTTGTACTCCAAGCCGGCGACTACCTACAAGCCGGAACTTGCCTGGCGAAGTACAGATAGATGGATCCGCTTCCCGTGGATTCAGGTGCCACCAATTCGCGTCGAGTCGGTTGGGCGTTCGTCCGTGTGATCTAGGAGGTCGGCTGCAGATCGAAGGCGATCGAAATAGCCGATGCAAGGTCTGCTTCCTGATGGGGTAGCAGGGAGCCGATACGGTCGCCGATGTCCGTGAGTTTCACCGTGATGATGTTGTCGCACGACACGACGCTGGCGTTGTCCAATCCATTGGCCGATCCAACGGGCACTTCAGTTGCCAGACCCCGGACCTTGGATGTGATCGGAGCGATGGTGACCCACTTCGTCCGACCGAAGAGGAGTTCCCTGGTGAGTATCACTACGGGACGAGGCTTGTCCAAGAAGGCGATGTGTATCGGCCGCATCAGTCGCCCGATGCGAAGCGATTGGCTGCCCATTCGGTCGCTGCCAGAAGTTCCTCGTCTTCGCCGGCCTCTTTCAGGATCTGGAGATCGCGTTCGGCAAGGTAGCGACGAAGTTCGCGACGGAGCGCCTGTTCGATCACAGAAGCACGACTAGGTGCTTCGCCCGCGGCGATCAGTGCGTCGAGCTCGGAGACCATATCGTCGGGGAGACGGACGGCAATTTGCGTTGACATGCGGGCAACATACCGAAATGGGATGCACAATGCATCCCATAAGTTCCCACAAGACGGCTTTCCTAGGAGAACTCGGCGAGGACCTCACGACCGAGCAGGTGATCCTCGACCTGGGTCAACCCGGAGACGATCAAGACCCCTCGAAAGGTCAGGGTGCCGTCGCGGAGGCTGAGGCCTCCGCCTGCGGGAGCCCAGTAGTCCGGGGTGCCCCCGTGGATCGCGTAGAAGTCATCACCGCGAGAGGCATGCTCGGCGCGCACCAGAAGGGTCGATTGCTGGAAGCTCTCCGCTACGCGGATCTTCTTCATCATCCACACGTCGTTGATGGGAGCGCTCCCATCCAGGGCCACTTGGAACACGGTTCGCCCATCGAGTCGAACGGTCAACGCGATGGGCAACCCGCGGGACTCTCCGAGTTCTTGAGCGCGTGCACCTATCCGCCGTGCGAGCGCCAAGGTCACGGGTGAGGACAGCGGTACGGACTCTTCGCGTCGAAGGGTGTCCACGTCGAGCTCGAGCGGGAGGCCCACGCGGCTAACCCTTCGCCGCGCGGAGCATCAGGCGGGCGATGTCGGTGACTTCCACTCCCTCGGCCTCGCCGTTCTGCTGTTTGGCGGCGACCGCGTCACTCATCATCACCGAGCAGAACGGGCATGCGACGGCAACCGTCTGAGCTCCGGTGGCGACGGCCTCCTCGGCGCGGGTCTTGTTGACCGCGGTACCGATCTTCTCCTCCATCCACATGCGCGCGCCGCCCG
>CAYLOH010000011.1:34081-43528 GCA_964385255.1 uncultured Rubrivirga sp. | reverse complement strand
CACGCGCAGCACACTCTGGAACCTGCGGTCGCGGCCCGCGCCGAGGCCGTTGAACCGTTCACACTCGTCGGAGTTACGGCGCAGGAGCCCTTCGATCCGGGCACGCGGGTGCTCGTGCGGGTGCGCGAAGACGACACCTGGACCACCTGGCAGCCGTTGACCATCACCGACCACGGCCCCGATCCGGATTCGGCGGAGGCTGCCGGCATCCGCTACGGAACGGATCCATTGCTCACGGACACGGCCGACGGCATCCAGGTGCGCATCGACACGCCCGGCGGAGAAGAACCGCAGGGCACGGAAGTGCTGCTGGTTGACAACCCGGTCGTCGAGGAGGATGCCGAACTGCCCGAACCGGTCGATGGTTCGCAGATCGCTCCGATTTCCGTTGCGCGTGCCAGCACGGCGGCTGCGATGCCTCCGATCATCACCCGCGCCGAGTGGGGTGCAGATGAATCATTGCGGCGCGGTGCGCCCCTGTACTCCCCGACCATCAAGGCAGCGTTCGTGCACCACACCGCCAGCAAGAACGACTACACGCCCGAACAAGCGGCCAAGCAGGTCCGCAACCTGTACAGCTGGTTCACGCGTGGCCTGCGCTATTCGGACATGGCCTACAACTTTCTTGTAGATCGGTTCGGTCGCTTGTACGAGGGACGGGCGGGAGGACTGGATCAGGCTGTGGTCGGAGGACACACGGCGGGCTTCAACCAGGAGACATTCGCGATCTCTGCGATCGGAAACTTCCAGAAGGCCGCACCTCCCGCGGATCAAATGGCGGCGATCGTCGATTCGATCTCCTCGCTCACCGCGTGGAAGTTGGCGATGAACCATCGCGACCCGAACGGGACCATCCCCTTGACGTCGGATTCGGACAGAGGAACGTCGCGGTATCGCCCCGGGGAGACGGCGAACGCCCTGGTGATCGGTGGCCACGGTGATATCGGATCGACGAGTTGTCCGGGCAAACACCTCGAAGCGCAGATACCCGCAATACGCGCCGCGACCACGGCGAAGATGGGTCCAGGAATGGTCAACCCCACTGCCAACACGGTGGCGTGGGCGAGCGGCCCGATGACGATCACCGCCACGACGAGCGCACCATTGACGTGGACCATGACGATCGCGAACCGATGTGGTGCCGTCGTTCGGAATCTGAGTGGGCAGCAGCAGGCCCCGGGCGCACTGCAGATCGACTGGGATCAACGCGACGACGCAGGCAATCAAGTGCCCCCCGGTTCTTACACGATCTCGATGAGCGCTGCCGCCGGCGGGCAACCGTTGTATCCGTGGGTGGGTAGTGGACGCATCCAAGCAACCCCGTCGTCACCTCCCGATCCGTGCGGTGCACCGGAGTCCTTCACCTTGAACGGCGCCGGTTTCGGTCACGGCGTGGGTATGAGTCAGTACGGAGCCTTGGCCATGGCCAAGGCGGGTAGGGATGCCCGAGCGATAGTCACCCACTACTACCAAGGGACGTCAGTAGATCCCGTGCAAGACGACGTGCCGATCCGTGTGAACCTGGAGTACCAGAAGAAGCACGTGCAACTTCGCGGCGAGGCCGTCGAGGGTGATGGCTCCGTGCAAGCCAACCTGGGTGGCAACATCGTGACCGCTGCTGCCGGTGAAGTCCTCTACTTCACCGGTAATGCGGGCGCGGTGCAGGCAGCGAGGATCGCGGGTGGCTCGAGACAGGAACTCGGCACCTTCCCGAGTGCTTCGATCACCTGGTCTGGAATTGCCAATGTCGTCGACAAGGCCGGGAACTTCGAATCCCCGGGGCATCGCTATCGGTACGGCAGCATCGAGATCACCCCGACGGGTAGCGGTGCGCAAACCCGGTTGAACGCGGTCAACGTGCTGCGACTGCGCGATGAGTACCTCTACGGAATCGCGGAGGTGAGTAGTTCGTGGCCGGATGCCGCGTTGCAGGCGCAGGTGCTGGCGGCCCGGACGTACGCGCTGTCGTCGATGGCCGCCGGCGTACGCGGTGCCTGCAACTGCCATGTGGACGACGGCAACGGGCCCTACTCCGATCAGGTCTTCGCCGGTTGGGCGAAGCAATCAGGGCCCCAAGGTGCTCGCTGGGTGAACGCGGTCAACGCCACCCACGTAACGCCGTCGACGGGACTGGCGATCTTGTTCCAAGGACAGCCGATACGAGCCTTCTACTCGTCTTCGAACGGAGGGGCGAGCCAGGCCAGCGTGGACGAATGGGGCGGCGACCTTCCCTATGTCCGATCCGTCGCCGATCCGTGGTCCCTTAGCGAGGACAACCCGAATCGCTCGTGGTCGGTGAGCATCCGACAAGCGGACATGGCGAAGGCATTCGGGGTGGGCGAGGTTTTCAAGGTGGACATCGTCGGTCGAGATCCGTCCGGTGTGGCTCGGACGGTGCAAGCGACGCTGGCGAACGGAAGCACCGCAACCCGTACGGGGAGTCAACTCAGGCGCGCTCTGGGGTTGAAATCGGCGTTCATCACGTCCGTGGATGGAAGTGCCGGAGTGCCCGTGAGCACCCCGCAGGCTCCGAGTGCATCCGCGCCGGCGGCGCCTGCACAACCCGCGGTCTCGTTCGAGCGGCAAGTGAAGATGCTGACCCCGGCCGATCGCCAGGTGAAGGCATTGGAACCGTTCACCGTCAGGGCCCAGGTCGCGCCGAAGAGCAAGGGCCTTCGCGTGTGGTTGCAGCGCCTCGAAGCGGGGGAATGGGTCACCGTTGCGAAGAAGCGCACCAAGGCGAACGGAAACGTCCGCTACCGAGTCGGTGAGGCCTGGCCGCCGAATAGTGCCCAGGAGTATCGCGTGGTGGTGGTTCGAAAGAAGCAGCCGATCGGGGTTGGTGAGACGTTCCGAGTTTCGGTGGTGCCCAGCGTCAAGGGCCGCTCGGTCGCCCTCGGCACGCCGCAGACCATGGACGTCCCCGCGGGATCGCCGTTCACGATCCGCGCTCGTGTGTCCCCGGGTGGCAAGGGGTTGGAGGTATGGCGGCAGGCGCTGGTCGATGGCGAGTGGCAGACCGTGCAGAGGGGCACCACCGGCAAGGGTGGGCGCGTCGTGTTCCGCGTCAAGAAGGCTGCTCCGGCAGGTGCGACCCACACCTATCGAATCGTCGTCATCGACAAGAAGCAGGCCGCTGGCGCCAGCCCGGATGTCACGGTCAATGTGGGGTCGCAGTAGTTCCCAGGCCAGATGCGCATGTCAAGACCGCGTGCTTTACACACGTGCATCGATTCCCTCGTTCGCCAGCACGTCGTCAGACTTCGCATCCGCCAGGACGATCGAACCTTCGGTGACCAAGGGCCATACGGCGGGCAACCACCACTGGTGTTCTCCTTGGTCTAGCCCCAGACGCGTGATGCCGGGCATCTGCGCAGCGAAGGCTCGACCCCGCTCGAGCAACTCCTCCTGGGTGAGGCCGTCGAGCGCGATGCGCTTCGAGTGGTCCTCGACGATGAGTTGCTGATCCGGTTGGCTGCGAACCACCACGGTCACGTCCTCGACGCCCGGAGGAAGTTGGGCTAGTGCGGCAGCATCGAGCGGCATACCCAACGGATGAGTGGACACCACCTGGACCGTCCCGGGTAACCCCGCTGCCTCCGTCGGGCCGGCGATGAGGAGTTCGCACTCTTCGCCGCCGCCGGGTACGGCCACGCACCCTGCGGACCAGATTCCGATGAGCCAGGTGACGCGCTGCCAGTGCCAGGGCAGGTGAAGTCCCACGGTGTCGCCCGGCTGCAGATCGAAGTGGTGGGCGAGCGCGTTCGCGATCTTGGCTGCTGCATTGGCGACCGATGCGCCCGACAACTCGACACGACCGTCGCCTCCCAGGTGAGTGACGAAGGGTTGCCCGGGCTCGCGCCTGGCGTGCAGAGCGGATCGAATGTCGGTGCGCACTGACGACATGGCGTCATTGTCCGGATCGCTTCATGGCTGGTCTGTGGCACCCTTGCCCGATGACCGAGGCCGTACTTCTCGTCGGGGGGCAAGGAACGCGTCTGCGTCCCCTCACGATCAACACGCCCAAGCCGATGTTGCCCGTGGCAGGAGTGCCCTTCACGGTGCATCAGATAACCCGTGCTCGAGATGCGGGAGTCGATCGGATCGTGCTCGCCACGAGTTATCGGGCCGACGTCTTCGCCGAGTTCATCGAGGACGCGGACCTCGGTATCGAGGTTGTGATCGCCACTGAGGAAGAGCCTTTGGGCACCGGTGGAGCGATTCGTCATGCGCTCTCCCATCTAAAGTCGCAGGCAGAGGATCCGGTTCTGATCTTCAACGGCGACGTCCTCAGTGGTGTGGACATCTCGGGTCTGGTCGCCTCCCATGTCGATAGCCATAGTGATGTCACGTTGTACCTGACCGCGGTAGACGATCCACGTGCCTACGGCCTCGTGCCGATCGACGCCGATGGTCGGGTGCAGGCATTCTTGGAGAAGCCGAGTACTCCCGAGGAGATTGTCACCGACCTGATCAACGCCGGGTGCTACGTGTTCAAGCGCTCGGTGATCGAACAGATCCCCGCGGGTCGTGTCGTGTCCGTTGAACGCGAGACCTTTCCCGGCTTGCTGTCCTCTGGAGCACTCGTGCGGGGTGTCGTCGACCGCGGCTACTGGCTGGATCTAGGAACGCCCCTGGCATTCGTTCAAGGCAGTCGGGACCTGGTGACGGGAAAGGCACCCTCACCTGCAGTGGCGAGCACCGGCGAAGCGTTGATCCTCGAGGGGTCCACCATCGCCGACTCTGCGCGCGTGGACGGTGGATCGTCCATCGGACGGGGCGTGGTGATCGGACCGGACGCGCACGTGAGCGGTTCGGTTGTCTTCGACGGTGCTGTCATCGAGTCGGGAGCGCACGTGGTCGGCAGCATCGTTGGCGCAGGAGCTCGCATCGGTGAAGGTTGCGAACTCGAGGGTGTGGTCGTGGGTGACGAAGCCGTACTCGGTGCCCGCAATGAACTACGCGAAGGCGCTCGCATCTGGCCGAAGGTTCAGGTGGCCGATACGGCTATCCGCTACTCGACGGACGCGTGATTTCCGGACCACCCGGGTCGATCATGTAGTCAGCCACCCGCCGCTCGGGACGCTCCCGCGGCGACCTCTGCGGGTGGCCGATGGCGACTGCGCCGAGGGGAATCGCCCCAGGGCCCAGGCCGACGTGACTGCGAACCACGTCCGGAGCGAACAGGGTCGACGAGATCCACGCCGAGCCCAGACCCTCTGCGGCGATTCGGATCATCAGGTTTTCCACCGCCGCACCCCCGGCAACGAGGAACATGTCGCGTTCGGCGGCGCTTCTTCGTTCGTCGGGATACGAGTGCGCACCCGATTCCAGGTCAACGATCGGAATCACCACAACCGGGGCCGTTCGCAGCAGGTCACCTCGCGCCACACGACGGTCGATTTCGTCGGGAGTGCGGCCGTCGATGGAGGCCAGATCGTCGACCCATGCATCGCGCATGGCGTCGAGCAGTTCTGTGCGCCGGCGGTCGTGGTCTGGGTCGTCCGCACGAAGGACGAGGAACCTGAATGGCTCGCTGTGGTGCGGGGCCGGTGCGAGCAACGCATCGCCTATCGCACGCTCGACGACAGCCCTATCCACGGGCGCATCCGTGAAGTGCCTAATGGTGCGACGGCGGGCAGCGGCGCCCATGGCGCCCTGATCCAAGGCCTCGGCGGTCCCAAGCCGGAACAGATCCTCTTCGAGCGGGCGAACGATGGATCGTGCGCCCACCTTCTCGTCGGTGAGATGGTGGGACAGTCCTCGAATCACCGACACCGGGGCACCGGTGAGTTTTCCGCTGACCAGTTCGACGGCGCTGGCGATCTCATCGGCTACGGCAACGACGGTCATCTCCAATGTGTTGCCGTAGGAGTCGACGCGTCCGGTGAAGTCGTCTAGCACTCGCACGCCTGCCGAACCGATCGCGACGTCGGTTACCCCGAGCCGCCACGGACGACCCATGGTGTCGGTGATGATGACGCCGACGTGCACATCGAATGCCTCCTCGATCGCCGCCTTCAGTTGCGCGGCCGAGGCGTCGGGGTCGATCGGCAACGCGACGACAGTCCCGCGTTCTGTGTTGCTCGCGTCTACTCCGGCAGCCGCCAGGACCAATCCGTGGGCCGTTTGGCCGATGATCGTCTGCCCACGTGGCGTCTGCTTCGTGGCGACTACGCGAACGATCTCGTCATCGATAGCGGCTTCGCGACTCGTCGCATGACTGATCCGACCCTCCGCCTTCGCCACGACCTTGCTGGTGATGACGATGATGTCGCCGTCGCGAATCCCGGTGGAGGCATCCGGCCACAGCGCGCCCTCGAGGTGATCGCACACGATCGCGGCGAGATCATCCCCGGGAGCGAAGGAGCGATCGATGACCAGAGCGATCATCGTGACGGGGGATGTCATGGTCGGCCTGGGATCTCGTCTTGGTCGGCCCAGCGGATGTAGCGATCTGCGTGTCGACCGCGGCGAGCAGCGAGCGCTTGGTACGTCGCGATGGTTCTCGCCTGCTCGCTATCGAGGTGCAGGGCCGAGACGGTGACCGGTCCGGGCGTTACGTCGACGTGCATGGAGGCGAGGTTCACTGCCCGCTCCCACGGACCTTGTGTCCAGCGCACCGACTGCGTGCGTGCGTGCGGCACTGCAGCCAGATGACGAGTGATCCGCCCCCGCCGAGTGGCGAAAGTGTGCTCGTCCCAGCCGGCAGCCAGATTGCGCCATTGGATCAGCGACCGCTTCCACGCCCGTGCGGGTGCGTAGACCCACGTCAAGGTGGCGATGTCCACATCGGGAAGCACACGCGCGACGACGCTCTGTGCAACAGCCATCGGTGCAACGGGTAGCAACAAAGTCTCCTGTTGGTTACTCGACGCGGTCGCCTCACTTCCTACGCCTGCGATCGTCACTCGTACTCGGGCCCAACCCGCTCGTCGCCATAGCAAAGGCTCGACGTAGTCGATTGCCTGAACTCTCCCGGGAGGTACTGTCCGCGATTCGGTACGCAGCAAGCCGTAGCGCAGTCGCAATCCATCGGGTGAATCGGCGATCGTGAAGCCGTAGTACCGCAAGAACTCCGACAGCACGATCACCAAGGGAATGCCCCCGGTCACGGCGGCAACGGCGATGCCACCCCAGCCTTCGGACAAGTAGCTGAACACCACAATCACAACTGTCGCCAGCAGTAGCCCAAGGGTGCTGAGACGAAGGAGCAAGGACAGCGCCAGTCGCCCCGGTGGAACGGTGACGACGACGTTCTGCGGAGCCTCCGCAGTGTCCGCGGACAGGCCGGCGGCGCGAGCGAGCACTTCCCGGCGAATTTCGCGAGCGTCGGACAACGTGAGGAACTTCAACTGCACGCGTGAATCGCTTTGTCCGGCAACCTCGATGACCAGTGCGGCCATGGAGAACAAGCGAGCGGCGAACGGTTGCATGACGTCAACGGCCTGGATCCGGGACACTTGAACACGACGTTGGTTTCGGACGAGGACGCCGGACTGAACCCGGAAGTCGCCGTCCTCGTCGAACCAGAAACTCAATGCGCGCCACGCTAGGTATTGGTAGGCGGCGACGATGAGGCTGAGGCCGAAGGCCACTATCGCGATGGCTGCGATCGCGTTCAGAATCGGGGGCAAGAAGGCCAGGACGGTCAGGTTCTCGAGTCTTTCGATGACGGAGGACACCCCGGAAACCCCGAGGGCGATGGCCAGGCCGCCCATCGCGGGGAAGACGGCCACGGCATGTACGAGCGGTGAGATCGGATGGACCTTCCGGTGACCATATGCGTCGAGTAGTCGACTGCCGGGGATCGCAATCCCTAGGCCGAGATCGTCACCGATTGCGCTGGGGTCAGGTAAGCGGCGCTCGTCCATCGATCACAGTCCAGCCGAGCGGGTCTCGCCCCTGCGTGCGAGTCGATCGCGCAGGTCGGCGGCAACCTGCGGCTCCAGTCCGGGGATGGTCGCATCGGTGGTGGCGGCGGCGGTGTGCAGCTGCACCGTGGTGACACCGAGAGCGCGATCGATGGGTCCTGCCTTGACGTCGACCAACTGCATTCGTCCGTACGGGACGATCACCAGGCGCCGAAAGAGGATCCCGCTGGAGACCAGGAGATCGTCAGCTCGCTCGCTGTAGGCGTAGGAGCGCACCCGCCGCCCGATGAGCCACCAACCCCACACGAATGCGACGGCAGTCACGACGGTGGCCGTCACGGGAATGAATGTCGCAACGTTGGGCAGCAAGTAAAGAGCGACGATGACGGCGATAACCGGCAGCAGGGTCAATGCCAGGACGATTCGGCGTGCAGTGACGAGTTTGGGGGAGACTCGCACCCAGTCATCGGAAGAAGAGAAGGCTGCCTCGGTGCTCACATCCGACATTCAACCAGCGCTTCGGGACTCCAGTGCCAGGTCGATGGCGTCCCGTGCCATGCGGACCGTTGCCTGGACATCCGTCATGAGCAGCGGCACCGCTCGAGCGGCGATGCCGGCGTCGTGGAGTGCGGTAACGGATTCGGCGTCGGACACGTCCACCAGCCACCCGTCGAGGATGCCTCCGGCGGTTCTCGCCCCGTATTGCAGTGCGACGGCCGTTGCCGAGGTCTCGATTCCTCGCGCTGCCAGGCACGCGTCGGCCATGCCGCGCACCGGGGCCCCGGAGATGATCGGGCTTAGACCGACAATCGGCGCTGTGGCCTGGGTGAGCGCCAGCTTGATCCCGGGCACCGCAAGGATCGTTCCGATGGACACGATCGGGTTGCTCGGAGGGAGGATGATGATGTCGGCGGCTGCGATGGCGTCGAGTACCCCGGGTGCGGGCGTCGCCTTGTCGATGCCGACGATCACGAAATCGTGTGCCGGTAACGAAGCTCGATACCTGATCCACCACTCCTGGAAGTGAATCGCGACTCGCTGACCCGGATCGTCCGGTGCATCTACGACCACATGCGTCTCGGCACGATCGTTCGTCATGGGAAGAAGTCGAACCCCGGGTTGCCAGCGTTCGCATAAAGCCGCGGTGACATCGGACAGCGGATAGCCCGCGTTCAAACTGGATGTACGAACCAAGTGCGTGCCGATGTCGCGATCGCCGAGGCCGAACCAGGTTGGCTCGACTCCGTACTCCTGAAGCTCTTCCTTGGCGTGGAAGGTCTCGTCGCGGCGCCCCCAGCCTCGATCGGGGTCGATCCCTTCGCCCAGGGTGTACATGACCGTGTCCAGATCAGGACACACGCGCAGGCCGTGAACCCAGATGTCGTCTCCCGTGTTGCCGATGACGGTGATGGTTGCGTCGGGCATCGCCTGAGCGCAGTGGGCCTTCAATCCGCGGGTGAATCGCGCGCCACCGATGCCGCCGGCCAACACGGTGATGAGCATCCGCGCATCCAACCACCCGGGTCATCGCATGAGTTCCCGTCGTTCCGCGCGCCGTCCCGCGCGCCGTCCC
>CAYLOH010000011.1:0-33981 GCA_964385255.1 uncultured Rubrivirga sp. | reverse complement strand
CGCGAGGGGACGGTGGGGTCCGGCGAATAGTCGGAAATCCGCGCATGTGGCGGACGCCACACGCCACGAAGGGCTGTTTTTGACGATTTGTGTCCGATTTGAGCAACTCGGGCTTGACGTGAGCGAACTACACCCCTGTAATACACCCGGTAAGCGTGTTCATCTCGCGAGTGAGCGCGCCATAAGGGTCGAGGAGGAAGCCCGGGTGTCCGACCGAGGAACCATTGCTGAGCTTGCACTGTTGCCGCTGTCCGATGCCGAGGAATTGGCATGGCAAGAGCGCGCACTGTGCGCCCAGACCGATCCGGAAGCGTTCTTCCCGGAAAAGGGCGGCAGCACTCGAGAGGCCAAGCGTGTGTGCCTGTCGTGCGATGTGCGCGACGAATGCTTGGAGTACGCACTGGCCAACGACGAGCGTTTCGGGATCTGGGGCGGCTTGTCCGAACGAGAGCGGCGTCGACTCAAGAAGCGCGCCGTCTGACAGTCCGCTAACGGACCTTCCCCGAACGGGGGCCGTACCCTGACCTGGTGACCGACTCGACTTCCCCCGGCCTGGTCGGCCTGGAAGACGAGCCCTCGGGTTTCGACGCGGGAGCGGTCGAGTCGGGTGGTTACAGCTTCCTGGGCGAGGCGTTCGAAGAAGAGTTCGCCTCAGAACCACTTCTGCCGCGGCGTTCGCATCACGTCACGACCGTCATCGTCACGCACGACGGCGAGGTGTGGGTACCGGCCGTCGTCACCACGTTGGCGACCCAGAGTCGACCCACGAACGCCGTGGTTGGCGTGGACAACGCATCTACCGATTCGAGCGCCACGATCCTCGAGGAGTCATTGGGTGCCGATCGGGTCGTCCGTCGGTCGCAGAACGACGGTTTCGGGTCAGCAGTCGCCGCCGGCGTAGCGCTGGCGGATGCAACGAGATCGCCGATCGGTGACGACGTCGTCGAGTGGGTGTGGCTTCTGCACGACGACAGCGCTCCCGACCAGCGATGTCTCGAGGCGCTTCTGGATGCGGCCGACAATCAGCCCTCGGCGGTTGTCCTCGGGCCGAAGATCCTCGGTTGGCACGATCGCCGACTCCTGCTCGAGGTGGGCGTCAGCGTCAATGCGGACGGCCGACGTGTCACCGGCTTGGAGCGACGCGAACACGATCAAGGTCAGCACGATGGGGACAGGGACGTACTCGCGGTGAGTTCGGCGGGCATGCTGATCCGTCGCGACGTGTGGGACCACCTAGCCGGCTTCGATCCCACCTTGCCCCTGTTCCGGGACGACCTGGACTTCTGCTGGCGCATACACCGAGCCGGCGGGCGGGTCATCGTGGCCACCGATGCCGTGATGCACCACAGGGAAGCCTCGGCACACGGTCGACGAGCGGGGGCCTCGGCACCGCACAGCGCCGACCGGCAGGCGGCCGTCCATGTTCTCGTCTGTCAGGCGCCAGCCGTCCTGGCACCATTCGTGGCCCTCCGGTTGTTTCTCGGCAGCCTCATCCGTGCCGTCGTGTACGTGATCGGTAAGGATCTACGGGCCGCTCGCGAGGAGATCGGGGCTGTGGTCGCAGTCGCCGTTCATCCGGGCAGGTTGTCCGCATCACGCAGATCCATCGCGCGAACCAGCATCGAGCCGTCAAGTGTCACTCGATCGCTTCGTCCGAGCACCGTCGATCAACTGCGAGATGTCGCCGAGGCGGTGGGCGGTCTGCTCACGACGAGTTCGACGGCGTCAGCACCATCGATCAGCGCGTTGGATTCCGGGCCGATAGACGAAGAAGCGGCATATCTGCCCGAGGACTCCAACCGTTTCATCCGTCGCATCCTTCTCAAGCCCAGCGTCGTGGTCACCTTGGCGTTGGTTGTCGTCACCATCGTGGCGACTCGGGCGCTGTGGTGGGGCGAGGGTGTGCTGCAAGGTGGTGCGCTGCTGCCGGTGCCTCCGGGTGCCAGCGACGTATGGACCTCCTATATCCGTGGATGGCATGACGTGGGTCCGGGTTCCACGACACCTGCTGCGCCCTACCTCATCGTCGTCGCAACGGTCGCAACCGTGTTGTTCGGCAATGCCGATTGGGCGATGAATGTCATCGTCCTGCTGGCCGTGCCTCTCGCCGGCTGGAGTGCCTACTTCGCGGCGCGGGGCATGGTCACGAGCAAGGTGATCCGCGTATGGATGGGGGCCACGTACGCGCTTCTCCCAGCGATGTCCGGGGCGGTGGAGCAAGGACGCATCGGCACGTTGATCACGGCGGTCTGTCTACCGTTCGCGATCCGCTCCGGTGTTCGACTCTCGCGTCGAACGGGGACTATTCGCCGTGCCGGTGGCACGGCCTTACTGATGTCGGTGATCCTTGCCGCCACACCGGCCGTGTGGTTGGTCGGCGTCATCGCCGCCGTGGGCGCCTCGGTGATTGCGTGGCGTTCCTTGGGAAACCAGGCCATTGGCATCATCGCGCGATTCGCCATCGCCATGCTCGTGCCGCTCGTCGCCCTGATGCCATGGACCGTGCACCTGCTCACGAACCCGAGTCTTTTCCTCCTCGAGCCGGGATTGAACATCCCAGGGATCGTCGACCCGAACCTACGACCCATCGACGTCTTGCTCTTGCACCCGGGCGGTCCGGGAATGAACCCTTTGTGGGTCAGCGCGGGCGTGGTCTTCGCCGCTTTCCTCGCGCTGTTCCGCCGAGACACGTTGACGATCGTCGGTGCCTGGTGGGTCCTGGGGTCGGTGGCGTTGGTGATCGGAGTCGTGCAGTCCCTGGTGCTTCTCACGCCGTCGGCCGCACTGGTCGAAGTACGTCCCTGGCCCGGACCGATGACGTTGGTCCTCGGCTTGGCGATGATCGCGGCCAGTGCAGTAGCCGTTGAAGGATTGCGCGAACGCTTCGCTGGCCAGAACTTCTCCCTTGGACAGCCGCTGGCAGCGCTCGCCGCGCTGACTGCTCTGGTCGCCCCGGTCGCCGCGGCCGCCTGGTGGATACCCGCCACCGACACCGTTGTCGTGCGGGCACCACGCACCGACGTTCCCGCGTTCGTCGCCGCCGAGGCGAACGGCCCGCAAGCCCCACGAACGCTGATCCTTTCCGATGACGGTCAAGGCAAGGTCAGTTACACGTTGCTCGGCGGCTCCGCACTCACCCTCGGAGATGCCGAGACGTCGCCACCCGCTGAGGCCTGGGAGCCGCTTGACGAGTTCGTCGCGGCCCTGGCATCGGGGCGCGGTGGAGGAGAAGTCGATGCGCTGCGGACCTACGGAGTCCGCTACGTGAAGCTCGCAGCGGGCTCGTCGCGGTCGATACTTCCGGCCATCGATTCCGAGCCGGGCCTTCGCAGGTTGGCCAGTGCGGACGGCGAAGTGCTGTGGCGCATCGGGGGAGTCACGTCCCGCGCCCAGGTATGGGACGTCGACACCGCAACGGGCGACCTCGTGCCGCTGGCGCTGGACCTGGCCCAGCCGGCGACTATCGGTACCGACCCGTACCTGCGACAGCCGTTGCCTGGTGCCGTCGATCTACCCCCGGGCTCGCGTGTGCTGTGGGTTGGTGCGCTAGCCAACACCGGCTGGCAAGCGCAGATCGATGGGGTTTCGCTGTCACCTGCTGCGCTCGAAGAGCCGGCGAACTGGTCGGCTGCTTTCGTCGTGCCGGTCACGCAAGCCACGTCGGAGGTTGCGGTGTCCTTCGATGACGGACCACGGCAGCGATGGTTGATCCTCCAATTGATCGTCATCGTCGCGCTCATCATCGTCGCGCTGCCCGAGCGGCGCGTGATCGATCCTGATCCCGACGACGTCGACGCAGAATCCGTCGAGACGGTCGAGGCAGGGGCGCGGACGTGACCGAAGTCCCCGATGTGACGACCGATCCTGCGCCCCGGGAGTCCGCCCGAGCACGTCTGCGCCGACCTGCTCTCGCGAATTGGCGAGCACCGGTCGCCGTCGCTGTAGGTGTTGCCGTGGTTGTGGGGTTGGGTCAACTCATCCAGGCCCAGCCCGCGCCGCCGGAGCCGGCGACGACGGCGGCCGAGCCGATCCGCTCCAGCGTGCTGTTGTGCCCTGAACCAGGAACCGGTGGCAACCTCGGGGTTCGCGTCACCGGTGCGGTCATTCCCGGGCAAGCGGGCCAGGTGGGTGACGGTGAGGCCGGTTTGCGGACGTTGCCGGGCGCCGAGTCCGCCCGTTCGAACATTTCTCTGCCGGGTGAGCAGGGTCAGATCGAGGCGTTCGGATCGAAGTTGCCGCCGGTCGAGGCATTCGGGGAAGGAGCACTCGCTCCCGGTCTGGTCGCAGATCAATGGGGGAGGGATCCCAGCGGTCGCGGACGGGGGATGGCGAGCACGGCGTGTGCCCCCGCAGGGTCGGAGTTCTGGTTCGTGGGTGGAGGCGCCGTGGCCGGCCGAGTCACGAGGGTCGTGCTGGTGAATCCTGACGTGACCTCGGCCGTAGTCGACGTGATCGTCTACGGCCCCGACGGGGAGATCGAAACTCCCACGACCCGAGGTTTGGTCGTCCCTGGCCAAGATCGCCTGATCGTGCGCTTGGACGAGGTTGCCCCCGGCATCAACGGCACCGCCTTCCACGTCATCGCGCGTTCCGGACGCATCGGTGCCTCGGTGGACGATGAGCAGCGGGTCGGGTTGGACGCCGTCGGCACGGACTGGATTCCGGCCGCGGCCGAGCCGGCGACGACGGTTTACGTTCCAGGCATCCTTGCCGGCGATGGACCCCGCGTGTTGTCTGTCGTCTCCACGACGGACAACGACGCCGTCGTGTCGGTGCGTGTCCTGGCACAAGATGGCAGTTACCAACCGTTCGAGCGCGGCAGCTTCATCGTGCCGGCCCAGGCGGTCACCACGTTGGACATGACCCCGGCGCTCCCCGCCACACCCGATGGCGTACTTCCGGCGACCTTGGAGTTGACGTCCGACCAGCCGATCGTTGCGGGTATGCGCCAATTCTTCGGCGGACGTGGCGAGCAGAATGAGGCGGCCTTCACGGCCGGCGCGCAACCATTCACCGGTCCTGCGGCCGTGACGGGCCTGCCCGTTCGACCCGCCACCGACGTCCGATTGCAGATCGCGGCTCCCGTTGGCGCGGTCGAGGTCGACGTCACCATGTTGCCGTTCCGCGGTGGCACGCAGGTTGCCGAAGCGACCAAGCCGGTCCGCGTCTCGGTGCCTGCAGGCGAGGTGCGCGTCATCACCTTCGAACCGCCGAGCGACGTGGACTGGTTCACGGGAGTCATCACGCCGGTCGCCGGCTCCGGTCCCGTACTCGCGGCCCATCGCGTTCGCGAACGTTCTCGCTTCGGAGATCTCATCACTGGATACCCATGGAAGCCGCTGCGCGTCCTCGTTCAGGTGCCTCAGGCGGTGCCAGACGAAGCGGTCGCCGTTCGCTGACGCGAGCCTCGTGCGATACCGGCGCGGCTCCTCGCAAGAGCTGAGCGATCGCACTAGCGTGCCGGACGTGAGTCGTCGTCGTTGCTCCAAGCCGTCGTGTGCCCAGCCCGCCGTGTCGACTCTCACGTACGTCTACGCCGATTCCACCGCGGTTGTCGGACCCCTCGCGACGTATGCCGAGCCGCACTGCTACGACCTGTGTCAGATGCACAGTGATCGACTCACTGCCCCGAAGGGTTGGGAAGTCGTGCGTATCACCCCGGATCCGGACGCGCTCAAGCCGAGCACGGATGACCTGGAGGCTCTGGCGAATGCGGTGCGCGAGGCGGCAAAGCCTCGCTTCACCCCGGATATCGAGATCGCAGACGACGACGCCGAACCCGCGGGTGTGCGCCGTGGGCACCTGAGAGTGGTCCCGGACGTCGCGCACGTGGACTTTCCCGCGCCTCCACCGTCCATCGATACAGCGTCCGACGTGGAGGAAACCCCGCAGCCGTACAGATCGTCCATGGATGAGCCTTTCGATCATGAGCGGCTGTGGTGAGTCAGCGGGATTGATTCGCCGCTAGCCTTATGAGGTGCGCGACCTCGACTCCATCATCAAGGCCTACGACGTCCGTGGCATCTACCCGGACCAGTTGGATGAGGATCTCGCGCACGACGTAGGAGCTGCATTCGTCAACGTCCTGGGCGTACGAGCCAGTGATGGCGGCCCGGGCGCGGTGGTCATCGGACATGACATGCGTCCGTCGGGTCCTGGTCTGGTGGCGAGTTTCGCCGAGGGTGTGCGCGAGCAAGGCTGCGACGTCGTGTTGATCGGTCTGTGCAGCACCGATGGTCTGTACTTCGCTTCGGGGTCCATGGCATTGCCCGGCGCCATGTTCACGGCAAGCCACAACCCTGCTCAGTACAACGGCATCAAGCTCTGCAAGGTTGGAGCGGCGCCCGTGGGTCAGGAGTCCGGTCTGCGCGAGATCAGGTCCATGATCGAACGCGGCGTCCCGGACTACGACGGCCCGCTGGGCGAGGTCCGCCGCCAGGACACCCTCGCCGGATATGCGCGCTACCTACGCGGTCTGGTGGACCTGTCCGTCATCCGACCCCTGACAGTGGTGGTGGATGCCGGCAACGGAATGGCCGGATACACCGTGCCCGCCGTACTCACCGATGAAGCCGGGTTGGCGGAGTTGCCCCTAGCTATCGACGCGATGTACTTCGAGTTGGACGGAACCTTCCCGCACCACGAAGCCAATCCCATCGACCCGGAGAACCTCGTCGACATCCAAGCTCGGGTTCGTGAGATCGGGGCCGATATCGGCCTGGCCTTCGATGGCGATGCGGATCGGTGCTTCGTGATCGATGAGAACGGCGACGTCGTCAGCCCATCCACACTCACCGCGTTGATCGCGGACCGTGAACTGGCCAAGCACCCGGGGTCGACGATCATCCACAACCTCATCACCTCCAAATCGGTTCCCGAGGTCGTGAGCGAAAGCGGTGGAATCCCGGTCAAGACTCGCGTGGGTCACTCCTTCATCAAGGGCACGATGGCCGAGACGAACGCGGTCTTCGGAGGAGAGCATTCCGGTCACTTCTACTTCCGCGACTTCTGGCGGGCCGATTCGGGAATGCTCGCCGCGATGCACGTGCTCGCCGCACTGGGAGGCACTGCCGAAGGCACCGTGCTGTCATCCATGCTGACCACGTACGACCGCTATGCGGCATCGGGGGAGATCAACACCACGGTCCAAGATCAAGCCGCCGTCACCGAGCGAATCGAGCGACATTTCGTCGCGCAGGGTGGCGTGACAACCGACCACATGGATGGGTTGACCGTCGATGGTGGTGACTGGTGGTTCAACGTCCGTCCGAGCAATACCGAACCGCTGCTTCGGCTCAATGTCGAGGCTAAGGACGAAGAAACGATGCAGCAGTTGCGTGACGATGTGTTGGCGATGATGCAGGGAGCGAACTCTTGAGCCAGTATCCGAATTCCCCACTTGGGTTGTCGCCACACTTGTGGGACGTGCTCGCTTGCCCATGTCCACGGCATGCCGCGGTCGAGGCGGACGAGGCGGAAGAGATGATCGCCTGCACGCTTTGTGCCACGCGGTTCCCCGTACGCGACGGAATTCCGGTGATGCTCCTCGACGATGCCGTACCAGGTCCGAACGGCATCGGAAACGCCGCGGGCTGATGCATCTCATCGCAGGTGCCGTCAAGGACTACCCCTGGGGTGTGGTCAATGGCCTCGTGCCCTGGCTCGGACCATCGGCCGAAGGACACTCCGGTGAGCCTCAAGCCGAGTTGTGGTTCGGCGTGCACACCAGCGGTCCCTCGCCATTAGTGGGCGATGTCAGCGGGGCGACACTCGCGGATCGGCTCAGCCGCGAGGAGGCGCCCGTCCTGGCCAAGATCCTGGCGGCTGCCCAGCCACTGTCGGTGCAAGTTCACCCGAACGCGCACGACGCGCAGAAGATGTGGGACGCCCAGCAGATCGCCGGTCCGCAGATCCTCGCCGATCCATACGAGAAGGCCGAGGTTCTCCTCGCCCTCGAACCCTTCGACGCATTCGTCGGGTGGCGCCCACCCGGTGATGCCGCGGAGATCATCGAGCGAATCGAGGGGCTCTCGCTCGCGGCTTCGGCGTTGCATGCCCACGATCACATCACCGCGATCCAGATGATCGCCGAGCGCAAGGCCGACGCCCCGGATTTCGCTCGGCAGCTTCCCACCGCGGTCCGCGCCGCTCAGAGCGCCGGATCGTTGAGTCGGCAACTGACCGAGAGCGAAATTTCGGCCTACGACCAGGCCGCACGGGACTTCCCGGACGACATCGGTGTCGCACTGACGCCGCTACTGGACTTCGTGACGCTTGCTCCGGGCGAAGCCGTCTACCTTGCCCCGGGCATTCCGCACAGTTACGTGCGCGGCATCGGCTTTGAGGTGATGACTTCCTCGGACAACGTGCTGCGCCTGGGGTTGACGGGAAAGCCCGTGTTCATCGACCACGCGCTGAGGATCCTCGATTTCGACACCCCGGCCCAGTTCGTCCGTGCACCGGAGGCGAGCAGCGGAACCATCGCACCGACGGGTGCGGCGTTTTCGCTGCAGATCATCGATCGGGCCGTCCAGTTGACGAGCGACTCCTACCGTCTGATCGTCGCCATCGACGGCCCGTTCGACATCACCGTGGGGGAGCAGACCCTCACCGCGCAGCAAGGACAAGCGGTCGCGATCGCCGCGCACGAGGGCCCCGCCCAGGTCACCACGCTCGGTCGCGCCATCGCCGCCATAGCCGCCTGAGCCGACCCCCTGCGGAGCGCCCGTTGGGCGCACGCGGGCAGTCCGTGGCAGACTACGGGCCAAGTCGCCGATGGCCCGGAGCCCTGGTTTCCGTCGTGACGCTCGCGTCGGCGTGTTCGATCCAAGGTTGTCGAAACCTTCACACGAAGCTCCCGTCGTCGCGGGCACCGCATAGTCAGTCCCGACGAACACTGGAGAAGGAATGTCCCTGACCAAGCCCGACGGCAGCCCCGACTACAAGGTTGCCGACCTGTCGCTGGCCGAGTTCGGCCGCGACGAGATCCGACTCGCCGAGCACGAGATGCCCGGCCTGATGGCGATGCGCGCTGAGTATGGCGAGACCAAGCCCCTCAAGGGTGCCCGCATCACCGGCTCGCTGCATATGACCATCCAGACCGCGGTCCTCATCGAGACCCTGGCCGCCTTGGGCGCGGAGGTCCGTTGGGCGTCCTGCAACATCTTCTCCACGCAGGATCACGCCGCCGCCGCGGTCGTTGTCGGTCCGAATGGAACCCCCGAGGACCCGCAGGGCATCCCGGTCTACGCCTGGAAGGGCGAGACCTTGGAGGAGTACTGGTGGTGCACCGAGCAGGTACTCGATTGGCCGGACGGTCAAGGACCCAACATGATCCTCGACGACGGCGGCGACGCCACGCTCTTGGTCCACAAGGGCGCGGAGTTCGAGAAGACCGGTGTCGTCCCCTCGGCCGATGAAACCGACTCCGAGGAATACCGGGTCATCTTGCACACCTTGCGCGAATCTTTGGCTAACTTCCCGAACCGTTTCACCACGATCGCCGCGAACATCAAGGGCGTGACGGAGGAGACCACTACCGGTGTTCATCGTCTGTACGAAATGCAGCGCGAGGGTTCGTTGCTCTTCCCTGCGATCAACGTCAACGATTCGGTCACCAAGAGCAAGTTCGACAACAAGTACGGCTGCCGTCACTCGCTCGTCGACGGCATCAACCGTGCGACGGACACGCTCATCGGTGGCAAGGTCGCCGTGGTGTGTGGCTACGGCGATGTCGGCAAGGGTTCGGCGGATTCATTGCGTGGCCAAGGCGCACGGGTGATCGTCACCGAGGTCGACCCGATCTGCGCGTTGCAGGCCGCGATGGACGGCTACCAGGTCGCTCGCCTCGACGAGGTGCTCGACAAGGCCGACATCTTCATCACCGCAACTGGCTGCTTCGACGTCATCACCGCTGAGGACATGAGCAAGATGAAGCATCAGGCGATCGTGGGCAACATCGGTCACTTCGACAACGAGATCGACATGGCGGGCCTGGCTGCCCTGCCGGGCATCAAGCGCAAGACGATCAAGCCGCAGGTGGACGAGTGGACCTTCGAGGATGGTCACAGCGTGATCATCCTGTCCGAAGGGCGCTTGTTGAACCTGGGCAACGCCACCGGTCATCCGTCATTCGTGATGAGCAACTCCTTCACCAATCAGGTGCTCGCTCAGATCGAGTTGTTCACCAAGCGAGACGAGTACCCGATCGGCGTGTACACCCTGCCCAAGCACCTCGACGAGAAAGTTGCCCGCTTGCACCTGGATGCGCTCGGTGTCCACCTGACCGAGCTCAGCAAACAGCAGGCGGAGTACCTCGGCGTGGACGTGGCCGGCCCGTACAAGCCGGATCACTACCGCTACTGAACCTCTGCGAGCTGCACTACCGCCTCCCGCGATGGGGTCGCACCTTCGGGTGCGGCCCCATCGTCATGTCTGCGGTCCATCGACGTGTGAAACAGCAGGCGCTGCCGAAGCGCATCAATCGACGACGATGACCTCGTCGACGCTCCTGGATGCTCGCCTTCGAAGAATGCGGGCCAGGGCGACGAGTGCCACGATCGCCCACACTCCGTTCAAGAAGACCAGGGACCAGCCTTGCAAAATGAGGGCGTACGTCGTCAGCAGACCGGCGCCGACCAGATTGATCACTTGGAAAGCTATCGACGACGACGACACCCGACCGGTGGAAACCAAGAAGTAGGCGAGTAGGACGAGAATGGCACCGCCGGTGCCAATGACGTGCTGCAGCCAGTCGGGAATCACTCGCTCAGGCTAGTCGCTGAGCAATTCACCTATCAGGATCTCCACCCGTTGTCTGATCTCGTCGCGAATCGGACGAACCGATTCCACTCCCTTGCCGGCCGGATCCTCGAGAACCCAGTCCTCGTATCGCTTGCCGGGAAAGATCGGGCAGGTATCGCCGCATCCCATGGTGATCACGACGTCGGATTCCATGACTGCTTCGGTAGTGAGCACCTTCGGGATCTCGGCGCTGATGTCGATGCCCTCCTCGGCCATGGCCTCCACGGCTGCGGGATTCACCCGATCGCCGGGGTTCGATCCGGCCGAGCGCACCTCGATGCGTCCCTTTGACAGATGCGTCAGGTAAGCCGCCGCCATTTGCGAACGTCCGGCGTTATGCACGCATACGAACAGCACCGATGGCTTATCGGACATCTCAGCCCTTCTGGTGGACGGGGTCGGGCAGATCGAGCGGCTCGGGGTGCTTGCGCGGATACAGCACCTCAGTGAGCAGCGCCCCGAGCGCTGCACCGATCAGTTGGAAAGCGATGAACGGCAGCACGTCGGACGGAGCGATACCGGTAAAGGTATCGGTCATCGATCGACCAATGGTGACTGCGGGGTTGGCGAAGGATGTCGATGAGGTGAAAAAGTACGCGGAGCCGATCCAGGCGGGGACCAGGATCGGACCGAGGTGTCCGCGACCCGTGCGGGTCAGTGCGCCGATGGTGAGGAGCAGCCCGGCGGTGGCGACGATCTCGCCGAGCCAGATCGCAAGACCGCCGCGCGCGTTGGTCGAAGGATCGAATGCCGGCAACTCGAACATGACGTTCGCCAGGGCCACCCCTGATAGTCCGCCGAGGATCTGGACGACGATGTAGGCGAAACCCTCACCTGGATCGATCTCGCGTTTGACCAAGGTGACGGCCGTGACGGCGGGGTTGAAGTGGGCGCCGGAAATGGGGCCCAGCATCCAGATGAGTACGCCCAGGGCCAGGATCGTGCTCATCATGTTGAGGATGAGAACCACGGCAGCATCGCCGGTCAGCAGCGTGCCCATGATGCCGCTGCCCACGACCGCGGCGACGAGCATCGCGGTACCGAGGTACTCGGCGAACAAGCGGCGCAGCACGAGCCGAACCTTGGCATCCATATCGATGTATGTCAATATGGATGGATGCCCGTCGCCACCCGTTCGCGTTCTCGTGCGGTGACCACCGATCCCGTGCTGGGTCCGGCCTGCTGTCCGTCGGGGTTGGGCGAGCAGATCGATCGGGCCACCGCCGAAGAATTGGCCGCATTGTTGAAGGCGGTGGCCGATCCTGCCCGGTTGCAGATCCTGGCGCTATTGCGATCGCTGCCTCAGTGCGAGGCGTGCGTCTGCGATCTGACCGAGCCGTTGGGTTTGTCGCAATCGACGGTGAGCCATCACCTCAAAGTGCTGTCCAAGGCGGGTCTGGTGGCAGCCGAGAAACGTGGTTACTGGACCTGGTACCGACTGCTGCCGACTCGACTGGGAGAACTGTCCGCCGTTCTCGCCTGAGAACTCCCCGTTGCCACGGCGTTCGTGGCCGCGAAATCTCGGTGCCGGCGTCCGCGATGGACGCCGCATCGGGGAAGGGAGCGAGGAGCGTCGGGGGTGTCGCGCACAATGGCCCGATGGCTTCCGCGCCCGACACCCTCGTGCCCGCCGACTATCCGGGTTGTCCGGCCACCGTCGGGCAGGCCCTCAGCGACGGCGCCGTGCTGCGAGCGCCCCGGTGGGGGCTGGGGTCGGCTGTGGTCACCATCGTCGGCGCGATCGTGCTGGGAGCCCTTGCGGCGATACCGCTCATCGCACTGGACGCCCCTTTGGCTGTGACCGCGATCGTCGGCACGTTGTTCCCGTGGATCGCACTCGCCGGATGGCCCTTGTTCGTCACGAAATGGAAGGGGAATGGTCCCCGGATCGACCTGGGTTTCCGTCTGACCTGGAGCGACACCGGCTGGGGCGTCCTGGCTGGCTTCGTCGGTCTGATGTTCGCGGGCGTCGTTGCCCTCATCACTCAGGCCATCGCGGGTGATTTTTCATCCGCCGCTGGCGACGTTGCCCTCGAGTTGCGCGACGAAGGACCATTCTGGGCACTGGCGTTGTTCGCTCTCATGATCATGGTGGGAGCTCCCATCGTCGAGGAGATCGCATTCCGCGGATTGATCTTCAACGCGCTTCGCAAGAAGGGCCTGGGAGCGCTGTCAACGATCATCATCACCGCGGTCATCTTCTCGGCGTTCCACTTCGAACCCATCCGGTTCTTCCTGCTTTTGCCGATTGGGCTCGTGTACGGCTGGGTGCGCTGGAAGACGGGCTCGTTGGGGGCGGCGATGGTGGCCCACGGGGTGAACAACGCTCCGGCTGCTCTGGTTTTGCTCGTGGGGATCCCGGAGGTGACACCATAGGGGCATGAGCGCATCCCCGGTGGCTCCGCGCGCCCGCGGCCGGATCCTGGTGGTCGACGACGACAGCGCCTTGGCGGAGATGCTCGGCATCGTGCTTCGAGGTGAAGGATTCGAGCCGGTCTTCTGCGCCGATGGCAGCACTGCGGTGGACGCGTTCCGCGCTGCCAAACCCGACGTAGTCCTGCTCGACCTGATGCTCCCAGGTATGGATGGGATTGATGTCTGCCGAGCGATTCGCGCGGAATCGGGCACGCCGATCGTGATGTTGACTGCGAAGTCGGACACCGTCGACGTTGTCGTGGGCTTGGAATCCGGAGCCGACGACTACATCGTCAAGCCCTTCAAGCCGAAGGAACTCGTGGCGCGCATCCGAGCACGCATTCGGCGCACTGATGACATCGGCACCCAAGTCCTGTCGATCGGCGACCTGACGATCGACATCGGTGGGCACACGGTGCGCCGCGGAGACGTGGTTCTTACGTTGACACCACTGGAGTTCGACCTACTCGCGTGTTTGGCCAAGAAGCCCGGGCAGGTCTTCACCCGTGAGGCGCTGTTGCAGGAGGTGTGGGGCTATCGCCACGCCGCCGACACACGACTGGTGAATGTCCACGTGCAGCGGCTGCGCGCCAAGATCGAGCACGATCCGGAGGCGCCGGAGATCGTCCTCACGGTGAGGGGAGTCGGGTACAAGGCCGGCTCCGTCTGATCGCCGTCATGTCCGGGTTCTTGCTTTTTGTTCCGCGCGCCGTCAGGCGCGTGTGGAGACGGTCCTTGTTCATTCGGGTCATCAGCACCACGTTGGTGCTCTCTATCGTCGTCGTCGCTGCCTTGGGTTTCCTGCTGCTCTCCCGCGTGACGACGGGCCTACTCGAGGCGAAGGAAAGGGGTTCGGTTGGTGAGGCGTCCGCGGGGCTAGGGGAGGCCCAGCGACTCCTCGATGCGGCGGACACCGGCCCCTCCACGCCATCGCCAGCCCGGCTGGTCGATGGCGTGGTCACCTCGTTGGCGACCCGAGCCGGTTCTCCCGCGACTTTCGAGGTGTTGTTGCTTTCGAGTTTGCCCGAAGCAGGAGCGCCCGAGCGCGGCACGAACCTCGTGGCCGTCTCGAGCATCCCTGCCGACCTGCGCGAGGCCGTGACCACGACGCAGCGGCAGTCCTGGACCTTCACCGAGATCCGCTTCCTCGATGGTCGCTCGGTCCCGGGTCTGGCGGTCGGCGCACCCTTGAACATCCCGACGGTCGGGCCGTACGAGTTGTACTACCTGTTTCCTCTGGCGCAAGAGCAGCAAACCCTTGACCTGGTCCGTGGATCGATCATCGTCGTGGGTTCGGTGCTCGTTGCGCTTCTCGGCCTCGTTGCGTTCATCGTCACTCGCCAAGTGGTCGTGCCGGTGCGGGCTGCGGCCCGAACGGCCGAACGCCTTTCGTCAGGCGATCTCGATGAACGCATTCCCATCCGACGCGAGGACGACTTGGCGCAACTGGCACGGTCCTTCAACGAGATGGCCGAGAGCATCGATGCGCAGATCACCCAGTTGGAGGAACTTTCCCGTGTGCAACAGCGTTTCGTGTCCGACGTCTCCCATGAGTTGCGCACGCCACTCACCACCATTCGGATGGCGGCTGATGTCTTGTTCGAGTCACGCGACTCACTGACTCCAGCCGTCGCTCGGTCCGCTGAATTGCTTCAGAACCAACTAGATCGCTTCGAGGCTCTGTTGTCCGATCTACTCGAGATCTCTCGGTTCGACGCCGGTGCCGCGAAACTGGAGAGCGATTCGGTGGACCTGGTCCCACTGGTTCAGCGAGTGATCGAGGGTTGCGAACCGTTGGCGCTCAGTCGGCACCTGCGGGTGCGCTTCGCGGCCTACGAACGGCCGTGCCTGGTCACCTGTGATGCTCGACGTATCGACCGCATCGTCCGCAATCTGATCGACAATGCGATCGAACACGGTGATGAACAAGGCGTGTTGGTCGAGTTGGCGGGAGATGACGACGTCACGACCTTGACCGTTCGTGACTTCGGGGTGGGTTTACGTCCCGGAGAGGCTGCCTTGGTCTTCAATCGATTCTGGCGAGCGGATCCGGCTCGGGCACGTACCACGGGGGGTACCGGGCTGGGTTTGGCGATCGCTTTGGAGGATGCACGATTGCACGGGGGTTGGCTCGAAGCGTGGGGGGAGCCCGGGGCCGGCGCGTGCTTCCGGTTGACCTTGCCACGTGTTGCGGGCGGGCCTGTCACCCATGCCGTTCTCCCGCTATCCGACGATGCAGTGGACGCCGATCCGGGGGACGATCGCGATGACTCCGACGGTGCCTTCTCGCGGGCACGCCCGACGGTGCGTTTGGACGATCGAACGGATCGGCCGAACGCTCCCATGATTGTCACGGTGAACGTCGACCATCGAGGCGAGAAATGAGGCTGCCGGTGGCGCTGGTCCTCAGCGCAATGCTGGTGTCCGGCTGCGGCAACTTCCCGCAAGCCCTGACCGCGCAGGTCCCAACTTCGGGCCCCATCGAACAAGGCGCCCAGGTCTCGGGGAGCAACGTCGATCAGTTCATCCGGGTCATCGCCCGGCCGCCGAGTGACGGCATGACGGCAACCCAGATAGTCCAGGGGTTCTTGGAAGCCAGCGCGTCTTTCGACGGCGACCACGCCGTGGCACGCGAGTACCTCACGCCGGAGGCCAGCGCCCGCTGGGACTCCTCCTCGCAAGTGGTGGTGTACGAAGGGACGCCCGCGCTGTCGGAAAGTGGCCCGAGGGTCCAGGTCCGTGCGACCCAAGTGGGTCGCATCGCTGCGAATGGGCGTTACGACGTCGACGCACCCGGAACCGAAGCGACCGCGACGTTCCTCATCGTGGAAACGGATCGAGGTCTGCGTATCGACGGTCTTCCGAGCGGGTTGCTGCTGTCACAGACGGACGTCGATCGGGCGTTCCGCTCCTACGCGCTCTACTTCTTCAACCCCACATTCGAGATCTTGGTGCCGGACGCGCGCATGGTTCCGGTCGTTGGTCCCGGGCTCGCCACCACGTTGGTGCGGCGGCTACTCGATGGACCGAACGATTGGCTTCGACCCGCCGTGCGAACCGGGTTCCCGGATGGAGTCGATCTGAACATCGATGCGATTCTCGTCGACGGCGGCGTGGCACGGGTGGACCTGAATGCGTCGGTGCAGCTCGCCGATGACTCCGCCCGCCGCGCGCTATCGCAACAACTCGTGTGGACCCTGCGACAGTTGCCCGAGGTCCAAGCGGTGGACATCACGGCCGCCGGGCAACCCTTCTTCGTGCCGGGAGTCGGCAACCCGCAGTCACGCGATGCATGGCCGAATGTGGACCCCGCGGGGCTGTCCTTGGACGCCGCCGCCTACGTCGCGTCCACCATCGGCGTTCGGCAACTCACCAATGACGGCACAGAGCCTGTCGCGGGCCAAGCGGGCACGCGCGAACCGCTGCTCACCGATATCGCCATCTCGCTGGACGCGTCACGCATCGCCGGTGTCGATGTGGATGGTCGGGTGTGGTCGGGGGAGATGTCCCCGGCAGCGCAGCTTGTTGAGTTCGACGACGTACCCGAACCGGTGCACCTGGCCTACGACGGCGATGCGAATGTGTGGGCGGTCGATGACGCCGGCGCGCTCACCTTGTACTCCCCGTCCGGTCGAGGCTTCCCCATCAGGGTCGAGGGTCTCACCGAATCCGACGTCCTCACCGCAGCGGTGCCATCGCGCGATGGCACGCGCGCGGCGCTGCTGGTCCAAAGTGGTGCGCGTTCGTATGTGTACCTGGCCCGAATAGTCCGAACTTCCACCGCCGCAAGGGTGGGCATCACCGTTCAGGCACCGATTCGGGTCGAGTCGCGATTGGTCGAAGCTGTCGACGTCGCGTGGTCGAGCGCTGATTCCTTGGCCGTACTCGGCAGTGAGAGTGCCGGATCCCTGCAAGTGGTCGAAGTGAACATCGGTCGCGGATCGATCTTGGCGCAGGGTTCACCCGAGGGTCCCATCTCCGTCGCCGCGGCGCCGGGGCTACCGACCTTGGTCGCTGCTGCCGACGGTGTCGTCTACGACAACACGACGGGGACATGGTCGGGGCGCGTCAACGCGACATCACCGGCGTACCCGGGCTGAGACGCGCACACTCACGCGCTTACGGGGTGCCGGCGATGGTGGCGACGGCGACCACGTGGACGCCGGCGAGCACGAGCGTTGAGGCAGCCTCGCGAATCGTGGCACCGGTGGTCACGATGTCATCGACGAGAATCACCGGTGCGTGGGATGAGCGTCTTCGGGTTGTGATGCGGAATGCGTCGATCGCTCCGCGTTCTCTCTCCATGGCCCCGGCCGTCTTGGCCGATCCTCCCGAGCGGGTGTCCCGCAGGATCGGTTCCACGCCGGCGACCATTGCGTGAACTGAAGATCGTCGGACCACGAGCGCTGTCGCGTCGAAGCCTCGCCGACGCATGCTGACTCGACGCGTCGGCATGGGCACGAGCACCACGGTCGAACTCGACGTACCAGCGTGCAGGGCGGCGCACTCGATGGATGCGGTCAGTGCCGGCGCAACGGCAACGGCGAGCTGACGGATGCCGTGATCCTTGTACCGATACAGGATCCGACGCACCACGCCTCGGTAGTCGAGGGCGCACACCACGGGTATGCGCAGATCCTCGACGACGTCGGTGAGGTCGATATCCCGCCGAAGGCGCACGGAGGGTCGCAGTGCCTCGGCGCAGGACGCACACAAGACCGACCCGGGACGGTCGCATCCCGCACAGCAACGTCCCAGGGTCAGATCGAAGACGCTCGTGGTCAACGCTCGCATGAGACGAGCCTGCATTGGCTCACCCCGGCAGCGAAGTGGTCGATCACACTCTGTGGAGTGAGCCGTCCGAGGGTGTGGAGGACAGGCATTCGCAGCCCTATTCCAAGGACACCCACCCTGCCCGGAGGGCGGTCACTACAGCGGCGGTCCTCGAGGGCGCCTGCAATAACTCCAGAATCGATCGAACGTGATTCTTGACGGTGTTCTCGCTGATCCCGAGTTCGCGAGCGATCTCCACATTGGACCGACCGCGGGCCATGGCAGACAGGACGTGCTGCTCACGAGCAGTCATCGAACGGTGAACGACTGCGCGCGTGTCCGCCGGAGTCAGGTCGGCGAACCACGCGTCGCGTGGACCCTCGGGACCATCGAGTGCGCCACGATGCGGCAGCGGATGGACGCGAAACCCGGCCTCGAACACGATCGCCCGGGTGGTTGGGTCCGTGGGGCCCAGCCAGGTGATCACACACACGTCCAACGCGCTGAAGCTCCAACGACACACGAGCGTCGTGGCCTGCGCGAAGGAGTGGATGGTGCCGGTATCCGCGTCGGGCGAAACGTCGATGTGCAACCGTGCGCGACGCTGCGCGGGCTGCGGGCCGAGCACCAACAATCGCAGGGCACCGAGATCCCCCCCGCTGGCCAATCGACGCACCCGCCAGTGGTGCACTCCCGGGTCCGAGGGCTCGGGGTCCAGTCGGACGTAGCCGTCACTGAGCGTGACGAGCTCAACCGACGCCATGGTCACTAGTGTTCCAGTGGCAACTACGATGATCTGGCTAGGTGGCCGGGGGCCTTCTTCCCAGCGCCCGGCAGGGTCCACCCGGGTGCGCAGTGCCCGAAGTCACAGGCCGCAACCGTGCGGCGGCGTCGAAAGGTCGCAACGTGGGAGTGCTCGACAAAGTCCTGCGAGCTGGCGAGGGCAAGACCCTACGCAAATTGGAGGCGGTGGCACGCGCCGTCAACGCCATTGAGGACGACTACACCTCGTTGACCGATGAGGAACTGCGGGCGTTGACCGATGAGTTCAAGGCACGGTACGCCGAGGGTGAGAGCCTGGACGATCTGATGCCGGAAGCCTTCGCCACGGTGCGCGAAGCGGCTCGACGGACGCTGGGGCAGCGCCACTATGACGTCCAGATCATGGGCGGAGCGGCATTGCACATGGGCAACATCGCCGAAATGCGCACCGGTGAGGGCAAGACTCTCGTCGCCACCTTGCCGTCCTACCTGAACGCTCTGTCTGGAGATGGCGTTCACGTGGTGACCGTCAACGACTACCTCGCCGAACGTGACGCCGAGTGGATGGGGCGCATTCACCGCTTCCTCGGGCTCGAGGTAGGCGTGATCCTCAGTCAGATGAGCCCCGCTCAGCGCCGCATCGCTTATGCGGCCGACATCACCTACGGGACGAACAATGAATTCGGCTTCGACTATCTGCGCGACAACATGGCGTGGTCCAAGGCGGAGATGGTCCAACGTGGTCACAACTTCGCGGTCGTCGACGAAGTCGACTCGATCCTGGTGGACGAGGCGCGAACTCCGCTGATCATCAGTGGTCCAGCTGACCAACCGACCGCCTGGTACTCCGAATTCGCTCGGATCGCCCGCTTACTCGAGAAGGACGTCGACTACGAAGTAGACGAGAAGAAGCGCACGGTCGGCGTTCTCGAGGCGGCCATCGACAAAGTCGAGGATCAACTGGGAATCGACAACCTCTACGACACCGTCAACACCCCGCTGGTCGGCTTCCTCAACAACGCCATCCGTGCCAAGGAGCTCTTCAAGAAGGACCGCGACTACGTGATTCTCGACGGGGGCGTGGTGATCGTCGACGAGCACACGGGACGCATTCTGAAGGGTCGTCGTTACAACGAGGGTTTGCACCAGGCGATAGAGGCCAAGGAAGGGGTCGAGATCAAGGCCGAGAATCAGACCCTCGCCACGGTCACCTTGCAGAACTTCTTCCGGCTCTATAACAAGTTGTCCGGTATGACCGGTACGGCAATGACCGAAGCCGCAGAGTTCAATCAGATCTACAACCTCGGTGTTGTCCCGATCCCCACCAACCGCCCCATGGTGCGTATCGATCAGCCCGACCTTGTCTACCGGACCACCGACGCGAAACTCAATGCCGTGATCGAGGACGTCGTCGAGCGTCACAAGGCCGGGCAGCCGGTGCTCATCGGCACCACGAGTGTGGAGAAGTCCGAGCATCTCTCGGCTCTACTGAAGAAGAACGGCGTTCCCCACGAGGTACTGAATGCCAAGAACCACGAGCGTGAAGCCGCGATCGTCGCCCAGGCGGGGCGCAAGGGCGCCGTGACCGTCGCCACGAACATGGCGGGTCGCGGTACCGACATCATGCTCGGTGGTAACCCCGAATTCATGGCTGCCGCTGCCCTCACGCAGAAGGGTCTGTCGCCGGTCGAGGATCCAGAGGCCTACGAAGCAGCCTGGCCGGCCGCGCTCCACCAAGCTCAGTCCGCCGTTCAGGCCGAGCACGACGAGGTGGTCGCCCTCGGTGGTTTGTACGTCTTGGCGACCGAGCGCCACGAGTCCCGTCGCATCGACAACCAGCTGCGTGGTCGGTCAGGACGCCAGGGCGATCCCGGTGAATCGCAGTTCTACCTGTCCCTCGAAGACGACCTCATGCGCCTGTTCAAGGCGGACATGGTCGACGCATTCCTACGGCGCTTCAACGTCCCGGACGATGTCCCGATCGAAGCGAAGATGGTCACGAACGCCATTCGATCCGCGCAGACGCAGGTCGAGGCGCAGAACTTCGAGATTCGAAAGGACGTCCTCAAGTACGACGATGTGTTGAACCGCCAGCGGCTGGTCATCTACGACGAGCGCCGTCGGGTCCTCGAAGGCGAGGACATCGAAGATCAGGTTCGCTCCTTCATCACCGAGACGATCGAAAGTTACGTCAACGAAGCCACCGCTGATGGGTATCCCGAGGATTGGGATCTGGAGAAACTGTGGACCGCCCTGCACCAGCTCTATCCGGTCTCACTCACCATCGAGGAAGTGGAAGAGGAGTCGGGCGGGGGTCGGGCTGGGCTCAGTGCTGATTTCATCCGCGAGATGCTCGTCGATGATGCGCAGCGGGCATATGACAAACGCGAAGAAGAGTTGACCGAGGATGTGACCCGAGAACTCGAACGTCGCGTCATCTTGACCGTACTCGACCGCAAATGGCGCGAGCACTTGTACGAGATGGACTACCTGCGTGACGGCATCGGTCTACGCGCGATGGCGCAGCGGGATCCGCTGGTGGAGTATCAACGCGAGGGTTACGACCTCTTCATGGCGATGATGGACGCGATCAAGGAAGAGACGGTGGGGTACGTCTTCAACGTCGAGGTCGAGATCAAGCCGCAGGTTGCCCCTGAGGTCGCTGAGGAGATCGACGTACTGGCGGATGCGACCGACAGCGAGGCTGGTGCAGCGATCGCCGCGGCCGTCGCCGCAGGCGCTACGCAGGGGGGCGCGCCGGTCATCCAAGCGAAGGGATTGACCCCCACTCGACCGGAGCACATGGAGTACTCCGCGCCGGATGAGTCCGGTGGAGTCATGCACGGGGAGATGGAGTCCGATGACGACGGGATTGTCGAGGTCGACCCGAACGCCTCACGTGCCGAGCGTCGTCGCGCCGAACGGCAGAACCGCAAGGGCGACTCGAAGAAGCGCAGCTAGTCGCCTGCTGTGGTCGGGGTGTCATCGAAAGTCGATGGCCGTGACCAGCCATGCACCGGGTTGGGCTTCCATGCGTAGCGCGACCGCGTGCGAGCGAGCCGCTCCGACGAGCACCGCCGAGGCTTCGATGATCCCGGGGGCCACCACGCAGCAGCGCACGGCGCGAACCTGACGCAGACGTGACATTCCGTGCGCTGATCGGGCTGCCGGGTGTCGCGCATAGGACAAGCCGCGGATGGCGAGGGTGGCCAATTGATCGCGGGCGACATGTCGGCGCAGTTGGCTTGCAGGACGTTCCCCTTGTGCCACCTCGTATACCGCTCGGGCCATCTGGGCCGTCCAGGCAACCGGATTCGGTCGACCCTCGGCCGTCGTCGCCAATTCGTTTCGTTCGTCCTCGTCGCGAACCACCCGTAGGTAACCCGGAAGCGGTGGAGTGGCGGGAATACCTCCAACGTGCCAGGTGAGGGGCAGTGCCATCTGCTTCGCCTGGGTGCCTGATCTGCCGCCGTCGATGACGCGCAGCCGTCCCGGCTCGGAGGTGACTTCTCGCTGGCCGCCCAATTCCTCGTGTGCTGTTCCCATGATCGACCCCTCGGTTTTCTGCCTTTAACCTTCGTTTGATGCAGTTTGATGCTGTTTGGCATTATCGCCCCCCGGGATGCCGCGGTGTCAAGGTCCTTGTCGGACCCGTGCATGCGCCCGTGGGGCGCCTGCGTTCTTCCCACCGACTAGACCGGTCAAACATCCCCGCCGGTCGCGTTTGGGCCGGGTTCAGTCAGGGAAGTAACCGGATATGCGTGAGCACGAGGGCCCAAGCGACGCTCGTGGCGTTCCGTCGCCGTGGCTGGAGGCCGCGGCCGCGGTCCAATGCGACCTGGACCAGGACGTTCGGCTCGAGGCCCGGGGACTGGTGGTTGCCGAGATGGCCGATGTGCGCATGCACGAAAGACTTGCGGCCACTCGCCAGGGTTCCCTCGTGACGGTGGTGGTGCGTGGAGGCCGGCGACTCACGGGTCGGCTGCTGCGCGTGGGCTCGGACTTCATCTGCGTCCGTGAGCCTGCCGGCATCACCGTCCCCACCCATGCCATCGTCGGAATCGGGCCGCTTCCTCGAGTACTGCACCAGGAGCACGCCCGCCACGCGGTCTCGGCCGTGACGTGGCGGTCGCATCTGCGCGACCTGCTCGGGAACATCGTGCACGTATCGGCCGGCGGATTGGACCTGTCAGGTCGCCTGACATGGGTGGGTCACGATCACCTGGCGATCGACACCCGCGGCGTCGGACATCAGATCGACAGTCAGCTGGTGGAGATCACGATCCCGTGGTCGCGTATCGACGCCATCACGGCGCGGATCGACTGACCTGCTCCTCATCGTCGGCAGGGTTGCTCGCGATGAATGTTCGCGTTTGCTCGTACATCCGTTGGATGTAGTCCTCGAGGACCGTCGTCTCGACCCGCCACTGGCCCCGTCCACCGACCTTGATCGCAGGCAGGTCTCCGGTGCGCACGAGCGCGTAGGCCTGGGACGCAGAAATGTTGAGGGTCTCGGCCACATCCGCCAAGGTCAGGAACCGCACGTTCACCGGTCCATGGTCCCAAACGGTTCCGTGAATTGGCCCTGCGACCCGACATTGTGGATAACTGACCACCCGATACCGGGGCTGTGGACAGTCGTTCGCGTTCTTCGTGTTGACATCGCACCCTTACCGCATGCGGTTACCACATTCACGTCGATTCGGTCCTCGGCGAGTATCCGATGGCCACAAGGGCGCACGGGAGTCAGCGCCCATCGCACCACGAGCACAACGCATACGTTCATCGCGTCGCACGGATATGCGATTGTGGCTCGGTCTCGCTCTCGTCGTCGGATCGATGTTCCTGGGCGCACATCTCATGTCACGCGATGCTCCAACAGTCACCGTGTGGCAGGCGTCGCGGGATCTCTCGGCCGGAGTTGAACCCCGGCACCTGCAACCCGTCACCGTTGTTCTGGGTGAGGTTTCCGCCGACTATCTGGCTGTCGACGAACAGCCTGCCGGTCGCTTGCGGTTTCCCATCGCAGAAGGTGAATTGATCCCCCGATCAGCCTTGATCGATCCGTCCACCGAGGCCAGTCGCATCGTGACCATCGGTGTCGATCCTTTGCACGCGCCCATCGATCTGGTGGCCGGAGATCGTGTGGACGTGTGGAGCACTCCCGAGGATGGCCCGATGATGGGTCCGACTCCGTCGGCTGACCGGAGGATGGAGCCGATCCTGGTCCTTGAGAACGTGGTGGTGGAAAAGGTCTCGACGGATGCCATGGGAAGTCAACTCGCGGTGGTTGTCCGGGTGGCTCCCGAGGAAGTGGCCACCGTCGTACAGGCCGCGCGCGCGGGCGTCGTCGACCTGGTGTCGGTGCCGGCGGCCAGCCAAGGAATCACGTCGTGAGGAGAGTCATCTGGTGCACGCCGGAAAGGCGCGAGGAGTCGTCGTGGATCGCAGAGTTGACCGGTCGTGGGTTCACCGTGATCCGTCGGTGCGTCGAGGCGACCGACGTCCTGGCCGCAGCGACCATCGAAGACCAGGCCGCGATCGTCGTCGATGTGGATACCCCGAGGCTGAGTGCAGACATCGTTGCCGCACTGCCCGGTTGGAATCGGCGACGCATCGTCGCCATCGCCGCCGACGATGACGCACTGCATCGCGCTCGGTCGTGGGGGCTGACATCGCTGGTGCACGGCCTGTCGGCCGATCTTGTCGACCGAGTCATCGGTCACCTGCAGATGGGTGAAAAGGGCGAGGAACGAGCCCCGTCGGGGTCGACGTTGTCGCCCGCCTCGGATGAACGTGGCGTTCACGGAGCGATCACCGTGGTGTACGGCGCGACGGGAGCCCCGGGGCGTAGCACCGTCGCCCTGGGTCTTGCTGAGTCGTGGGCCCACGCGGGTGAACGTGTCTGCTTGATAGACGCCGACACCATCGGACCGTCATTGGCTCTACTGGTCGGCATGACCGAGGACGTGAGCGGACTCCTGGTGGCCTCGCGATACGCCGATCAGGGCGCGCTGGATGTTCGGTCCCTGGCGACGGCGTGCAGACGTCTGAAGGAACGGCTGTGGCTCATGAGCGGGATCGGCTCGGCCGACCGTTGGCATCAACTCCGGCCGCACACGCTCGAGCGCATCGTTTCGGTGTGCTCGCAGAGTTTCGACCGGGTGGTCATCGACACCAATCCGTTGTTGAGCGCCCCTGAAGTCGACGACGCCCTCGCCGGGGGCATACCCCCTCGGGACGGCGCTGTCAGGTCAGTTCTGCGGCACAGTCACGCGGTGGTCGTCGTCACGCAGCCGGAGGCAGTCAGTGTGGTGCGGATGACCGCAGATCTTCCACACGTCGTGAAGGCCGTCGAGCACTCGCACATCACCGTCCTGGCCAACCGTGCCCCGCGACGTGATTCGAATGCCAGGTCCCGCGTGCAGGAAGTGTTGGCGGAGGCGGGGTTGAGTGTGCCCGTCCACACCGTGCCCGACGACACGAGCATCCACACGTGTCGCAAGAGTGGATCACTGTTGTCGGAAAACACTGCCACGGGGCGGGTCAGAAAGTCCTTCGCGAAGATCCGGGATTCGCTCGCCGCGTAGAAGGTGATGGATTCGTGACTCGATCAGGGAGAAGCAAGGACCACGACTCGGTCACCGATCTTCGACCACTCGTACAGGGCTCGAGCGTCGTCCTCGTGCATGCGGACACATCCGCCCGTGGCGATCGGTAGTCCCAACTGGTCGATGCCGTGCATCATCCGACCGTCGTAGTAGATCGGGATGCTGTGGAATCCGATGGGTGTCTTGCCATCGTTGCCGTAGGCGAAGCGCGTCATGTGGTCGAACGTGACTCCTGAATTCGGGTTGCCGCTCCGCTCGGACTTCGAGTAGATCGTGTACTCCCCGGCGACCGGGCGATCCCACCGACCGACGATGGGGAATCGGTGGACGACTTCGTCGTTCTTGTCCATGACCCAGACCGTCATCAATGACTTGTCGTACACGATGCGGCGTCCGGATTGGCCGTCCATGGGACGTTCGGGAACGTTGCGCGCCTTCGCGGTCCGGGTGGCGGCTACCGGCTTCTTCACCTTGCGGGGAGGGACAGGGACCGCGGCCTTTCGAATATCGGACGCGACAGACAGGCTCGACGTGGCCGGGACGTCGTTGCTCGCGGCGATGCCGGGGGCGCCCACGCCGAGCAGCCCGACGGCCAGACCGGCGGCTACGAGTGCTGCGGGGAAGCGCATGGTGCCAAGGTTACGAGGTTCGTCCACTTTCCCTCGGGGCTCCCCTCGCGTGTCACACTGGGGGGACTCGGGAATGGAGGTGTGGGTGGATCGCCTCGACGCAATCGACGCCGCCATCTGGTTCGCCGAAGACGTCTCGACACCCCGCAATGTCGGTGGAGTCGCCATCTTCCGGCCTCCGGCCGGTGGTTTCGACCACGAGCGCCTGGTCCGCTTGATCCGCAATCGGATCGCCCACGTGCCGCGCTATCGCCAACGGCTACGTGAGGTGCCCTGGGGCCTATCTCGACCGGTGTGGGTCGACGATGCGAACTTCGACGTGACGTTCCATGTCCGCAGATCCGCGCTACCGAACCCCGGAACCCGCTCCCAACTGGACGAACTGGTCGCTCGCTTGATGGCGCGGCCCCTGGATCGAACCCGCCCCTTGTGGGAGATGTACCTGATCGAAGGACTCGAGGATGGGTGCTTCGCGGTCGTCACCAAGAGCCACCAGGTGCTCGTGGACGGCACGGGTGCGATCGACATCGCCCAAGTCATGTTGGACCCGCGAGCCGAGGTGTTCGAGGACACCCCCGATGCGTGGAGTCCGCGCCCCGAGCCGAGCGACGTAGAACTCATCGCTGCTGCGCTGACCAGCGTCGTTACCCGACCGACAGTTGCGTGGGACGTGGCATCGAGCGCGGTGAAAGACGCTGGTGCTGCTGTCGAGGCGTTCGCTGGGTGGGCTCGCGACACGGGCGTGGATGTCGCGCGGACGCTGGCATCGATCATTCGAGCACCTATCGACAGCCCGCTGAACACTCGCATCGGAGCGCAACGTCGTTTCGCCACTACCCGGCTCTCGCTCGCGGAGCTGCGCGACGTCCACGACTTGAGCGTGGGGACCGTGAACGACGTCGTCTTGACCGTCGTGACGGGGGCTCTGCGCGATTGGCTGATGAATCGTGGCCGTGTCCTGGACTCCTCAGCGACTTTGCGAGCCCTGGTCCCGGTCAGCATCCAAACGGACACCGGCATGCGTCGCGAGACAAGTGTCGCCGGTGAGGTCGGAGCGTTCTTGATCGATCTGCCCGTGGGGGAGACCGACCCGATCGTTCGGTTGCACCAGATCGCATTCCATATGCGCGACCTGCGCACCAAGGAGAGGTTCGTCGCAGCCGCAGCGCTCGCCGGTATGGCTGGTTTCGGTCCACCCACCCTGCACGCCCTCGGCTCGCGCGTGGGCGCCACGTTGTCCCAGCGTGCATTCAATGTCTCGATCATCAACGTACCTGGACCGCAGCGCGCGTTGTATGCCGCAGGCAGCGAAATGGTGGAGGCCTATCCCTTCTCGCCGCTGGTGCATGGTCAAGCATTGGGCATCGGATTGACGTCCTACCAAGGGTGGGTCTTCATCGGCTTGACCGCCGATCGAGATGCGCTGGCCGACGTGGACGTCATCGTCGATGGATTGCACGCAGCGCTCACCGAACTCAAGGAGGCCGCCGCCAAGGAAACGGGTCTGCGGATCATCCCCGGGCGTGCGGATGTGGGGTAGGCGATGACGACCAACCCGGCCAATGAACGCAAGATCCGCCGGGCACTCGTGTTCGGGGGCGGTGGAGTGCTCGGTGGCACCTGGGCGGTGGGAGCGCTCGCTGCCTGGCAGGAAGCGACAGGTCTTGCTCCAGCGGATGTCGACGTCATCGTCGGCACGAGTGCCGGATCGGTCCTCGGTGCCCTCGTCGGTTGTGGCGTGAGCACCGATGAACTCATCACCCATTACCGCGACGAGCACGTGACGACGGGGCCGTTGGCCGGCTACGAGTGGGACCCCACCCGAGCCACCGGAGGGAATCGACCCGGCTTTCCGAAGCTTCGTGGACCCGGCTCACCGGCCTTGATCCGATCGAGTCTGCGTCACCTGGGGCAACTGCCCGCGACCACGGTGCTGTCGGCGTTCTTGCCCGAAGGCGGTAAGTCGCTGGAACGCATCGGCCACCTCATCGATGCGGTGACTGTGTTCGGGGAGTGGTCCGCCCACCCGAACCTGTGGGTGGTGGCAACCGACTACTCCAATGGCCACCGAGTCGTGTTCGGACGACCGGGTGCGCCCGTCGCACCGCTGGCCAGTGCCGTGATGGCCTCCTGCGCCATCCCGGGGTGGTTCACCCCTGTCGAGGTCGGTGGTCGGACATACATCGACGGTGGAGCCGTCTCCGCGACCTCCGTCGACGTCCTTGCGCATTCGGGTATCGACGAGGTGTATGTCATCGCTCCCATGGTGTCGTTCGAAACGGATTCCCCATCCGGCATCCAAGCTCGACTCGAGCGAAGGTGGCGATCCCAGGTCACCAAAGTGTGCCGCGACGAGATGGCGCTGGTTCGAGCTGCCGGGTCCCATGTCTACGCGATAGGCCCTGGGCCGGAGGATTTGGAGGCCATCGGTGCAAACTTGATGGACTCCCGTCGACGTCGACTCGTGCTCGATACCGCGCTACGGACGAGTCGTCAGGTGTGGCGTGATCAGCTGCAGCAATCGATGGCCGGCTGAAGGTATACGCCCACGCACGTGTCAGTCGTGCGTCCACTCCGCTGCCACTCGCTCCTCTGCTCCGAGGTAGCGCGCCGTCTGCTCGGCCGCCACCGACTCGATCGTTCCGCCGACGAAGGGCACCGATGCCTTGAACGAACCCTCGGTGAGAACCTCGCTGCCGTTCCCGAACGGGCGTAAGGCCAACGTGCCGGAGAAGGCGAGCGGACCACTGAAATCAACAGCGACTTCGGCCGTTCGGGACCCGTCGGTCGCTGGTGCGGACCACGTCTGGGTCTCCGTTGCGGAGATCGTCTCGCCCACGAACTTCCGCGCAGCCGCTGGAACATCGGCAGGTAGCACCCGCGTGGAAGTGATGGTCACCGAACCATCCGGAGCTTCATGGACATCGACGGTGGTGTCGAGTGATCCGGTCGCCGCGCATTTGGCTTGAACATAATCCGGGTTCTTCAGCATCGCGAACACGGTGACCGGATCCGAACCGAAGGATTGCCGATAGGTGAATTCCTTTGCCACCGCTCACTCCGATCTGCCCAGTCCTTCTCAGTCGAGCCTGTCAGCACTACCGTAGGACAAAGCGTCACAACGGCGTGGCGCGCTTGTCGCTGAGGGGCGATATCCGTGGTGGACATCGTGGTTCCCGCGTGGCGCTCTGCCCTGTCCGAGATTCCGGACCAAGACCACCGCACCTTCGCTGCCCGTTTCTACCGATTCCTTTCCGATGAGGAAATGTCTGGGCACGACGTACTCGCGCTGGTCGAAGACCTGGAGCGGATGCGCGAGTGGGCGAGCGTCCGCGCGGCCGGCGAGGCGTTGGTGCGCGGCTGGACCCCGGACATCCCCGGAGTTGGCTACGCCGTCATCGAAATCGTCACCGACGACATGCCGTTCCTGGTCGATTCCGTCACCGCGAACTTGGTGCACGCCGGTCGAAACGTCCATCTGATCGTCCACCCCCAGTTGGCGGTCAAGCGCGATCCCAATGGTCGACTCGTCGAGATTCTCGACATCGACGTTGACGAAGCCCCAGCAGGCACTCTGATCGAATCGTGGATGCGTATCGAGATCGAGCGCGATTTCATATCCGATGATCTCGAGCCTTTCGTCAACTCCACGAGACGTGTGCTCGCCGATGTTCGCAAGGCAGTGACCGACTGGCATCCGATGCGCGGTCAGGCCGAAAGGATCGCCCGCGAACTCAACCATCATCCGCCCACGGGTGTGGATCCGCATGAGGTCGAGGAGACGCGTGCTCTGCTGGAGTGGCTGGCCGACGACAACCTCACTTTCCTGGGGTACCGCGAGTACGACTTGATGACCGTGGAGGGTGAGGATGCGCTGCGACCGGTTGCGGACAGCGGGCTGGGAATCTTGCGTCAAGAACATGGCGACGACGATGCTGTCTCCTTGAGTTTCGCGATACTGCCGTCGACAGTGCGGGCCAAGGCGCGTGAACCGCACGTTCTGGTCTTGAGCAAGGCAAACTCCCGATCAACAGTCCACCGGTCGGCTTACATGGACTACATCGGTGTCAAGAAGTTCGATGTCGATGGCGCAGTGATCGGGGAACGCCGGTTCCTCGGTCTGTATGCGGCATCCGCATACACGCACAGCGTCACCGACGTTCCCGTGCTGAGGGACAAACTCGACTATGTGATGCGCTCCCTGGACTTCGTGCCGGGTTCCCACAGCGCCAAGGATCTCCAGCAGTTCATGGAGACCTATCCGCGTGATGAGTTGTTCCAGATCCACCCCGAACAGTTGGCGCAGATCGCCGAATCGGTCCTGCACCTGCAGGAGCGCAGACAGACCCGCTTGTACGCGCGCCCCGATGATTACGGTCGCTTCCTGTCCTGCTTGGTGTATCTCCCACGTGACCGCTACACGACCGCAGTGCGCTTGAAGATCGAGGGCATCCTCCAGGAGACATTCGGCGGAACATCCGTTGAGTTCACCGCACGGGTCACCGAGTCCGTACTAGCGCGCTTGCACTACGTGGTGCATGTTCCCGTGGGTCAAGGCATTCCCGTCTATGACCATGAGGCGCTCAATGAGCGGGTTGTCGCCGCCACCCAGTCGTGGACCGACGAGTATGCCCGCTTGCTTGTCGAGCGGGTGGGCAGCGCAGACGCTCCCGTCCTCTTGAAGATCTACGACGGTGCATTCCCTGAGGCATTCAAGGAGGACTTCGAGCCGAGTACCGGCGTCGACGACACTCTCATCATCGAAGGCCTCGAACCCGGTGAGATGTCCGTGCGCCTTTACGCGCCCGTGGTGTCCGACGCACGGGAGATGCGCTTCAAGGTCATGCGAGTGGGGCAAGCAATGCCGCTGACCAAGGTGTTGCCGATCCTGCAGCGACTTGGCCTCGACGTGCTGGATGAGCACCCTTATCAATTGCGACGTAAGGATCGACCATCGGCCTGGGTGCTGGACTTCGGCGTGGTACTCCCTCCCGGCACCATTCCCGACTACGAAACCCTTGCCGACCGTTTCGCTGAAGCCTTCGACGCTTGCTGGAACGGTCGCGCCGAGACCGACACCTTCAATACGCTCGTTGTCACCGCCGGCATGCACTGGCGTGAGGCGATGATCCTGCGCGCGTATGCCCGCTACATGCGTCAGATCGGATCCACGTTCGGCCAGGACTACATCGAGCAGGTGGTGCTGGAGCATCCGGAGATCTCCCGGCTTCTGGTCGACCTGTTCGATATCAGGTTCGATCCGGAGTTTCCACACGATCGGGACGTGGCGCAGGAACGAGCGAGCGAGCGCATCGAGCAGGCACTGGAGTTGGTTGCGAGCCTGGATGCCGATCGCATCCTTCGGCAGTTCGCGGATCTGATGCGCGCGACGGTGCGCACCAACTTCTTCGCAGTCACCTTCACCGGAGATGAGCGCTGCTCGGTGGCCTTCAAGCTCGAACCCCGGCGGCTACCGGACATGCCGGTCCCTGTGCCGCGGTTCGAGATCTGGACGTATTCCCCGCGGGTTGAGGGCGTGCACCTTCGCTTCGGTCTCGTTGCCCGCGGTGGTCTGCGGTGGAGTGATCGCAGGGAGGACTTTCGCACCGAGATCCTCGGATTGGTCAAGGCCCAGGAGGTCAAGAACGCGGTGATCGTGCCCGTGGGTGCCAAGGGCGGCTTCTTCGCCAAGCAACTGCCCGATCCGACTCTCGACCGCGAGGGGTGGGCGCTCGAGGGCCGGGCTGCGTACCGGGAGTTCGTGTCATCGCTACTCGAGGTCACCGACAACTTGAAGGACGGCACGGTTATCCCGCCGATGCGCGTGGTCCGCCACGACGGTGACGACCCGTACTTGGTAGTCGCCGCGGACAAGGGGACAGCTTCGTTCTCCGACCTGGCCAACCAGATCGCTGCCGAGCATCACTTCTGGCTCGGTGACGCCTTCGCCTCGGGTGGTTCGGTGGGATACGACCACAAGGCCATGGGCATCACCGCACGTGGTGCATGGGAATCGGTCAAGCGGCACTTCCGCGAACTCGATATCGACACCCAATCCCAGGACTTCACGGTGATCGGTATCGGTGACATGAGTGGCGATGTCTTCGGTAACGGCATGCTGCTGAGCGAACACATTCGCCTCATCGCCGCCTTCGATCACCGGCATGTTTTCATCGACCCCAACCCGGACGCGAAGACGTCATTCGCGGAGCGCCAGCGACTGTTCGAAGAGCCACGTTCGTCCTGGGCCGACTACAACGCTGATGTGATCTCGGCGGGCGGGGGAGTGTTCAACCGCGCGTTGAAGTCGATCCCGATCACCGCCCAGATGAAAGACACGCTCGACATACCCGAGACCACCAAGGCACTCACTCCCGCCGAACTCATCCATGCGATCTTGCAGGCCCCTGCCGATCTTCTGTGGAACGGCGGTATCGGTACGTATGTGAAGTCTCAAACGCAGACCAACGCCGATGTTGGGGACAAAGCCAACGACGCCGTCCGCGTTAACGGCACTCAGTTGAAAGTCAAGGTCATCGGTGAGGGTGGGAACCTCGGGCTCACCCAACTCGGGCGTATTGAGGCCGCCCGGCACGGCGTGAAGCTCAACACCGACGCCATCGACAACTCCGCTGGTGTGGACACCTCCGACCACGAGGTCAACATCAAGATCGCGCTCGAGGCGGCCGTGAAGTCGGGCAGGCTCACACCCGAATCCAGGGCTGCACTGCTGCGCGACATGACCGACGAGGTCGCTTCGGCCGTTCTTCAGGACAACTATGACCAGAACGTGGTGTTGGGCAATGCCCGTCGTGGTGCTCCAGCACTGGTCACCGTGCACCAGCGGATGATCCGTCACCTCGAGCACGAGGGCATCCTCGATCGGGCAGTGGAGAACCTGCCGGACGATGAGGAATTCGCCACGCGTCGCGCTGCCGGCGAGGCGCTCACCTCACCTGAACTCGCCGTCCTCCTCGCCTACGGCAAGATCTCGCTGCTCGCGGAGCTCAATGAGACCGCTCTCGCCGACGATCCGTGGTTCGAGAAGACCCTCCTGGATTACTTCCCACCGAAGATGCGCGAGGACTACCGCCAGGAGATCAGCGCGCACCCGCTTCGCAGCCAGATCATCAACACCGAGGTCACCAACCGACTTCTCAACATCGGTGGTGTCACGTTCGTGTTCCGGGCGCAGGAGGAGACTGGAGCCAGTGCGGTCCAGGTGGTCAAGGCGGCCCTCACCGCGATGGAGGTGTTCTCCATCGACCAGATGTGGGAGTGGGTAAACGAGCTCGACAACCAGATTCCCACTACCGCACAAAGCGCCCTGCAATTGGAGACCCGACGCTTGCTGGACCGCGCCACCCGTTGGTTCCTGCAAACCCGAACCGGCGATATCGATATCGCCGAGCAGGTCGCCTACTTCGCGCCCGTCGTCTCGAGGCACAGCAACGGTGTTGCGCAGGTGCTCACCGGCAACGAGGCCGAACGCTTCGAGCGACTCACCAAGAGATTCATGGAAGCTGGTGCGCCGGAAGAACTTGCTCGCAAGGCGGCGAGCGGCCTCGACGTCTTCGCGCTACTCGACATCGCCGATATCTGCGTCAAGACCGGCGAGGACTCCGCGACCGTCATTCCGCTCTACTTCACGCTGTCCGATCGCTATGACATGGACCGCACCCTGCTACGCATCACGGCCCTTCCGCGCGGGGACCGCTGGACAGCGCTCGCCCGGCAAGCCCTGCGCAGCGACCTATACCAAGCCATCGCAGCGCTCACCAGCACGGTCATCGAATCAACTGATGCGAGTACTCCGCCCACCACGCGCATCCAGCAATGGGAGGAAGCCAACGCTGAAGGCGTGGCCCGCGCCCGCGCCACCCTCGATGAAATCAATGCCGTCGAGGATCCCGACCTCGCGACGCTCTCCGTCGCTCTTCGGGTGCTGCGCAACCTCATCCCCTAACCGCGAACTGCCACATGACCGG
>CAYLOH010000010.1:18087-47271 GCA_964385255.1 uncultured Rubrivirga sp. | reverse complement strand
CACAGTTGGCGCATGGCTCGGGGGCTACGAGTAGGAGCCGTCCCACTCGGCGCTTTGTGTGCGATCGCAGCATTACTGCTGGTTACTCCCTCTGCCCAAGCGGATAGTCGCCGCGATGCGATCCGCGTTCTGAATGCCCTACCCGTGTCGCCTGAGAGGCCGACGGGCTATGACCGTGAGTTGTTTCGACACTGGTCGGACCTGGACGGAGATGGGTGCAGCACGCGTGAGCAGGTCCTGCTTGATGAGCGTGTTGCAGGTCGGGCGAGAGGTTGCGAGGTGGAGGGCGGGCGGTGGTTCTCGATTTTCGATGGTGTCGAGACCGATGACGCGAGCACCTTTGACATCGATCACCTCATTCCACTTAAGGAAGCCTGGGATTCGGGAGCGTGGCGGTGGAATGCACGCTCTCGTGAGCGATTCGCAAACGATCTCGGTTTCCCCGGTGCGCTTGTCGCTGTTTCGGCATCGTCGAATCGCAGTAAATCCGATCGGGACCCGGCGGAATGGCTTCCCGACCGCGGCGTGTGCGGCTACGCGAAGGCTTGGATCGCCGTCAAGTTCCGTTGGCGCCTGTCGGTCGACTCGACGGAGAAAGCCGAACTCACCCGCATCTTGCGCGGTTGTCCGCCGAAGATGCGAGTCCCCGCCATCGCGCGTGTGGTCACCCGGTGAACCCGGCTGCCGAATGATGCGTGCATGTGGCACGGTTCCACCATGACCAAGGCGCACGGTCCGTTGGTGGCGGGTGTGGACACCTCCACCCAGTCGGTCAAGGTGGTCGTCCGCGATGCCCATACCGGCGCGTGGGTCAGGGAGGGTCGAGCCGCACACCCCGACGGCACCGAGGTTGACCCCACTGCCTGGTGGGAGGCCTTCGCCCAGGCGTGCTCGGGCGGGCTGCTGGACGGGGTGGCTGCGCTATCGGTTGCGGGCCAGCAGCACGGAATGGTGGCGGTGGATGACTCCGGTGACGTTGTGCGTCCGGCGCTGCTGTGGAACGACACTCGCTCCGCGCCTGACGCAGAGGACCTCGTCGCCGAACTCGGGGGACCGGCCGTGTGGGCCGATGCGGTCGGGAGCGTTCCCGTTGCCGCCTTCACGGTAAGCAAAGTCCGCTGGATGGCGCGAAGCGAGCCGGAGAACGCGCGGCGCACCGCGGAAATCATGCTGCCTCACGACTACCTGACCTGGATGCTCGCCGATCGTCCCGATGACGCGGTGACGGATCGAGGTGACGCGAGCGGCACGGGCTATTGGTCACCCGCCCGCGGCGAATACCGGCACGACATCGTGACGCTCGCCTTGGGCCACGACGTCCGACTGCCGCGGGTGGCCGGGCCGTCCGAGGTAGTCGGCGAGATCGGCGGAAGCGCCCGCGCACTGCTCGGCATCACCGGCGACACCCCCATCGTGCTGGGGCCCGGTACCGGCGACAACATGGGCGCCGCCTTGTCGCTCGACATCGGGCCTGGAGACGTGGTTGTGTCCCTGGGAACTTCGGGCACGGCATTCGCGGGGTCGGATTCGCCGTCGTCAGATCCGTCGGGACTGGTCGCCGGTTTCGCCGACGCAAGCGGGCGCTTCCTGCCTCTTGTGTGCACCCTGAACGCGGCGCGTGTGTTGACCAGCACTGCCGAATTGCTCGGCATCGACATGGATGAGTTCGCGCAACTCGCCCTCAGTGCACCACCAGGTTCCGGTGGCCTCACGTTGCTGCCCTACTTCGATGGAGAGCGCACCCCGAACTTGCCCGAGGCTCGCGGGTCTGTGCACGGCATCGGTCGCGACAACTTCGTTCCCGCGTACATCGCGCGCGCTGCGGTCGAAGGAATGCTCGGCGGACTGGCCGACGCGGTCGATGCCCTCGTCGCCGTGGGGGTCGAACCGCGCAGGATCCTGCTGGTGGGTGGTGCGGCGGCGAATCCGGCGGTCATCGACGTCGCTGCGACGTTGGTCGACGTTCCTGTTGAAGTTCCGCCCGCGGGTGAGTACGTAGCCGATGGTGCGGCTCGTCAAGCGGCGTGGGTGCTCCTGGGTCAGGAATTGCCACCGTGGTCAGCCGTACGGGAGGGTCGAACCCAACGTCGTGATGCCGGTCTCGTGCCACAGGTACGCCAGCAGTATCGAAGCGCGCGGGAGGCCTTGTACCCGTGATCGATGGGCGTGGACTGTCGCGGGTGCTGCGAGCTTTGCATGCCGCGGGCTCGTGTACCCGGTCCGATCTGGGTGTGGTTACGGGGTTGAACCGCAGTTCCGTTGCCGCGATCGTTCACGAGCTCATCACGGCTGGCCTGGTCGAGGAAGGTGCGGGTGCGTCGTCGGGTGTCGGGCGTCCATCGTTGATGGTGAAGGCCGTCTCGGACTCGGTCGCCGTGATTGGTTGGGACCTGCGTGCGGATACCAGCTCCGCAGTGGTTGAGGGTCTGGGAGGAACGATCCTTCATCGCTGGTCGAAAACGCACCGTCGCGGATCGACTGACCCGTACGAAGTAGCCGCGCGGGTAGTGTCCGGGAGTTCCGAAATCGCCGAGGAGCTACCCGACCATGTGCTGTGGGTGGGAATCGGCTGCGCGATCCCCGGTGTCATCGATCCGGGTGGTGACCCGCCGCGAAGCACCGTCCATCGTGCCCCGAGCCTGGGGTGGGTGGACGTTCCCTTCGGGCTGATACTCACCGAGGCGCTTCGCGAACGTTTCGGTGGCGACGTCCCCGTCATGCTGGGCAACGACGCGAACCTGGGCGCCAAGGCCGAATGGACACGGGGAGCTGGTCGGGACAGCCGTGTCATGGTGTTCGTGTCCGGCGACGTGGGAATCGGTGGTGGGGTGATCATCGACGGTGAGTTGCTGACGGGTTCGTCCGGATTCGCGGGGGAGATCGGGCACATTCGATTCGACCCCGAAGGCGCCCCATGCCGCTGCGGTGCTCGCGGATGCTGGGAGACCGTGATCGGACTTGACTCGATCGTGTCGTCCGCCGGTCGAGACCCGCTGAGTTCGGGCATCGCGGATGTCCTTGCTGCTGCGCAGTCCGGTGACGATCGCTGCCAGCAGGCCCTCGTTGCCGCCGCTCGTGCGGTGGGGCAGGGTTTGGCGCCGGTCGTCAACATGGTGAACCCCGACACCGTTGTGCTCGCGGGCCACCTGGAAGTGCTGCTGCAGAACTATCGTCACACGATCTTGGACGAACTTCGTTTCACGCTATCGCGGGACCGCACGGATATCCGCCTGCTCGGCCCCGCTCTGGGGAGGGACAGCATTGTGGTGGGGGCAGCTGAGTTGGCATTCGACCGTGCGCTGGAGCGGCCGCAGCGGTGGATGGTGGACCAGCACGCGCTGCGGAGTGAGTGAGCGGCGACCCAGCCGATCTCGTGCCCGGCCAATCGCCCCGATCGGAAGACATGCGTGCGGGCGATTCGGCACACTGTCGGCCAGTCGCCACCTAGTGGAGACGAGAGGTGCGTTTTGCGCTCCTCGGGAACCCGCGCGTCAACCCCCAGCCGCGCGGGTTCCTTCCGTAATGCGGCCCTAGGCGCGGGATTCGAACATGCCCAAGAGTGCGGCGATTCCGAGAACCGATCGCGGTGCATAGGCCGCACGCCACAGTCCACCATGGTTGGCGCCGCTCACGAACAAGTCCATCGGATTGTCGAGCGCCGTTGCGGGGTTCGCCGACGATGATGGATTGCGAAGATCGTGAACCAGCATGGCTGCCATCAAGGTGGTGGAGGTCGACGGGTCGAACACCTCGACACCGAACTTGTCTGCGCCCGCGTACGCAGCGGCGAGCGCCCGATTGCGAACCACGGAACGAGTCCGCGTGGCGGGAGCGAGGTTCAGCGATACTGGAATGCCGCTCGACCGTGCGACCAGGGCGCGCCAACGTTGAATCCGTTTGGCCAGAATGTAGTTCGGACCCTGCTGGGGGATGATCGAATCGTTGAGGCCGATGCGCTGGCCACTCGACGTCGTGTACGTGGTCGGGTAGTTCGGTTCGAACTGATGCGCGATGCGTAGCGGCGCTTGCAGCAGTCCTCCGATGCCGCGATTGGACCACCGCCGCTTGCTCTCCTCGACGCATTCCATCGGAACCACGAAGACGTCGGTCGGTGTCGCCAAGAAGGCAAGAGTGAGGTCGGAGCGCTCGCTTGCAAGCGACGTGGTGATCGCATCACTGGCGACGGAGAGCAGCGCATGGGTAGCGCCGTCGGCGTAGGCGTAGGTGCCGAGGACGAATGACTGGGGGATCTCTGCCAGCCAGGTCCTGATCTCGGGAGTTTGTGTGAGCAGATCGGCACCGGCCGCCGCGCACACGGTCGCGTCGTCTTCGGGGTGGATGTCGCCCCCGACCACGAACGGAGGGTGCCCGTCGGCGTCGAGGGTGATGGGTATGCGAAGTGATCCCGCGGTGCTGCGGGTGATGGACGTCAAGTGCTCCCAGATGCTGGGGCGGGGTAAATCCACTGCATGAACCCGTGCGCCCCACCGCAAAAGCGATCGGGTCGGCGCCATCTCCGCACCTGCGCCCAAGAGTGCGATGTCGACATCTCGCAGGTCCAGCCAGTCAGGGTTGTCGAGGACGAGGTGGATGGCGGTTGCGAAGGATGGCTCCGCGATACCCCGCGCCACCCAGGAATCGACCTGTCGGCGCAGGTCGCTGCCGAATAGCCGCCTTCCGCGGTAGGGAACGGACAGATCTTCCTCGCGCGCGGATCGCCCGCGAACGGTTACGGATCCGAAGCCGGGGGTCGTGTGCCGCGAGATAGCTTCCCGAATCATCGTCTCCTGACCTGCGCGTCGGAAGGCGAAGCGTTGCTCCATGGACGCCAGCCCGTGCCGGGAGATGGACAAGGCGTTATCGGTCGACTGCGCCGCAGCCAGCACTATGTCGCGCAGCGGCGCGATGTAGCCCTTTCGCCAGTCCCGAGTGTGTTCGATTCGCGCAGCGATGGCTGGATCGACGGCTCGAATCGAATCGGCGAAAATCGCGCGGCCGGTCGCCGACGTGCTGCGCCGATCGTCGCCACCGAGTGGGAAGCAGACCCCGTCCACGTTGACAGCGCGCGGATCGGACATTGGCGCAGGATACCCACGCGAGACGGTCAGATGAGTGTGTCGGTGCGGGGTGCGGCGCTCGATTTCGGTGACTTCGGTTGCCGCGAGCGCTCGGCGAGAATCACACCTCCGACGATCAATACCCCGCCCATCAGTTGGAGCGCGGAGAGCGCTTCGGACAGCACGATCCAGGCCACGATGATGGCGAGCAGGGGCTCCGTGAAACCGATGACGGAGGCCTGCGATGCGCGCAAGTGGCGCATGGATGCCACCACCAGCCAGAACGGCACCACCGTGCCGAGCACGATCATCCAGACACTGAGGATCCACAAAGGTCGGTCCCCGATGATCTGCCCTAATGCCGGGTCGCTCGAGCCGGCGAAGCCCGACCACGGAAACGACCACCACGGTTGCGCGATGACCCAGAACAAAGCAGCGAATCCGAAACCCCACATGGTGAGGGATACGGGATCGCGCGGCTCGGGCTGCCGCATCTGTCGGTCGGTGAGGAGGTAGTAGGTGGTCAGCGCGAGTGCGGCGCCTAGGGCGGCGACTAAGCCGATCGCATCGAAGGTGAAGCCGCGCCAGACTTCGGCCACGAGGGCCAACCCGATCAGGGAGATGGTCAGTGCCAACCACACGGTTGCCCGGGTGGGTTCCTTCAACGCGAACCGGAACCACAAGGCGACGAAAACTGGGGCGGTGAACTCGATCAGGAGGGCCACGCCAACAGGCAGGTACTGCAGTGCGACGAAGTAGAGGTACTGGGTCATCGAAACACCCAGGACGCCGTAGGCGAGCAGATAGGGCCACTCTCGACGCCCGATCCGCAAGCGCTCAGGCCGGTTGATCGCAACGAAGACCAAGAGGATCAGGAAGGCACCTGTCACGCGAAGTTGGGAGAGACGGGCCGGGTCCAATCCGCTCAACAAGATGGCCTTGGCAACGCTCCCGTTGATGGCGAAAGCAAGCGCTCCGAGGATGTACAGCCCGTACCCCAGCAGCAACGAACGGTGATGTGCCGGCGTTACCCCCGGCAGAGGTTCGACTACGTCGCTCATGTCACGGGCTCGCTCGGTTGCCGAGCACCCAGTGGTAGACGCCCATCGTCTGCTCGGCAATTGCGTTCCAACTGAAGTTACGTACCGCACGCTCGCGTCCGCGCAGGCCGAATTCGGTGGCACGTGCCTCGTCGGTCATGAGTTCGTTCACAGCCGCGGCGAAGGCTGCCTCGAATGCCGGGATGTCCTCCTCGTCGAAGGGGACGAGCAGTCCGGTGACGCCTGGTTCCACGACCTCCGGAATTCCACCCACCGCAGACGCGACGACGGCGGTTGCGCACGCCATTGCTTCGAGATTCACGATGCCCAGTGGCTCGTAGATGGACGGACAGGTGAAGACCCGTGCATGGGAGAGCAACTCGATCAGGCTCTCCCTGTCCACTGGTTGCTCGATCCAGATGACTGATCCGTCACGGCGCTCGGCTCGCAAAGCCGCTATCTCCGCGGCGATCTCTGCCGCCATCTCGGGGGTATCTGGGGAAGACGCGCACAAGACAAGATCGACGGTGTCCTCGAAGTGACGCGCAGCTCGAAGAAGGTGAATGAGTCCCTTTTGGCGGGTGATCCGACCGACGAACAACGCATAAGGACGGGAGAGATCTATGCCGAATCGCTCCAGCGCCGATGCGTCGATCGTGGGTCGATACGTGTCCGTGTCGATACCGTTGTGAACGACGTGGATTCTGTGCGGCTCGATCTCGGGATACGCGGCCTCGATGTCGGTGCGCATTCCGTTGCTCACCGCGATGATCGCGTCAGCAGCCAGGTAACTCGTTCTCTCCACCCAGGATGAGATCGCGTAGCCACCTTTGAGTTGCTCACGCTTCCATGGGCGAAGGGGTTCGAGTGAGTGAGCGGTGAGCACGTGCGGAACGTCGTGTAGAAGAGCCCCGAGGTAGCCAGCCAGATTCGTGTACCAGGTATGCGAGTGGATGAGATCGGTGGATTCATCGAGGGAGGTGACCATGCCGAGGTCGACACCGAGGGTCTGCACTGCTGGATTGGCGCCATCGAGGTAGGAGGGAACCATCTGGGCGGTGGCGTCAGTTCGACCTTCACCGAAACAGTGGACATCAACCTCTGCCAACGTCCGAAGGTGGGAGACCAACTCAGCCACGTGCACACCCGCTCCGCCGTAGATATCCGGCGGCCACTCACGAGTCAGCATGGCGATGCGCACAATGACGAAGCCTAGGCACGACGGGGTTGAAGGCCGATACCCTGGGAAGGTGGGCGCTGAGCCGCACGTTCTTGCGATGGTCCTCGCTGGCGGCGAGGGCAAGAGATTGATGCCCCTCACCGCCGACCGCGCCAAGCCTGCGGTGCCCTTTGGGGGTTCCTACCGCCTCATCGACTTCGTCTTGTCGAACCTGATCAACTCCGGCCTTCGCCGGGTGTGTGTGCTCACCCAGTACAAGTCGCACTCACTGGACCGGCACGTGACTCAGACATGGCGCATGTCGACGCTCCTCGGTGACTATGTGACGCCCGTGCCTGCCCAGCAGAGGTTGGGACCGCGTTGGTTCACCGGCAGCGCCGACGCCATCTTCCAAAGTTTGAACCTCGTTTACGACGAGAACCCTGAGTACGTAGCGGTCTTCGGAGCAGATCACGTGTACCGGATGGATGCCATGCAGATGGTTGAGGCGCACATCGACAGCGGGGCGGGAGTCACCGTCGCTGGCATCCGGACTCCGCGCGATCAGGCGCACGGTTTCGGTGTCATCGAAGTGGCACCCGATGGGCGGACAATCGCCCGATTCTTGGAGAAGCCGGCCGATCCCCCGGGCATTCCGGGAAGCGAGAGTCAAGCCTTCGTGTCCATGGGCAACTACGTATTCAGCACGGACGTGTTGCTTGAGGCACTTCGCGCGGATGCCGCGGACCCTGCGTCCGTTCACGATATGGGCGGCAACATCATCCCGGCACTTACAGCGCAGGGGCTCGCGCACGTATACGACTTTGCGGAGAACATCGTTCCCGGGGCCACGGCACGCGATGCGGGATACTGGCGCGACGTCGGAACACTCGATAGCTACCACGACGCGCATCTGGATTTGGTTTCGGTGCATCCGATATTCAACCTCTACAACAGGCGCTGGCCGATCCTGACGAACCTGCCTCCGCTACCACCCGCGAAATTCGTCGAGGGAGGAAACGCGCACGATTCCATGGTGGGGGCTGGCAGCATCGTCTCCGGCGCGCATGTGCGTACAAGCGTTGTCGCATCCAATGTGGTTATCGATGCGGGGGCCTACGTCGAGGGCAGCGTGCTCATGCCAGGAGTGCGGATAGGCCGAAACGCGGTCGTGCGTCGCGCCATCTTGGACAAGGGAGTGGTCGTGCCGGATGGCGCCCAGATCGGAGTCGATCTCGAGCGCGACCGCGGCCTGTACACGGTGAGCGACGGTGGAGTGGTCGTTCTCGGTAAGGGTGTCGTCGCCGAGTAGCGGCTAGAGAATCTCGGCGGAGAAGGCGCCCTCATACAGAATCGCATGATCTCGCCCCTCTTCTGCGGCAAGGGATTCCGAGCGCCGAGCTGCGCTCACCCACCCGCATGTGCATGTTGCCTGGACGAAGTAGCGCTGCACTCGTCGTAAGCAGACCTCGTGTTGCATCATGGTCTCCTGCGGTGGTGCCGACTGTCGTTCCTCGTTCACGGGTGATCGACTCCTCGGGGTTCACCTCGGTACTCACGTACGAGGGTGAGCGTGGGGAATGTAGGTCGCGAAATGGCCAGACGAGCAAAGGACGGATGAACGCCAGATGAACGGCTCGGCGCGGCATCGCGCAACGGCGTTGCTCGCCGGAGCTTTCATGACGGTCTTGAGCGTCGTCATCGGAGCCGGCTCGCAGTCGGCGGCGGTGGTCGGTGGTGCACCGACCACGATCGATCAGGTCCCGTGGCAGGTGCTGGTCATCGTGGAGCCCGAGAACCGCCTTTGCGGTGGATCACTGATCGATTCTGGGTGGATCGTGACGGCCGCGCACTGCGTAGCGGGATTCACGGGGAGCCAGGTGGCGGCTCACCTGGGCATCACATCACTCGCGGAGCGTGCATCGAGCAACAGGGTCGATATCTCGGAGATCATCGTTCACCCCTCATGGGAGCCCAGCAACTTCCGAAACGACATCGCATTGTTGCGACTGGCCGCTCCCGTCGCCTCGAGCTCCCGCGCTACTCCCATCTCGTTGCCGGTCGGACTCGATGGGGCCAGCTGGCCCGCCGAGGGCACACCCGCCGGTATCAGTGGCTGGGGTGCCTCGGAATTCGGCGGACAGCCGTCCACCCAGTTGCGCCAAGCGCAGGTGCAAGTCCTCGCGGGCCCGATGGATGCCGAATGCGGAAGGTATGGCGGCAACTTCGATGCCAGTGTCGAGATCTGTGCCGGCATACCGGTCGGCGGTGTGGACTCCTGCCAGGGTGACAGCGGAAGTCCCCTGGTCGTAGACGTAGCGGGAACGCGGATGCTCGCCGGACTCACGAGCGTCGGATTCGAGTGTGCTCGTGCTGACTACCCCGGCATCTATACACGCGTGACGACGTTCATCACCTGGTTGCAGCAGTACCTACCGGCGTCGGCGTCGGCCCCATCAATGCCACAGAACGTGACAGTGCAGGCGATCGCAGGCGAACGGCTGCAAGTCGAATGGCAGCCACCGACCGTCGGGCTGCAGCCGATCGGTTATCGAGCCGTCGCGCAACCGGGCGGTAGGGAATGTCAGGTGGGTGCCACCCAGCTCGCTTGCGTGATCGACGGCCTGGCGGCCGGCACGCTTTACGAGGTGGTGGTGAGCGCCACCGTGCCGGTGGGAGCACCGGTCTTCGCCGAGCCAGTCCCTGCAGTGGGTGTCGATGGCGTGGCATCGCGCGAAGTCGTGGTCAAGTCGAAGCGATTGGCACAGTGGGCTGGTCTTCGAGTGCGCGCCAGAGACGAGATTCGACTCACGGTGCGACCTGAGTCTCAAGAGCGTTGCTCACGAGTGGGGACCTCGGAGAGCCCTCGCGGTGTGCGAACCCGAGAAGTGGGATTGTGCGCGGTTCGGGTGACGGTCACTCGCCCGGGCGGGAAGTCCGATCGTGCGATCGCCTACATCGACGTTCGATGATCCTCACGAGCGCGGAAGTTCGTGTTGCTCGACTGCGTAAGCGCGTGGGCCATGTGATGTCCATTCGCGGTGAATGACCAACATGCCACCGGGTGCCAACCGGGTATCCCATTCGGGTTCGTCTCTCAGGGCCGCTGGCTCCAGGCCCAAACCCGCCGCTAGAGCGGACACGATTGTCGGCATGACAGGACGGTGCGTGCAGATGACGAGCGGTTCTCGCTCGGCGACCAACTCGTGGATCCGACGCTCGGTCAGCGATGGATCCGACGCGTGCTCGAATTCACCGAGGGCCGGCTCCAATTCCACGTCCGTGCCGACAGCCTTCGCATAGCGACTGACCGTCGAGAGACACCGTTTGAACGGTGACGAGTGAATCTTGACGATGCCGTAGGCATCGAGGACCTCCGCGAGTTGTTTCGCTTCGCTGCGGCCTCGTCCGGACAGGGGTCGGTCTGCGTCGCTCTTGCCGTCGTAGTCGGCGCGCTTCATCGCTTTCGCGTGCCTGAGCACGATGAGCGGGGTGGTGTCCGGAGCCGATGCCGCCGTCCGCACGATGCGAGCGTCGTCTGGATAGGTCAAGAAGGAATCGGCCTCGCTCACGGGAACCCAGCGGATCTCATCGACTTCCTCGTCGGGTGCGAAGCCCTCGTCGCCTCGGACGCGCCCGATCCAGTAGTCCACCACCTTGTCCTGCCCGGCTGCCTGGTAACGCAGACTCGGAAGCCGCGCAGCCAAATTGACCCGGTAGCCGGTTTCCTCGTCGCATTCGCGAACGGCAGCGCACGGTAATGGCTCGCCGACGTCGACCTTGCCTTTCGGAAGCGACCAGTCCGCGCGATAAGGCCGATGCACGGCCAAGAAGTGTCTATCGGGATTCAGTTCCGGGTGGAACACCACCACACCGGCTGCCTGCACGAGATCGGGGTACTTCGCCATCAGTCGAGTCCGAGCTTTCTTGCCTCGCGGGCGATGTCGGGCCAGCGATCGAGGAATGCGCGAACGTCCTCGTCACCGGCCACCTGGTACTGCGCTGCGCGCACGCCCAAGCGGAAGGCGACGGCCGCTGGAGCGGTCGCTGCTATGTCCTGCAGGGTGTGGATCGACACTTGGGCATCTTGCCGCGATCCGAGGGTGTCCGTAACCCAGGACAAGGATTTGCCCAACCTCCGAAACCCCTGTCCGAAGATGGGAGCAACTGCTTCGACCGCGTATCGAGCCTTCTTGGCCTGGATGCGGACCCGATGCCATTGCTCGGCGGAGCTGTCGATGTTGGTCGCGTCAACGCTTCGATGCAGCTTGCGCCACGGCTTGTTCACGCACTCTGCCAGGGTGCTCCCCGTCGCCTCGAAGGCGCGGGGACCGACCGGAGGTTCGCTTACGAGGAGTATCAGATCCTCGAGGAGGAAATCATGTCGGTCACTTCGTAACGCTGCGAGTGCACTGGAGCGTGCTGCGCGCAGTCGCTGGTCGAGGTAGGCGACAACGAACGCACGGGAGTCTTCGTCGTCGATGTCGTTCCCCAACGTCGCAAGCTGGACTTCGGTGTCACGAACCTGACCGAGTTCGGTTGCCAGCCACGCCAATTCCTCACGGAGGAAAGATGCGGACTCGCTATCGAGCAGTGAACGGAAGGTGGCAAGGGCGGCTCGCAACCGACGACACGACACCCTCATCTGATGCACCGAATCGGGTAGATCTCGGCGCACCCCGACGTCTGCTAGGAGGAGGTCTCGAACGTATCGGCTGAAGATCGCCTGCAGGGCATCGACTGCGGGAGCGCTTGGGTCGGGGTACTTCAGTTCAGGAACATCGGGCGGCTCGACCGCACGCCGACCGAGGGCCTGGGCCGCCTTGCTCAGGGAACTCGGTCGTGCGCCGGCGCCGCGCAGGGCCTGACCGATTTCATCAGCAAGGTCGACGGCCTCGGCGGAGTCACCCAAGAGTTCCACCTCGACTTCGCGGAACGTGACCACGGGCCCGGTGCCGGTGACCTCGACGCGGTCATCCACGACTTCCAGAATCGGTGTGCCTGATTTACCGGAGACGGTGAAGGGCTTGCGCTCGGTGTGCACGCGCGCCATGGGCACGATCTCCTGGCGTCTGATCAGGGGAGCTGCGATAGCGGCCAATTCGAGAGGAATCGATCCGGCCTGCTTGTCGACGCGGATTTCGTCTCGTGCGCTCGAGTGCCCAGATGGATCAGCAGGGACCTTCATGTGCCAGCCATCGTCTCCTCCGCCGGTGCGGTGGCGCAGTGTTATCCCCCACCGAAGGAGGTTGAGGTTCTCCGTGTCGAAGTAGGTCGCATCCATCGATCGAATCTGTTCGGAGGACACGTGAGCGGCAATCGTGTTGAGAACGTCATCGAGTTTGAGATCTACGTCGGCCGGGATTCGAAACTTGAATTCGACTTCTCGGTGTTCGGTGGTGCCGTTCACGCGCTTCCCAGCGCACTGATGCGCCTGCTCTTCACTCCGATGAGGTATTCCTGGAGGTCGCGGAGCGGCTTACCGTCTTCATCGACGCGTTGGCGGTGCCAATGGCCGTTCACGTCGAGATCCCATGCGGCGGTGTCGTCCGCGAACGCGAGGTCGAACAGGTCGTACACCTCGGCGATCTGTTCGGGATCAGCCAAACTGACGAGCGTCTCCACCCGACGATCGAGATTGCGGTGCATGAGATCAGCGGATCCGATCCAGACGGAGTGGTTTCCGCCGTTCGCGAAGCAGTAGGCACGTGAGTGCTCCAAGAAGCGACCGAGGATGCTGCGTACTCGAATGGTGTCACTGATGCCCGGCATGCCGGGTCGAAGGGAACAGATACCTCGAACCCACACGTCGATGGGAACGCCAGCCGATGATGCTCGGTACAGAGCATCGATGATCTCCTCGTCGACTAGCGCATTGCACTTGAACCTGATCCCCGCAGGCCGACCTTGTGTTCGATGTTCGATCTCACGATCAATGCGCTCAATGAGGCCAGCGCGGACGGAGTGCGGTGCGACGAGGAAGCGGTTGTAATCAGTGTTGCGCGAGTATCCCGACAGCACGTTGAAGAGATTCGAGACGTCTTCGCCTACATCCGGGTTTGAGGTGAGAAGGCCGAAGTCCTCGTAAAGTCGTGCGGTCTTGGGATGGTAGTTGCCGGTTCCGATGTGGCAATAGCGCCGGAGTTGGTCGCCATCGTTGCGGACAACCATGGACAACTTGCTGTGGGTCTTCAGTCCGACGAGTCCGTACACCACATGCACGCCAGCCTGTTCGAGTTTGCGCGCCCACTCAATGTTGTTCTGTTCGTCGAATCTCGCCTTGATCTCCACGAGAGCGAGCACCTGCTTGCCCTCCTCGGCGGCGCGGATGAGTGCGACGACGATGGGGGAATCACCTGAGGTTCGGTACAGGGTTTGCTTGATGGCGAGCACGTTGGGATCGACGGCCGCCTGCTCGAGGAAGAGCTGGACACTCGTGGAAAACGAGTCGTACGGGTGGTGCAAGAGAACATCGCGCTCTCTGACGATGGACAAGATGTCCGGTGCGTTGGCGCTTTCGACCTCGCTGAGTTGGCGAGATGTCTTGGGAACGAACTTGCGCTGTCTGAGATCATCACGATCCAGGCCGACGATGCTCCACAGTCCGGTCATATCGAGGGGACCGGGGAGTCGGAACACCTCCTGCTCGGAAATGTCGAGTTCACTGACCAAGAGATCAAGAACGTGGGGATCCATGGTCTCCTCGACTTCGAGTCGCACAGGCGGACCGAACCGTCGTCGAACCAACTCGCGCTCGAGTGCCTTGAGCAGATTCTCGGCGTCATCCTCTTCGACTTCGACGTCTTCGTTTCGTGTCACGCGGAAGGCGTGGTGCTGGCAGATCTCCATCCCCGGAAAGAGTTCATCAAGATGTGCGGCAATCACGTCTTCGAGCGGCACGAATCGCGCGGGCCCCACCTCGACGAACCGCGGAAGGAGCGGGGGAACCTTCACGCGAGCGAACAGTTCGTTCCCGGTCGCGGGGTTGCGGACAACTACCGCCAAGTTCAGGGATAGCCCACTGATGTAGGGGAAAGGATGCGAAGGATCGACGGCCAGGGGAGTGAGGATCGGGAACACCTTGTCGTCGAAGAAGCGATCCATGTCAGTCTTCTCGATGGGCGTCAACTGGTCCCAGCGCAGCACGCTGATCCCCTCGGCCTCGAGCGACGGTCGGATCTCGTGTCGGAAGATGTCTGCTTGCCGGATCTGGAGTTCATACGCGCGAGCCCAAATCGCCTCGAGCACCTCGCGCGGCGTGTACCCGCTGGCGGAGCGCATCGCGATACCCGTTGCGATCCGTCGCTTGAGACCTGCCACCCGGACCATGAAGAACTCGTCGAGATTGCTAGCGAAGATCGCCAGGAACTTCGTGCGATCCAAGAGCGGCAGTTCCGGATCCTGACTCAATTCGAGAACTCTTTGGTTGAAGGCGAGCCAGGACAACTCTCGGTCGAGGAAGCGGTCGGCTGGCAGATCGTCGCTCACCACGAAGGTTCGGTCAGCGGCTTCTTCCGAGAGGGTTGGGAGCGCGCTGGTGTCGGAGAAGTCCTGGGTGGTCACGTCCCGATCGTGCCACAGCGATGTGAACGGATTCCCACCTTTGTCCGGCGCTCAGCCGCCTGACCGGTACATAACGTCGGTATCCCAACGCACGAAGCCCAGGGACTCGTAGAGGCGGATAGCGGCGAGGTTCGATGCGTCGACGAACAACATGACCTGATCCAGCCCCAGGCGACGCAGATGGTGGAGTCCAGCCAGGGTCAGACTGCGGCCGAGCCCGGTACCCCGCCATGAAGGGGCCACGGCCAGGACGTAGACCTCCCCGATCGCCTCGTGCGTGTGGGAGGAGTGGAAATCGGCGGAGCCAGCATGCCGATGTGCACCGTGAACCTTGGTCCAATGGAAGCCGGCGAGCTGGCCGTCGTCATCCCAGGCCAGGAGAAACCCTGCGGGATCGAACCAGGCTTCGCGTTCTCGACGGACCAGGTCCTCCTGCGTCCACGACCCTTGGTCGGGGAGGTGTGCGAACGCAACAGCGTTGAGCGCGAGGACATCGTGTTCGTTTGAGCCGACCTCGAAGGGAGCTACTCGAATGCCCAGAGGGAATCGCGCATCCGGTAATGACGCATGGAGTGAGCGGCGCATCTGCCACAGCGTTCGGTGGCGTTCGAACCCGAGCGCGTTGGCCAGTTTCGTCGCAGCAATGTGTTCTCCGTGCGCCCACAAACGCAGCCGACTATCTGTGGTCTGAAGAAGCGAGGTGACGAGGTGACGACCGATGCCTCGTTGACGAAAGTCGGGGTGGACGACAAGTTCGGCGCTCGGGCCGTCCACCTCATCTGTCGTATCCAAATGCGCGTATCCGACGAGCCGGCCTTCGACCGTACGCGCCAGTACATGGACGGCTTGGTCGTCCCCGCCGTGATTGACGTGCAGCCATACGTGTTCACTCAAGGGACGAACACCGTCGAACTCGGTCGCGGCGGATAGCAATGCATCGAGGTCGCGAACCTGGGTCGCATCGAGGTGGCTGTAGACGGAGAGCGAAACCTCGCTCATACGGTTACGCCCGTTCGGTGACGTCGGAATCGATCGCCGCATCCAGCGTGGCGATCGTTTGCGCGTCGGCTCTTTCGGGAACGAAGCGGTAGCCCACGTTTCGCACCGTTCCGATCAGCGCCTCGTACTCCGGACCGAGTTTCGCGCGCAGGCGCCGGACGTGAACGTCCACTGTTCGCGTTCCCCCGAAGTAGTCGTATCCCCACACTTCCTGCAGCAGCACGGCGCGGGTGAACACGCGCCCGGGGTGATGGGCCAGGAACTTGAGCAACTCGAATTCCTTGAAGGTCAGGTCCAGGCTGCGTCCGCGCAGGCGTGCCGAATAACTCGCCTCGTCGATGTGCAGGTCCCCCGAGCGGATCTCCTCGGGCTCTGCCTCGGTGGTCCCCGTCGGCTGACCGATGCGCGAGACGGCCAATCGAAGTCGCGCTTCGACCTCCGCGGGCGACGTCGTGTCCACGAGGACTTCGTCCATGCCCCAGTCCCACTGGATAGCGGCTAGCCCACCGTCGGTCGTGATGACGATCACCGGAATCTCCACGCCCGTTTGCCGCAGGAGGCGGGTGAGTCCGCGGACCGCGGGAAGGTCCCGGCGGCCGTCTACCAGGAGTGCGTCGGCCTCCGGGGCAGCCAGCAGCGCGGTCGGCTCGGCGGCCATGATCCGCACGTGGTGGGGAAGAAGGGAAAGAGAGGGCAAGACCTCGGCGGATGACTCCATCGCCCGGGTCAGCAAGATCAGCCGCATCTCGCCTCCCGCTGTCCCCTGGTGGTGCCCGTCGATCGCTCGGGGGCCAGGGTACGGGGTGGAGTCATCGGCAAGAATGGGCGCATGGCGCTGACCCACAAGAAATCCGAGTTCGCGCTCGATCACCCGCCCGCGGACTTCCTCCCGGTGGAGACCTCCCTCCTCACCGTCGACGGGGAGACGATCAGCGCTGGCTGGGCGGCCGGCAGGCCCGGTGCCACACCGGGGTTGGCTTTCGTGCTCGCCCATGGCTTCACCGGCAGTTGGCGTGAACCGCGAGTGCAGGCTGTTCAAGCGCACCTGTCTCGGTTCGGCGATGTGCTCTCGGTCGATCAACGGGGGCACGGACAGTCGACGGGTACCTGCACGGTAGGTATGGACGAAGTTCTGGACGTGGATGCTGCCGTCGGTTACGTCCGAACCCACACGGCAGCCCGTTCCATCGTGACGGTGGGTTTCTCTATGGGAGGGTCGGTCGTTCTGCGCCACGGTGCGCTGGCGCCCGGACGAGTCCATACGCCCGAACATCGCCCTGATGGCGTGGTCAGCGTGAGCGCACCCGGCTTCTGGTTCTACCGCGGCACCAAGGTGATGCGGCTAGTCCACAGACTCATCGAGAACCCCGCTGGTCGGGTGGTCCTGCGAAGCCGCGGAGTGCGTATGACCTCGACCCCGTGGCCGGAGCCACCACCGTGGTCGCCGGAGGAAAGCGTGACGAGGATGGGTGATTTCCCGCTGTTGATCGTTCATGGAGACATCGATCACTACTTCCCCGTCGAGCATGCACGGGTCTTGGAGCGCGCTGCCGAGCAGGCCGGAAACTCGCAGGCCGAAGTAATCATCGTTCCGGGTTTCGCCCACGCAGAGTCCACCGTGGACATTCAAACGATGGATCGCATTGGCAAGTGGGCGAGCGGCTTACTGCCCTCGTGAAGCGACCTCTGCCCGAGGGCGCGGTGCTTGGTTCGACCATCACCATCGTGCAGTTCTCGAGTGCCTTCTGTCAGCCTTGTCGAGCCACCAGGCGGATCATCCGTCGCGTCGTCGATGACCTGGTCTCGAGCGTCGATGGAATAGAGGTGGTCGACATCGACGCCGACGATCACTTGGAATTGACTCGCATGTGGGAGATCGAGTCGACTCCCACGGTGGTCTTCTTGAACCCACGGGGAGTGGAAGTCCTGCGGGCGACCGGGCAGCCACGAACGGTGGACGTAGTGGCCGCTGTGGCGCAGGTAGTCGACGGCGATCCGTGAGCCGGTAGATTGCCGTCATGCTTGAAATCTTCTACACCGGCCTGCTGGTCATCGCCATCGCAGCCGCTGGTTGGTTCTCCTTCTACGTCGTCTACAAACTCTTCAAGGGCCAGAGCTAGGCATGGTCGCCGGCCTGCCGGATGAGCTGGCGCATCTGTCCTGGCTGATCGGGCGCTGGGTGGGGGTCGGGACCGGTCAGTACCCGACCATCGAGGATTTCCGATTCGGGCAGGAACTCTCCTTCTCGACCGATGGCCGTCCTTTCTTGAGTTACTGGTCTCGCAGTTGGCTGCTGGACGACGAGGGCAACAAAGTGCGCCCACTCGCCACCGAGGCCGGATTCTGGCGGCCGAGGCCGGAGAACGGTGTGGAGATCACCCTCGATCACCCAACGGGGTTCGCGGAGATCTGGTACGGATCGGTCGAGGTGACCGGCCTGGAGAACGCCGCGATCACCGGAGCCCGCGCAACGGTGCGCACCGACGCCGTCCTGCGGACGAACAGCGCCAAGGATTACACCGAAGGGGAACGGCTGTACGGCCTGGTCGACGGCAAACTGCTGTGGACCTTCGACATGGCGGCCATGGGCCAGCCACTCCAGAACCACCTGGCGGCCTCGCTGGTTCGCGAGGAATCGACCAGCGGGGAACCAGCGGCAGACTGACGATGGCCGACGACTGGGAGAAGCGACTTCGAGAGCATGGCTTTCGAATCACGCCACAGCGTCAACTCGTACTGGAAGCGGTCGAAACCCTCCGACACGGAACTCCTGAGGAGATCCTCACCGAGGTGCAGCACACAGCTTCGGGTGTGAATCTGTCGACGATCTACCGGACATTGGAAGTCCTGGAAGCCGTCGGCCTGGTCACACACGCGCACATCGGCCATGGTGCCCCGACGTACCACGCCGTCGATGAGCACGTTCACATTCACCTCGTCTGCGACAACTGTCGTGAGGTGCAGAGCGTGCCCGCCGCGGTCGCCGATGCATTTGCGGGGGATTTGCAGGAAACGTACGGCTTTCGCACGGACATCTCCCATGTGTCGATCCACGGTCGTTGCTCACGATGCGCTGATCAACCGGTGCTCGCGCGTGACATCAACGAGGAGCTCTAGTCCGTGACTGCCGTCCCCGCGCCCGAAGGTGATATCGACGCGGGGGTGCCGTGGCATTACGGCGACCCATTGCGCGAGCAGCGTTCACTCGCGCAGGGGTCGGCTGCCGTCGATCTGTCCCATTTCGGCGTGATCCGAGTGACCGGGCCGGATCGTTTGTCCTGGTTGCACAGTCTCACGACGCAACATGTGGAAACTCTGCTACCCGGTGCGTCGACTCTGGCGCTGATCCTCAGCCCACATGGTCATGTGGAACACGAGCTCCACATCGTCGACGACGATTACTCCGCATGGATCATCTGCGCGCCAGGGACGTCCGCGGAACTCACGCAGTATTTGGAATCGATGAAGTTCATGACTCGCGTGGACGTCGTCGACGAAAGCGCGGAGTACGCCGTCGTCTGGGAGCCGGTCCACGCGATTGATCCGGTCTTCCCCACCTGGTTGGTGCCCGCCGACTACGCCGGAACCGGGACAGTGGATGCAGGTTCGGACAAAGGTGGCGCGGCGAACAAGTACGTACCCGTTCGCCCCGATGTCTTCGTCGGTCGCGAGGTGATCATCCCGCGAGCGCAATTGACCGACAGGCTCGCGACGTGGTCGTCGTCGGCCGGAACGTGGGCTTGGAATGCGCTCCGCGTCGCTGCCGCGGTACCGCGGTTGGGTTTCGAAACCGACCATCGGACCTTGCCCCACGAAGTCGGCTGGATCGGACCGGGGGTGCATCTGGCCAAGGGGTGTTACCGCGGGCAGGAGGCGGTGGCCCGCGTTCACAACCTCGGGCACCCACCCCGGCGGCTCGCACTCGTCCACCTCGATGGCTCGGTGGACACCGCACCCGCCCACGGATCCGTGGTCCGCTGGAACGGCAAGGATGTCGGTTGGGTCGGCACGGGGGCGCAGCATTACGAACTCGGACCAATCGCGACGGTGATCCTCAAGCGGTCGGTGCCGATCGATGCCGAACTGGACGTGGTGACGAACGACGGCATCGTGCGTGCGAGCCAAACCGCGGTGGTCGTCGGCTGACGTCGACCAAGACCCGATCAAACCTCGATGATCACCGTCATCGGACCATCGTTGGTGAACGTCACCTGCATGTCCGCACCGAACCGGCCGGTCGCTACGTCCGCGCCCATGCCGACAAGTGCGTCCGCGACCGCGTCGACCAGCGGCTCGGCTATCGGTCCGGGTGCGGCGCCCTCCCAGGTGGGTCGACGACCCTTCTTGGTCTCGGCGTACAAGGTGAACTGGCTGATCACCATCACGGGTAGACCCAGATCGCGTGCGGAGACCTCCTTCGGTGCGGACGGGGGTAGACAGGCGAGATCGTGAGCGTGCCGGTGTTCGAAGATGCGCAGCCCGTAGACCTTGTCGGCGAGGGTCGCAGCGGTGACGGCGTCGTCGTCGTGACTCACCCCGACGAGTAGCACGATGCCCGGACCATCGAATGATCCGACGACATCTCCGGCAACGCTCACGCGCGCGTCACGGGCGCGTTGGATGATCGCTCGCACCGGCACAGCGTGCCACTTGGTCGATTGGTGACGTGCTCCCCGTACCGTCGACCCGTGTCGGCTGTCCCGGATCCTGACGCTGATCCTGACCCCCGCGCGCCTGACCCGCGCGCGCCTGACGTGACGGAGCACGATCCCCCGAGTCGCCTTGCGCGCTCGCTGGGTTTACCTGGCGCCGTCGTCATCGGTGTGAGTGCCATGGTGGGAACCGGGGTGTTCGCGGTGTGGCAGCCGGCCCTCGCACGCGCGGGCGCATGGTTGATCGCTGCCGTCGTCATCGCCGGCGTGGTGGCGGGCTTGAACGCAACGTCAACAGCACGGCTGGCTGCTCGATTCCCGCAAGCGGGCGGTGTCTACGTCTACGGCGGCATCCAGATCGGTCGCCCGGCCGGCCTGCTGGCCGGAGTGGTGTTCGTGATCGGTAAGACGGCATCCGCCGCCGCTGCGGCTTTGACGATCGGCCTGTACGTCTGGCCGGAGAACGCGAGACTCGTCGCGCTCGTCGCCATCGCGCTACTTCTCGCGCTGAACCTACGCGGAATCGCGCGCTCCACTCGCGTGGCAGGGGTCATGGTGACGGTAGTAGTCGTGATTCTGCTCGTGTTCTCGTCCCTTTCGAGCGTCAGCCTCGTTGACGCACCCATCGACAATTCATCGTCCTTCGAAACGAACGCACAAGGCGTGCTCGCGGCCAGTGCTCTCGTGTTCGTGGCATTCGCCGGCTACGCGCGGGTCACCGTTATGGGCGAGGAAGTGCGAAACCCCGCACGGGTGATCCCTCGCGCGGTCACGATCTCGTTCGTGACCGTAGGGGCGCTGTACGTCGTCGTCGCCCTCACGGTTATGAACGCAGCCACGCGCGGTGTCGCGATCGGTCCGGCGGCTCTCGCGGACATCGCCGAAGCCGAAGTCGGATCGTGGCTGCGCGCGGCGGTGGTCATCGCCGCCGTGCTCGCCGCGGGGGCGGTGTTGCTGAGCTTGATCTCCGGGGTCGGTCGCACGTTGTTCGCCATGGCCGATGCTGGCGATGCACCGCGCGTGTTCGCCGCCGTGGGTTCGACCACCAAGGTTCCCTATCGGGCGGAGATCGCGGCTGCGCTCGGCACGGCGATTCTGGTTCTGGCCGGTGGGCTCGTCGTGACCTTGAGTATCTCGGCGGCGATGATCTTGACCTACTACGCGATCTCCCACCTGGCTGCGATGCGGCTGGAGCGTCCCTCCAGTGTCGGAGGAACGTTGCTCGCCCTCACCCCGTACGCGGGGTTGGTGGGGTGCGCCGTCTTGGTGGGGGCTGTCGTCGTGGCGTGACCCATCTCACGCTCGCTGCAGCAAGCACTTGCGCTTGCACTTGCAAGCACTTGGGTGCATACTCAGGACATGGCTCGAATCGACGGGATCGGGGACTTCATCCGCGAGCAGCGGGATCAGGCCCAGATGTCTCTTCGGCAACTGGCGAAGGCGGCGGAGGTCTCGAACCCCTACCTGAGCCAGGTCGAGCGCGGGCTGCGTAAGCCCAGCGCGGAGATCTTGAGTCGTATCGCCCAGGGGCTGCGCATCTCGGCGGAGACCTTGTACGTGCGCGCCGGGATCTTGGACGAACGAGCCGGAGACGAGGCGGTTACCACCGCCATCGCGGCGGACGGCACCTTGACCGAGCGGCAGCGCACAACGTTGCTGCAGATCTACGCCGCATTCCAAGCGGAGAACGCTTCTGCTGGACGCACCACCCACGACGAGCAACGGGAAACCCCGCAAGCTCACGAAACGAAGGACGCATCATGACCGAAACACCCAAGAAGAAGACCGCCGCCAAGAAGGCGACCAAAACGAGCGTGAAGCCCGAGGCTACGGAAAGTACGAAGCAACGGTCTTCGTCGTTCCTGCCGTTCGACTTGCCGAAACTCGATCTTCCGAAGATCGACGTTCCCAAGTTCGAGTTGCCGAAGCTGGATCTCCCGAAGTTCGAGCTACCGAAGGTGGAACTTCCCAAGATGGACGTGCCGGCACAGGTCACCGAGGTAGCTGAGCGTGGCCGCGGCTTCGTGAGTGACTCGGTCAAGTCCGCACGCAGTGCGGCCGGATCGGTACGCAAGAACGTTTCCGAGACCGTTGTCCTCGTCCGCGAAGCCGTCGGAGTCTGATCGACTCTCACTGAACGTGCAGGGCGCCATCGAAAGGTGGCGCCCTTCGTTCGTGCGGTCCTCATCTTCGGCAGGTACCGTGGAGGCATGTTCGGTGCCGTGCAAGACATCGTCGTCCTCGCCCTGTGGGTCGTGCTCCTAGGACTGAAGGGATTCGCCTTCGTCGACTGCCTGCGTGCTCCCACGGCCGCCTTCCCCGCGATCGGGCGGCAGAGCAAGATCCTGTGGCTGGTTCTCACCGGCATTGCGTTGCTCACCGGTCTGGCCCCTAACCTCACGCTGAGCTTGTTCGGTATCGCGGGGGCGGTCATCGCGTTGATCTACATGTTCGACATCCGCCCGCGGATCAAGTCGATCATGGGCCGCTAGTTCGAGGTGGCGTGCGGCGACCTCACTCAGGCGCTTCCTACTCGTCAACGACGAGGCATGCGACGCATTCAACGCCGCGGTATCGGCCCGTTCAGAATGAGTACGTCAATTCGACTCGAGCGCGATGCGGATTCGTCGAAAACCCTTGCCCTTGTTCTCCACCTTCTGCACCCTGATTCGACCGACGTGACGGGTAGACGCGACGTGCGTACCTCCATCGGCTTGCACATCTAGACCCTTGATGTCCACGATCCGCACAATCTCGATGCCTGCCGGCAGCAGATTGGTGGCAGTGCGGATGATGTCGGGGATCTCGAAGGCTCGTTCTCGTGGCAACTCGTAGGCCTCGATCGCACGGTCGGCTTCGACCTCTGCGTTGCACGCCTGCTCGACGGCCTCCTTGAAACCCTCGGGAACGGACTCCAGGTTGAAGTCCAAGCGACCGCTCAACGGATCCATGTTCGACCCGGTCACCAGCGCTCCGAAGTCGCGGAACACCACGCCCGACAGCAAGTGCAGGCCTGAGTGCGTGCGCATGAGTGCCGTACGTCGAGCGTCCTCGATCGCTCCTCTTACGGCGGTGCCGACGGGTGGAAGGGGATCGCCCTCCGCGGCGATCAAGCGGATGTCATCCCCGCGGCGGGCACCCACGATTCGCGTTTGCACCCCACCCCACAGCAGGACGCCGTGATCGGGCGGTTGGCCTCCGCCACCGGGGTAGAACGCCGAACGGTCGAGCACGATGCCCTCGTCGGGGTCGCTTGCCAGGACGGTCGCATCCCACTCACGCAGCGTTGAATCCAGCAGGTCCAATCGCTCGGTCAGCGAGTGCGCCACGGGGTGGATCAGCCTTTGCCCTGCGCGGCGACTGCAGCCGCAGCGGTGGCGGCCGCATCGGGATCCAGGTACTCGCCGCCGGGCACCACTGGCGTGAGGTCCGCGTCCAGTCGATAGACGAGCGGAATTCCTGTGGGGATGTTGAGTTCGGCGATGTCCGCATCGGAGATGCCATCGAGGTGCTTCACCAGCGCGCGAAGGGAGTTGCCGTGGGCGGCGACGAGCACGGTCCTTCCGACGCGAAGATCCTCAGCGACGATCACATCTTCCCAGTAGGGAATCATGCGCCGGACCACATCGGCCAGGCACTCGGTTGCCGGCCGGGCATCCGGTGGCAGCGCCGCATAACGAGGATCGTCGGTCTGGGCGTAGGGGTCGTCGGGTGCGATGGGTGGCGGTGGCACGTCGTAACTGCGCCGCCACAGCATGAACTGCTCCTCCCCAAACTCCTCCAGTGTCTGCTTCTTGTTCTTGCCCTGCAGCGCGCCGTAGTGACGTTCGTTCAAGCGCCAGCTTCTCCTCACCGGGATCCACATGCGGTCGGCGGCCTCCAGCGCCAGTTGACTGGTGCGGATCGCGCGCGTCAGGAGCGAGGTGTGAACGACATCGGGCAACAGCCCAGCCTCGAGGAGCAGTTCGCCACCACGACGTGCCTCGTCGCGACCCTTGTCGGTGAGGTCCACATCCACCCATCCAGTGAAGAGGTTCTTGGCGTTCCACTCGCTCTCGCCGTGACGCAACAAGATCAGGGTGTAGGGCGCATCGGTCATGGTGCAATCCTGCCCGATGGACCGATCGAACTTCTCGATACCGTCAGTCGGCGGGTTCGGCCAGATGACGGAAGGCAGCGAGGTTGTCGGTGGGCAACCCCGATTCCTTGCGCCACTGCCACTCGCGCTTGATCGCCGAGGCGAAACCGAGCTCGAGTAGGACGTTGAACGCGCCGTCCGCGTACTCGCTGACCGCACCGAAGATGCGGTCTAGTTCGGGTTCGTCCAACCCCTTCAGTGGAAAACGTCCGGTGAGGTAGACGTCGCCCAAGTGATCCACGCTGTACGCCAGTCCATACATGCGCTTGTTCCGTTCGAGAAGCCAGCGATACACGTTCTCTGTGTTCTCGTCAGGCCGACGGATCACAAAAGCATTCACTGTCACTGCCGTGTCACCGAACGCGAGCGAAACCGTGGTCTTGAGTTTCTGCTCACCGGGAACCTCCACGGCGATCGATCGTTCGTCGATGGATTCGAACGGCAGTTCATGTGAGGCCAGGAACTGCAGGACCACCGAAGGAACGGTGGCGCGACCGGAGGTGCTCACGTGGTGGCAGCGAGGCGACCGCTTCGCTGATCGGCCAGTGCAGCTCGGTAGGTGTCCAGTAGGCCGAGCGTCGTGCCCTCCCATCCGAACGCTGCGGCGTGCATGACAGCGCCGTGACTCAGCCGCGCAGACAGTTCCGAATCGTCGGCGAACCGAGCTATGGCAGCGGCGTAAGTGCGCGGGTCGTGTCCCTCGATGAGCAGGCCGCTGACATCGTGTGCAACGGCGGTGCGAAGACCGCCGACCGCCGCTGCGATGACCGGAGTGCCACACGCCTGCGACTCGACGGCGACCAACCCGAAGGATTCCGAGTACGAGGGCACCATGGTCACGTCTGCGGCCCGGTACAGGTCCGCGAGCGCTTCACGTGACGTCGGGGACATGAAGGTCACGCGTGAAGTGAGACCGAGATCGCTGGTGAGATCCATGAGCGCGGTGGGCTTGTCCAAGCCACTCCCCGACGGACCACCGCAGATGACAGCACGCACCTTGACGTCGGGACGATCTCGGCGGACCTCGGCCAACGCTCGCACCAGGATGTCGGGTGCCTTGAGTGGCTGAATTCGGCCGACGAACAACACGATGAATTCGTCGTTTGCCAGCCCAACTCTCCGCCGAGCGGCCGCCTTGTCACCGGGCGTGAACGTCCGCAGGTCCACACCGGGATGGATGACATCGACGCGCGACGGATCGGCCCCGTAGAGGTCGATCAGCTGTTGCGCCTCATCCGCGGTGTTGGCCGTCAGTCGGCTTGCGATATCGACAACCTGTTGCTCACCGATGATGCGGATCTCGGGTTCTGGAGTGTCGCCCTCCGCGAGCTCCAGATTCTTGACCTTCGCCATGGTGTGCATGGAATGCACGAGTGGAATTCGCCAACGTTCGGAGGCCAGCCAGCCCACCTGTCCACTGAGCCAGTAGTGCGAGTGGATGAGGTCGTACCAGCCCTCGGGCTTGCTCGCCTCGATACGCATGACTCCGGCTGTCACCGCGCACAACTGGCCGGGTAGGTCGCCCTTGACCAGTCCCTCGTACGGGCCTGCGGTGATGTGGCGCACCAGAACTCCAGGCGCCAACTCGACCGAGGGAGGTAATGAGGACGACGTCCCGCGGGTGAATATCTCCACCTCGGTACCGGCTTCGGCGAGACGCTTGGCGGTCTCCACGACGTAGACGTTCATGCCCCCGGCGTCCCCGGTACCAGGTTGATCCAGCGGCGAGGTGTGTATGGACAGCATCGCGACACGCTTGGGGGCCGTGCCGAATCCAGCGCGCGAGCGCCGGTTGTCGCTCAGAGATCGGACGACGGACATCGCGCTAGTGTCCCGCACCCCCGTGGATGCGGCCACCTCGGCTTCACCGACCGGCGTGATCCTCAAGCGAGACCGCTACATACGGCTCGCCCGTCACGATGGTCACTACGCGCCGGGAGACCGAGACCGCATGGTCGGCATAACGCTCGTAGTAGCGAGAGAGCAATGTGACGTCGATGGCCTCCTCGACGCCGTACTTCCACGTTGGTGACAGCACGATCGTGAACAGTTCCCGGTGGAGTCGGTCCATTTGCTCGTCATGTTGGGCGATGTCCGCGCACAGCGCGACGTCCTTGGTCGCGATCACCGAACCGGTCTTGGAGACGATGGCCTCGGCGAGGGCACCCATCTCGGCGAAGGTCGCCCGCAACTCCTGGGGTACGGCGACCTTGGGAAATCGCATGCGGGCCTGCTTGGCGACGTGTTCGGCGAGGTCTCCCATGCGCTCGAGGGAGCTCGCGATGCGCAGCGCACCGATGATCACGCGCAGGTCGGTGGCCACCGGTTGCTGGAGAGCCACCAGTTCGTAGCAGCGCTCCTCGACATCGCTGGCCAAGGTGTCGACCTTGGCGTCGAAGTCGATGACCGCCTCCGCCAGAGGCAGGTCTGCATCCAGGAGAGCTTGGGTGGCACGGTTCATGGCGGAACCGACAAGTCGGGTCATTTCGACCAGATCGTCGTTGACCCGGTCCAACTGCTCGTAGTAGGCCGCCCGCATGTGTCCGTCCAGAAGTAGGAATGTCCCTTCAGGGTACGCCCCCGTGGTGGCAATCCCTGTCCACAACATGAACAACGTTTGTCTCGCACGTGAACTTTCGGTTGTCCAGATGAACGCTCGGCCAAACATGTGCTCACGAGGGCCCGGAGGGTGAGCCGTGGGGCCAACGCAGACCTATCCTGCGCTCGTGGCTCTCCGCAGACGCGTGGACGTGGATAACCCGGGGGTGAATCGTTCCCCCGACGTTCGTCCGGCCGTTCCCGAGGAGGTCATCCGGGTCCTGTCGGTCCTACCAGCGGCGTCCATCGTCACCGCGCCCGATGGGGCGGTGATCCGAGCGAGTTCGCGCGCCCTGGCCCTCGGGCTGGTGAACCGAAGTGCATTGACCATCCCGGATATCGCTCGGCTTGTGGAACGGGTGAGCGATGACGGCAATGCCCGCGAGCAGGAGATGCGTGTGCGCCGGCCACCTCTGGGACGCGAACTCCTGGAATTGCGAGTGCGCGCCGCTGCCCTGGGAACCGGGGCCATCCTCATCTTGATCGACGACCTCGCCGAGGAACGACGCGTGGATGCAGTCCGACGCGACTTCGTGGCCAACGTCAGCCACGAATTGAAGACCCCGGTCGGAGCTTTGTCGCTTCTCGCCGAAACCGTCTTGTCGGCAGCCGACGACTCCGAGCAGGTGCGGCACTTCGCCGAGCGCATGCAGGTAGAGGCCGCCCGACTCAGCAGCCTCATCCAGGACGTCATCGACCTGTCGCGGCTGCAAAGCGACGACCCCATGACCCGAGCAGAGGTGGTGAGTGTCGACGAACTCATCTCTCGGGCGTTCGATGAGGTTCGCACGTTGGCGGTGAGCCGGGACATCGAACTCATCCGCAGTGATGATTCGGGTGCTGAGATCTACGGTGATCGAGCGCAACTGCTCACTGCCCTGCGCAACCTTTTGACCAATGCGATTGTCTACTCACCCAGCCACACTCGGGTTGCGGTCTCCTCCCGCGTAATGGACGGGATCGTCGAGATCGCCGTTAAGGATCAGGGCATCGGCATTCCGGGTCATGACCTGGATCGCATTTTCGAACGCTTCTACCGCGTGGACCCGGCGCGCTCGCGCAGCACGGGCGGAACTGGCTTGGGTCTCGCGATCGTCAAGCACGTGTGTCAGAACCATGGTGGTGAATGCACCGTGTGGTCCGAGGTCAACACTGGCTCGACCTTCACGTTGCGGTTGCCGTCCTATGACCCGCAGATCGGTTCGTCTCGTGAAGCTCAGCATTTGCAGGTCGATATCGTTGCGAGCCCGGAGTAGGGAGGACGTCCATGACTCGGGTGCTGGTCGTCGAGGACGAGGAGTCTTTCTCCGAAGCCCTCACCTTCATGTTGGAGCGGGAAGGCTACGAAGTAGTCGTCGCGTCCGATGGCAACACTGCCCTGGATCAGTTCGAGAAGGTCGGCCCGGATCTCATCCTGTTGGATCTGATGCTGCCGGGTCTGCCGGGCACGGAGGTGTGTCGACAGATTCGAACTCGCTCGCAGGTTCCGATCATCATGCTCACGGCAAAAGACGGCGAAGTCGACAAGGTTGTGGGCCTCGAACTTGGAGCCGACGACTACGTCACGAAGCCGTTCTCCTCGCGAGAGTTACTCGCGCGCTTGCGCGCGGTCTTGCGACGCCACGGCGACCTCGATGAGTTGTTGCCCGCGGCCGTGGAAGCAGGTCCGGTTCGGATGGATGTCGAGCGGCACGTGGTGACGGTGCGAGGCCAGCAGATCACCATGCCTTTGAAGGAATTCGATCTCCTGGAGATCCTCATCCGCAACTCCGGGCGAGTACTGACTCGCGCCCAACTCATCGATCGCGTCTGGGGCTCCGACTACGTCGGCGACACGAAGACCCTCGATGTACACGTCAAGCGCCTACGCGCCAAGATCGAAGAAGACCCGGCACACCCGGTCCACTTGGTGACGGTTCGCGGCCTGGGCTACAAGTTCGAGGCCTAGGCAGCCGGCGGAACCGGCTCGAACTCATGC
>CAYLOH010000010.1:0-17987 GCA_964385255.1 uncultured Rubrivirga sp. | reverse complement strand
GCAGCCGGCGGAACCGGCTCGAACTCATGCCGCCGGCGGAACCGGCTCGATGCCCTCGTAGAAGCCGTCCGCAGGTACGACGAGAACGTCCACTTCCACGATGCCCGCGCGCTCGAACTGAAGGGTGACGGGGACGTACGAGCTCATGGCAGCGTCGAACTCGTATGAGTTGATCCAGCGATCGGCGTCGTATCCGAAACCAACCGACGCCGCGGGGAGTAGTTCGACGAAGTCGCCGGTCACGTAGGCCGGAACACCGTCGATCTGCACGCTCAGGAGCGCGTCGGGCTCGGGATCACCGTTGATGATCCGTGTGATCAACGTGGCACTCTGCGACCCCTCTGGGCCCGCCACGATGGTGAGATTCTCCGCGCGCACGTTGCCCACCACAGCCTGGACTCCGTTGCCTGTCAGTTGGTCGTTCTGGATGTTGGTCTGGGCGTTCATGCCGTTGAAGCAACCCGTGAGGGCAAGGGACGAGGCCAGGAGGGCCCCGGACAGCAGGACTGTGGTGTTTCGACGTATGGGCACATCCGCAGAATATCGGCCAGAACCCCGGTGGTAGAATCGACGTTCTGGAAAGGGGTTCCTCTCAATGGCATTCAACGTCGGAGACACGGTCGTCTACCCGCACCACGGAGCAGCAGTTATCGAATCCGTGGAGATGCGAAAGATCAAGGGAGAGGATCGGGAGTACCTGGTTCTCCGCGTCGCGCAAGGTGACCTCACGGTTCGCGTGCCCGCGGACAACGTCGATCTCGTGGGTGTTCGTGACGTTGTGAATGCCGAGGGACTCGACAAGGTCTTCAACGTCTTGCGCCAGCCGTACACCGAGGAACCGACCAACTGGTCCCGTCGGTACAAGGCCAATCTCGAGAAGTTGGCTTCCGGCGACGTCATCAAGGTGGCCGAGGTGGTTCGTGACCTTTTCCGCCGTGAACAGGAGCGAGGTCTCTCCGCAGGAGAGAAGCGGATGCTCGCTAAGGCGCGTCAGATCCTGGTGAGCGAGTTGGCGTTGGCCGAGAAGACCGATGAGGTCAAGGCCGAAGCCATCCTCGACGAGGTTCTGGCGTCCTGAGTCACTCTTCGAACCACTCTTCGCGATGAGCGTCGCGCCGACATCGGGCCGCGTCGCCGCCCTCGTTCCTGCAGCAGGAAAGGGCGAACGTCTCGGGCCTGGTGCACCGAAGGCTCTCCGCGAGATCGCTGGCACCCCGATGCTCGTGCATGCGGTCAAGGCCCTGGCGGCTAGTCCGCTGGTGGAGGTCGTGATCGTGGCCGCACCGGAGTCCAGTGTCGAACAGGTTCGTGCACTTCTTGCCCAACAGGAGTTCCCAGCTGAAGTGTCGGTCGTCTCCGGCGGGGATACCCGATCGGAGTCTGTCGCGCGTGCGCTTATCGCGCTTCCCGACGATGTGGACGTGGTCCTCGTTCACGATGCGGCACGTCCACTGGTTCCCATCGAAGTCGTCACCGAAGTCGCCGCTGCTGTGCGCGATGGCCACGAAGCGGTGATCCCAGTGGTACCCGTGGTGGACACGATCAAGTCGATTGATGATCACGGTCGGATCGTTGGGACGGTGCCGCGCGACCAACTTCGTGCAACCCAGACACCCCAGGGGTTTCGTCGCGACGTCTTGCAGCGGGCGCATGCGGAAGTCGACTCGCCGGTCACCGATGACGCTGGAATGGTCGAATCGCTGGGCATCACCGTCCACTCGATCGACGGCCATGAGGAAGCCTTCAAGGTGACGAGGCCACTGGACTTCCTGTTGGCCGAATCATTGGTCGCCAAGCGGAGAGTGCGATGACGGACCTGCGCGTGGGTATCGGAACCGATGTCCATGCATTCTCCCCGGGTCGCCCGTTGTGGTTGGCCGGGTTGCTGTGGCCCGACCACGATGGCCTTGACGGTCATTCCGACGCTGACGTCGCGGCTCATTCGATCTGCGATGCGGTTCTGTCGGCGAGTGGACTTGGCGACCTGGGATCCCTCGTTGGCACCGACGATCCGCAGTGGGCGGAGGCGTCGGGCATCAGTCTCATCGCGCACGCTGCGCAGACCGCGCGTGCCTCGGGAATTCGCATCGTGAACGCCGCGGTGCAAGTGATCGGTAATCGGCCGAGGATCGGTGAACGCCGCAGCGAGGCGCAGGACGTCTTGTCCGCCGCCTTGGGTGCACCGGTGAGCGTCTCGGGTACCACAACCGACGGTCTCGGCCTGACCGGGCGCGGTGAGGGAATCGCCGCGATCGCAACGGCACTCGTTGAGATTCGATCTACGTCCTAATCTGTTTCCACATCGATCGAGGGGATTCGCATGAAGAAGATCGCCGTCATCGCAGCATCCGTTGCCATCGCGGGAGTCGGTTTCGCCGCACCGGCTCAGGCCTACGACCGGGATCTCTACGCCTATGCAGCCAGCCACATGGTCGACTACCGAGACATTCCCGCGTCCTTGAAGGTGCGCAAGGGCGCAAGTTTCAACGCCAACCCCTCGACGGGCAAGTCGTACCTATGCGGAGATGATCAAAAGAGCGTCGACTATCCCGGCGGCAAGTACAACTTCTCCATCAACTATCAAGGCCGCGGTCGCGATGGAGGCATCAATGTGACCGTCAACCAGTATGAGTCGAACGAGAAGGCGATCTCTGCATTCAATGCGCTCAAGAAGGGTCTACGCGAGTGCGCGGGTGCAGCGAACGGACAGCAGACGTACGAAGACGGATCAGTCGACACCTGGTCGAGGCTCACCACGACGGGCAATGTCCCCCTGGTGACTATTGCCGGCGTGCCGTCGGTCTTCATGAACATGAACTACGAAGATGTCGTCACCGGTGAGTACTCCGACAGGTACACCAGCGACACCTACAACGTCTATACCCTCGTGAATGACGTCATCATCAACACGAGTCATTACACGGGATCGCAACTGAACATGCCCACGGCAGAGCGCCGTGCCGTGAACCAGGTCGCATTCAACGCGGTAACTCGGTGGCTCGACTGACGAAGCCTCGCTAAGGCAGCGCTAATGTCTGTCCGTGCCTGAGTCCGTGCTTCGTCTGCACGACACTGCCTCGCGCAGTGTCCGTGACTTCGTGCCGGTAGAGCCGGGGCGAGTGGGCATATACGTGTGCGGTGCCACAGTTCAGGGGCCACCCCACGTGGGCCACATCAGAAGTGGTGTGGCTTTCGACATCATCCGCCGCTGGCTGATGGCACGTGGTTTCGACGTCACCTACATCCGGAACGTCACCGACATCGACGACAAGATCCTGCACAACGCAGGCCATGAGGAAGTTCCGTACTGGGTCGTCTCGATGCGCAACGAACGAGCGTTCACGTGGGCCTATGACACCCTCGGCTGCTTGCCCCCCACATACGAACCACGCGCCACGGGTCACATTCCCGAGATGGTGCAGCTCATGCAACGGCTCATCGACGCGGGATACGGATACGCCGCCGGTGGCGATGTCTACTTCGATGTGCGCGCGTACCCGGAGTACGGATCCCTGAGTGGACAGAGAGTTGACGACATGCTGGCCGCCGACGATGTCGAGGCCCGAGCCAAACGAGATCCGCGCGACTTCGCCATGTGGAAAGGCGCAAAGGAAGGCGAGCCGTCCTGGGAGACCCCGTGGGGTGACGGGCGTCCCGGTTGGCACATCGAATGCTCGGCAATGGCGCATAAGTACCTCGGAGCCACCTTCGACATCCACGGTGGTGGGCTTGATCTGGTGTTTCCACACCACGAGAACGAGATCGCGCAATCGAAGTGTGCGGGTGATGGCTTCGCGAACTACTGGCTCCATAACGCGTGGGTCACCACTGCGGGCGAGAAGATGAGCAAGTCGCTCGGGAACTCACTCCTCGTCTCCGAAGTTGTTCAACGTGTACGTCCGATCGAGCTGCGTTACTACCTTGCGGGCGCGCACTACCGCTCGATGCTCGAATTCTCCGACTCCATGGTTACCGACGCCGGTCAGGGTTTCCGGCGCATCGAGGGCTTCATCGCGCGCGCGTTGGAAAAGTTGGGACTCGAAAACATCGAAGTCGTTCCTGCTGCTCGGGCACGCGCGTTCGACGAGGCGATGGATGACGACATCAACACACCCCAAGCGCTCGCGGTTATCCATGGTGTAGTTCGCGAGGGAAACGCCGCTCTTGCAAGCGGCGGCCTCGACACTGTGCAAGGTGCGCTGACGTCGGTTGTCGCAATGCTCGATGTCCTCGGGCTCAATCCCGCACATTGGCGCACCCCCGGATCCGATGAGCGCCTCAGCGAAGCGGTCGACGGTTTGGTCCGCGTGGCCTTGGAACAACGCCAGGCGGCGAGAGAGCGCAAGGATTTCGCCGCGGCGGACGCGATTCGAGACCAACTCACGGCGATGGGTATCGCTATCGAAGACACCGCGGAGGGCCCACGGTGGGCCCTTGTCGATCCTGGTTCGTCTGATGAGCGGAGCGACGTCGATGGCGGGTAACTCCCAGCGCCGCGGCGCGATGCGCAAGGGCGCGAGCAAGAAGGGCGCGAGCGTCGGATCCGGCGGACAACGCAAGGCGAGTTTGGAGGGGCGGGGTCCCACACCGAAGGCGACTGAACGCGCCCATCACCCAGCGGCCAAGAAGGCCCGACGGCAAGCCAAGGATGCTCCGCGCACACGAGCCTCCAGCAAGGCCGCGAGTAAGACCGCGAGTAAGGCCTCGGGCGACGTGGTGATCGGACGGAACTCGGTGCTAGAGGCCTTGCGAGCGCGCGTTCCGGCAACGGCCCTCTATCTCCAGGTGCGCGCAGACCCCGACGACAGATGGCGTGAGTCGATCTCCTTGGCACACGATCAAGGGATACCGATCTTCGAGGGCAGTCGTACGGACCTTGATGCACTCGCGCATCTGGGACTCCACCAGGGACTCGTCCTGTCGGTTCCGGAATACGAGTACGCGCATCTCGATGACGTGTCCACCGGCAACCTCCTCGTGATGCTGGACGGCATCACCGACACCCACAACGTTGGCGCCATCGCACGTTCGGCCGCGGCGTTCGGCTCCTCGGGAATGGTTCTGCCATCGCGCCGATCCGCGGGCGTGACGGCGTCCGCCTGGAAGGCGTCCGCGGGGGCTTTGTCGCGGCTCTCTGTTGCTCGGGTCACCAACCTGCGATCAGCACTCGAGGAACTGCACGACCGCGGCTGGATGTCGATCGGGCTGGACGCCCGCTCCGACCTCGAACTCGGCGACATCGATCAGGATGTGATCGACGACAAAGTGGTAGTGGTTGTCGGATCCGAAGGCGAGGGCCTGTCGAGACTCGTTGCTCAGACCTGCGATTTCCTCATCCGCATACCCATGGTTCGGGAGCAGGAGTCGCTGAATGCATCGGTCGCCACTGGCATCGTTTTGAATTCGATCTACGCTCGACGCATGTGAGACAGCGCCGTTAGCCAAAGCAGTGGACGGACGTTGTCACGGGATCAGTGACACCTTGATCGACTCTGTTCCGGAGTGAACCAGGTCGAGCCCCTCTTTGAACCTCGATATCGGCAATTGATGACTGCAGATCCGGTCCAGCGGCAGCAGCCCGGATTCGATCATGCGAATGGCAGCAGGCCAGCAGTGGGGACCGAGGTGAGCACCGAGAACGTCTAGCTCCTTGTCGTCGCTGATGATGCTCCAGTCGACGGTCACATCCGATCCGAACACGCTGTACTCGACGAATCGGCCGCGCTTGCGCAGCAGTGTGAGTCCCTGCTGCACCGCTGCCGGATGACCAGTGCCTTCGATGTAGACGTCAGCACCCCACCCACCAGTCAACTCGTGCACCAGCGGAAGGGGATCTTCCCGACCGATGTTGACGGTGTGCGTGGCACCGCAGGCGCGGGCCACATCCAGTCGTTCATCGCTCATGTCGAGTGACACGACTGCCGCAGGGCTCTTCGCTGCCGATCCAGCGACCATGCCCAATCCGATAGGGCCAGCCCCAGCCACGACAACGACGTCCTCGAATTGGATGTTCGCCCTCTCCACCGCGTGGAGGGCGCACGACAAAGGCTCGGCGAATGCTGCATGCTCTGGAGGGATGGTCGAGGAGACTTTGTGCACCCTCGCGTTGCGTGGATAGATCATGTATTCCGCCATCGCGCCATGCGTCACATGCTTGAAGCCGAAGATGTTGTGCGGTGCGCACAACCAATAGTCCCCTCGCTCGCAGTAGCGGCATTGGCCGCAGGGCACGATCTGCTCCGCGACCACCCGGTCTCCGACCCCGACACCCCAGCGCTCGGCGGCCTCCTCATCGATCTCCACCACGCGTCCCACGAACTCGTGGCCCGGAACGACCACCCGCTCGACGTAGGCCGGCCGTATGCCGTCACCCCAGAATTTGGTGGCTCCGTGGTAGCACTTCAGGTCGCTGGCGCAGATGCCACAGGCCTCGACCTTGATGAGTGCTTCTCCCGGACCCGGCTGCGGCACGGGAATGTGCTCGTAGCGGTAGTCCTCCGGGCCGTAGCAGACCACGGCTTCCATGGTGGTGGGACGTTGTGCGTTCACGCGACCTCTCTCCCTGGGACCGACTGCGAGGCTAGATTGTCGAACAGCCCGCTTGCAGCGCTTTCGGCAACGTCGACGGTGACCAAGGGGCCCAGGATTCCGTGGATGGGAAGTCGCTCGATGAGTGAGTTGCTGCTGGGCATCGACATTGGCACGGCCAGCAGCAAAGCCGTGCTGGTCACACCGAAGGGGGACGTCCTCGCCTCGGCACAGGTATCGCACGGTATGGATCTACCCCGCCCTGGCTGGGCCGAGATGGATGCCGAACGGGTGTGGTGGGCAGACGTTGTCGCTTTGAGCAGGCAACTGGTCGATGAGACAAACCGCGACGCGATCGCTGCCCTATGCGTCAGCGGAATCGGTCCCTGCCTTCTGCTGTGCGACGACGATCTCGTCCCGCAACGACCAGCGATCTTGTACGGAATCGATATGCGCGCCGCGGAAGAGATCGCTGAACTGACCGAGAGATTGGGTGCCGACGAGATCGTCAGACGCGGTGGGACGGCATTGAGCACCCAGGCCGTCGGTCCGAAGATGTTGTGGGTTCGAAGGCATGAGCCGGATGTGTGGCGAAAGAGCACGCGTTGGTTCAATTCGAATTCGTACGTAGTGGCGAAGTTGACGGGTGAATACGTCCTCGATCACCACACCGCGAGCCAGTGTGATCCGCTCTACGACATCCACGAGTTCCGGTGGATGGACGATTGGATCGACGAGATCGCTCCCGGCATGACCATGCCGCGATTGGCGTGGCCCAGCGAGATCGTCGGCACCGTCACGGCGCAGGCTGCATCGATCACCGGCCTGCGTGAGGGGACTCCCGTTGCCGCGGGCACGGTAGACGCGTGGGCGGAGGCGTTGAGCGTCGGAGTGCGCCGTCCCGGCGACGTCATGCTCATGTACGGATCGACGATGTTCGTTGTCCAAGTTCTACCCGGGTTGCGCACATCACCCCTGCTGTGGACGACGGCAGGCATCGAGCCTGGCACCTACACCGCTGCGGCCGGCATGGCTACCTCGGGCATCCTCACGTCCTGGATGCGCGACGTCATGGGTGGAGTGCCGTTCGAGACCCTCATCGAGGAGGCTGCCGCAACCCCTCCGGGTGCCGACGGACTCCTCTTGCTGCCCTACTTCGCGGGAGAGCGCACGCCGATCTTCGATCCCGATGCCCGAGGCGTGATCGCCGGGCTTTCGCTGCGTCACGCGCGCGGCCATTTATTCCGGGCTACCTACGAGGGCACTGCTTTCGGCTTTCGACAGATCTTGGGATTGTTGGACGAGGTCGGCCAGGACCTGCCGCAGCGCATAGTCGCGGTGGGTGGGGGAACCCAAGGGGGATTGTGGACGCAGATCGTCAGCGATGTCACCCAACGACCACAGTTCCTGCCGCAACAGACGATCGGTGCTAGTTACGGCGACGCGTTGATGGCGGCTATCGGTGCGGGTCTGGTCCCTGCGGACACCGATTGGGCGCGAGATCCGAGGGTCATCGAGCCGAATCCGAGCACCGCCGATATCTACGACGCGTTGTTCGGAGGCTTCGAGCAGCTCTACCCGAGCACCCGTGAGGTGGTCCACGAACTGGCGCGTCGGCAAGCGGAATAGGTCGCTGCGGAGATACCGGCGATCACCAGCAGGCTGAGGTGTTCTTGCTCGAGATCCACGATCGAAACCTACGGTTTAGTCGTCAGCGTCAGGGACGATGATTCGCAGTTCTTCGGTCGCATCCCCGGGTTCACCGCTGCGCGCGCCGATCACGCTGCGCTCGTCGGGTTTGGCTACCAACACCGTGTCCACGTAACTGTGCACGGCATCGAGGAATGGAACGCTTTGCCCGGCTTGCTCGGACATGAACCACCGGTGTTCGAGGATCTCGTGGAACATCTGCGCCGGTTCCATTCGCGAACGTAGGTGTGCGGGCACCTCGGCCATCGCACGTTCGAATCGCTCGGACACCCACTGATGTGCCGCGATCTCCTCATCTTCAGGGCCGAGTCCGATCTTCACCCGGTAGGAGTCGAGGTCGTTGAGCAGTCGTCGCGCCTGGTTCTCCTCGACGTCCAATCCGGTCAAGCGAATGAGACGCCGTGAGTGGTGGCCGGCATCCACCACCTTGGGCTGGACCGTCATATGGTCGCCGTCCGCGGCGGTCACCACCTGTAACTCGGCGAAGTCGAAGCCGAGCTCGTTCAGCCGCCGAATCCGTGCTTCCAATGGATAGCGATCCGTGCGCGAGAACACGATGGGGCTGGTGATCTCCTTCCACAAGGTTTCGTAGCGGGTGCGAAGGCTTACGCCGATCACGATCGGATCGAGATCGTGCTGCAACCTCCCGCCCGCTTGCAGATCCATCAGTTCACCAGCCACGTTTGTCGCAGCGGTTTCGAGGTCGTAGGTGCGTTGCCCGTCGGTTAGGGCCCCGTGCAACTCACCTGTTTCCGCGTCGACCAGATATGCCGCAAACGCACCGGCGTCCCGGCGAAACAATGTGTTGGACAGCGAGCAGTCGTTCCAGGAGAAGCCGGTCAGGTGCAACTGCACCAGCAGTAGCGCGAGTGCATCGAGAAGGCGATCGGCCGTCTCTGCTCGCAGTGTGGAGGAGAACAACGCACGGTAGGGCAGCGAATACTGCAGGTGCCGCGTGATCAACGCAGCGGGCAGATCCTCACCGTCTGCGTCGACCCGATCCCGCACCACTGCGACCGGTTCCACTGCTGGCACCGCGCGCTTGTTCAAGTCGGTCAGGAGTCGATACTCACGTTCCGCGAGCTCCCACTCGACTTCCTTGATCGCGTAGACGACGCCATCCATTCGAACGAAGCGGACGATGTGCCGGGAAATGCCTCGTGGGAGCGCCACCACCACGTCCTCGGGCCACTCCTCGAGAGGCAGATCCCACGGGAGGAACGCCAACTGCGGCTCCGTGGCGACGCCGGTCATCTGCACGGGGAGAGCCTGCCATGACCAAGGTGAGCCCCCGGTCAGGATTGAACTGACGACCTACCGCTTACAAGTTCCTTTCCAAGGAAGACCTATTCCGCACCAATCGTTAACGTGGGCCAACTCTCAAGGTCACGTTGGAGTTGTCGGTCATGGGTGACGACGATGACTGCAGCCGGTGTGTTGTCCAACGCTTCGAAAAGTTCGTCCACGAGGGCCATTGAAAGGTGGTTCGTTGGTTCATCCAGCAACAGGGCATGTGGGCGGGCGGCTAGCGCCAGCGCCAGGTCCAGGCGACGCTGTTGACCGATGGACAACTGCATGACAGGTCGGCTTGCATCGCTCGCCCGAAGAAGACCCAATGCTCCTAAGGGAACAACGAGCTCGGGGGCCAAACCGCTGTTCAGCAGTTCGTTGACCCTTGATTGATAGACCTCAAACGCTGAGCGCTGATCCTTCCACGATGAGTCCTGTGAAACGACTCCCAGGCGGGCGGTCACTGACACAGCAACGGAGCCGGTTGTTGGCACCAGTGTTCCACCCAGGACTGCAAGCAATGTCGACTTTCCGGCACCGTTGGGACCAGTGATCAGTAGACGATCGCCGGAAGCCACCTCGACACCCACATGCGTGTGCAACCGGCCTTCGACCATGACGTCGTGGGCGCTGATCACGCTTGCACCGGGCAGTTCGGGTAACTCGGGAAGTGTGAACATCAAGGCCTCTGGCGGCTTCGTCACATCGTGAGCTCGAAGGTCGTCAATACGACGGCCGATCGCACGCACATGTGATGGTGCACGTGTGGCACGTTGGTGCTTGCCCGTTCCCTTTGGTGGTCGCCACCCGGATTGCAGCCGGTTCTGTGCGGCCGACAGGTCGGCTGACAGACGTGAATGCTCAGCCTTGTGCTCGTCGAATGTCTGCTGCCATCGTGCGCGTTGGGCTTGCCTCCCCTGCACATAGCCCGCATAACCGTCGCCATACACCTGCGCGCGACCATCCAAAGATGGGTCAAGATCAAGGATGCTCGTCGCGACGTCTGCCAGCAGCGCCCGATCATGGCTCACCAGCACCACACCTGCCTTCGTGGTTCGCAGGCTCGCCGTCAGGAAGTCCAGGCCGGAGCGGTCGAGGTGGTTCGTCGGCTCATCCAACAGCAGAAAGTCGTGTGCGGCACCAAGCAAGCAGGCGAGGCGCACCCGGTAGCGCTGCCCAACCGACATTGTCGACAGCAGGCGACTGCGATCGGTGATCGCCCCGAGTTCAAGCAGCGCAATGTCAACTCTTCGGTCGGAGTCCCAGGCGTCAAGGTGACTGGCAATGTCAAGGGCCCTGGCGTAGAGATCCGCAGCCCCGGGCGCGTCAATAGCCAATGCCGAAGCCGCACTATCGAGTTGCGCCACTGCGGCACGGCATTGGGAAAGTTCGACGTCAATGAGATCGCCGATCGTTCGGTCGTCGTGAACAGGTAGCTCCTGTTCGGCGATGCCGATGCTGCCGAATCTTCGAACTTCCCCAGAGTCCGGTTGGATTCGCCCGGCTAAAGCGTGCAGAAAGGTCGACTTACCTCTTCCATTCTCGCCGACAACACCAAGGCGCGATTCAGGTGAGACGGTAACGGTCAGGTGGTCAAGAACTGTGTGTCCTCCTCGGATCACAACGAGGTCGACGGCCGATAGGTGAGCATGCGCGCGTGCATGGGAAACGTCTTGCGTGGTCATTGCTCTGCTTTCGAAAAGGGCCGGCTAGTGCCGAGCCAGAGGACGTCATGGACAAACAACCCGCGCGCCTTGTAGCCGCGCGCGAGTCAGCGAAATGTCCGAGACATCACAGATAGAGCTGCCACATGCTGCCAAGAATACCGAAGGGCTTAGGGAGTTCGGGCGGTTCGTGGCTAATCGTCAGCGCAGGCCTTCCATCCCCACAACTTCCCCACAAGTCAAAACTCAAGAGTTAGAAAGCCCAGTCAGGGTGCAATACCGAATCCCTTTCTCTATGAGGGATTTGGCGTGTCATACTAAGAGCCCCCGGTCAGGATTGAACTGACGACCTACCGCTTACAAGGCGGTTGCTCTACCACTGAGCTACAGGGGCGAGTGTGGGGAGGACCCCACTCGTACGGCCTTAACTGTACCGACGTTGTTCGCATGCGAGATGACCGTGCAGGAACGTCCAGCAATCAACCAGATACGTGTTCGCAGACGTACAGTCGAATGGTGCTCCGCCGCGGGGATAGTCGAATCCGTGCCGTGAGTGTCGCGGGGCTGATGGTGCTCGCCGCGCTCCTGGCCGGGCCCGCGATGGGTTCGTCCACCACGGTTCACGTGACAAAGGAGTACCAACTACGGGCATGTGTTCACAAAGAGACGAAAGTGGTTCGTATCGTCGTCGTGCCGAAGAAGTGCACGAAGCGTGAGCGGACGGTGCGGATCAACACAACCGTCGCCCAGCCGACGCCCGCGATCCGCTATGGAGTCGGCCCACCCACAGAGCAGGTGGGTATCGACGGTGACTTCTACGTTGACACGGCGAACTACCTCTTCTACGGACCGCGAGTAGCGGATCGCTGGGGAGTCGGCCAGAGCCTGGTTGGGCCGGCCGGGCCAACCGGACCCGCAGGCCCCACCGGGCCAGTTGGTCCGTCGGGTGCGCAAGGGCCAGCGGGTCCGGTGGGTCCACAAGGCCCCGTAGGACCAACGGGCGCCACCGGGCCGACGGGGCCGACGGGGCCGGCCGGAGGCTTCGGTGCCTACGGCAGCTTCTTCGACACTGTCGACGTGGCGTTGGATCCCACCCCGAAGGTGCTGGCGCTGAATACGACCGACTTTTCCCAGGGCGTCTCCGTCATCAGCGGCTCTCAAGTCACCTTCTCCAACGCCGGGAAATACAACGTGACCTTCTCCCTTCAGCTCTACAACTCGACCAACGCGACACGGATAGTGAAGATCTGGCTGAGGAAGAACGGTGCGGATGTGGAATGGTCGGCCGGGGACGTCTACTTGGGTAGGGCGACAGAAACCGAACGCGCGATCGCTGCCTGGAACTACTTTGTAGACGCTGGTGCAGGTGATTACATCGAAATCGCTGCGAAATCCGACCTTGCTGGTGTCTCAGTGCTGGCCGACGAGACCTCCACTCCCAAGATCCCCTCGACCATCCTCACGGTCAATCAGGTCGGCTAGCGGGCCTTGCGCCGCGGGCCGATCACGGGGTATCCGTAGTATCGAGGGGTGATCCGTCGTGGGCACTGAAGTCGTCCTCCTCCTCCTTGTTGTTGCCCTGATCGCGGCGAATGCGATTTTCGTTGCAGCCGAGTTCAGTTTCGTCACTGCTGACCGACCCAGCGTGGAGCGGTTGGCCGACAGCGGCGACCGACGCGCTCGCAGCCTGCTGGCAGGCCTGCGGACACTGTCCACCCAGATGTCCGGTGCCCAACTTGGGATTACTGTCACGAGCCTGGTCGTCGGTTTCATCGCCGAACCCTCTATTGCGGCGCTGCTCGTCGGTCCACTGCAAGGCCTTGGAGTGTCCGAAGGCGCGGCGTTGCCAATCGCTCTCACCCTGGCTTTGGTGCTCGCCACAGGAACTCAGGCGATCTTCGGCGAATTGGTGCCCAAGAACTGGGCCATCAGCGAGCCGATCCGGGTGGGCCGGGTCGTCGCCGGACCGCAGCGGGCATTCACCAAAGTCTCTGGCCCACTGCTGCAGGTGCTGCACGGGTCGGCAAACTGGATCTTGCGCAGGATCGGTGTCGAGCCGCAGGAGGAGTTGGCCTCGGCGCGCTCGCCGGAGGAGTTGCTGTCCCTGGTCAGTCACTCGGGTACCTCGGGCACTTTGGATGAGGAGACCGCGGAGCTGGTCACGCGCTCAATCGAGTTCGGCGAGCGCACGGCTTCGGACGTGATGACGCCGCGCCCACGTGTTGTTTTCGTGGAGACGACGGACACGTGCGCGTCGGTCATGGATCTGGTCGCTGGCACCGGACACGCGCGCTTCCCGGTTATCGGTGAGAACGAGGACGAGATCGTCGGTCTCGCGCACTACAAGAACGTGCTGCCGGTGCCTTACGAGGAACGCGAGTCCACCCCGATCGCGAAGGTGATGGCTCCGGTGCTGACGGTGCCGGAGTCCTTGGAACTCGATCCGCTGTTGGAGTTGTTGCGTGGTGCCCCGTTGCAGTTGGCGGTTGTGATCGACGAGTACGGGGGAACGGCTGGCGTTGTAACGCTGGAGGATCTCGTCGAGGAGATCGTCGGGGAGATCCGCGACGAGCAGGACCGTCCGCACCATCGGGTGGCTCGGGATCGCGAAGGTGGCTGGACGTTGTCCGGATTGCTCCGACCGGACGAGGCCAGCGACATCATCGGCGTGGAGTTGCCCGGTGGTGAGCAGAGCGAGACCTTGGGTGGCTTGATTATCGAGCGGTTGGGGCGCCTGGCGACCGAGGGCGACAGCGTGATCGTTTCGGCGCCGGTGGTCGGTCCGGACGAACCTGTGCACCTGGACGTGGTGTTGACCGTGAAGCAGATGGATGGCCGACGGATCGATCGCGTCCGCGTGCGCTTCCTCGACAGCGAGAGCGCTAATGATGAACGTGCCGAGAGCGACGGTGGTGAGTGATGGACTACACCACCGCGATAATCCTGTCCATCCTGCTTTTGATCGGAAACGCGTTTTTCGTGGGTTCGGAATTCGCCCTCATCTCGGCACGCAAGACCCAACTCGAACCTCGCGCTGCGGCTGGATCCCGATCGGCGAAGACGGCCCTGCGCGCAATGAGCAAGGTTTCCTTGATGATGGCTGGTGCACAGTTGGGCATCACGGTGTGCTCCATCGGTCTGGGTGCCGTGGCGAAGCCAGCGGTGGCGAATGCGGTGGAAGCGCCGCTGCTCTCCGTTGGCCTGCCCAGCGGGGCCAGTGATGCGATCGCCATTGCGGTCTCGCTGATCATCGTGGTGAGTCTGCACATGGTCCTCGGTGAAATGGTGCCGAAAAACATCGCGATAGCTAGGCCGGAAGGGTCGGCCATGTTCCTCGGCCCACTGCTGTTCGCGGTGGTCACGATCCTGCGACCCATCATCTGGACACTCAACGCGATAGCCAATCTGGTGTTGCGAATGCTGCGGGTGCAAGTACGCGACGAGGTGGCTACCGCGTTCACACGGGACGAAGTCGCGGGGCTGATCGAGGAGTCGGCCCGGCACGGATTCCTCGAGGAACGCGAACGCGATCTCCTCACGGGCGCCCTGGACTTCGTAGAAGTGCGGGTCCGCGACATCACGATCCCCCTTGCCGATGTCGTGACGGTCACCCCCGCGGTCACGCCGAGAGAGCTTCAAGAACTGTGTGTTCAGACGGGGTACTCACGTTTCCCCGTCGTGGAAAACGGATCGCTCCTGGGGTACGTGCACGTCAAGGATCTGGCCGCCCTTCCGGCACGCAAACTCGATGAAGCACTACGACCGTCCTACATCCGTGACTTTCCTCAGGTGCGTGACACCGACACGCTCAGCCACGTCCTCGCCACCATGCAACGACGCGGCGTGCACATGGTCCAAGTCAATGCCGACGGTCGAGAACACGGTGTCGCGATGCTCGAGGATGCCCTAGAGCGGATCGTGGGGGACGTGGTTGCGTGATCGGCTGGCACGTCCCCGAGTACGAACCGGGTCTGCCCTGGTGGCCGCTCGTGGCAGTGCTTGTCGCCCTCGTCATCATCAACGTCATCAATAACCGGGTCGCCCCCAAGTCGCACTACCTGTTGTGGGCGTTCGCCGGCTCTGTCGTCCTTATCGCGATCGGGCTTCTCGACGGCAACTCCTGGACCGACATGGGTCTGGGCTGGTCCTTCTACCTGTCCGGCTTCATCTGGGCGGGCGCCTCGATCGGTCTGGTGACCGCGTTCTACGTGATCGGAAGTTCTTTTCGAAGGACCCGCCAGGCGTTCAAGGACGAGAGCATCGGCGCTCTCTCGGGTAGTCGGCTCGCATTCCAGGCCTTGGTCGAGGTTCCCTTCGGCACCGTGATGCTTGAGGAGATCGCATTCCGCGCCGTGTTGTTCTCGATGCTGGCCCGCCGGTATGGGGTGGTGTGGGCGCTGGTGATTTCAGCGGTGCTTTTCGGTATCTGGCACGTGTTGCCGAGCATCGGCACCCATGAGCGCAACCCTGCTTTGGGTTCGGTCGTGGGCGGTGGGATCCGTGGCAACGTCCTCGCGGTCGTGGGGAGTGTGCTGACTACCACTGTGGCGGGTGTGATCTTCGCTCTCATGCGCGTCGTATCGGGCAGCGTCATCGCCCCGATGGGCTTCCACTGGGCGACCAACGGCCTGGGCTACGGCTTCAGTTGGGTGATCTTGCGTGCACGTGGGCGCAGGAGGCCGTCGTAGGAGGTCGTCGTAGATTGTCCCGCCGGGACACCTGTGGGGAGGGGTGAATGACACCGATGGCATTTAGGTCATACGATGGCGGTCATCTTCCCAGCGATGGCGATTCCCTCGACCCTCGCTCCACTGCACGAATGGAACCCGACGACCAGCCCCTCGAGGGGTTGACTGCGAAGGAGCACCGGATGGATGCTGCCCGCCTCGAACACGAAGCGGCAGGGGAAGGTTTGAGCGAGAGAGATCGCCAGATCCTTGAGTTCGAACGGCAGTGGTGGAAGTACGCCGGTGCCAAGGAACAGGCCATCCGCGACTTGTTCGACATGAGTTCCACCCGCTACTACCAGATCATCAACGCCCTGATCGACGATCCGCGAGCACTCGCCTTCGATCCCATGCTCGTCAAGCGGCTGCGTCGTATGCGCGCTGCGCGGCAGCGTGCGCGCTCTGCCCGCCGGCTGGGCGTTGAGGTCACTGGGCGCTAGTTCCAGGTGCGCGGATCCCGCTCACCGGTCGCGGCTGTACTAGCCGCGGTCGTCTTGCTGGCCGCACTCGCCTTCGCGCCGGCTTCGCATGCTGCTGAGCGCGACCTTGTTGTGTGGGTGCCGAAGGGCTACAAGGCGTCTGCCGTCGCCGCATTGCCTGAGGAGATCGACGGACACCGTATCCGGGTTCGGGTACGCGACCTTTCGAATCTTTCCGAGCGCCTACTGTCGGGAGCTGCTCGCACGGCACCAGACCTGGTCTTCATTGATGCGGCGGAAACCGGTCCCCTCGCAGCATCTGCACTGCTGAGCCCGATCGAGTTGGCACCCAGGACTCGCAAGGCGCTGAACATGGCCGCGGTTGACGGTTTCCGTTATGGATTCAACGTCTATGGCGTACCGATGCAAACCCAGAACGTGGCATTGGTCACGAACGCCGATCTCGTGCCCGAGGCCCCCGCGAACTTCACGCAACTGCGCCGCACAGCCCTTCGATTGCAGCGCGCCGAACAGGTGTCCATGGCGTTGGCGCTCGGTCAAGAGCCTACGGAACCGGCCGCACAAGCGTTGTATCCCTTGTTCTCAGGACTCGGTGGCTTCGTCTTCGGAACCAACGCCGGAGGCAGTGTCGATCCCACGAAAGTCGGTATCGACAACGCCGCGTTCCAGAAGAACTCCGATCGAATCGACTCGTGGAATTCACTCGGATTGATCGACTCCTCGGTAACCACCCAGCAAGCCCGTGAAACCTTCCTCTCCGGCCAAGCCCCCTTCTGGATCGCCGCACCGGAGGACATTCCCGCTCTCACCGGGGTCGCATTCCGCTACCGCATCACCGCCGTGCCACGAATCGTCAAGGAACATGCTCCGGTGCCCTTGCTGCGCAGTTTCGGGTTCGCCGTCACTACGTTCGCGCGCCAGCACGGGGTGCTCGCCGAGGCCAACGCCCTCGTCGAAGAGACGCTGCCGGCAGCACGGGCCCAGCGGGCTTTCTACGACGCCTCCCCGCTCCTCGGTGTGCCCGCGAATCTGGGCGTCGCTTCGAACATCCCCAATCGGCAGTTGGTCGCCTTCGGGGTGGCGGGTTCTGGTGCAGTGCCGTACCCCAACATCCAGCAGTGGGAGCCGGCCTCGGCTGCCTTGGTCGGTGCCTGGCGGGAGAGCACGCGGGGTCCGAACGCCGACCCGCCAGCGGTTCCCGCGGCGGAGTCCTTTGCCGCCGCCCGGGCCGCGGTGCGCCAGGGCTCGGCCGGCGGGCGCTGACGCTGGGACCGGATTTGCACTCGCAGGGGTCGAGTGCTAACTTTGGTTTAGCACTCTGCACCCGAGAGTGACAACTTTCACGCGGACGTTCCGGAGGAACAGACCCCTATGTCAAAGATCATTGCATTCGACGAGGAGGCCCGGCGGTCGCTCGAGCGCGGTATGAACGTGCTCGCCGACGCCGTGAAGGTCACCCTGGGCCCCAAGGGCCGCAACGTCGTTCTCGAGAAGAAGTGGGGCGCCCCCACGATCACCAACGATGGTGTGTCCATCGCCAAGGAGATCGATCTCGAGGATCCCTACGAGAAGATCGGTGCCGAGCTCGTCAAGGAGGTCGCCAAGAAGACCGACGACGTCGCTGGCGA
>CAYLOH010000009.1:0-49698 GCA_964385255.1 uncultured Rubrivirga sp. | reverse complement strand
GATTCGAACCACTGTAGGCGTAAGCCGACGGATTTACAGTCCGCTCCCATTGGCCACTCGGGCAACCTGCCGTGCTGTTTCGCAGCGCACAGAACCCTACAGGGCCCAAGTAGGGTCGGGATCGGGAGGTAGCAGTGGCAGACAGCAGTTTCGACATCGTCAGTGAGGTCGACAAGCAGGAGGCGGATAACGCCCTGAACCAGGCTTCCAAGGAAGTGGCCCAGCGCTTCGACTTCAAGAACACCAACACCACCATCGAATGGAAGGCCGACATGGTCGTGGAGATCACTTCCTCGACCGAGGAGCGCGCCCTGGCGGCTTTGGATGTGCTGAAGGACAAGGTCGTCAAGCGGGGCATCAGCCTGAAGGCACTCGACCACGGCGAGCCACGGGTTTCCGGTAAGGAATACAAGATCAACGGGACCTTCAAATCCGGGATCAGCACCGAGCAGGCGAAGAAGCTCAGCAAGTTGATCCGCGACGAGGGACCCAAGGGTGTCAAGACCCAGGTTCAGGGCGATGAGTTGCGAGTCACCCACAAGAGCAGGGACTCCCTACAGGAAGTCATCGCGCTCGTGAAGGGGGCGGACCTGGACTTCGCGGTCCAGTTCGTCAACTATCGCTGACGTCACTGGACTGCCATGCGGATAGTCGTTCGACGTCCTGGCAGAGTTCCGTGCGCGCGGCAGCGGGATAGTCGTAGTCGGGCTTCCACTCCAAAGCGTCGAACGGACACACATCTACGCAGATGCCGCAGTACATGCACAAGCCGTAGTCGATTCGGAAGTCGTCGAGAACGCTGACCGTACGCGGCCGAGCACCGGGCTCTTCGACCTGCTCGTGGTGCGAGTCGATCTCGATGCACCAGGTGGGGCACTCCTTGACGCACACCATGCACGACGTGCATGCCTGCGGAATGAGAGCGATGACACCCCGGTGCGGAACCTGCTCAGTCATGGTCGACCGTCCACTCGGGTCGAACGCCAGGCGGCAGTCTTCGCCGGCGGCGCCCGCTCTCGGGATCGGCTCCCGGCCACGGGGTCTCAACGCGTGCTTCCAGCGGTGACGAATGGCGCAAGGGAGCGTGATCGGAGCCCCTCAAAAGCAAGGGTTCGGTGGCGTCACGTCCGGTGAACTCGATGCCGAACATCTCCGCGGTCTCGCGTTCGTGCCAATCCGCGCTCGGGAACCAGGAGGTGAGTGAATCTAGGCGCGGGTCCCCGACATCGACGCGACACGAGACGAGAGCGCACTCAGGCTCACCCGGGTTCACCAAGCACACGATGATCTCGAGGGTCTCGTCGCGGTCGATGGCGGTGAGCCAATCGACAACGGCCAAGCCCTCCTGCGCGAGCCCCAAGCACGTGGCCACCCAGGAATCCGGAGTGGTGCTGACCACCTGGTCTTCCGTGATCACGCGATCACCATGGAGTCGACGAGTCGTTCGAGTTCAGCCACCAAGGCCTCCGGCCGCGGCGGGCAGCCGGGTACGTACGTGGCGACCGGGATCCCCCGCACACCCTGGACGATCGTCGGCGCATCCCAATACGGGCCGCCGCTGGTGGCGCAGGCCCCGAAGGACATCACCCGCACCGGCCCCGCCATGGCCGCTTCCGCGTGAAGGGCCTCCACGGCCGGCTCGAGTGCCCGGGTGATCGTTCCCGCCACCACGAGCACGGTGGCGGTGGGCGCGTGATCGTCACTACCGTCCCCCGACGGCACGAGGAGCCCGGTGGCCGCCGCCGCTTCCACCTCCAGAGAGCAGCACGCCAACCCCGCGCCTAGGACATGGACACGCACATCGGGCCGAGACGCCAATCGCCACATGCGCTGCAGGTTAGCCGTGCGGTAGCAGTTCGTAGACATCATGGTCATGCGACACAAAAGAGAGCAGAATGGGACGAACAGGGTGCACCACCTGGGTCCACCAGGCCGAGCAGAAGACGGGTGAGATGACCAAAGAGGTCGTTCAAGTCGACAGGGTCGTAATCAGGTTCGCCGGGGACTCCGGTGATGGTATGCAGTTGACCGGCGATCGCTTCACGTCCGAAGCCGCCTGGATGGGCAACGACCTGCTGACATTGCCGAACTTCCCCGCAGAGATTCGCGCGCCAGCGGGCACCTTGCCGGGCGTCTCATCGTTCCAACTGGCATTCGCCGATCACGACATCACCACCCCCGGCGATCAACCCAATGTCCTGGTGGCGATGAATCCGGCTGCATTGAAGGCGAACATCGCCGACCTTCCCCGCGGATCTGACCTCATCGTCAACACGGACGAGTTCACCAAGCGAAACCTGGAGAAGGTCGGGTACACCGAGAGCCCCCTCGACGATGAATCACTCGCCGCGTATCGCGTCCACCCGATCGCTTTGACCTCGATGACGGTTGAGGCCCTGAAGGACTTCGACATCACCAAGAAGGAGGCCGAGCGCGCCAAGAACATGTTCGCCCTCGGCATGTTGCTGTGGCTCTACGCTCGGCCGACCCAAGGAACCATCGACTTCCTGAAGAAGAAGTTCGCCAAGAAGCCCGAGATCATGAACGCGAACATCGCGGCTTTCGAGGCGGGTTGGTCCTTCGGTGAGACCACCGAGGAGTTCAGCGTTCAGTACGAGGTCAAACCGGCAGCGATGCCCGCAGGCACTTACCGCAACATCACCGGCAACCTGGCGTTGTCCTACGGCTTGATCGCTGCGTCGGAGAAGTCCGGCTTGAAGCTCTTCCTCGGTTCCTACCCGATCACTCCAGCCTCGGACATCCTTCATGAACTAAGCAAGCACAAGCGCTTCGGCGTGATGACATTCCAGGCCGAGGACGAGATCGCCGGCATCGGTGCAGCGCTCGGTGCTTCCTACGCCGGCTCCCTCGGCGTGACGACCACGTCCGGACCGGGCATCGCCTTGAAGTCCGAGACCATCGGGCTCGCGGTCTCCCTCGAACTTCCACTCATCATCGTCGACGTGCAGCGCGGTGGACCATCGACCGGGCTCCCCACCAAAACCGAGCAGTCCGACCTTCTGCAGGCCATGTTTGGACGAAACGGTGAGTCCCCGGTGCCGATCGTGGCCCCGCAGAGTCCAGCGGATTGCTTCGACGCCGCGCTGGAGGCCGCGCGAATCGCGGTCACGTATCGAACCCCGGTATTCCTGCTCTCCGACGGCTACCTCGCCAACGGTTCGGAGCCGTGGCGACTGCCGGATGTGGCGGATCTGCCCACCATCGATCCGAACTTCGCCACCTCCGCCAACCACACCAACGACGACGGCACGCAGGAGTTCTGGCCCTACCAACGAGACCCGCAGACGCTCGCCCGACCCTGGGCGATCCCCGGAACGGCAGGACTCGAGCACCGCATCGGCGGCCTGGAGAAGGCCGACGGATCGGGCAACATCTCCTACGACCCCGACAACCACGACCACATGGTCCGGCTGCGCCAGGCGAAGGTCGACGCCGTGGCCCAGACCATCCCCGATCTGGAGGTGGACGATCCCAGCGGTGAAGCGAAGATCCTCGTGTTGGGTTGGGGCTCGACCTACGGGCCGATCGGCGCCGCCTGCCAGATCTCCCGACGAGCGGGCATCAAGGTGGCACAAGCCCACCTTCGTCACCTGAACCCCTTCCCGCGCAACCTCGGCGACGTACTCAAGCGCTACGAGAAGGTGGTCGTGCCAGAGATGAATCTCGGGCAACTCAACCTTCTTGTGCGTGCCAAGTTCCTGGTCGACACCTACGGCTACAACCAGGTGCGCGGATTGCCGTTCAAGTCATCCGAACTCGTCGATGTCATCACCGAACTAAACCAACAGATGGAAGGCGCGCAATGAGTACCGATGCGTTCCCCGCTTTGTCTCTCATTCCCAAGTCCGATGTCGAACTCAAGGCGAAGGACTTCAAGACCGATCAGGAAGTGCGTTGGTGCCCCGGCTGCGGCGACTACGCGATCCTCGCCGCCGTCCAAGGCTTCATGCCCGAGATGGGCTTGAAGAAGGAGAACATCGTCTTCGTCTCCGGTATCGGCTGCTCATCACGTTTCCCCTATTACATGAACACCTACGGTGTCCACAGCATCCATGGGCGCGCACCGGCCATAGCAACCGGCATCGCGGCAACGCGACCCGATCTCTCGGTCTGGGTGGTCACGGGTGACGGCGACGCCCTCAGCATCGGCGGCAACCACCTGATTCACGCACTTCGGCGCAACGTGAACCTGAAGATCCTGCTGTTCAACAATCGCATTTACGGGCTCACCAAGGGCCAGTACTCCCCCACGTCCGAGCAAGGCAAGATCACCAAGTCCACGCCGCAGGGCTCCTTGGACTACGCCTTCAATCCCGTGTCGGTTGCCCTCGGTGCCGAGGCGACATTCGTTGCACGCACCATCGATTCCGATCGTCAACACATGACCCAGGTGCTGCGCGCAGCGGCGGCCCACGAAGGCTCGGCGCTCGTCGAGATCTACCAGAACTGCAACATCTTCAACGACGGTGCGTGGGAACCGCTGAAGGAGAACGACGTCCGCGAGGACAACCTGATCCGGCTGGAGCACGGAGAGCCGATCATCTTCGGCAATGCCCGGGACAAGTGCGTGATCAGAGACTCCGATGGCCACCTCCAAGTCATGGACACAGCCGATGTCAACCAAAGCGACATCATCATCTTCGACGCACATGCGAAGGATCCCGGCCTTGCCTTCGGTCTATCCCGCCTCTACAACCCACGAACACTGACGAATACCCCGATCGGTGTGTTCCGGGACGTTAACCACCGCGAGGCCTACGACCGAATGGCGCAGCAGCAAGTGGCGGATGTCATCGCATCTGAAGGACCTGGGGATCTGCGCTCGTTGCTGCATGGCAACGACACTTGGACGATCAACTGACCGATACTCATTCCGACGCAGCAGCCCGCCAGCATCGCCTGGGACTGCTCTTCGGCCTACTCGCATACGTACTGTGGGGAGCCTTTCCGCTCTACTTCGCGTTGCTCGACGCTGTCAACCCACTGGAGGTCGTGGCCCATCGGATCATCTGGACGTTGGTCTTCCTGATCATCGTCATAACGATCGCGAGGACGTGGCGGAGCGTGAGGCGCGCCCTCGACAGGAGAACCATCCTGATCCTGCTCGGAGCTGCGATTTTCATCTCCATCAACTGGGTCGTCTACGTGTACGCCGTAGCCAGCAACCAAGTCGTCCAAGCATCGCTCGGTTACTTCATCAACCCGCTCATCTCCGTCGCTCTCGGCGTGATCCTCTTGCGGGAGCGACTGCGAGTGCCCCAGTGGATTGCCGTCGGAATCGCACTCGTCGCTGTCGCCGTACTCACCGTCAGTTACGGCGCCGTTCCGTGGATCAGCCTCATCCTCGGATTCAGCTTCGGCATGTACGGGCTGCTCAAGAAGTTAGCCAACGTCGGTTCCACCGAGAGCCTGGCGATAGAGACCGCGGCGCTCGCCCCATTCGCTCTCGCACTGATGGCGGTCTGGGAGGTGGACGGCCAAGCCGCTTTCGTCCTGGACGGGTGGCAAATCAGCGTCCTACTGGTTCTACTCGGACCCATAACGGCGATTCCACTGCTGGCGTTCGGCGGAGCTGCTACTCGTATTCCTCTCTCCACTTTGGGGCTGCTCCAATACATAACGCCCTTAGTCCAATTCGCCCTCGGCGTCTTCGTGTTCCAGGAGGCCATGCCGACGAGCAGGTGGGTCGGTTTCATCATCGTATGGACGGCACTCGTGGTCTTTTCCGTCGATGCATACCGGCATTCCCGGCGTCGCACCGACGGCTCCCGCGACGAACTGATCGACGAACTCGAAGTCAGCGAGCCGACTTAGCCAGTCCGATTCACGACGAAATCGCACAGCGCCTCGAGAGCCTGCTTCGTTGGGCTGTCGGGCAACGGATGAAGCGTTCTGCGTGCATCATCAGCCCAGCGACATGCCTCCTCACGCGCCGCCCCCAGGGCAGGGTGCACACGAAGAAGATCGAGAGCTCGAGCGTGGTCATCGTCATTGTCGATCGGACCGGCGAGGTAAGCCACGAGCGCGGCGTCGTTCGGGTCGTCGCTCGCGCGGGCGAGCAACGCCGCAAGTGTCGGAACGCCTTCCTTGAGATCCGTGCCCGGGAGCTTTCCCGACTGAGAGGGATCGGACGTGATGTCCACGATGTCGTCCGCCAATTGGAACGCGACACCGATCGCCTCGCCGAATCTGCTCATGATGTCGATGGTCTCGTGATCGGCCCCGGCCATCATCGTGCCGAAACGCCCGGCAGTGGCAATCAGCGACCCCGTCTTGTCTGCGAGCACGTGCAAGTGATGCTTGACTGGATCCACGCCATCGTTGGGACCGACGCTCTCACGGATCTGGCCCGTGCAGAGTCTTTCGAATGTCTGTGCCTGGATGCGCACAGCCTCCGGACCCAAGTCGGCGAGGATGTCCGAGGCGCGGGCGAACAGGAAATCGCCCGTGAGGATGGCGATCGAGTTATCCCATCGGGCGTTCGCCGAGGGAGCACCCCTACGTAACTGCGCCTCGTCCATGACGTCGTCGTGGTAAAGCGTGGCCAGGTGCGTGAGTTCGACTACCACGGCCGCCTTGATGACATCCGGATTTGCGGGCCGAGGTCCAAGGTGGCTTGCCAAGAGCGTCAGCAGTGGGCGGAAACGCTTACCGCCCGCATCGACCAGGTGACGCGAGGTCTCGGTGACGAAGGGGTAGTCGCTGACCACGGCTCCACGAAGGGCGATCTCGACTTCGTCGAGTGAGGTGCTGAGGGACTCATCCAGGGCAGAATCCAGGGCGAGTCCTCCCAGCGGGCTCTCGGTCATGACTCGACGGTACTACCGGATGAAGACATCGGCATTCGTGAGCAGTTCCAGGACCGGCTCGGGCATGACGCCGAGGATCACGGTGACCGCCACGCTCGCCGCCAGGGCCACGGTCGTGAAGGCCGAAGGGACGGCCACGACCGCTGTCTGCTCCGTGGGCTTGGCGAAGTACATGATCACGATGACCCGGATGTAGAAGAAGGCGGCGACCACGCTGGCGACCACACCGATGATGACCAGCCAGGTCGCCCCCGCCTCGACGGCGGCGATGAAGACGAGGAACTTGCTCACGAAGCCGCTGGTGAGGGGGATGCCAGCGAGCCCGAGCAGGAATATGGAGAGAGCTGCGGCAACGACCGGGGATTTGCGCCCCAGACCCGCCCAGTTGGCGAGGTTGGTGGCCTCCCCGTTCGGATCGCGCACCATGGAGACGACGGCGAAGGTGCCCACCGTGGCGAAGCCGTACGAGATGACGTAGAACTTGGTGCTGGTCAGTCCAGCGGGTGACGCCGCCGCCAAGCCAACGAGGATGAAACCGGCCTGAGCGATCCACGAGTAGCCGAGCAGGCGCTTGATGTCGGTTTGCACCAAGGCGAGGATCGAACCGAGGATCATCGATGCGCTGGCGACAATCCAGATAATCGGCTCCCAGTCCCACCGCACGCCGCCGAAGGCGACGTAGAGCAAGCGCAGGAGCGCTCCGAACGCGGCGATCTTGACGGTCGCGGCCATGAAGCCGACCACGGGCGTCGGTGCCCCCTGGTAGACGTCGGGCACCCACTGATGGAACGGAACTGCACCGATCTTGAACAGTGGTCCGATCATCAACATGCCGATACCGATCAGCAGGATGATGGATTCACTCGGCTTACTGGTGATGGTCTGGGAGATCTCGGTGAAGTTGATGGAACCCGAGTAGCCGTAGACCAGCGCCGCACCGTAGAGGAAGAAGGCGGATGAGAACACTCCGAGCAGGAAGTACTTCAGTGCCGCTTCCTGGCTGATGAGTCGGCGGCGCCTGGCCATGCCGGTCATCAGGTAGAGCGGCAGCGAGATGACTTCGAGGGCAACGAACATCAGGAGCAGATCGTTGGCGCTGACGAAGAGAAGCATGCCCAGCACCGCGAACAACATCAGCGGCCAGATCTCGGTCTGCAGGTAGCCCCGTTGCGTGAACTGCTTCTCGTCCTCCGAGCCGGGAAGAGCGGAGACTCGTGCTGCGAACGAGTCGCCCAGAGGATCGATGGACCTCTCGGCCATGAGCCCCGCGCCGAGGATCGACAAGATCACGATCGAGCCCTGGAACAGCAGCGCCGGGCCATCGATGGCCACGGCCCCACCGGCTGTGAGCGTGCGGGTGGTCGCATTCAGCACGATCAGGACAAACGCGGCGATCAGCGAGCCGAAGACTATGAGCAATTGCAGGAAGCGTCGGACGCCACGAGGTGCGAAAGCCTCAACAAGCACGGAGATGACTGCAGCTGCGAAGATCACGATCATCGGTGAGATCGCGAAGTAGTCGATGCTGGGCGGGGTGAAGTTCACTGGCCGCTCCCCTCACTCGACTGCGCGGAGTCCGGTTCGGCCACCGAGACGATCTGCAAGGTTCGGTCGACCGCCGGATTGATGACGTTGAGCAGCGGCGCCGGATAGAAGCCCAGAACGATGGACAGTGCGGCGATGGGGACGAGTGCGGTGATCTCGCGACCATTGAGGTCGGAAATCTTGTTTCCGTCCGCGTCCAGACTCGGATTGAGCGGGCCGGTCATCGTCTTCTGGTACACGCGCAGCATGTAGGCCGCGGTGATGACGATGCCGAGGGTGGCGAGGGCACCCACCCAGATGTAGCGCTCGAACGCACCCAACAGAACCAGGAACTCTCCGATGAAGGAAACCATTCCCGGCAACGCCAGGGAGGACAGAACTGCGACCAGGAAGAAACCGGCGAGTACCGGTGCGACCTTATTGACGCCGCCGTAGTCGGAGATGAGTGCGGAGTCTCGTCGTCTGGACATAAGGAATCCAGCGGTGAGGAATAGTGCCGCGGTGGATAGGCCGTGCGCGACCATGTAGACCACCGAGCCGGTGCCACCAGCACTCGTGAAGACGAAGATGCCCAGCGTGATGAATCCGAAGTGGGACATCGAGGAGTAAGCGAAAAGCCGCTTCATATCCTGGGAGTTCAGGGCTATGTAGGCGCCGTAGAAGATGCCGATGAGTGCCATACCGATGACCACGGGAGCGTAGAAGTCACTCGCTGCCGGGAAGATCGGCAGCAGGTACCGGATCATTCCGAACGTGCCGACCTTGTCCAGCACGCCGATCAGCAGCACCGACGTTCCCGGCTTACCTTGGGCAGCTGCGTCCGGCAACCACGTGTGGAATGGCCATAGGGGTGCCTTGATCGCGAAGGCGAAGAAGAAGCCCAGGAACAACATCTTCTGGGTGTTCGGATCGATGTTCAGGTCCACCAGCGTGAGGAAGTCGAACGTGCCGGAGCCCAACTCGCGCGCCGAGACGACATAGAGACCAACCATCGCGGCGAGCATGAACAAGCCGCCGAGCAGGCTGAACAGCAGGAACTTGACCGCCGCGTAGGAACGCTGCGGGCCTCCGTACTTGCCGATCATGAAGTAGATCGGGACGAGCATCACTTCGAAGAAGACGTAGAACAAGAAGACGTCCGTCGCAGCGAACACACCGATCATGAGCGCTTCGAGGACCAGGATGAGTGCGAAGTAGCCCTTCACCGATCCTTCGGATTCCTGGTCGCCCTCGATGTCCCGCCATCCAGCGAGAATGGTCACCGGAACGAGCGTTGCGGCAAGAGCGATGAGCACCAATCCGATGCCGTCGACGCCTACCGAGTAACTGATGCCCAGAGCCGGAATCCAGGGGTAGGACTCGACGAACTGGAATGGCTGCGTCGAGGCGCCGTCGAACTGCAGCGCCATCGCGATGGTTCCGCCCAAGACCACGAACGAGACCGCGAGCGCAACCTGCTTGGCCAGCAGCGGTTTGGTCTTCGGCAGCAGGGCGACCACGATGCTGCCGAGCAACGGCAGCACCCCGAGGGCGGTCAACCAGGGGAACGCACTCACGAGAGCCTCACCAAGATCAGGGCGAGGACGATGAAGACGGCGCCCCCGACCATGGACAACGCGTAGGAACGAACGAAACCGGTCTGCCCGCGACGCAAGCGCACGGCCATGTCACCCACGAACGACGTGACGCCCCCGACGAAGCCGTCGACCGCCTTCGTGTCGAAAGTGGTGAGCGCCTCGGCCGTGCGGTACGTGGGTTGGACCACCAGGACGTCGTTGATGGCATCGCCATAGAGATCATGGCGAGCAGCCCGGGTAAGCGCATTGCCGCGAGGCGCCTCGATCGGCACGTCCTTGCGGGCATAGGTGACCCAACCGATGACCGCGCCGATGATGACCACGATCAACGTGACGGCTATGTAGAACGCAAGTGGCAGTGGTGTGGGTATCGACTCATAGCCGACAACTGGTTCGAGCCAGGTTTCGATGTTGCCCCAAAAGAGCAGCGCTATTCCCAGGAAGGTCGAACCGATGGCAAGGATGATCAACGGGATGGTCATCACCGGGGGCGACTCGTGCGGGTGCACACCTTCTTCCCAGCGGGGCTTGCCGAAGAAGGTCATCGCGACCATGCGTGTCATGTAGAAGCCGGTGATGCCGGCGGCCAGAACGGTCGCAGCGCCGATGATCCAGTTGCGCTCGAACGCCGAGTGGATGATCTCGTCCTTGGACCAAAAACCTGAGAACGGTGGAATACCGATGATCGCGAGATATCCGGCCATGAAGGTGATGAAGGTGATCACCATCACGCTCTTGAGAGCTCCGTACCGGCGCATGTTGACGTTGTCATTCATGCCGTGCATCACCGAGCCGGCTCCGAGGAACAGACCCGCCTTGAATACACCGTGGGTGAGCAGGTGGAAGATCGCGAAGACGTAACCGATCGGACCCAGCCCTGCAGCGAAGACCATGTAGCCGATCTGGCTCATCGTCGATCCGGCAAGAGACTTCTTGATGTCGTCCTTGGCCGACCCGATGATCGCACCCATGAAGATGGTGATCAGACCGACGACGACGACAGCCGTGGCGGCCCAGACCGCCTCGTTGTAGATGGCATTGCTGCGCACGATGAGGTACACGCCAGCCGTGACCATCGTGGCGGCGTGGATGAGCGCGGAGACCGGCGTCGGGCCCTCCATCGCGTCGAGCAACCAGGCCTGCAGAGGGAACTGGGCGGACTTACCCGCAGCTGCCAGCAGGAGTAGCAGGCCAATCGCGGTGAGTGTTCCCTCGCTCGCCTCGCTCGCCTGTCCGAAGACGTCCTGGAAAGTGACGGAACCGAACGTAATGAAGATGAGCATGATCGCCAGCGATAGACCGACGTCGCCCACCCGGTTGATGACGAACGCCTTCTTGGCAGCAGCCGCAGCACTGGGCTTGCGCTGCCAGAAACCGATGAGCAGGTAACTGGCTAGACCCACGCCCTCCCAGCCCACGTAGAGCAGTAGGTAGTTGTTCGCGAGCACCAGGATCAACATGGCTGCCACGAAGAGGTTCAGATAGCCGAAGAACTTGCGCCGATCCGGATCGTGCGCCATGTAGCCGAGCGAGTAGACGTGGATCAAGGCGCCGACGATGGTGATCAGCAGCACGAAGACCATGGAGAGTTGATCGAGTTGCAGCGCGAAGGAAGCCTGGAAGGTGCCGACGAACACCCAGTCGTAGACCGTCTGCACCACGGTGCGCTGCTCGGCCGGCTGGTCCATCAACGCTAGGAGCATCAATACGCCGATCACGGCGGAACCGACCACGGTGAGGATGGCCAGGTACGGACCCCACGCATTGGTGCGACGACCACCGAAGAGCAGGACCACCGCACCGGCTGCCGGCAGTGCGATGAGCACCCACAGCAGTGCGAAGATCCCCTCGGCGGGGATGATCTCGGTCACGTATCCGTCCTCTTCGTCAGTACTTGAGCAAGTTCGGTTCGTCGATCGATGCCGATCGTCTGGTTCGGAAAATGGTCACGATGATCGCCAAGCCGACCACGACCTCGGCAGCGGCGACGACCATCACGAAGAAGGCCACGACCTGTCCGTCGAGGTTGCCGTTCATCCTGGCGAAGGACACGAAGGCGAGGTTCGCCGCATTGAGCATCAGCTCAACGGACATGAAGACGATGATGGCGTTGCGGCGAACGAGGACGCCGATCGCGCCGATGCTGAACAGCAGCGCGGAGAGCAGCACATAATTCGCCGGGTTCATCGGCGCTCCCCCTCGCCACTGTCAGTCCCACCCTCGACCACGGACTCACCCGCGGAGATCTGTCGGATCTCGTCGAGGTCGGCCTCGTTCACCTCTCGAACATCGGCGCGAGCCCGCAAGGGCTCGGGAACGCTGAGATCGCTGGTGCTGCCGTCCGGAAGGAGAGCAGGGGTGTCGACGGCATTGCTGCGCGCATAGACACCGGGTGGCGGTAGTTGTCCGGGGTGCTGTCCCGAGGCGAATCGCTCCTGCGAAAGCTCGCGCTGGGTCTTCTTGGCAGACCAGCGCTCGCGGTGGGTCAGGATCATCGCGCCCATGGCCGCGGTGATCAACAAGGCAGCGGTCACCTGGAATGCGATCACGTAGTCGCTGAAGATCAAGAAGGCAATGCCTTCGACGTTCCCGCCTTGAGCCGAGTTGGCCGTCTCGAGGCCCACCGACGAGCTCTGCATCAAGCCGTTGCCGAGTCCGGCGATCAGCAGGATGGAGAAGCCGATACCCAGCAAGAGCGCGGCTACGCGCTGTCCCTTGATCGTCTCGATCAGCGAATCGGACGAATCGACGCCCACCACCATGAGCACGAACAGGAACAGCATCATGACTGCGCCGGTGTAGACGATGATCTGGACCATTCCGAGGAAAGGCGCGGAATTCGCCACGTACAAGATCGCCAGATTGATCATCGTCAATGCGATGAAGAGCGCACTGTGCACGGCCTTACGCGAGATGACCATGCCCAAGGCACCGATCACCGCCAGGGTGCCGCACACCCAGAAGACGATGGCTTCGCCTGTTCCTACCTCGCCGCCCGTCATGGGGTGCGCTCGACGTCCCCGCCCGAGGAGGCGCTTCGCTGCTGTTCTGGCCTTGGATCTAGCACCGCTCCGGTGACCTTGTTCGAGTAGTAGTCCTGCTCCGTCGTGCCCGGCACCATGGGGTGAGGCGGCGCAACCATACCGGGCAGCAAGGGAGCCAGGAGTTGGTCCTTCTCGTAGATCAGCTCGACTCGACTGTTATCGGCGAGTTCGTACTCATTCGTCATCGTGAGCGCTCTCGTCGGGCAGGCTTCGATGCACAGCCCGCAGAAGATGCACCGCAGGTAGTTGATCTGGTAGACGCGGCCGTAACGCTCGCCGGGTGAGTAGCGTTCCTCATCGGTGTTGTCGGCGCCTTCGACGTAGATCGCATCGGCTGGGCACGCCCATGCACACAACTCGCAGCCCACGCACTTTTCCAGTCCGTCTGCCCAGCGATTGAGCTGGTGACGACCATGGAAGCGCGGCTTGGTGGGCTTCTTGTCCTCGGGGTACTGCTCGGTCACGACCTTCTTGAACATGGTCGTGAAGGTCACTCCGAAGCCGCGCACGGCCTGGGGAAGCTCAGGCATCGGGATCCTCCTTGGCGGTGACTTCCGCAGTGGTGACGGTGGCCCGGCGCGGGGTGTATTCGAAGCGTTGACCCGGAAGCGGGGGGACCGGATGCCCGGTGGCTACACCGGTGAGAACCTCGTTGGCCCGCCTCGCACTGTCCTCGTCGTCGTCTGCGCGTTGCTGGGCTCTGCGATCAGATCGGATCTGCAGCAGCCACGAAGCACCGAGCAGAACTGCGATGATCACTGCCCCACTGATCAGGAGTTCGGTGTTGGTCAGTCCAACGTCGCTGCGGAAGAGCCGCGCGACAGACACGACGAGCACCCAGACCAAGGCTGCAGGGATGAGCACCTTCCAGCCGAATTTCATGAATTGGTCGTAGCGCAGACGCGGAAGGGTGCCCCGCAGCCAGATGAAGATGAAGATGAACAACTGCACCTTGATGATCCACCAGAGCACCGGCCACCAGCCGGAGTTGGCGCCCTCCCACAGAGACAGCGGCCACGGTGCGAGATAGCCCCCGAGGAACAGAGTGGTTGCCAGGGCTGAAACCGTGACCATGTTGATGTACTCGGCGAGGAAGAACATCGCGAACTTCAGCGAGGAGTACTCGGTGTGGAAGCCACCCACGAGTTCGCCTTCGGCCTCCGGCAGGTCGAAGGGTGCGCGGTTGGTCTCCCCCACCATCGAGGTGACGTAGATGAGGAAGCTCGGCAACAGGATCACCGCGAACCAGATGGGCTGCTGAGCGAGGACGATCTGTGAGGTGGACATTGAGCCGGCGTAGATGAACACGGCTACGAACGACAGGCCCATGGCGATCTCATAGGAGATGACCTGTGCGGTGGAGCGCAGACCACCGAGCAAGGGGTACGTGGAACCGGAGGACCAGCCCGCAAGCACGAGCCCGTACACGCCGATCGACGCGATCGCCAGGACGTACAGAACCGACACGGGGAAGTCGGTGAGCTGGAGTGGGGTCTCCACGCCGAAGATCGAAACGGTGGGACCGAACGGGATCACCGCGAAGGCGATGAATGCTGCGGTGGCCGAGATGACCGGAGCGATCCAGTACACGCCGACATGAGCGGCCTTCGGGATGATCTCCTCTTTGAAAGCAAGCTTGAAGCCATCCATCAATGACTGCAGGAGGCCTTGCGGACCTACTCTGTTGGGTCCGATGCGGTTCTGCATACGCGACACCACACGCCGCTCCCACCAGATGGTGAACAAGGTGAGCAACACGAGCAGCGCGAACACGGCCACCGACTTGCCGAGCACCAACCACCAGGGGTCGTTGCCGAACAGGCCGAACTGTCCTCCGGTCATGACAAGCCTCCTGCTTGTGTTCCAGCAGTGAGTCGGACGGTGTCGCCGTGACCCGCGCCGAGGTCGCGATAGACGCGGCTGCCGTCGGAGTTCATCGGCAGCCACACCACCGCGTCGAGCATCGAGTCATCGATCTCCACGGGAACGGTTATCGAGCCAGCAGGGCCGTGGACGGTTGCCACATCGCGGATGCCATTCGACTGGGCTGTGCTCGAGGACATTCGAGCAACCGCGGGTCGGGCGGTGGCCCCGAGGTGCGGGTCCCCCTCCTGCATGAGTCCGAGGTCGAGCAACAAACGCCAGGTCTCCAACAGCACACCGTCCGTGGGGACGGCGGCCGAGTTTGTCGCGGTCATCGTGGTCCGGGCCCCACTCCACGGGCCCAGGCGTCCCATCTGCGCCCGCAGGTCATTGACCGCACCCGGAAGGGCGTGGCCCATCGCATCGGAGAGCATCGCGAGCACGGACGCATCAGAACCCATCATCGCGTCGCGGAACACCTGGCCGAATGGACGCGGGCGACCTTCCCAATCCAGGAACGTGCCGGACTTCTCGGTGACGACACCTACCGGTAGCACCACGTCGGCCATCTCGGTGACCGCGGAATGGTGGTTCTCCAGCGAAACGATGAAGTCGACCTTGGACAGTGCCTCGGCTGCGTCATGTGGATAGTCCGACAGTTCCACGCCCCCGACCACGATGCCGCGGACACGACCAGCATCGATGGCGTCGTGCAAGGCACCCCCTGACAGACCTTGTCGAGGAAGTGCAGATTCTTCGATGCCCCAGATCTGCGCGACTTCGCTTCGCGCTGCGGGGTCGGTGATGGGCCGGCCACCAGGCAGCAGGCCTGCGATCGCACCGGCATCGAGCGCACCGCGCTCCCCCGCGCGCCGCGGCACCCAGGCCAGGGCTGCACCGGTCTGCTGCGATAGCTGCGCAGCTGCGCTGAGAGTTCCTGGCGCGCTGGCCGCGCGTTCGCCGATCATGATCACCGCGCCGGGCTGGCTCAGAGCTTGCTGAATGTCCAGCGGAAGGTTCTGCAACGCCATTGCTTCCTGGCCCGGCCTCGCGGGGATGAGCGAGCCGTTCATCTTGGCCAGACCGCGGCTGGCGCCGGCCGCGATCGAGGCAATGGGCACGTTGTTGCCCGCGGCCTTGCGCAAGCGCAGGAAGACGATCGGTGATTCGTCCTCGGGTTCGAAGGCGACGAGCAGCACGATCGGCGCCTTCTCCAGGTCCGAATACTGGACCTTGATCGGCGTGCCGGCCACATGCGCGGCCAGGAATTCGCATTCCTCTTCAGAGTTAGCGCGGGCGCGGAAATCGATGTTGTCGGTCCGCAGAACCACGCGTGCGAACCTGGCGTAGGCGTAGGCATCTTCCATGGTGCTGCGCCCACCCACGAGCACCGCTGTGTCAGCGCCAGCTGCCTGCAGTCCTCGGGCAGCGACAGCGAGTGCTTCGGGCCACGAGGCCGTGCGCAGTTCGCCATTCTCTCGAACGAGTGGCCATTCGATGCGCCCCTGTTGCAGATACGCGAAGGCGAACCGACCCTTGTCGCAATTCCATTCCTCGTTCACCTGGGGGTCGTCCCAGGCCAGACGACGGGTGACGGTGCTGCGCCGATAGTCGGTGCGCAGCGCACAGCCCGATGCACAGTGCTCGCACGAGGTGGGAACGGAAACGAGATCGAAGGGGCGAGCGCGGAAGCGATAGGTGGCGCTCGTCAGCGCACCGACCGGGCAGATCTGGATGGTGTTGCCCGAGAAGTAAGAGTCGAAAGGTTCGTCGTCAGCGGTGCCGACCTGCTGTTGGGCGCCTCGCTCGAGTAGTTCGAGCATCGGATCCCCGGCGATCTGATCGGCAAAGCGCGTGCATCGAGCGCACGACACGCACCGCTCGCGGTCGAGCAGAATCTGCGCACTCACGTTGATGGGCTTCTCGAAAGTCCGCTTCTCCTCTGTGAAACGAGACTCCGGACGTCCCACGCTCATCGCCTGGTTCTGTAAGGGGCACTCTCCGCCCTTGTCGCACACGGGGCAATCGAGGGGGTGATTCAGGAGCAGGAACTCCATCACTCCCTCTTGCGCCAACCGCGCAACGTCCGATGAGTACTGCGTGTGCACCTGCATGCCGTCGCTGACCGCCTGGGCGCATGCCGGCTGCGGCTTGGGCACGCCGTCGATCTCGATCAAGCACGCCCGGCACGCGGCAACTGGGTCCAGCAGCGGATGGTCGCAAAAGCGTGGGATCTCGATGCCGAGCATCTCGGCCGCTCGGATGACGAGTGTTCCCTTGGGCACGCCGATCGCGACACCGTCGATGACGACGGTGACGAGTTCCGTCGGCACTGCCACATCCGAACCGGCGCCGCCGGTTGGCTCACTCGTGATGGTCATCGGGCACCCGCTCCAGCGAACACGTACGAGGAGACCGGGTCGAACTGCTCGTCGGCGGGGGTATGAGTCGCCGCCTCGAATTCCCCGCGGAAATACTTCAAGGCCGCCGGATAAGGCGTGGCTGCGGCGTCACCGAGGGCGCAGAACGAGCGTCCGGCGATCTGTCCACACAGGTTCACCAGTGTCTCCATCTCACCTTCGGTGCCATGTCCGTGCTCGAACTTCTCCAGCACACCGGTGATCCAGTAGGTGCCTTCGCGACAAGGGGTGCACTTGCCACAGGACTCGTGCTTGTAGAACTCCAGCCAGCGGGTGACCGCCTTCACCACGCTGGTCGTCTGGTCGAAGACCATGGGAGTGCCGGTGCCGAGCATGGTGCCTGCCTCGGCCATCGCCTCATAGGTGAGCGGAAGATCCAGGTGCTCCGCAGTGAGCATCGGAACGGAGGAACCTCCCGGAATCCAGAACTTCACTTCGCTTCCCTCGCGCATGCCACCGGCGTAGTCGAGCAACTCGCGCATGGTGATGCCGAGCGGTGCTTCGTAGATGCCCGGGCGCTTGACGTGTCCGGACACCGCGAACACCTTGAATCCCGGGGACTTCTCGGTACCGAACCCCCGGAACCAATCAACCCCCCGGTCCACGATGTACGGGATGTTGGCGATCGTTTCCACGTTGTTGATGACGGTCGGCGATGCGTACAGCCCTGCGACCGCGGGGAAGGGCGGCTTGAGCCGCGGCTGACCGCGATAGCCCTCGAGGGAATCCAGCAGAGCAGTTTCCTCACCGCAGATGTAGGCGCCGGCTCCCGCGTGCACCACCACGTCGAGATCGAAACCACTCCCGAGGATGTTCGTGCCGATCAACCCGGCGTCCTTGGCCTGTCGCACGGCGAAGGCGACCTTGCGGATGGCGTTGGGAACCTCACCGCGGATGTAGATGAACGCGTGATTCGCACGAATGGCGTACGCGGCGATGATCACGCCTTCGACCAGCGAGTGCGGGTTCGCCATCATGATGGGGATGTCTTTGCAGGCACCGGGCTCGGACTCATCGGCATTGACCACCAAGTAATGCGGCTTGCCGTCGCCCTGCGGAACGAAACTCCACTTCATTCCCGTGGGAAAGCCCGCACCGCCGCGTCCACGAAGGCCGGAGTCCTTGACCTGACCGATGATCGAATCGGGGTCGCTCTTCAGCGCCTTGTTCAGCGCGGTGTACCCACCCACGGCTCGGTAGCCGTCGAGCGTGTACAGGTCGGGTCGGTCCCAGAACTCGGTGATGACCGGCGTCAACGGCGTTGCCATCAGATGCCCCTCCCCGACATGCCACGTTCCTTGGCGATCTCCAAACCGGCGAGCATTTTGGCGTCCACGCTGGGGGCATCCGCAAGTCCGTCGTCAGGAAAGGCCAGCGTGCGTTCGGTGGCCTCGAAATCACGGATAACGGGGCCTCGGGTGGAGTGGACGGTCTCGCCGCGACGCAACTTCTCGATGACGTCGACGGCACTCGTCGGCGTGACGTCGTCCATGAACTCCCAGTCGACGGTCATCACCGGGGCGTGGGTGCACGCCGCTTGGCACTCGATGCGCTCGAGGAAGAATTCGCCATCGGTACTCACGGTGTTGTGACCCGCACCTGTCGCCTCGGTGAGCGCGTCCCACACCGCATCGCCACCCAGCAGACCGCACAGCGTGTTGGTACACACACCGATGTGGTGCTTTCCCACCTTGGTGCGCTTGTACATCGTGTAGAAGGTTGCGACTGCGGTGACCTCGGCAGGAGTGATACCGAGGACGTCGGCACAGGCGTTGATGCCGTCGGTGGTGATCTCGTCCTCTTCGCTCTGCGCCAAGTGCAGCATGGGAAGCAGTGCACTGCGCGCGCTCGGGTAGCGCCCGGCGATCTCGCGCATCTGCTCGCGCGTGCTTTCACTGATCGGCATCGGTAATCCCTATCGGTCCACGCCGCCCATGACCGGGTCGATGCTCGCGACGGCGGCAATAACGTCGGCGACCATGCTCCCCTCGGACATCGCGGCGGTTGCTTGCAGGTTGTTGAAGGACGGATCGCGGAAGTGCACCCGGTACGGACGTGTTCCGCCTGCGCTCACGACATGCGCGCCGAGCTCTCCGCGAGGCGATTCGATGGCGGCGTAGGCCTGTCCCGGTGGCACGGAGAAGCCCTCGGTCACCAACTTGAAGTGGTGGATGAGTGCTTCCATCGATTCGCTCATGATGTGCTTGATGTGCTCGGTGGAGTTGCCTTGGCCGTCGGCGCCGATCGACAGTTGTGAAGGCCAGGCGATCTTCTTGTCCTCGACCATCACCGGACCGGGCTTCAGCCGGTCCAAGCACTGCTCGACGATCTTCATCGACTCCTGCATCTCGGCGATGCGGATGAGGAAGCGCCCGTAGGCGTCGCAACTCGTCTGCGTGGGGACGTCGAACTCGTAGGTTTCGTAGCCGCAATACGGCTGGGACTTACGTAGGTCGTGCGGCAAACCTGTCGAGCGCAACACCGGGCCCGTCATGGCCAGTGCCATGCAGCCCTGCAAGTCCAGGTAGCCGACACCCACGGTTCGACCCATCCAGATCGAGTTGTCCACCAGAAGATCGGTGGTGTCCTTCATCCGCTTCTTCAGAAGCGGGAGGGTCTCGCGGATGTTGCGTTCGGCACCATCAGGCAGGTCCTGCGCCACGCCGCCAGGCCGGATATAGGCGCTGTTCATACGCAAGCCGGTGACCATCTCGAAGATGTCCAGAACCAACTCGCGCTCACGGAAGCCGAAGATCATCGCGGACAGCGCACCGAGTTCCATGCCACCGGTAGCCAGTGCCACCAAGTGTGAGGAGATGCGGTTGAGTTCCATCATCATCACGCGGATGACATTCGCGCGTTCGGGAATCTGCTCGGTGATGCCCAGCAGCTTCTCGACAGCCAGGCAGTACGCCGCTTCGTTGAAGAACGGCGTGAGGTAGTCCATCCGGGTGACGAAGGTGACGCCTTGCACCCAGGTGCGGTACTCGAGGTTCTTCTCGATTCCGGTGTGTAGATAGCCGATACCGCAACGCACCTCGGTGACGGTCTCACCGTCGAGTTCGAGGATCAAGCGCAGAACGCCGTGCGTGGATGGGTGCTGCGGACCCATATTGACGATGAGGCGCTCCTTCTCACCCTCCGGTGCTGCGGAGATGGTGTCCCAGTCGCCACCGGACAGGTTGTAGATGGTTCCCTCGGTCGTCTCGTAGGAACCGGCATAGATGTCCTCGCCCGGAGTTGCCGCGGTGGTGTACGTGACGTCTGACATCAGTTGTACGCCCTCCGATTGTCTGGCGCAGGGATCGTGGCGCCCTTGTACTCGACGGGAATGCCACCGAGTGGGTAGTCCTTGCGTTGCGGATGACCTACCCAGTCGTCCGGCATCTCGATGCGCGTCAACGCCGGGTGCCCGTCGAAGACGATGCCGAAGAAGTCCCAGGTCTCACGCTCGTGCCAATCGTTGGACGGGTACACGCTCACGATCGAGGGGATGTGCGGATCGGAGTCGGGTGCTGTCACTTCCACGCGGATGCGGCGGTTGTGCGTGATGGACAAGAACGGGTAGCACGCGTGCAGTTCCCGACCCTTGTCATCCGGGTAGTTCACGCCGTTGACACCCATGCACATTTCGAAACGAAGCGCCGGCTCATCGCGCAATACCCGAGCGAAGTCGACGAGGTGATCACGCTTGACGAAAAACGTGATCTCACCTCGATCGATGACCACCTTCTCGATCGCCGACGCGACCGGCAGATTACGTGCCTGCAGGGACAACTCGATCTCGTCCGCCACCTCGTCGAACCAACCGCCGTACGGACGAGGGCTCGCACCGGGCATGACGATCGGTGCGACGAGGCCACCGAAACCGCTGGTATCTCCCGAACCCGAGACGCCGAAGGCGCCGTGGCGCACACCGACGATGTCGATCGACTCGACACCATCCGGCACAACCGGCACAACCGGGACAACGGGCGTGCTGTGCTCGCTCATCGCAGCAACCCCTTCATTTCCAGGGAGCTCGGTGCAGCGAGTGCGAGTCTTTCGTTCTCGATCATCTCGGTTTTGGCATTCACGCCGAGTTTCATGTCCTGGATCTCATCGTGGATCTTCAAGATCGCATCGATGAGCATTTCCGGACGCGGCGGACACCCGGGAAGGTACATGTCAACGGGTACGACGTGATCCACGCCTTGCACGATGGCGTAGTTATTGAACATGCCGCCACTGGATGCACACGCACCCATCGCGAGCACCCACTTGGGGTTGGGCATTTGGTCGTAGATCTGGCGCAACACCGGTGCCATCTTTTGACTCACCCTGCCGGCGACGATCATCAAGTCGGCTTGCCTCGGCGATGCGCGGAACACTTCCATTCCGAAGCGCGCAATGTCGTAACGCGGTCCCCCGGTCGCCATCATCTCAATCGCACAGCACGCGAGCCCGAAGGTTGCCGGCCACAGCGATCCCTTGCGGGCATATCCGGCGACCTTCTCGACGGTGGTCAGCAGCACACCGGACGGGAGCTTCTCCTCAAGACCCATATCAGTCCCACTCCAATCCACCACGTCGCCATTCGTAGACGTACGGAACGGCGAGGTTGAGCAAGAACAGCATCATCGCCACGAGACCGAACGCACCTAGTTGATCGAATGCGACAGCCCAGGGGTACAGGAAGACGAGTTCGATATCGAAGATGATGAACATCATCGCGGTGAGGTAGTACTTGACCGGGAAGCGGCCGCCACCCATCGGTTGCGGTGTGGGCTCGATGCCGCATTCGTAGGCGTCGTACTTCGCGCGGTTGTAGCGTTTCGGGCCGGTGAAGGTCGCGATGACGACCGAAAAGGCCGCGAACCCGAACGCCAGGGCCCCCAGCACGAATATCGGCGTGTAGACATTCACGGCGCCGGGAACTCCTCGCGTTCTCGAATCGGGAATCTGCCTGTGCTTATCCGGCCGCCGGGGTTTTCGGCATCTTGCGCGCTTGTGAAAACCTTCACGACCACGCTGAGCATAGTGGGCGTCGGCGAGCCAACGAAAGGGACTCTGGTCCCCTACCGCAGGCCTCGCCGCAGGGGCTGGATCCTCCGCCTGCTACCGCACCGCGCGGTGCAGCGCGACGATTCCGCCGCTGAGGTTGCGCCACGCCACCTGGCGCCAGCCGGCGTCCAGGAGGTCCGACGCCAGCGCGGTCTGATCGGGCCAGGAGCGAATCGATTCGGCGAGGTACTCGTAGGCATCCGGATTGGACGAGGTCTTGCGGGCCACCGCGGGTAGGGCACCCATCAGATATCGGTTGTAGACCTCGCGGAACGGCGCCCAGGTGGGCTGAGAGAACTCGCACACCACTATGCGCCCACCCGGTCGGGTGACGCGAAGCAGTTCACGCAGCCCGGCGTGCCGGTCATGCACGTTGCGCAGTCCGAACGAGATGGTGACCGCATCGAAGGACGCATCGGCGAAGGGCAGCGCCAGTCCATCGCCGGCCACGAACGACAACCGAGGATTGCGCCGATATCCGACCGAGAGCATGCCCAAGGAGAAATCGCAGGCGACGACGAAGGCTCCGCATCGGGCGATGGGTTCGCTCGATGTGCCTGTTCCCGCGGCGAGGTCCAGGACTCGGTCCCCCGGCAGAGCGCCGACTGCGCGGGTGACCTCCTTGCGCCACCGACGCGTTTGACCCATGGCCAGCAGGTCGTTGGTGAGGTCGTACCGCGCGGCGACGTCGTCGAACATGGCAGCGACGTCCTGCGGCGACTTGTCCAAACCGGCTCGAGCCATGGCTGCATGGTTGCACGCGGAGCGCACGCGCACTCAAACAGGACAACCAGACGAGTGCCGCCTACCCTGAGATAGTGCCTCCCAGCCACTTCGGCGACACCTCCGACCAACTCGTCGCCACAACTCGTCCCATCGAATCGTCCGATGATCTGATCGCCTTGTTGCCCGCGGGCGAGAACGTGTGCTGGGTACGTCGAGGTGAAGGCCTCGTCGGGTGGGGTGTAGCTGCTCGATTGCAGGTTCGAGGGGTAGAGCGTTTCGCGCGGACCCAGCGGTGGTGGGCGGGTTTGTGCGAGCGACTGACCATCGACGACTCGGTGAGTGTTCCCGGGACCGGTCCGATCGCCTTCGCTTCGTACTCGTTCGATCCGAATGAAGCTTCCGAGGTGGTAGTCCCCTCCGTGTTGGTCGGCCAACGCTCAGGACAAACGTGGGTAACGGTCATCCACCGAGTCGGCGAGGAACCCGCGACGATCGGAGCGCACGCGGCCAATGCTCCGCGACTCCCGACGTCGGTGAACTGGCGAGACGGGGCGCTCAGTGCCCCGGAGTGGGAGAAGATCGTCGGACGAGCCGTCGAACGCATTAACGCCGGCGAACTCGACAAGGTCGTGTTGGCGAGAGACATCGTCGCCGACGTCGAAGGCCACTTGGACAAGCGGACCATCTTGGCTCGGCTGGCGGTCGGCTACCCGACCTGCTGGACTTTCGAGGTGGCCGGGCTCGTCGGTGCAACGCCCGAACTCCTGGTTCGGCGGACCGGTGACCTCGTGACGAGCCGGGTACTCGCCGGCACCGTGCGGCGACGCGGGGATGCGGAGGCCGATCAGGGACTGGCTCAGCAGTTGCTGGCCAGCGACAAGGACCTGGCAGAACACGAGTACGCAGTGCGGTCGGTCGCGCGAGCGCTGGCGACGCACTGCACGGACATGGACGTGCCGGAGAGTCCGGCCGTCCTAGAACTTGCGAACGTCCAGCACCTGGCCACGGATGTCACCGGACGCTTGGCCGACGATGCTCCTTTGCTGGCCCTCGCAGCGTCCCTGCATCCGACCGCAGCTGTGTGTGGCACACCCACGGAGCGCGCCCTCGCGGTGATCGCCGAACTCGAGGGCATGTCCCGCGACCGCTACGCCGGTCCCGTGGGATGGTTCGATGCCCGCGGGGATGGCGAGTTCGGCATTGCGCTGCGGTGTGCGCACATCGACGAGGAGGCAGGGCGTGTTCGCGCCTTCGCAGGATGCGGCATCGTCGCGGGATCCGACCCCGAACTCGAACTCGCCGAATCTCGGGCGAAGTTGATTCCTATTCGCGACGCTGTCGGCGATTGATCATCGAGGCAGAGTCAGGCGGAAGGCGCGTGATCCAGGACTGAGGTCCGTCGCCGACGACGACGTCCAGGGCCCCGAAGGCCGCGATTCGATCGTCGGCAAGAGTGCGCGCATCGCGTCATTTCCCGCCAACACGTAGGCGACCACCTCGGTGAAACCCAGGCGCGGTGCGGCCTCGATGAGGTGGGACAACAACAGACTCCCCACCCCTTTGCCGTGCCAAGCATCCTCAACCAACAGCGCGACTTCGCCGAGGGTGGGGTCGGCAGGGTCGAGGGGGAACGCGTTGCCGATCGCGATCACAGACTCCTCATGCGCTGTATCGCTGCTCGGGACAGTGACTACGAGAGTCATCCCACGATGCCCACCGGATATGCGCCGCAGATTCTCTTCACGCCAGGAGTTCTTCGGCGTGAAGTAGCGGTGCAGCAGGCTCGCTTGCGAACAGCGTGCGTGCAGCGATTCGACGGCCGCAGTGTCCTCGGGACGCGCCAGCCTGGTCACGATCTCAGTTCCATCGGCCAGCGAATCGCGCCAGCCGAATCCGGACGTGCCACGAGCAACCGTCACGGCATCTAGGAGTTTCAGGAGTGCAGATGCCCGCGCGTATTCACCCGCCGTGAAAGGTGCACCCGATCGGCGAACGATCACGTGTTGATCAACCGTCCACTGCAGGCGCGCGGTGTTCGCCGATGAGTCTTCACCCACGGAGGCATCGACCACCTCCCACGAATCGGCGAGCAGCAAATCCGCAGCAGCTTGGGGTGCGTAGTCGGGATGGCCGAGCAAACGCGTACTCAAGTGCAGCACGCGTGCAGCGACGTCCTCGGTGTCTGAGCCTTCACCGCGCGCCACGACCACATCGGTGCCAACCGAGCGCAGTGCATCAACGACGAGCGGGCGATTGACGGTCTCGCTGGAGGTCAGAATCAGATCGACCAACAAGTATTCGCGGTCGTCACCGGTCACGGTCGCGGTGAGACTCATGACGGAAACGTCGAGCAAAGACAACATGCGGGTGATCCGGGCGATCGCACTGGGCTGATTCGCCACGCTCACCCGCGCTCGCCAGACGCGGACAGGGGTGGCTGGCGACGACACCTCGACAGTGCTGTCGTCAGCGAGGGCTTCGATGATGCGCGCCGTCAGCGCAGTCCAGGCGCGCGTGTTGTGGGCTCGGGGAATGAGCGGCGCAAGCACCGCCAACCCGACTCCCACGGCCAGCACATGCAGCACGGCCGCCTCTTCGTCGGCTACGGAACCGGTCGTGACGCGAAGTTGACGCAACACTTCACGCACGGCCGACCAGCGTCGCTCGACCCTCGCGCCGACCAGGGCGCGAAGGGCTGGGTCGTAGGGAGCGGCAGTGAGTGCCTGCAACTCCCGCGGATCCCACGCAGTGGTCGGATCGCCGAGTGCCTGCTGAGCAGCCGAGAGCAAGGCGGCCATCGCGGAGGTCGTCGGATCGTCCGCTTGGTTGCGCATGGCATCGGCAACGGGCGGATCCGGCAGGCGCTCAACAACCTCTCGCAGGAGGTCGCTGCGGTGTTCACCGATCGAGGTGACCGAGCGCAGGTGCACATGTGCTGCATCGGCGATGTCGTGCCGACTGACGTTGACCACGCCGAACTGCATAAACAGGTCGGCGGCTGCAGCGATGATCCGTTCACGACGCTCAGCACGCTCACGGTCACTGGTCATGGTGCCCGCTATCCGTTGCCGATCGCTTGGCGAACCGCGTCTTGGATGCTTCGCAAGGTCTCGGCTTCGACGGATCGATCACAGGTGGCGATCACGATCACATGAACTCCGTCACCCAAACGTTCATCGAGCGCGGTACGAAGGTCGTCCAGCCCGGTGACGGACGTCGCCGGAATTCCGTAGGCGGAGCTGAGCTGGGACAGGTGGATGCCCAGCGGGACTCCGAAGACGCGCTCGAAGTGACCGACGAATGCGGCGTCACCTTGTTCCAAAGCGGAGAAGATCCCGGCCCCGTCGTTGTCGGCGACGACGATGACCAGGTCCGGACGGGCTTCGGTTTTGGGTACGGCCAACGCGTTGGAGTCGTACCAGAACGCTTGGTCACCGACAAGGAGGACCGACGGACCGCCACCGATCGCCTGCTCGCCCACGGCAGCCCCCCATGCGGTGGACACGCAGCCATCGATGCCGGAGGTGCCGCGGTTACCGAGCACGCTCACCCCGTTCAAAGAGCGTCCGGCGAAGGTGCCCACGTGCCGAACGACCGACGATGCACCCAGGAACAACTGACCATCCTCGGGTACCGCATCGGCCACCACCCTCGCCACCTGCATGCCCGTGGGCGCACCGCCATGCGAACCCAGAACGGTCTCCACGGCAGCAGCCGCCAAGAGATCGGCGCGCTCCCAATCAGACCACCACGTCGCATCGCTGGGAGCGGTCGCCGGCGGTAGCGGCACCGAAGCGACCACCAGATCCGCGCTACGTGTCGGGTCGCTCCACGATGTGCGGCTATCCACCGCCACGTGCATGGCCGATCGTCCAATGACCGCTGCCAACGATCGATATAGGCCGACTCGGCCAACCGTGATGACGATGTCGGGGATGTGCTCGGAGATGAACGCGTCGTCACCACACACCAAGGGACCGTGCGCAAGTCCAGTCTGGGATCCGCTCGCCCGACCCGAAGGTTCGGAGATGATCGGCCACCCGAGAGCGTCACCGAGTTCGTCGATCAAATCGATGGCGTCGTCATCGTCATGATCCCCGACCACGATCAACCCGCGCGCAGGAACCTGCGCGTCTTCGTCCAACAGCGCGAGGGCTTCATCCAGCGGGATACTCATTCCCGCGACCAAGCGCGCGTCCGCCGTCCACGGCCGCCCATCCGACCGTCCCGATAGAGCCGGCGGCAGCGGCGACAGAAGTTCGACACCCACCAACGGCGCATCGAACGGTGCGTTCACATGTACGGGTCCAGGGTCGATGGAGTCGGTGGCACGGGCGACCAAACGGGAAACAGTCGACCGCCAATATCGGTTCAGCTCCCGGGCTTCGTGTGCGGTATCCATGTCGACGGCTGTGCGAACGAACCCCGAGAAGATGCCGGGTTGGTCGATCGTCTGATTCGCACCCACCTGACGCAGTCGCGGTGGGCGATCGGCGGTGATGATGACCAGTGGCACCCGCGACTCATGCGCTTCCACCACCGCGGGAAGCAGATTTGCGACCGCGGTGCCCGACGTGGTGATGACCGCGGCAGGAACACCCGTTGCCTTGCCGATGCCCAAGGCGAGGAAGCCAGCCACACGTTCGTCGACTCGCACATGGACGCGCAACTCACCACGCCGCTCGGCGGCCGACGCCGCTAGCGCGAGCGGAGCCGATCGAGATCCAACTCCGAGGACCACATCGGTGACACCGCACCGGATGAGCTCGTCGACCATGACGAGGGCCTGCGCGATCGGGGGTTCCACGGGCTCAGCCTTGCACGCGTCAGTGTGTGCCCGAGCGGGCCTGGTTGGCATAGGCGGATCGCAGGCGAGCACGCCACCACTCGGCGCGTTCATCGCTGACGCCTTCGGTGGCGCTCAGCAGGGAATCCAGATCGGGGACGTACCGACGAACCGCGATGTGGCCGGCTCGCGGCAGCACAGTGGGCTCGGTGAGATCACGCTCGAACAATGCACCAGTGCCCAGTCCGCTCGCCAGGGGTAGTTCCGGCAGGGCAGCGGCCGCGAATAGGCAGCTGCTGAGCCCCACGGCGGAGTCAAGCGATCCACTCACCACGACTGGCACGCCGAGTTCAGCTGCGACGCGTACCGTCGCATGCGCACCACCGAGGGTCATCGGTTTGACGATGGCGTAGTCCACCCGACCCCGCAGTTCCAGCTTTTCCGGCTCGGCCGCAAGCCGAACCGCTTCGTCGACTGCGACCGGCACGTCCATACTCTCTCGCAGGCGCACCACATCCTCCAGGTCTGTGCACGGCTGCTCGACGTACTCGATTCCGTAGGAGATCAATCGACGTAAGGAAATGTGCGCTTGTTCGAGGGACCACGCAGCATTCGCGTCCAGGCGGATACGTCCGTCCACTCCCGCGTTATCGAGCGCGTCACGCACGGCGACCACCCTGGCTTCGTCGTCTGCGAGCGAACCGCCGACCTTCACCTTGATGGTCGAGCAACCCAAATCTCCGATCGCTTCGCGAGCAAGGACAGCCGCGCGCCCAGAATCGACGGCGGGAATGATCGCGTTCACAGCAATCGACTCGCGGATGGGGGTCGGCCACGTTCCCCACGCCGCTTCGAGGGCCGCGGCAAGCCAGCGCCCGGCGCGAAGGTCGTCGTAGTCGTCGAAGGGGGCGAACTCCCCCCATCCGGATGGACCCTTGATGACCATGCCTTCGCGCGCCAGTAGATCTCGGAAGGGAACACGAAGCGTGAGCGAGTACGGGACCGCCGATGCGAGAACTTCGTCGAGTGTGGGTGTCACGGACGGCGTGGGAACTGCCCGAAGTCTGGCTGCCGCTTCTGCTTGTACGCATCGCGACCCTCTTGCGCTTCCTCCGTCATATAGAACAAGAGGGTTGCGTCGCCGGCAAGTTGCTGCACTCCAGCAAGTCCATCGTCGGCCGCATTATGCGAAGCCTTCAGCATCCGAAGAGCCAGAGGCGACAACTCCAACATGTCCTTGGCCCAACGCACGGTCTCGATCTCGAGGTCCTCGATCGGCACCACGGCGTTGACCAAACCCCAATCGAACGCCTGCTCGGCACCGTACTGGCGGCAGGTGTACCAGACCTCGCGCGAACGTTTCTGTCCGATCGTTCGGGCGAGCAGTCCCGAACCGTAGCCTCCGTCGAAGGAACCGACTTTGGGTCCGGTCTGACCGAATCGTGCGTTGTCCGCAGCGATACTGAGATCGCAGACGACATGCAGCACATGGCCGCCGCCGATCGCATAACCAGCGATCATTGCGATGATCGGCTTGGGTGTTCTCCTGATCTGGATCTGAAGATCGAGCACATTGAGTCGGCCGATGCCCTTGTTAGCGACATCGTCATCACCGATATAGCCATCATCTCCGCGGATGACCTGATCTCCCCCCGAGCAAAATGCCAAGTCCCCCTGGCCGGTCAGGATGATCACACCGATGGAATCGTCGTCGCGCGCACGGTTCATCGCGTCGGCCAACTCGAAGAGTGTCTGCGGCCGGAACGCATTCCTCTTCTCCGGTCGGTTGATGGTGATCTTCGCTATGCCTGCGTCGTCGCCAGTGGACACTTCGTAGCGAATGTCCCGGTAATCCCCGATAGAACGCCACTCGCAACCCGGCACCATCGAACTGTGGGCCGGGTCCTTCCACGCCGGCGAACCCTCAGGTGCGACGGGTGGGAGTGGGTATCGGGTGCGGGTATCCATGCCATCAACGCTACCGGCAGCCCGTACGCTCGGCATGGTGTCGATGACCGGGCGAACGAGTGATGCGCGCGAACGCATGCTCACGGTGATCGACGTACCGTCCGGCCCCACCGGCATCGATGCGGTTTGGGATCCATTGGGAGCCGCCCTGGACGGTGAACGGTCCATCGCGCTGGTGCCGGAAACCTCCGCCATGACTCCATTGGCGATGACCGAGTCGATCCGCGCCGCCGTGGAGCAGGGGAGGCCCGTGGGAACCGACACGGCCGTGGTGTTGAGCACCTCGGGGTCAACGGGACAACCCCGCGGAGTGTGCTTGGGTGCGGCGGCGCTCACCGCATTCACCGACCACGTGAACGAAGCCGCGGGTGGTGATCCGACGTGGGTTCTGGCTATTCCTCCGACATCGATCGGCGGATTGAATGTGCTCATCCGAGCGCGCGCTACCGGGCGACGCCCGATCGCCGTTGCGAGTGTGGGCGGAGCCGATCGGTTCACCGACGCAGCCTTCGCCGAAGCGGTCGAAACAGCGTCTGCCTCCGGTAACCCGGTGGCTGTCTCCTTGGTTCCCGTTCAATTGCCCCGGCTACTCGACTCGTCGGTGGGGCGTCGCGCACTCAGCAGCTGCTCCTTGATCCTGGTGGGGGGTGCGGCGTTGACCCCGCACGCAGCCCGCGACTGCGCCAATGCGGGCATTTCGATCACCACTACTTACGGGATGACGGAGACAAGCGGTGGTTGCGTGCTCGATGGTGTACCGCTGCCTGGGGTCGATGTTCGTCTCGACGAACCCGACGGGCGCATTTTCCTTGCCGGGCCGATGCTCGCGCAGGGCTACCGAGATGGAGCGAACGAGTCGTTCGCCGATGGTTGGTTGCGCACTCAGGATCGTGGACGTTGGGAGAACGGGCGCTTGCACGTATTGGGGCGTCTCGATGACGTGGTGATGATCAATGGCGTGAACGTCGATTTGGTTGCAGTCGAGGATCGCGCGAGCGATCACCCGAGCATCGAATCGGCTATCGCAGTGGCCGTGCAAGAAGGTGACGACGTTCGCATCCATGTGATCTACATCGGCCAGCGCGTGGATCACACCAGCCTCCGAGAGTGGATCGGACAAACGTTGGGTTCACCGGCGGCACCCTCAGCGAGTCATCGCGTGGACGCGTTCGCACTGACCGCCAGCGGCAAGATCGATCGCCGCGGATCCGCAGATGAACTCGGCCTCGAACTCGCCGAGGATGAACTGTGACGGCGCCGGGACTGTGGTGGGCCGGAGCCCGGCCCAAGACGCTGCCCGCCGCCTTCTCTCCGGTCCTGGTGGGAACCGCACTCGCCGGCGCGAGTTGGATGCCACTTCGAGCGATTCTGGCTCTCGTCGTCGCTCTCGCGCTGCAGGTAGGCGTGAACTACGCAAACGACTACAGCGACGGTGTTCGCGGCACCGATAGATCACGCGTGGGACCCGTTCGCCTCGTCGGACAGGGCTTGGTGCCAGCCAATCGGGTACGAGTCGCCGCATTCACCTCGTTTGCGGTGGCGGCGATCGCCGGGCTGATCCTGGTGTCCATCAGCGGCTACTGGTGGTTGCTCATCATCGGTGCGGCATCCATTGCGGCCGCCTGGTTCTACACCGGTGGTCCGAAGCCGTACGGCTACGCAGGATTCGGCGAACTGTTCGTCTTCATATTCTTCGGCTTGGTCCCCGTACTCGGGACGCTCTACGTGCAAACCGGTCGCATCGATGGCACGGCCGTGTTCGCGGCCGTGGGCGTCGGGGCGCTGGCATGTGCGATCTTGGTCACGAACAATCTGCGCGACATTCCCACCGACATCGAGGCGGACAAGAAGACCCTGGCCGTGCGCATCGGTGATCGACGAACCAGGCGCCTCTACATGATGTTGATCATCGTCGCCTTCGCCATGGTCGTGCTCATGGCAATCAGCAACGCGTGGACACTGCTGGGACTACTCGCCTTGCCGTGGGCGATCGGCCCGTTGCGCCTCGTGGCTGCTGGAGCGGTCGGATCGGATCTCGTCCCGGCGCTGGTCAGCACCGGACGTCTGGTCATCGCCTACGCCTTGGCGGTCAGCCTCGGACTGCTCGTCCCAGTCGTCTTCAGCCTGTGAGGCGGCATCGATCCGGGCGTTGATGCGACCGAAGAATCCACCCACAACCGAACTCATCGCCGCCCGCTGTCGGTTGAGCAAGAACAGGCTGATCAGCCCCGACGCGAGGATCGCGACGGCCACGGCCCACAGACCACGCACAGGGGTGAGCAACTGCAGAAGCAGCCAGACCCCGGCGAAGAGCCCCACGCGCATGGCCGTGTACACCGCGATGGAGAGGGCACCCCTCTTCACGTGGTCGCTCACCCCTCCACGGTACGGGCATCACCAGATCGCCGGGCAGTGGCACCGGCGTAACACCGTTACCATGGCCGTACCATGCTTCGTGTAGTCCTCGTCCTTATCGCCGTTGCGCTCTATATCTATTTCATCATCGATGTAGCCCGCACGCCGAAATCTCAAGCGCGCACTCTGCCCAAGTGGTTGTGGCTGGTGCTGGTGATCGTGCTGCCTTTGCTCGGCGGCGTGCTGTGGTTGATTCTCGGCAGGACATGGCCGCAGGGCGGGGGCTTTAGGCGCAAGCGGGGACCGCTCGCACCGGATGACGATCCTCGCTTCCTGCGCAAACTCGACGACGACGTCTGGAGCAAGAAGATGAGGCGTCGTCGTGGCGAGGCTTCGTAACGACGTTCCTCACACACCTGCGTATGAGTGCAGGCTGTTCACGAAGATGTTCACGCCGAAATAGTTGATCAAGAACGTCACCAATCCGAGGATCGCAATCCACGACGCCTTGTCCCCGCGCCAACCGGCGGTGCTACGCGCATGCAGGTACGCCGCGTAGACGAGCCACGTGATCAGCGCCCACGTCTCCTTGGGATCCCAACCCCAGTAGCGACCCCAGGCGTTCTCCGCCCAGATCGCACCCGCGATCACCGAAAAGGTCCACAGGGGGAAGGAGAAAGCGATCAACCTGCTGGTGAAGATCTGCAGTTTCTCCGCACTCGGTACCGACGCCATCGGTCCGTGCCACGGCTTTCCGGTTCGCTCCCGATGGGACTGAATCAAGGAGAGCCCAGCGCTCGATGCGGCCACGGTAAACGCGCCCGCGCAGATGATCGCGGCCGAGACGTGGATGACGAGCCAATAGGACTTCAGCGCTGGGACGAGTTGCGCGGCCTCCGTGTACAGCACAGTGACGGCAAGACCGAGGGTGAGCAGCGCCGGCGCCACCACGAAGAGTCCGAGCCATCGCAGGTCACGACGGGTCGACAGAGCCAGGTATACAACCAGGATGCCCCAGGCCGAACTAATCGAGAACTCGTACATGTTGCCCCAGGGGACGCGCCCGGCCCAGATGCCGCGAAGCACCAAGGCAACGGTGAGCAGTCCCGTGGCTAGCCACGTGAGCGACATCGCGACGTTCGCGAGTTTGCGTCCGGGCTCTGTGGCAGCACTGGAGTCGGGACGATCGAGAACCGCCACGCCCCCGGATCCGGAGCGGGCGTGAGTGGCGCTCGCGACCACTGACGGACGCCGGCCGCTGGCGAAGTAGGCGGCGAACAGGACCATCGCTATCGCAAGCGTGACCATGGTCGCGTAGATGGCTGCGTTACTGGCCTCAGCCAGATCCATCGTTTCGGCGGTGGTCATTCTCGAACCTTCCCTTCACTCGCCTGGACAACGTCGCGCACGTCCTCGGAGACATCGGCCGCCTCACTCTTGCTCAGGCCGGCACTGCTCACGAGCGTACTTCCGTCGTCAGCGACCGCGGCCTTGACCCAGATGCGACGACGACGCGTGAACAAGGAGACCGTCAGTCCCAACGTGGCGATGACCGCCGCCGCCAAGGCTGCTTCCTTGCCAGGGTCGAAAGCGATCTGAAAGGACGCCCAGCGCTGCCAACCCGTGAACTCAATCTCCCCTTGCCCGAAGTCCCACGTCTGACCGGGCACAAGAGCCCGCAATCCGATCTGTTCCATGTTGTCGGTTTTTAGCGTGTACACGCTTTGCGGGATCCCCGAGTCGAGTCCGAGATCACCTTCCCAGGCTGCGAGAAAGACCGACGGATCATCTGCGTCGGGGAAGGCCGAGTGCGGCCCTCGAACGTCGTCGATCGCCGAGGTGGGCAAGAAGATGCCTCGAAAACCGAGCTGCGGGGTGGAATCGGGAACCTTGATCACACCGGTGGAAGTGAAGTTGCCGTCCTGCGGCAAAAAGACGATCGCATCCTCCAGCACGGTGGCTCCCGCAGCATCGCGGACGATGAAAGAAGGGGCGTAGCCATGGCCGACGAGGAAGACTTTGGCGCCGGCGATGCTGATCGGATAGTTCACCTGGATTGACGTCGGCTCTATCGGCCCACCGGGTTCACGTTGCAGTTCGACGGAAGCTTCGAACAGGCGCGGCGAGCCACGTTCGGCTTCGCTTCGCTCGAACTCCACCGCGAAGTCTTCGAGTGTGAAGGCGAATGGCGGGATGGAGTCGGCCGACGCCAAGCGGCCACCGCCCCACGCGTCGTACTGCGTGAGCGTGTTGGAGAACCCACTACCTTCCTTCACGATGACGTTTCCACGCCAACCGAAGAGGCCTCCCACGGCAACAGCGGCAAGGATGAGTACCAACGCGAGGTGGAAGACGAGATTGCCGGTCTCGCGCATATAGCCCTTTTCGGCGGAAACCCACAACTCGGATCCGGTGACTCCTGTGCGCACGCGCCACCGCCGAGAGCGCAGGAACTCGGTTGCGTTGTCGATCACCTGCGCCGGGGGAAGGTCGGATCGAATCTCCTCGAATGCCTGGAGCCGCGTGAGGTTCTTGGGGGCGACAGGTGGTTGGCTGCGCATCGCACGCCAGTGCACGCCAACGCGCGGCAGCACGCAGCCGATCAATGAAATGAACAGCAGCAGATAGACGGCGGCGAACCAGGGAGCGCCGAAGACATCGAAGAAGCCCAGGCGATCGAGGATCGGTCCGATCGTCGGCTGTTGTTCGAGCCATTCGTCTACCAGCAACGGGTTGTTCCCTCGTTGCGGCAGTATCGAGCCGGGAATGCTCGCTACCGCGAGGGCGAACAGCAAGATGAGTGCGATGCGCATGCTGGTCAACTGCCGCCAAGCCCAGCGCAAGAAGCCCGCAGAGTCCAGCGGCGGAAGCGGGGCTTGGGTTTCCAGGGTCGGCGGCGCGGTCATGGCCCCACCAGTCTGCGACACCTGGCGGATGCGCGCACGCGAGGATTCATAAGGCGGTCTCGAATCCGGGGATGGTCACTCGTAGCCAGATCGTGAACTGCAACCACAGTCCGCTCACCAGCAGGATGCCGACGAGGACCAACATGCCTCCACCGATGCGCATGATCCACGCGTAGTGACGCCTGATGAAGGCGGTGGCGGTCGCGGTTCGATCGATGAACAATCCGAAGGCGATGAAGGGCAGTCCCAGTCCCAGGCAATAGGCGAACGCCAGAAGCGCCCCGCGGGCCGCGCTGGCTTCGGCGAGAGCTAGCGACTGGACCGCGGTGAGGGTCGGCCCGATGCACGGTGTCCAGCCCAAGCCGAACAGCACACCCAACGCGGGTGCGCCGGCGATCCCCCACGAGGGGGTCTTCAGCAATCGATACTCGCGCTGGAACCACGGAAGCACACCCATGAAGGCCAGGCCCATGACGATGACCAGCACGCCCATGACTCGGGTGATGATGCCTTCGTACCGCAGGAGCACCGAACCTAGACCCCCGAAGAGCGCTCCGTAGGAGACGAACACCACGCTGAAGCCGAGAACGAACAGCACACTGCCGAGTAGCACCCTCGGGCGACGACTTCCTGCCGCGAGTTCGGCGCCGGTGAGTCCCGTGACATAGGAGACGTACCCCGGAGCTAGCGGCAACACGCACGGGCTCACGAACGCCACGAGCCCAGCGAGGACCGCAATCGGTATCGCGAGCAGCAGCGAACCACTGGTGATCAGGGTTCCGATGTCACCCACCGGTGACGCCCGTGCTCGAGCGATCGACCTCGTCGATAACCCCGCGCAAGGTCGCTGCACTTACCTTTCCCAACATCCGGGCGGCGACCCGGCCTTCCCTGTCGATCACGAGCGTCGATGGAATCGCCTGGGGGGGCAGCGAATCAGAGAAGAGCAACTGAAGACGCCCGTCCGTGTCCTGAACGCTGGGGAAGGTCAAACCCATGGTTTCCACGAAGCGCTCTGCAGCAAGCGAGGAATCCCTCGTATTCAACCCGATGAACTGAACACCATCCCCTTGGACGTCGCCCCACACTTCCTCCAACTCGGGAGCCTCCGCCCGACAAGGCGCGCACCACGACGCCCACACGTTCATCACCACGATGTCACCACGATCGTCGGCGAGGGAGTAGGTCTCCCCATCCAGAGTTCGTCCCGATAGGTCAGGAGCCGGGACTCGATCAGTGGGGTCGATGACGACGATCGATCCGTCACCCCCGACGAAGCCCGCACCTGAATCGGTCGCTTCGGCTCCGCCGCATGCAGTCAACGCGAACACAGCGGCCGCCATGACGAGCAGAGGCTTCACCGCTATGCGCCCGCGATCTTGCTGGCGCCAGGGAGCAGTTCCCGTGCCGGCTCGGTGTAAGAGATGGCTACCAGGCGATTGTCATCGAAGGTGAGCGATGTCAACGATGCCAGCGTGCACTGGCGCGATCGCGGGTCGTGCCATAAGCGGCGACCCTCGGCGTCCAAGCGGGCGATCCAGATGGGAAGTTGGTGGCTGACCAGAACCGACTCTCGACCATCAGCGGCTTCGCGAGCGTTCGCGATAGCACGCTTCATGCGTGCGGCAACTTCGTCGTACGGCTCACCCCAGCTGGGTCGAAATGGATTCCACAGGTGCTTCCACGTCTTGGGTTGCCGAAGCACACCATCCCCCACACTCACCCGCTGCCCTTCGAAGATGTTGTCCGCTTCGATCGCGAGGGGCTCGGTGATGATCGAGCGCCCGTGGAGGGCAGCGATGGGGGCGGCGGTCTGCTGGGCACGCTCCATCGGCGAGGAGATGACCGCGGCGATGTCGTGACCCGCGAGCGCTTCCGCGGCCAACTGCGCCATCTGCTCACCGCGCTCGGAGAGCCGATACCCCGGGAGGCGCCCGTAGAGCACGCCCTCCGGGTTGTGGACTTCGCCGTGGCGAAGGAGGTGGACCACGCTGCGCTTGTCGCTCACCTTTCGAGCCTAAACAACGCCCGACAGGGTGCAGCGAGGGGTGCTCACGACTTGCGGCGACCAGCCGCCTTGCGCTTGCTGGGACGCCACTCGCCCGTGCCGGCTTCCTCCGCTTGTTGACGCAACTCGATGCCGTACTCGGCGAGTGCTGCGACCAGACCCTCAGGTGTGCTGTCCTGGGCCAGGACATCCACCCGCAAGCCGTGCTCTTCTGCGGTCTTGGCGGTGTTCGGGCCGATGCAGGCCACGATGGTGGATTGATGCGGTTTGCCCGCGATGCCCACGAGGTTGCGCACCGTGCTGCTCGAGGTGAACATCACCGCATCGAAGCCTCCGGTCTTTATCGCCTCGCGGACCGGAGCGGGCGGGGGTGCAGCGCGCACGGTGCGGAAGGCGGTGATGTCCTCGACCTCCCAACCCAACTCGGTGAGACCCGCGGCCAAGGTGTCCGTCGCGATGTCGGCTCGTGGCAGGAAGACCTTGTTGATCGGATCCAACAAGGAGTCATACGGGGGCCACACATCCACCAGCCCGCTCGTGCTCTGGTCGTCCGTGGGGACCAGGTCGGGGCGCACCCCGAACTCGATGAGTGCCTCGACCGTGCCCGCGCCACACGCAGCCACCTTGAGTCCGGCGAACGACCGAGCGTCCAACCCGTACTCCTGCAGCTTCTCGCGCACTGCGCGCACAGCATTCGCGGAAGTGAAACCGACCCACTCATAGCGACCGGATACCAAGCCGTGCACTGCTCGCTCAACCTGCTGAGGCGTGCGAGGGGGCTCCACCGAAATCGTCGCCACCTCGCTGGGAACCGCTCCGTGACGTCGCAGCAATGCGACCAGAGTCGCGGTGTTGTCCTGCGTCCGAGGAATGAGCACGCGCCATCCGACGAGGGCCTTGCGCTCGAACCAATCCAAGCGTTCACGCTGTTCGACGACCTCGCCAACGACGACGAATCCGTTCTTGCGAGTAGCGGGAGTCTCTACCGCTTCTCCCAAGGTGGTGATCACCGTTTGCTGATCGACGGTCGTGCCGTCGCGCGTGACAGCGACGGCAGTGGCCGCCGACCTACCCGCTTCCACGAGAGCTTTCGCAATGTGTGCCAGGCGTGTGGCACCCGCCGGGAACACCGCGGTCACCCGGGATGTAGCCAACTCCTCCCAGCGGATTCCCGAGTCGTGTGCATCGAGCACTCGCACCTCGCGGGCCTTGCCGCCCAGAAGCCCGAATCCCGCATACACAGGCACTCCGCTGACCTCGCTCACCGCCGGAACGATCTCGACGTCGACCTTGGAACGCCGGGCGGCACCCACTTCACCGAGCAGGGTTGGTGCCAGAGTCGGGTCACTCGCCAACAACCGGACAACCCTTCGGCCAGCCTTGGCGGCATCTATCGCCGGCTTGATGCGATCGGCGGAATTTCCCGTTGCGTCCGGGTCGGTGACTTCGATCACCTCGGGGGCCACGAAGGCCTCCGCTATCGACACTGCCCCCTTGTCCGCCAGGACCATCTCGGCATCGATCAAGAGCTTGGCGCCACGGTGGGCGATCAGGTCCGGATCACCTGGACCCGCTGCCACGAACGCGACGCACGGTATTTGCGGTGTCGACTCTCGACGCACCGTCGACACTTCGGTCCCTTCATCACCGATCTCGAAAGCGGCGGAAGCCTTCTTGGCAGGGACCGCCTTCTTCGCCGGCTTGCTCGTCGCCGTCTTTTCGGGCGCCGTCTTCGAAGGAGCCGCCTTCTTCGCGGCCTTCTTGACGGTGGGGGCGCTCGACTTGCCGGTCTGCTTGGTGGCTGTCGTCTTCTTCACGGGACTTCCTGCTGCCTTCTCGCGTTTGCTGGGACTCATGCGTTCATCGCCTTCCTGTCTTCGGGAACCGACCTCGCTGGGTCGAGTTCCGTGACGACGGAACCGGCTGGGTTTCTCCGGCGTTGCTCGTGGAAGGCGAGAACTTGCAGCTCAACCGCCAGATCCACCTTGCGCACTTCTACGCCCTCCGGGACGCTCAAGACCACCGGTGCGAAATTCACGATGCTGCGCAATCCGGATCCGACCATCCGGTCGGCAACATCCTGGGCTGCCTCCGCGGGAGTGGTGATCACGCCGATATGGGCTTCGCGCGATGACACGGCGTTCGGCAGATGCTCCAATGGTTCGACGGGGAACTGCCGATCGACAACCGTCACGGTGGTGCCCACCACGTCCGGGTGTGCATCGAAAAGGCCGACGATCTGGAAGCCCCGGCTGGCGAATCCCCGGTACGAGATCAGTGCCCGACCGAGATTGCCGACGCCGACGACCACGACGCCCCACGGGCTCGTCAGGCCCAACTCGCGGGCGATCTGGTAGCTCAAGAACTCGACCTCGTAGCCGACGCCGCGGGTTCCGTAGGAGCCGAGATAGGACAGGTCCTTGCGAAGTTTGGCGCTCGTCACTCCACACGCGCCGGCCAACTCCTCGCTGGACACCGTGCCGATTCCCTGCTCGGCCATGGCGACGAGGACGCGGTGATACACGGGAAGTCGAGCGACAGTGGCCTCGGGGATCCCCTTGCCACCGGCCCGGTGCGCGGGTGCGGCGGAGTTTCGGAACTCGGGAAGTGGCACGTTCGTCACCTGATAGTCGGATCCGACTCGGAGGTCGGTTGGCTGCGCAACAGTAGAGGCTCGTGCACGAATGCACAAAGTTGACCGGACGTATACGTCCGATTATCGGTCCAGCGCACTCGCGAGCCGGATCGGATCGACCCGGAAGAAATCGTGCTGGACCCCGTCCACGAGGATCACCGGGATGTACTCCGCGTACCGATCGGCCAAGGACGGCTCGTCCTCGATCGAGCGCACCCGGTAGCCGACCCCCCGCTCGGCACACACCTGGGCGACCACCTTTTCCGCGTCCTCGCAGAGGTGACAATTCGGACGCCCGATGATTTCCACACGCGCTTCGTCACCCGCCACCTGGACATTCTGCCGTCGCGACGGACGGTCGTGCGTACGCTGCCTGCGTGAGCGCACCCGACGTCCTGACGTCCTATCGCCGCGCTGGCCAAGCCTCCGCATCGGCTGCCCAGTACGTCGGCGACAAGGGCTCGAGCGCTGCCGCGTTCTTCGACGTCGACAACACGATCATGCGCGGCTCGAGCCTGTTCCACCTGGCCGTTGGGTTGGCAAAACGCAAGTACTTTCGCGCCAGCGAGATCAGCGGGTTCGCGCGCAAGCAGTTGAAGTTCGTGCTCAGCGGCTCCGAGGACCTCGAGGACATGGCGTCGGCAACCGAGGCCGCCTTGTCCTTCGTGCAGGAACGGTCCGTCGCACAACTCCAGGCGCTGGCCGAGGAGATATTCGATTCACAGATGATCGACAAACTGATTCCCGGAACGTTGGCGTTGGCCCAGGGGCATCTCGACGCCGGACACCAGGTTTGGCTGGTCACCGCGACGCCGCAGGAATTGGCTGCTGTCATCGCACGACGACTCGGCCTCACCGGGGCACTCGGCACGGTGGCCGAAAGTCGAGACGGCATCTACACCGGACACTTGGACGGTCCCCCCCTCCACGGCCTGGCCAAGGCCGAGGCGGTGCGGGCACTGGCAGCAGCTGAAGGACTCGATCTCGCCGAATGCAGCGCTTACTCCGACTCGGTCAACGACGTTCCGATGCTGTCCTCGGTCGGCAATCCGGTCGCCGTGAATCCCGATCCGGAATTGCGGGCGCATGCGCTCGCCAACGATTGGCGGATTCGCGACTTCCGTCGACGTGCGCGGATTCGTCCCTACGTGGCACCTGCGGCAACAGGCGCCCTGGGCATAGCGGTCGGCATGGCGTCGGGATACGCGGTCGCGCGCCTTCGCAGTCACCGCTAACCGAAGACGCCACCCCGCTGAGCAAGCAGGTCATACAGACGTCGCTGGATTCTTTCGCGCACCTGGTCTGTCATGTCGAACAAGATGGCTGGGTCGTCGGCCGAACCAGCGGGGAGATGGTCGGTCGGGATGGGGTCGTCGAAATGGATCAACCACTTGCTCGGCAGTGGGATCAAGCCGAGAGGGCCAAGAGCCGGGAAGGTGGGAGTGATCGGGAAGAAGGGGAGCCCGAGGAAGCGAGCAAGCACTGACGCGTTGCCGATCATCGGATAGATCTCCTCCGCACCGACGATTGCCGTGGGGATGATCGGTGTACCGGTCCGAATGGCGGCGGAAACGAAGCCCCCACGCCCGAAGCGCTGCAAGCGATAACGCTCGGAGAAGGGCTTGCCGATGCCCTTGAACCCTTCTGGCCAGACCCCGACCACCTCTCCTGAGGACAGCAATCTTTCGGCGTCGGCATGGCACGCGAGGGTGTGACCCGCTCTGCGTGCCAGATCACCGATGAACGGAGTCTGGAACACCAGATCCGCGCCCAACATCCGAAGGTTGCGCCGAGCCGGGTGCTCATCGTGCACGGCAATCTGCGTCATGACGGAGTCGAGAGCGATCGTGCCCGAATGGTTGGCGACGACGAGACACCCTCCTTCGGCAGGTATGGCATCAATCCCCGACACCTGCACGCGGAACCAATGTCGGTAGAGCGGCCGCATGATCTCCATCAGCACCTTGTCGGTGAACTCTGGATCGAATCCGAAGTCGTCGACGCTGTAGTCCCCCGACCACCTGTCCCGCACGACTTCCAGCATCGAGGTGGACGTCGAGGAATCAGGTGGACGAGTGGCGGTCGAAGGACGCGGCCCGGTCGCGCCGACGATCCTGGCTGCCTTCGATGGACGCAGAGGCTGGTCAGCCATGCAAGCGCACCCCCGATACAAGATCCGCCAGAGCGCGCTCACTGGAGTAGCGAGGCTCAAAGCCCACAGCGAGTCGGGCACGAGTCGTGTCCAAGGCACGTCCGTATGTGAGGTACCGCACCTGATCGCGCGAGAAATCGGCCCACGCTCCACGCGCCAATGCTCGACCCACGAAGGGAAGAGCCCCCGCAGGAACGGGCAACATCACACGACCCATCGACCGAATCGCCTGCGAGAGCAGAACAACACCATGACCGGCGATGTTGTAGGAGCCCCGCACGGGGGCGAGGACGACTCGACGGGTCACTTCGATCGCGTCATCCTCATGAACGAACTGCAGCCGTGGATCGAAACCCATGACAGTGGGTACGACCGGCATCGTCAGATAGGACGTCATTCCCGTGCGCATCCCCGGTCCCACGATGTTGGTGAAACGCAACGTGGTGATGTCGACATCCGGTCGCCGCCGTCCGAAGGAACGGACATAGTCCTCGACCTCCACTGAATCCTTGGCCCAGCCCGAGGTCGGAGGGTGCCGCGGGGTGGTGTCCTCAGCGATGAGCGCTGGATCGCGGGGTCCGGATCCGTAGATGGCTGCCGTTGACTTGACGACGAGGTGGCGGACTGAATCCGCTCGCTGGCACGCGGCGAGCAGTTGCATCGTTCCGATGACGTTGATGTCCTTCATCACCGAGCGGCTACCTGCCTGGCGCGGGGTGGCGATGACGCCCATGTGTACGACCGTGTCCACGCCGGCGTCATTGAGAAGTCGACCCAGAACCGGATTTCGGATATCCGCCCGAACGAACTCGGCGGCTAGAGGTGCCGCAGGCGGAACAACGTCCACGCCGATGACTCGATCGACGCCCGGATCCGCAGCCAGAAGATCGGCGACTTTGCCGCCGAGATACCGGGAGACTCCCGTCACCACGGCGACGACGCCCATGGCGTCTTGAACCTACTTCTTATTGCGACGCTGAACTCGGGTACGACGGAGGAGTTTGCGGTGCTTCTTCTTGGCCATTCGCTTCCGGCGCTTCTTGACCACAGAGCCCATGAACTGCCTCTACTCCCTCGTCGACCGGTCGCGCCGGGTTGTTGCGCTTCGCCATTCGAAGCGATCAGGCCGGAAGCCTACCCCGAGCCATTCGGCGAACGTGCCGCTGCCGTCCGAGTGCTCAGGCAGTCTCGACGTAGGAGTCGCGCAAGTAGTCATGTACGGCTTGCTCGGGGACCCGGAAAGAGCGTCCGACGCGAACTGCAGGCAAGTCCCCGTTGTGGACGAGGCGGTACACGGTCATCTTCGAGACGCGCATGACGGCCGCGACCTCTGCGACGGTCAAGAACTTCACATCGCCCAAAGGACTGTCCGGGGTAGTGGCCATCGTCGATTCCATCCTTCATCTCGCACCGGCTCCCCGGCGACCTGAAGGGGAACACTAGTGGCCCCTGGGGTCGGGGGGAAAGGTGAATCTACAAAATGCCGATCCACCGCATTCCGCCCGCCCCGGACCTACCACTCTTCCGGGTCCGGATCCAAACCGTGCAGCGGGAAAACGGCTTCCCGCGTTGCACGAATCGCCGCGTCGACCGGGTCATCCGGATCCCAACCCTGCACGAGGTCTCGAGGCCACGGGGTGGCTCCGTCGGTCATCCGCAACGGCGCGATGCGCCCGAGGGAGGCCTGGACGAACTCCCCGAAACCGGCAGGCAGGTAGGTCTGCGCAGGAATCGGTCGCCCTTGCGTTTCGGCCACCAGAAGCGTCCACGCGCGCGGGACGACGTCCACCCACTCATATCCCCCACCACCCGTGGCCACCAAGCGACCATCCGCAAATTGATGCGCCCATCGATGCACGGCGGCGAATCCCATGCGCTGGCCATCGACGGTCAACGCCAAATGCGCCAACGGATCCTCGACGTGCGAGTCGACGCCGTTTTGCGAAACGATCACCTGCGGATCGAACGCGGCGAGCAGTTCGGGGACAACGCCGTGCAGGGCTCGAAGCCACCCTTGATCGCCGGTGCCCGCCGGTAGGGCGATGTTGACCGCGCTCCCCGGTGCAGCCGCGCCTCCCGTCTCACTCGGAAAGCCGGTACCGGGAAACAGGGTCTGCGGGCTCTCATGGATGGAGATCGTCAGCACCCGTGGCTCATTCCAGAAGATGGACTGGACACCGTCGCCATGGTGCACATCGAGGTCGATGTAGGCGATTCGCTCGGCTCCTTGATCCAACATCCATTGAATCGCCACCGCGACGTCGTTGTAGATGCAGAAGCCACCGGCTCGGTCAACCATCGCGTGGTGCAGTCCCCCCGCCAGGTTCACTGCGTGCGCGGTATCGCCTCGCCATACCGACTGCGCAGCACGCAACGTCGCCCCACACACTCGGGATGCCGCTCGGTGCATGTTCGCGAAGACCGGATCGTCGCTCGTTCCGAGCCCTCGCTCAGGGTTCGCCACCGGTGGCACGCCACTCGCGGACTGGACCGCAGCTATGAAATCCGGGTCGTGGACCCTTTCGAGGGTTTCCTCGCTTACCGGATCGATGTCGCCCAAGGCTTCGACGCCGACGCCCTCATCGAGACCGAATTCACGGATAAGTCGCATCGCCAATTGAACGCGAATCGGCGACAGCGGATGTCCAGGGCCGAAGTCGTACTCGGCGAGAGCTTCGTCCCACACTAGGGCGGTCTCGCAACCGCGAGCCACGTTGCCGGTCATCGTGCGCTCAGCCGGAACCCTCGGCCAACTCGCGTGCACGATCACGATTCGCGCGCATCGCGTCGACCACGATTCCCATGACATCTGCGGAGTCGAAGACGGCGATAGCAGCAGCCGTGGTCCCACCCTTGGATGTGACGGACGCGCGCAATTCCGCTGCCTTCTGCGGATCGGCCGTCAACAATTCGGCCGCACCAAGGAGTGTCTGGGCAACGAGCGCCGCAGCGACGTCGTCGGCCAAACCCAACGAGGTGGCGCCACGCCTCATCGCCTCGGCCAGGTAGAACAGATACGCAGGCCCGCTGCCCGATGTGGCCGTCAAAGCGTCCATCGACTCCTCGTCGATGGCCACGACCAATGCGACCGACTCCAACAGTGAACGCACGAGTTCAACGTGCTCAGGGGAGCATGCGGTCCCCGTCGCCATGCCTACGACACCTCGTCCTACCCGCACAGGGGTGTTCGGCATGGTGCGGATAACGGGAGTCCCCGCTGGCACTTCCCGCTCGATCGCGTCCACAGTGATGCCGGCGGCGATCGACACGATCACGGCACCCTCGCGCAACGACGCACGTGCAGCGCGCAGACTGTCCACGATCTGATGTGGCTTGACCGCGAGGAAGACGACGTCGGCGCTCGATACGGCCGTCGCGAGGTCACCCACCAGTACGTCTCCACGATCCCGCCACCACTGTGCGCGATCGGGATCGGCTTCGACGATCGTCACCTGAACGGAGTCGAGCGCAATCAAACCCTCGGCGATGGCACCACCCATGGCGCCACCACCGACCATCGCCACCCGCGCTGCCGTCGGCATCGGGCTACCTTGCCACAGCGCGGTCGATCGCGATCCGGTCGACGGAAAACCACACGCGCACGGTCTCGCCTTCCATCAACAATCGCTCACCCAGCACTCGCTCGGATTCAGGGAGGCAGAACTCGTATCGACCGCTGAGGCTCAGGCCCACGCCTCGAGCCGCAGCCCGACACGAATCCAGTACTCGCTGACTTCGCGTCCATAGGACCACGCGATCGAGGCGCTGCTCCACGGCCCCCGCGAGCAGAGACTTGGCACATCGCACGAAGGACTTCTCACGCTCGGCCCGCAGCGAGAAGCATGGATCGGTGAAGCCCTCGGCGGTCATCTCATCAAGCGCCACGACGGATCGAAGCACTCCTCGACACAACGCTTCGGCACCCTTCGCCGCTGCCGGGATGACCGGCGACGGAGCTGGATCGTCCGCAAGTGCCTGCAGTTCGGTGAACCACGCAAAGCGGTCATCCTCGGTTGCCACCGCGCCCAAGGAGCCGAAAGGCACCACCACGTCGGTGATGGAAGCCAACTCGGCACTGGCCCACCGATCCAAGAACACCCGAAGCTGATGGTTGGTGACGTCGGGGGCAACGCGCAACGCCAGCCAGAAGCCCGCATCGGCAGCCTCCGTAGCGCGCTCGACGATGCTCGGCCGTTCGATGCCCAAGCGGCGAAGCAGTGCATTGCCCGGCATGTCGTATCAGGCGGGCTTTCCCGGAAGCGGCTTCGTCGGGTCAAGCAGCATCTGAATGGTCGGGGCAACCAAAGCGACGACCTCGTCTTCGGATGCCGAGGCCAATGGCTCGATATGTGCCGCGTACCTGGCTACCAGGATCCCTCCGAGATAAGACGTGATCAGCGCACCGCGCATCTTGGCATCGGGAATACCGGCAAGCGTGAGTGCCTGATCGACAACCTCTCCGGAAACGAACTCCCAGACCGCACGGACGGCTCCGGGGGTCGCATGGAACGCCTCCGGGACTCCCGGGGCCAAGGACGCGACGTCCGTGCGCACGTGTTCGTCCTGCGCTGCACGTAGCGCCAGTCGCACGAGTCGCTCCCCCATGCCGTCGAGTCCAGGCGCGACGAGTCGAGGGATGGCCGAGGTCGGGTCGAAAGGAAGGTCCATGACGGCGGCGAACAACTCCGCCTTGTTGCGGTAGTAGGAAGCGAGCACCGAGGGGCCCACTCCAGCGGCGGCGGAGATGGAACGAACCGTCGCAGCCGCGTAACCGCGGCGTTCGAAGGCAGCGCGTGCTGCACGTTCGATCAGAGCGCGTCGATCGTCACCGGATTCACTCATGGCTGACCCATCCAAGCATTGCGCGTGAACTCCAGCGTCTCGCGTAGATCCGCTACGCGCTGGTCGCGACTCGCCGCACTACGCGTGGTCACCTCGGCGATCACGGTCCCCGAGAATCCCGAGTCTCGCAGCGCCTGCAGCACCTCGACCACCGGCTGGTCACCGCGCCCGGGAACCAAATGTTCGTCGCGGGCAGAGTCGGTGCCATCTGCCAGGTGGACGTGTGCAACCCGTTCGCCGAGGTCGGCCACCATCTCTCTCGGATCGGTTCGCGAGACTGCCGTGTGGGACAGGTCGACCGTCGCGTGGCGATAGTCCTGATTGCGGATGTCCCAGTCCGGTGCGTATGCACCCAAGGCCGCGCCCAAGGACGACGGTCCTGCGCGCCACGGGTACATGTTCTCCACAGCGAATCGGACGTCGGTTACTTCCTCCATCCGACTGATGCCATCTTCGAACGTTCGTGCGTAGTCTCGCTGCCAACGAAACGGTGGGTGCACCACCACGGTCGATGCCCCCAGTTGCTCGGCGACCGATCGAGCCTTGTCGAGCTTGCCCCACGGATCCGTTCCCCAGACTCGCTGGGTTATCAGCAGACATGGAGCGTGGATGGACAAGATCGGAATCTGGTAGTGGTCGCGCAGAGCTTCAAGGGTGGCCGAGTCCTGACTCATCGCATCGGTGCCGACCATGATCTCGACCCCGTCGTAGCCCAAAGATGCGGCAAGTTCGAAAGCGACGGCGGTGGACTCGGGGAAGACCGATGACGTGGAGAGCCCTACTCGGAGATCACGCACTATCGACACCTGCCCTGCGCCATCGATCGGCGATCACTCCGGCGATCCAGACGGCGATCGCACCGACGATGCCGACGCCCACCGCCACCACGCTGTAACGCTCGGGCCCCAGGGAGAGGGCGAAGAACTCCGACAACGGCGGGATGTACAGAACCGCGACGAATGCCAACACCATTCCCGCGATGATCCCCCATCGCACGAGATTCAAGGGACGCGCAGCGATAGCCAAAACCCCCGTAGCGACGATGAAGAGTGTGACGGTCGCCGATTGCTGTGCGTTCAATACCGGTTCGCCCAGCCACAGAGTGATCGCGTAACTGGTCCACGCCGATGCCGCGGCGATGATGCCTGCAGGAACCGCGAAGACCATCACCCTCTTGAAGAAGCCCGGCCTGAAACGCTCCTTGTTCGGCATCAGGGCGAGGAAGAAACCGGGAATGCCGATCGTCAACGCGCTCACCAGCGACAGGTGGCGCGGCAAGAAGGGGAAGGCGACCGCGAACACGCCGGTCATCACGGAGATAACCGTGGAGTACACGCTCTTGGTCAAGAAGACATCGGATACCCGCTCGATGTTCCCGAGCACGCGGCGTCCCTCGGCCACCACGCTGGGCAAGACCGACCACTTGCTGTCCAACAGGACGAGCTGAGCCACCGCGCGGGTCGCACCCGAACCCGAGCCCATCGCGATACCGAGGTCGGCGTTCTTCAACGCCAGGACGTCGTTCACGCCATCTCCGGTCATCGCCACCGTCGACCCTCCCAGGTGCAGCGCGTCCACCATCTGCTGCTTCTGAGCAGGGCTCACCCGACCGAAGACGGACCGAGTCGACATCACATGCGCGAGCTCGTCGGTATCCGCGGGAACTTCTCGGGCATCGACGGGCTCATCGGCGCCTGGGACACCGGCCTGCGCTGCTATCGCACCCACGGTCTCGGCGTTGTCGCCGGAGATCACCTTTATGCGAACGCCCTGGTCCAAGAAGTACTCGACCGTGTCACGAGCGTCCGAGCGCAATCTCTGATCGATGACCACGAGTCCGACGGGAGCTACGGGGCCGGGACCCGAATCGGCGTTCACGGCCAACCCCGGATCCGACCCACGTGCCAGAACGAGGACACGTGCCCCTTCTCGTGCGTAGGGCGCGGCAGCAGCGTGAACCTCCTTCGCATCGGGCGCCACCATCTCGGGGGCTCCGATCACCCATGCGCCGTGATCGGTGAAGCAGATCGACGCCCACTTTCGGGCACTGGAGAAGGGAACGGATTCCTCGACCTGCCACCCGGGGTCCGGGCACGACTCGGCGATAGCCGCGATCGTCGGGTTGGGGGACGTCTCTGCTGCGGCGATCGCGCCCAGCGCGACTCGCACTTCCGCCTCGGTTTCATCACCCAGCACCACGACATTCCCCAGATGCATGCCCGGTTCGGTCAGGGTGCCGGTCTTGTCCGCGCACACCGTGTCAACACGCGCCAGAACCTCGACCGCAGGGAGGTCTTGCACGAGTACCCGACGTTGCGCGAGTCGGACAACGGACACTGCCATCGCAATCGACGTCAGCAGCACGAGTCCTTCGGGAACCATCGTCACAACACCGGCGATGGTCCCGCGGATGGCCTCATTGACGGGTAGGTCGGCGCGTATCAACTGGGATGTCAACAGCAAGAGCCCAACGGGCACCAGGAAGTAGCTGACGATTCGGATGAACTTGTTGATCGCATCACGCAGTTCGGAATTCGTCAGCGCGAACTTCTTCGCTTGCTCGGTCAACCCAGCGGCGAATGATTCGCGACCGATGCGCGTTGCTCGATAGGCACCCGATCCGGCTACCACGAAGGAGCCGGACATAGCCGCCTCACCGACGTGCTTGTCGACCGGATCGGCTTCACCGGTGAGCAGACTCTCGTCGATCTGTAGTCCTTGAGCTTCGAGAACCTCGCCATCGACCACGAGTTGATCACCCGTGCGCAGAACGATGAGGTCGCCGAGAACCACCTCGGACGGTCGGATCTCCATGTCCTGGCCATCGCGTCGCACCACCGGCTTGGCTTCGCCGATAACCGCCAACTTCTCCAGAGTCCGAGCCGCTCGATACTCCTGCACGATGCCGATGAGTGTGTTCGCCACGATGACGAACCCGAACAGCGAGTCCTGTATCGGCGCGACGATCAGCATGATCACCCACATCGATCCGATGAGG
>CAYLOH010000008.1:0-60602 GCA_964385255.1 uncultured Rubrivirga sp. | reverse complement strand
CGGCGATCGCCTCCGACCAGAACCTGCTGTTCGATGTCCAGTAGCTCGAAGTCCAATAGTTCGAAGTCCAGTAGATCGACGGATGTCACCTGGCGCTGGTGGGGCTGGTCCACATTCGCGTGGATCATTCGTCACCGGGCGTGGAGCGGCTGGTATGTGATCCGCTATTGGCGGTTCATCTGCATGCGCCTCACCCGACCGGACGTCGTGGTGACAGGACCGCTCTTCCTCGGCGCTCGAGTCCGCTGGGAGCGTCGTCGGCACATGGGTCGCATCGTCATCGGGCGTTGGGTCCACGTTGGCGATGGCACGGTTTTTCGTGCCCACGAAGGGACTTTGCGAATCGGTGACAAGTGCGTCTTCGGACAGAACAACACGGTCAACTGTCACCTCGACGTAAGCATCGGAAGCGAGTGCATCATCGCTGACAGTGTTTACATCGGCGACTTCGATCACCGCACCGAGAGCACCGCCGTGCCCATCCGTTCCCAAGGGCTGATGAAGAGCCCGGTCATCATCGAGTCCGACGTTTGGCTCGGCGTGAAGTCGACCGTCTTGCGCGGTTCTCGAGTTAGGCGGGGGAGTGTTATTGCCGCCAATGCGGTCGTGCGAGGCGAGATCCCTGAGTTCAGTATCGCCGGTGGTGTTCCCGCCAGGGTGTTGGTGGATCGACGAGCGCGTGAAGCAGAGCGTGAGCAGGTGCGGATAGATGTGGCCGACATGGAACGCAAGGCGCGAAAAGCCACAGCAGAACGCATCGCTGCACTTGGTGAACAGGTGTAGGACTACTGCGTCAGACGAGCGTCGACGAAGGGTAGGCGTAGATCCCGGGGTCGATGGGTCGAATGCCCACCATGGAAGTCCGCACGCAGCAGATCGGAGATCGCACCGAAGTGTCCGTGCGCCCGTGCACGTGCGTAGTCGGCAGCGGAGTCCTTGGTGATCATGAACGCCCAGTCGCTGGCCAGCGCGATAAGCAGTTCCGTGGCGAGTTCATCGGCACAGGTGTCTCGATACGACGCGCGTATGTGTTCGGGCGAGTTGGCGCGGAGTCGATCCAGGACTGCGTACTGAACGGCTCGGCCGATGTCGCGCAATTCGCCCGCCTCACCGCTTTCCCACACCCGGAAGTCCTTGCCGCTGCCCCAGCTGCCCTCGGCGAGCTCCACAACGTGCCCATCTAAAGCTCGCTCGCGTTCGCGCGCCAGTGTCGTCAGTTCGATACCAGCGTCCTCGGCTCCATCGAGCACGGCGGCGAGAAATAACGGCCCCTCGTGCCACCAGTGACCGAACAACTCGGAGTCGTAGGCCACCACCACCACCGGGTCGGTCTGCGGACTTTCGAGCAACGTGCGGCGCGCATGGTGCAAGAAATCCTGGGCGTCGCGCCTTGCTTGCTCGCGGGCACGCAGTTCGTCATAGGGCTTCTTGTCCGCTGATGATCGACGCGTGACGCGACAGGAGCGCAACCCCCAATCGTGATCGAAGGTATGGAAATCCTGGTACCACGGCGATCCGGGATACCCCTTGCGTGGTGACCAGACCCGATACGTGAGCGACAGGTCCCGACCGAAGACCACCACGTCGCTGTCGGCAACCCGGTGCGGTCGATGCAGTGATGCCCCGGTTCTTTGAACGGTCGGCCCATCGACGATCGTGTGCGTGACACCGTGACGCTGCAAGAGGTGCTCGACCCCCGGTCGATAGGCGCACTCGGGGAGCCACACTCCCGCAGGCCGAGAACCGAGGCGAACGGTCGTGTCGTCAAGGCCGCTGGCGAAGGCGAGATCGGCCAGGGGTTCCAGCAGGTGCGGAGTGAACGTATGGGTCATCGGGCCGCCGAGCAGTTCGATGGCTCCAGAGTCCACGAGAGGTCGGATCGCCGCGGATCCGCCGAACTGCCAGTGTTCCGAGAAGTCGCGCGCGGCGGCATCGGCGAGTTGGAAGTGTCGCGTCGCGTCGACTCGGGCGTGCAGATCGCTCCGCGATGCATTGGCCAGGTGTTTGCCAACCGAGCGCCAGCGCCAGTCCTCGATCCAGCGGGCCTGGTCGATCAGTGACGCGGGGTCGTCCCATTGCGCGGCGAGCACCGGCGTGACGCCCAAGGTGAGCATCGACGTCCGACCTTGCTCGGCTCTCTCCCGCAGCACGGCCACGATCGGGATGTATGCATGTGCCCACGCCTGGCGAAGCCACTCCTCGCCGACCGGCCACGTTCCGTAGCCGAGTAGCCACGGAACGTGCGAATGCAGGACTATCGCGAGTCGTCCGACGCTCACCAGAGCGCGACCAGATCCAGGGCGCGGTCGTGCGTGCTGCGCGGATCTATCTCCTCGATCACGAAATCCGCATCTGTTACCGACGCCGCGAAAGCGTGCGTCGCGTCGGTGTGGGCGTTCTCCGACTCGCGCAAGAGCGCGGTCGGCAGAGATCCCCGCGACTCCTCCCATTCGATGATGCGCGGGCCGTGACGCAACCCGTAGAGCCGCGGAGTGCGTTCGGGAGTGGCCTGCTCGAGCAAGTCCCGCAATTCCAGTGCATCGAACTCCCGCACGTGAAACGGGTTGTCAGGACGCTCACCGCGACCGATGTGTGGGGAGTGGACGGGGCGGTTGGGCGTACTCACGACAACCGGTCCCGCGGTGCAGCGTGCGAGTTCGCGCAGGTACGTCTGCGGGTCCCAGATGTGCTCGATCACCTGCAAGGAGACACTCGCAGCGAAGGCGTCATCTCGGCAGGGAAGCGCTACGAGGTTGGCGCGCAGTACCGCGAGGCTCGGGTACCGAGCACGTGTGTGACCGGCGGTTCGCTCGTCGAGTTCAAGTGCGACTACTCCCCGTCCCACGCGCTCTGCCAAGGTCTCGGATCCGTAGCCTTCGCCGGCCCCGGCGTCGAGCAGTGGCCCCTCTTCCGGGCGTCGCATGAGGTACGCCGAAAGCGCTTCCGCCGCCCAGAGGTAGCAAGCCAGGTGCCGCGTGAACCAGTAGTTCTCGCGAGGGATGCCCGGCCAGGTCCGCTCACCGGTGAGCAGGGCTGGTTCCTCCCCGACTGCCGGCACGAAGCGACACTAGCCTTCTCTCGACGGGCCGAGAACGCGGATGCCGGTTAAGTTACTCGCGAGTAACATGGGCAGTGCGTAGAGGAGGACCATGAAGATCGCGGTATGCGTCAAGCAGGTGCCCGACACCTGGGCGGAGAAATCCCTGCGGGCGGAGGACTCCACGCTGGACCGGGAGACCCCCGATGGTGTGCTCAACGAACTCGACGAGTACGCCGTCGAAGAGGCGCTGCAGATAGCGGAGGCCCACGGTGGTGAGGTGACCGTCGTTTCCATGGGTCCGCAGCGCGCCGCCGAGACCGTGCGCAAGGCGCTGTCCATGGGTGCCGACGCAGGGATTCACGTCGTGGACGACGCACTGCACGGATCGGATGCGGTGGCGACATCTGCGGTGCTCGCGGCTGCATTGGCGGGCAAGGATTTCGATCTCATCATCTTCGGCTCGGAGTCCACGGATGCTCGGATGAGCGTGATTCCCGCCATGGTCGCCGAGCGTTTGGGCGTCGCACAATTGACCTTCGCGCAGCGAGTGACTGTCGAGGGTTCGAACGTGTCCATCGAGCGGGTGACCGATTACGGGTTCGACACCATCACCGCTGCGATGCCTGCGGTGATCAGCGTCGTAGAGAAGATCAACGAACCTCGTTATCCCTCATTCAAGGGAATCATGGCGGCGAAGAAGAAGCCGGTGGAGACGGTCGGTGTGACCGACCTCGGTGTGGATGCCGGTGCGGTCGGGCAGGCGGCGGCGTGGAGCGCCGTCGCGGACTTCGCCACCCGACCACCGAAGCCAGCCGGAACGATCGTCGCCGACGAAGGCGATGGAGGAGCACGGATCGCCGCGTACCTGACCGAGCAGAAGTTCATCTAGGAAGGATCGACCCATGGCACCGGTTCTCGTCTTGGTGGAACACGACTCATCCTCGGGTTCAGTGAAGAAGGCCTCGTTGGAGTTGCTCACGTTGGCGCGTCGCCTCGGCGAGCCCGTGGCTGTGTGGGTCGGCGATGGCAGTGGTCAAGCGCTGGACGCCTTGGGGCAGTACGGCGCCAGCGATGTCTACGTCGCGGAGGGTTCGGCTTTCGTCGATCACCCGGTCGTACCGATTGTCGACGTTCTCGCCAGCTTGGTGCAGACGCTCACTCCTTCTGCCGTGCTCGTACCGTCATCGGCGGACGGTAAGGAGGTCGCTGGTCGTCTGGCGATCCGCACGGGCAGTGGTGTGATCACCGATGCCGTCGACATCGATGATGCGGGAATCGCTACGCAGAGCGTCTTCGGAGGCTCCACAGTGGTGCATTCCAAGGTGACCCAGGGAACTCCCATCTACACGGTGCGAGCCAACTCCGTCGCCCCCGAGCCGGCACCCACGACCTGCACGCCGCATTCGGTGGACACTCCGGTGAGTGAGGCGGCGAAGAAGGCGACGGTGGTCGAGCGCACGGTCGCGAGCAAGGGAGGTCGGCCGGAACTCACCGAGGCCGCCGTGGTTGTGTCCGGTGGCCGAGGTGTCGGTGGAGCCGACGGCTTTGCCGTCATCGAGAAGCTCGCCGACTCCCTCGGGGCTGCTGTGGGGGCGTCTCGAGCCGCAACCGACGCCGGTTGGTACCCGCATCAGTACCAGGTGGGGCAAACGGGCAAGACGGTCTCACCGCAGCTGTACATCGCCAACGGCATCTCCGGTGCGATTCAGCATCGAGCGGGTATGCAAACCTCCAAGATCGTCGTGGCCGTGAACAAGGATGCCGAAGCGCCGATCTTCGAACTGGCCGACTTCGGTGTCGTGGGGGACCTGTTCGAAGTGGTTCCACAGCTCACCGACGAGATAGAAAAGCGCTCCAACTGACGCCGCTGACTACCATCGCAGGGTGGTGATGAGCGCGCGAGAGCCCTCCATCTCAGGAGGCGATCCTGTGGCCTCGTCGCGTGTGTTCCTCGATCATGCGGCCACTACACCCATGTTGCCGCAAGCACGCGATGCGTGGCTGGAAGCGTCCGCGATCACCGGAAACCCCTCGTCCTTGCATGCCGCGGGTCGACGCACCCGGCGGATAGTCGAGGAAGCACGCGAGTCGATCGCCGACGACTTGCGAACCCGACCATCCGCGATCATCTTCACGTCGGGAGGCACCGAGTCCGACAACCTCGCCGTCAAGGGTTTGTTCTGGGCGCGCAAGTCCCGACTGGGGATCGGTGCACCGGCGGTCGTGGCATCGGCCATCGAGCATCACGCGGTACTCGACCCGGTGGAGTGGCTGGGAAAGCACGAAGGCGCCGACGTCGTCTGGGCCTCGGTTGACGCAACGGGCCGTGTGGACGTCGCGTCGATTGCGGCATTCCTCGATGACAACGCGAACCGGACCGCGCTCGTGACGGTCATGTGGGCAAACAACGAGGTGGGCACCGTTCAGCCGATTCACGAGATCGCTCGCGTCTGCAAGGCCGCATCCGTGCCATTCCACACCGATGCCGTCCAGGCGCTAGGTCACTTGCCCGTCGACCTGTCCACGCTTGCGTCCGCAGCCGTGACGATCAGTGGACACAAGGTCGGCGGTCCCTTCGGGGTGGGCGCACTCATCGTCGATCCGCATGAGTCAATCGTTCCGGTCTCCCACGGTGGTGGCCAAGAACGCGATGTACGGTCGGGCACATTCGACGCCCCTGCCATCGCCGCGTTCGCCGTAGCGGTTCATCACGCCGTGGAACAGCAGCGTGTGCATGCTCAGAACGTGGGACGGCTGCAGGTGATGTTGGCCCAAGGCATCGTTGAAGTTGTCCCCGATGCGATCGTCAACGGACCTGACGTGGGCGACGCCGAGACCCGATTGCCGGGCAACCTTCACGTATCGATTCCCGGGGCTGAGGGCGATGCGTTGCTCATGTTGCTCGATGCCGCGGGAATCGACTGTTCGACCGGCTCTGCGTGCACGGCGGGTATCCCCGAACCGAGTCACGTGTTATTGGCGATGGGTGTCGATGAACGCACATCGCGGTCCTCGCTGCGCTTCAGCTTGGGCCGTACGTCAACGGAGTCGGATGTCCGTGCCGTGATTCAGGCGCTACCCGCTGCGGTCGAGAGAGCTCGACGTGCAGGTTCGGTGTCGAGTCAACGCGCACTGCAGGCTCGCGACCATGTCGATGTCCGTGGTGCGCGATGAAGGTGGTCGCGGCGCTGTCCGGCGGTGTGGACTCGTCGGTGGCGGCAGCCCGCATGGTTGATGCGGGGCACGACGTCGTGGGGATCCACCTCGCGTTGGCGCGTGCCGAGTCCGCGGGTGGCCGGTCGCGTGGCTGCTGCACCATCGATGATGCTCGGGATGCTCGCCGCGTGGCCGATTCTTTGGGTATCCCGTTCTATGTGTGGGACTTCTCAGCAGAGTTTGCCGAAGAGGTGTTGGCCGATTTTATCGCCGAGTATCAGGACAATCGGACGCCCAACCCGTGCCTGCGATGCAATGAACACATCAAGTTCCGTGCAGTACTGGACCGGGCGTTGGCGCTCGGTTTCGACGCGGTCGCAACTGGTCACTACGCGCGCATCGTGCACACGACCTCCGGCCCGGAATTGCACCGGGCCGTGGACCCGGATAAGGACCAGTCGTACGTACTCGCGGTCATCGAGCGAAACCTGCTGCAGCACTGCCTTTTTCCGCTGGGTGACAGCATGAAGGCCGACGTTCGAGCCGAGGCGGATGCCCGATCACTGCGGACGGCGAACAAGCCCGATAGTCACGACATCTGCTTCATCCCCGATGGCGATACCCAGGGGTTCTTGACTCGGTCGATCGGTGAGCGGCCGGGAAAGGTCGTTGACCTCACCACCGGTCAGGTCGTCGGTGACCATCGCGGCACCTTCACGGTCACCATCGGCCAACGACGGGGTTTGGACTTGCGGGTACCCGGCGAGGATGGGCGACCACGTTACGTCGTGGACGTGAACGCGGCGACAGACACCGTCTATGTCGGCCCGCCCGAGCGGCTCGACGTAGTGGCCGTGGAAGCCGATCACGTGATCTGGTGCGCCGATCCCCTCGACGATGAATGGAGTGATGTCCGTGCCCAGGTGCGCGCGCACCATGCGGGTGTACCCGCGCGTGCACGGTTGGCACGACATCGATTGTCCGTCGAATTCGACGAACCGATTCGCGGAATCGCCACCGGGCAGAGCGTCGTGCTGTATCGAGGCACTCAGGTGTTGGGCTCGGGTCGAATCCTCGTGACAGTGCGTGCGGATGATTCGGTACGAGCGTGAACCAGATCGCGTGGCCGTATCCGGCGATAGCCACGGGCGTGGGGTCGATGCCGGGAACCGATGCACGTGAGGCAACGTCCATCGTGCTGGGTGAGTTGGGATCCTTTCCGCACGTCGTGGAACTGCCGGCGCGCGGACCTGGCGCAGACCCCATTGGCAGGACCGCGTGCTTGCTGGCCGATGTGGATCGGTCCTTCGAGGTTGAGACCACGGTCACCGGTTGGCGCGTGGGTCACGCAGGCCAGGCCGTGCTGCGCAGGGCACGGGCGTGGCTCTCGCAAGATATCGAGCTGCTCGAGGAATCGGCCGCTTCGCACCGAGGACCGCTGAAGGTCCAAATGGTCGGTCCGCTGACCTTTGCTGCGCGAGTCGAGGATGCTGCAGGTGAGTCGCTTCTGCGCGATCCGGGAGCTGTCCATGAGGTGGCAGCCGCCAGCGCGAATGGCGCCACCGAACTGATCGCACGTTTGCGCCGGGCCTTTCCCCACGCGGACGTCGTCCTGCAGGTGAACGAACCCGACGTTCCCGCCGTCCTGGCCGGACGGGTGCGCACCAGCAGCGGGCGACTCACGTATCGCAGCCTCGAGCCACCCGTCGTGCAGGGGCTCCTTCGTACCGTGCTCGATGCGGTCACCTCCGCTGGCGCCATGGGCGGAGTTCGGTGCGCCAGGCCCCGGTCACCGATCCAGTTGTTCATCGATGCAGGAGCGCATTTCGTAGGACTGGACCTCGGTCAGGCACTTCCCGACGATGACGCACTGCCCCATGCATGGGAGGCGGGGGTGGGTCTGTTGCTGGGGTGCGTGCCGGTGTCTGCCGTCGGTAGTGCGAATGCTGGTGATCGAGAGGCGAGCTCGTTGCTGCGCACGTTCATGGCCGACTGCGGTTTCGGAGAGGTCCCCGCGAACGTAGCTTTGACGCCCTGCGGCGGTCTGGCAGGCCTGGATCCCGCGCAGGCGCGTGCTGCGATCGAGTCCTGTGTGCGGGTCGGGTCCATCGTCCGTGATGAACACCCGGAGGGCGTCGGTGGGTGAGAGCAACCGCACGAGGCCGGTCTCCGTAGCCGCGCGTCAACGGTGGGAAGAATTGGTCGATGCGATAAACGCGGCTCGGACCGCGTACTACCAACATGAGCGTCCGACGATTTCCGACCAGGAGTACGACGATCTCTACCGCGAACTCGAGGAACTCGAGGGCTCGCACCCGGAATTGGTCAGTGGGGAATCGCCCACGCAGACGGTCGGTGGCCACCGGGCGGAGATGTTCGAACCCGTGCAGCACCTCGTTCGCATGTACTCCCTGGACAACGCGTTCGATTCTGACGAACTCGCGGCCTGGTTCGACCGAATCGAACGCGGACTGGGTTCGATTCCGCGCCTACTGTGCGAAGTCAAGATCGACGGCTTGGCCGTGGACGTGGTGTACCGCGATGGTGTTCTGGTGTCTGTCGCTACCCGTGGTGATGGAGTAACAGGCGAGGACATCACATTCAATGCGCGATTCATCGAGGCCATTCCCGAGCGACTCGCATCGAAAAAGCCACCGGCATTGCTCGAAGTCCGCGGGGAGGTCTTCCTCTCCACGCAGAACTTCGACACCGTCAACGACGAGCACATGGCAGCCGGGCTCACCCCCTTCGCAAACCCGCGCAATGCGGCCTCGGGAACCATCCGGCAACGGATGGATAAGCGCATGGAGGAGTTGACCGTCGCCAGAACTGCCTCAGGTGACCGAGGCCTGGCGCGCGTCGAACGACTCGATCGCGAGTATCAATTGGCGGTTGGTCGCTTGTCGGCCCTGGGATTCACCGCTCATGGCGTGGGTGCGCGAGAGGGGATCGACGTCACATCGCAAAGCGAGGTATACGCCCTGCTGGACACGATGGGTGTCCCGGTGAGTGACCGCAGGGCCGTCCACGACTCCGTGGACGGTGTGCGCGAATACATCGACTTCTACTCCGAGCATCGTCACGACGTCGAGCACGAGATAGACGGCGTCGTCATCAAGGTCGATGAGTTTGCTCTGCAAGCCGAACTCGGCGAGACCTCACGAGCACCGCGATGGGCAATCGCCTACAAGTACCCGCCGGAAGTCGTGCGTACCCGGCTACTCGACATCGCCGTCAATGTGGGCCGTACCGGTCGGGTCACGCCCTTCGCTGTCATGGAACCGGTTCGGGTGGCTGGATCCACGGTCTCCATGGCGACCTTGCACAACCAGTTCGAAGTGGAACGCAAGGGCGTGCTGATCGGCGACATGGTCTTCTTGCGCAAGGCAGGCGACGTCATCCCCGAGGTGATCGGTCCCGTCGTCGAAGCTCGCACGGGCGACGAGCGCCGTTTCGTCATGCCCACTACGTGCCCCGATTGCGGAGCCACACTCGGACCTGAGAAAGAGGGCGACAAGGACATCCGTTGCCCCAACGCGATGTCGTGTCCGGCACAGTTGCGTGAGCGGCTCTTCCACGTCGCCTCGCGTGGGGCTCTGGACATCGAAGGACTCGGCTACAAGGCGGCAACCGCCCTGCTCGACTGCGGCGTTGTCCAGAATATGGGCGACCTATTCCTGATCAACGCGGAATCGCTCCTCACCTGTCCGTTCTTCACCCGGGAACCTGCGAAGGGTGATGACGGTCCGCAGTTGACCGAGAATGCGAAGACGATGCTCGCGAATCTCGAGCAGGCGAAGTCCGCACCACTGTGGCGCAAGCTCGTCGCGCTATCGATTCGACACGTGGGGCCGACGGCGGCCCAGGCCCTGGCACGCGAGTTCGCCTCGATCGAGGCAATTGCCGATGCCGACCTACAGCGCCTGGCAGAGGTTGAGGGTGTGGGGCAGGTCATCGCCGAGGCGGTCGTGGAGTGGTTCGCGCAGGACTGGCATCGGGAGATCATCGAGAAGTGGCAGCGCGGCGGTGTCGTGCTGGTCGACGATGCGGTAGCGGATGGGCCAGCGTTGGCGCAGACGTTATCCGGAGCGACGATCGTCATCACCGGATCAGTGCCGGACTTCACACGCGACGAAGCCACTGCGGCGGCGATCGCCCGCGGCGCGAAGGTAGCGGGATCGGTGTCGAAGAAGACGACGGCGCTGGTTGCCGGGGACAGTGCGGGCTCGAAACTCGACAAGGCCCAGTCGCTGGGCGTGCCGATCATCCCGGCGGACTCCTTTCGCGTGCTCCTCGAGCAGGGACTGGATGCGGTACTGAAAGGATGAGCCCATGGCGCAGATCTCTCGCGAGGAAGTCCAGCACCTCGCTCACCTGGCCCGTCTGGAGTTGACCGAGGATGAAGCCGTTCACTACGCCGACCAACTCTCGGCGATAGTCGACGCGGTTGCTCGGGTCTCCGACGTTGCAGCCCAGGACATTCCTCCCATGTCACACCCGATTCCGGTGACGAACGTCTTCCGCGAGGATGTTGCGAAGCCCGGTTTGGAGCGCGCCGATATCGCCGCGGCAGCGCCGTCGTGGGAGGACGATCGATTCCGCGTGCCGCGAATTCTGGGTGAGGACTGACGTGGCGCCGATCATGGACGGTGATCTCGTTCGCCAGGACGCCGCCACTTTGGCTGCTGCGATGCAGGCCGGCGACGTGACGTCTGTCGAGGTCACCCAGGCGTGCCTGGATCGGATTGACGCAGTGGACGGTGAGGTTCACGCCTTCTTGCACGTCGACCGGGAGTCGGCGCTGCGAACCGCTCGCGATGTCGACGAGCAACGAACCTCGGGTGCGGCGCTGGGTCCGTTGGCTGGCGTACCCCTGGCGTTGAAGGACGTACTGACCATGCGAGGCGTGCCCACGACATGTGGCTCGCGCATTCTCGAAGGGTGGCGACCGCCGTACGACTCGACCGTCGTCGAGCGCCTGCGCGCTGCTGGCGTGGTCATTCTCGGCAAGACGAACATGGACGAGTTCGCGATGGGATCGTCGACCGAACACAGTGCCTATGGGCCCACACGCAATCCCTGGGACCTCGAACGCATCCCCGGGGGTTCGGGAGGCGGGTCGGCTGCGGCGTTGGCGGCATTCGAAGCACCGCTGGCGATCGGCACCGACACCGGAGGCTCGATCCGGCAGCCAGCGGCCGTCACCGGCACCGTCGGTGTGAAGCCAACGTATGGGGGAGTCTCCCGGTACGGGCTCGTCGCCCTGGCATCGTCACTGGACCAGGCAGGTCCGTGTGCGCGCACCGTCATGGACGCCGCGCTGTTGCACTCGGTCATCGCCGGACACGATCCTCGCGATTCGACGTCGATCGCCGGACCGGTCCCGGATTTCGTCGCTGCGGCCACGAACGCCGATATCCGTGGAATGAAGATCGGTCTGGTGCGCGAGCTCGGTGGCGAGGGTTATCAGGCCGGTGTTCGGCAGCGGTTCGACGAGGCGGTCGAGATCTTGGGTGATCTGGGTGCCGAAGTGGTCGAGGTGTCCTGCCCGAACTTCGAATACGCGTTGGCCGCCTATTACCTGATCCTCCCGTCGGAGGCGTCGAGCAACCTCGCGCGTTTCGATGGCATGCGCTACGGCCTTCGGGTGGGCGACGACGGACAAGCCGCCGTCGAGGAAGTGATGGCGCGCACGCGGGAAGCGGGCTTCGGCGCCGAAGTCAAACGTCGCATCATGTTGGGCACCTACGCACTCTCGAGCGGTTATTACGACGCCTACTACGGGCAAGCACAGAAGGTGCGCACGCTGATCGCTCGCGATTTCACCGCCGCTTTCGAGCAGGTGGATGTGCTGATCTCTCCGACTGCTCCCACCACGGCGTTTCGTATCGGCGAGAAGGTGGATGATCCGCTGGCCATGTATCTCAACGACATCGCCACGATCCCCGTCAACCTTGCGGGTAATTGCGCGATGTCGGTACCGATCGGACTGGCCCCGGAGGATGGATTGCCCGTTGGACTGCAGATCATGGCTCCGGCACTCGCCGACGACCGGCTGTACCGCGTGGGCGCAGCCGTGGAGCAGGCCCTCGTAGACAAGTGGGGACACGAATTGATCGAGGAGGTTCCCGCGCTATGAGTTCGGTAGCTATTACCCGCATGGCCTTCGATCAAGCGCTCGAGCGATTCGAGCCGGTCCTGGGTCTGGAGACGCACGTCGAGTTGGGCACAGCCTCCAAGATGTTCTGCTCGTGTCCGACCGAGTTCGGTGGCGCACCGAACACACAGGTGTGCCCTGTGTGCCTCGGGTTGCCCGGCTCCTTACCGGTCGTCAATGCCACGGCGGTTGAGTCGACTATTCGCATGGGTCTGGCACTGCATTGCGACATCGCCGCGTGGTGCCGGTTCGCCCGCAAGAACTACTTCTATCCCGATATGCCGAAGGACTACCAGGTCAGCCAGTACGACGAACCCCTGTGCACCAATGGCTATCTGGATGTGACCGTTGCAACCGATGATGGTCCGCGCGAATTCCGAGTGGAGATCGAGCGGGTCCACATGGAGGAGGACACCGGGAAGTTGACCCACACGGGAGGCGAAACCGGACGTATTCACGGCGCCGACTATTCGCTGGTCGACTACAACCGAGCCGGCATTCCACTGATCGAGATCGTGACGAAGCCGATCGTCGGCACCGGCGCTTTGGCGCCGCTGGTCGCCCGGGCCTACGTCACGGAACTTCGCGATGTGATGCGCTCTCTGGGGGTCTCGGATGTCCGGATGGATCAGGGTTCCCTTCGGTGCGACGTGAACGTCTCGCTCGCCCCGGCCGGTCAGCCCTGGGGCACACGTTCGGAAACCAAGAACGTCAACTCGCTGCGTTCGGTCGAGCGGGCCGTTCGCTTCGAGATCGAGCGGCAGGCGGCCGTCTTGGCGGAGGGTGGACGGGTCATCCAGGAGACTCGTCACTTCCACGAGGACACCGGTGAGACCACCCCCGGCCGTTCGAAGGAACACGCCGAGGACTACCGGTACTTCCCCGAACCGGATCTGGTGCCGGTCGCTCCCAGTCCGCAGTGGGTGGAGGAACTCCGGGGGACTCTGCCCGAGGTTCCGTCTGCACGTCGGGCGCGGTTGCAGGCCGAGTGGGGCATCAGTGACGTGGAAATGGACACTCTCGTCAACGCCGAGGCGCTCGAACTCGTGGAACAGACGATCGCCGCGGGGGTGGATCAGGCTGCTGCGCGCAAATGGTGGACGGGGGAGTTCACGCGGATGGCCAATGAGCAGGGTGTGGCGTTGGCCGACCTGGGTATCTCATCGACCCACATCGCTCGTGTCGAGTCGCTGATCGGCGATGGATCACTGACCGACAAACTCGCGCGCCAGGTCTTCGAAGGCGTGGTCGCGGGGGAGGGTGACGTCGATGCCGTCATTGCCGGCCGCGGTTTGGCGGTGGTGGGCGATGACTCCACGTTGTTGGCTGCCATTGAAGCTGCGTTGGCCGAACAACCGGACGTGGCGGAGAAGATTCGCGGCGGCAAGGTACAGGCCGCCGGGGCCATCGTGGGCGCCGTCATGAAGGCCACGCAAGGTCAAGCCGACGCAGCGAAGGTTCGCTCGTTGCTTCTGCAACATCTGGGCATCGATGGCTGATCGGGTTCTCGCGCCCGAGTTGATCGCGCCGGTGCCCATCGACGGGGTCGATTACTACGGGCCGGAAGGTTTACCCGAGCCGCAGATACTCGCGAGTGCGGGCTTCTTCGTTCCGGGCTACCTCCAGCAACCGAACGCTCACTGGGTCGGCTCGTTGCCGAATGTGGAAGTCGTTCAACTGCTGACTATCGGCTACGACTATGCCATCGCGCATGTACGACCAGGCGTAACGCTGTGCAACGCCGCGGGTGTTCACGAACAAAGCACCGCGGAGTTGGCGGTGGGCATGATCATCGCCCGTTGGCGCGGAGTGGATCGCGCGGCCCGTGATATGGAAACGGGAACCTGGGATCACCGCCGCGGACGCTCACTGCAAGAGGCACGGGTGGTCATCGTCGGCGCCGGGGGGGTGGCGTCACGAATTGCCGACTCGCTGGCGCCTTTCGGCTGCTCCACTCAGTTGGTGGGACGTACCGCTCGGGCAGGCGTCGCGTCCGTGGATGAGTTGCCCTCGCTCACGGCCGAAGCCGACGTCGTCGTCCTCGCCGTGCCCTTGACACCTCAGACCGAGGGGATGGTGGACCAGGCGTTCTTGAGGCGCATGCGCGACGGAGCCCTACTGGTCAACGTCGCCCGCGGCCCGGTGGTCGTGATGGATGCGCTGCTTGCCGAACTTCCGAGAATCGAAGCCGCCTTGGACGTGGTGGACCCCGAGCCTTTGCCGGCCGACCACCCGCTGTGGAGCGCACCGGGTGTCTTGATCACCCCGCACATCGGTGGCGATTCGGATGCTTTCCCGCGCTTAGCCCGACGATTGATCGCCGACCAGGTACGGCGTTGGCGTGGTGGCGAGCCGCTCGCCAACGTCATCGTCGCCTCGTAGCCCACGCCTCAGGTTTACTCAGTACTGTGTTGGTATGCCGGACATAAAGCCACGCAGCCGCGACGTAACCGATGGACTCGAAAGAGCCGCAGCGCGAGGGATGCTGCGCGCCGTCGGCATGGGGGATGAGGACTTCACGAAGTCCCAGATCGGGATCGCATCCAGTTGGAACGAGATAACCCCCTGCAACTTGTCCTTGGACAGGCTGGCGACAGCCGCCAAAGAGGGCGTGCACGCCGCCGGCGGCTTCCCCATGGAATTCGGCACCATCTCGGTCTCCGACGGCATCTCGATGGGCCACGAGGGGATGCACTTCTCCCTCGTCAGTCGGGAGATCATCGCCGACTCCGTCGAGGCCGTTGTCGAAGCCGAAAGGTTGGACGGCATCGTCACCTTCGCCGGTTGCGACAAGTCGCTGCCGGGCATGCTGATGGCGTCGGCGCGGCTGGACATCGCTGCCGTGTTCGTTTATGCCGGGTCGATTCTGCCCGGACACGTGAAGCTCTCGGATGGCACCGAGAAGGACGTCACGATCATCGACGCCTTCGAGGCGGTCGGAGCCTGCGCGCGAGGGCTCATGTCGCGCGAGGACGTCGACCGCATCGAGCGGGCCATCTGTCCGGGTGAGGGTGCGTGCGGGGGCATGTACACCGCCAACACCATGGCCAGCGCCGCAGAGGCGATGGGGATGTCCTTGCCCGGATCTGCGGCGCCGCCGGCAGTGGATCGTCGGCGTGACGGCTACGCACGCAAGAGCGGCGAGGCAGTTGTCGAGTTGCTGCGTCAGGGAATCACCACCCGCGACATCATCACCCGACAGTCCTTGGAGAACGCGATCGCCGTCCTCATGGCCTTCGGCGGCTCGACCAATGCGGTCCTGCATCTGCTGGCGATCGCCCACGAAGCTCACGTGGAACTGCACATCGAGGACTTCCACCGGATCGGCTCCAAGGTGCCCCTCCTGGCGGACGTCAAGCCGTTCGGGCGTTACGTGATGAGCGACGTCGACCGCGTCGGTGGCGTGCCCGTCGTCATGCGCGCGCTCTTGGACGCCGGACTACTGCACGGGGATTGTTTGACCGTCACCGGCAAGACCATGGCGGAGAACCTCGCGGACATCGCGCCACCGGATCCGGATGGCACCATCTTGAAGGCGTCGCAGCATGCCCTCGCGCCGACCGGTGGCATCACGATCTTGTCCGGGTCGCTGTGTCCGGAGGGGGCGGTCGTCAAGAACGCTGGTATCCCCGTCGAGGTGTTCGAGGGTTCGGCACGCGTCTTCGAGCGCGAACAGGCGGCGATGGATGCACTGGAGAACGGAACCATCCAGGCCGGCGACGTCGTGATCATCCGGTACGAGGGTCCCAAGGGTGGCCCGGGGATGCGCGAGATGTTGATGGTCACTGCGGCCATCAAGGGCGCTGGTCTCGGCAAGGACGTGCTGTTGATCACCGACGGTCGATTCTCCGGCGGCACGACGGGACTGTGTGTCGGTCACGTATCACCCGAAGCGGTGGACGGTGGTCCCATCGCCCTGGTTCGCGATGGGGATCGCATTCGTATCGACATCCCGAATCGGACGTTGGATCTGCTCGTGGACGAGGCCGAGTTGGCGCAGCGCCGAGCGACCTTCGAGCCGCTGCCTCCGCGTTACACCCGCGGCGTCCTCGCCAAGTACACCAAGTTGGTGGGAAGCGCCTCGAGGGGCGCGGTGACCGACTGACCCGGGGGCAACCCCACGCGTGACAGATGAGACACCAGGGGCTACAGTTCGGGTGTGGCTTACAGCACAGCACGAATTCTCGTAGTACCCAGGCGCGCCAGCTGACGCACCCCGTCACCGGCGCGCTCCCTCCTACCCACCCGGGTGTGGAGGGTTTTTCATTCGTAGGACAGGACTGAAACGATGGGCGAGCAGATCACCGGAGCCGACTCCTTGGTGCGGTCGTTGGAGGCCGCGGACGTCGATGTGGTCTTCGGCATCCCCGGTGGGGCGATCCTGCCGGCTTACGACCCCCTAATGGACTCCACCAAGGTCCGCCACATCCTGGTGCGCCACGAGCAGGCGGCGGGCCATGCGGCTGAGGGCTACGCCGCTGCCACCGGTCGCGTCGGCGTGTGCATGGCGACCAGCGGCCCGGGTGCCACCAACCTCGTCACCCCGATCGCCGATGCCCACATGGATTCGGTGCCGATGGTGGCCATCACCGGTCAGGTCCCCAGCGCTGCGATCGGCACCGACGCGTTCCAGGAAGCCGACATCCGCGGCATAACGATGCCCATCACCAAGCACAACTTCCTGGTCACCAACGCCGACGAGATTCCCCAGGCGATCGCCGAGGCCTTCCACCTCGCTGCGACCGGTCGTCCCGGGCCGGTGCTCGTCGACATCTCCAAGGACGCGCTCCAGGCGAGCACCGAGTTCTTCTGGCCGACCGAGATCGATCTTCCGGGTTACCACCCGGTCACGCGTCCACACTCCAAGCAGATCCGCGAGGCGGCGCGAGCGATCGTCACGGCGAAGCAACCGGTGCTGTACGTCGGTGGCGGAGTTATCCGAGCGGGTGCGTCGGCCTCACTACGCCGATTGGCCGAGCTCACGGGAATCCCCGTCGTCACGACCTTGATGGCACGCGGCGCGTTCCCCGACTCCCACCCCCAGCATCTGGGTATGCCGGGAATGCACGGCACGGTGGCTGCCGTGGGTGCGCTCCAGAAGGCCGACCTGTTGATAACCCTGGGTGCGCGGTTCGATGACCGAGTGACCGGCAAGTTGTCGACCTTCGCCCCGAACGCCTCGATCATCCACGCCGACATCGACCCGGCCGAGATCGGCAAGAACCGTCATGCCGATATCCCGATCGTCGGCGACGTCGCGGAAGTGATCCCGGAATTGGCGACGGCGATCGAAGCGGAAGTGCGTGACGGTGCTCAGCCTGATTACGCGGCGTGGTGGAGTCAGTTGAACCGTCTTCGCGACACCTACCCGTTGGGGTACGACCTGCCCGACGACGGGACGCTGTCTCCTCAGTACGTGATCGAGCGGCTCGGCAAGATCTCCGGACCGGATTCGATCTACGCCGCAGGGGTGGGACAGCACCAGATGTGGGCTGCACAGTTCATCGGTTACGAGAATCCGGGAACCTGGTTGAACTCCGGCGGTCTGGGCACCATGGGATATGCCGTTCCGGCGGCGATGGGCGCCAAGGTGGGTCGACCGGATACCACGGTGTGGGCGGTCGACGGCGACGGCTGTTTCCAGATGACGAACCAGGAGTTGGCGACATGCGCGATCAACGACATACCGATCAAGGTCGCCCTGATCAACAACTCGAGCCTGGGCATGGTGCGGCAGTGGCAAACTTTGTTCTACAACGAGCGCTACTCCAACACTGACCTGCACTCGCACTCCTTCCCGGACTTCGTGAAGCTCGCCGAGGCATATGGGTGTTACGGCTTGCAGGCGACAAGCGCTGACGAGGTCGATTCGGTCATCGAGAAGGCGATGGGCATCAACGATGCTCCTGTGGTGATCGACTTCCGCGTTCACAAAGACGCCATGGTGTGGCCGATGGTGGCCGCAGGTACGAGCAACGACGACATCATGGTTGCCCGAGCCATGGCTCCCGAGTGGGGAAGTGACGACTGATGACTCGACACACACTGTCCGTCCTGGTCGAAGACAAGCCAGGTGTCCTCGCGCGTGTTGCGAGTTTGTTCTCTAGGCGTGGATTCAACATCGAGTCACTGGCAGTGGGGCCCACGGAGCTTCCCGAGGTGTCGCGCATGACCATCGTGGTCAATGTCGACCGGCTGCCGCTCGAACAGGTCACGAAGCAACTGAACAAGCTCATCAACGTCTTGAAGATCGTCGAATTGGAGGAGGAATCCTCTGTTCAGCGAGAGATCATGCTCGTCAAGGTGAAGGCCAACCTTGACACCCGTTCGCACATCCTCGAGACGGTCCAGTTGTTCCGCGCGAAGGTGGTGGACGTCAGTACCGATGCGGTGACCATCGAAGCGACCGGCGCGCACGACAAGCTCGAGGCCCTGCTTCGAGTCCTGGAGCCGTTCGGTGTCACCGAGTTGGTCAAGTCCGGACTCGTGGCCGTCGGTCGAGGCTCGCGCTCCATCAGTGAGCGGACTCTGCGACCGGTGGATCGCACGGCCTGACGACCGTCCCTCACAGCCCCGATAACCTTCGCACCACCCATCAATCAAGGAGATACCCACCGTGGCCGAAATGTTCTACGACGACGACGCCGATCTATCGATCATCCAGAACCGGGTGGTCGCGATCATGGGATTCGGCAGCCAAGGCCACGCGCACGCGCTCTCCCTGCGCGACTCCGGCGTGGACGTGCGGGTTGGACTCCCCGAGGGCTCCAAGTCGCGGGCCAAGGCCGAGGAGGAGGGGCTTCGCGTAGTCGACCCGGCCACCGCTGCCGCCGAAGCCGACGTCATCATGATCCTGGTTCCCGATCCGGCGCAGAAGAAGCTGTATGCGGAGGCCATTGCTCCCAACCTGCAAGACGGTGACGCGTTGTTCTTCGCGCATGGGTTCAACATTCGCTTCGGCTTCGTCAAGCCGCCCGCGAACGTCGACGTCTGCATGGTCGCACCCAAGGGACCCGGCCACCTCGTACGGCGCGAGTACGTCGCTGGCAGAGGCGTGCCGGTCCTGGTCGCCGTCGAGCAGGACGCGACGGGTAACGCCTGGCCGCTGGCATTGTCCTACGCCCGTGCGATCGGTGGTCTGCGCGCTGGTGGCATCAAGACAACCTTCACCGAGGAGACCGAAACCGACCTGTTCGGCGAGCAGGCGGTGTTGTGCGGTGGCGCGAGTCAATTGGTGATGTACGGCTTCGAGACCCTCGTCGAGGCCGGCTACCAACCCGAGGTTGCTTACTTCGAGTGCCTGCACGAGTTGAAGTTGATCGTGGACCTGATGTATGAAGGCGGCATCGCCAAGCAGCGCTGGAGCGTGTCGGATACCGCAGAGTACGGCGACTACATCTCCGGACCGCGGGTTATCGACCCTCGGGTCAAGGAGAACATGCAGGCGGTGCTGGCCGATATCAAGAACGGCACCTTCGCGCAGCGCTTCATGGATGACCAGGAAGCTGGGGGACCGGAGTTCAAGGCGCTTCGCGAGAAGGGTGAGAAGCACCCGATCGAGGCTGTGGGCCGTGAACTGCGTGGTCTCATGAGTTGGGTCAAGGGCGACGACGACTACGTGGAAGGCAGCGCAGCGCGCTAGAGCGCGCACACCTGCTTTATGCCAGGACGACCGGGGGACACGAAGACGTGTGTCTCCTGCGGTCGCGTCATGTCATGGCGCAAGTCTTGGGAACGTAACTGGGACGACGTTCGCTACTGCTCGGACGCCTGTCGTAACCGTCGCGTCGGCGATGTCGACGTGGCTTTGGAGACCGCGATCATCGCGTTGCTCGACGCGCGTGCCCACGATGCAAGCATCTGTCCGAGTGAGGCCGCGCGCGTGGTCGGCGGCGATGAGTGGCGTGCATTGATGGAGCCGGCACGACGAGCCGCTCGCCGGCTCGTCGCCTCCGGCGCCGTACAGATCACGCAGAAGGGGCGCGTGGTCGATCCATCGACCGCCAGGGGACCCATTCGTATCCGTAAGGTCAACCGATGACGTCGCTTCCCGTCCCCGAACTGGAGCGGCCCTCGGTCCTCGAATGGGTTCGCGAACACCTCGGCGACCTGGCCAGTGGTGACCCCGTCGCCGCGCCAACTCGAGGCGGTCAAGGCGCTGCCGATGCCGCGCTGGCGGGGTTCGAGGTCGCCGGGTACGCCCGCAGGCGCAACACCGTCCTTCCCGCCAGAGCGCGAGGGGCGTCCCTTCTGTCTCCGTACATCCGCCACGGGTTGCTGCATCTGCGGCGAGTCCACGATTCAGTTGCCGGCGGGCCTCCCGACGACGTTGAGAAGTTCCGTGACGAATTGATGTGGCAGGAGTACGCCCGTCACCTCTACGCCCGTCTCGGTGAGGCGACGAAGCGGTCGCTGCGCTACGCCGTGCGCGAGGACGGGCCACCGGAGCGCAATCCTTGGGACACGCAAGCCACCTGCTTGCAGGAGTCCTGGCAGGAACTCACCCGTCACGGGTACCTCACCAACCAGGCGCGGATGTGGCTGGCCTCGCAGTGGACCGTTCGGGAGGGCTGGGGTTGGCGCGACGGCGAGGATCTGTTCTTCCGACACCTGCTCGATGGCTCTCGCGCTGCGAACCGCTCCGGGTGGCAGTGGACGGTGGGTGCCTTGACGGGTAAGCCCTACGGGTTTTCGCGCTGGCAAGTGCACAAGCGGGCGCCCGAGATGTGCACACGATGCCCGCTTTCCAAAGCGTGTCCGATCGAGGACTGGCCACCCGAGCGGCTCCCCGAACCACGGACCTTCATCGACCCGAGGATGCGCCGGGACGATCACCTCGAATCGACGGCCGGACCGGCATCGGTCCTCACCCGGGAAACTCCGGATTTCGTATGGCTCACGGCCGAGAGCCTGGGTGACGACGACCCGGCGCTGGCGGCCAACCCTGATCTGCCCGTTCTGTTCGTCTTCGACGAGGCACTGCTGCGGCGGCTTCGCCTCTCCTACCCGCGGCTGGTCTTCCTCGCGGAGACGCTGGCTGACCTCGCGCAACGACGCACGCTGCTCATCCAACGTGGCGACGTTCCACTGTCGCTCCAGTCCCTCGGGCGTTTCGCGGTCACCTTCACGCCAGTGCCCGGTTGGCGGCGTGTCACCGCAGTTGCACAGCCTTCGCAGATTCATCCCTGGCCGTGGTTGCGTCCCCCGCACTCGGGCTCGGTGACATCGTTCACCGCGTGGTCCAGGTCACGCGGTCGTCGCCACTGAATGCGCGATGCGCTGTCGCCGCTAGGATCGGGCGGTGCCTACATCACGCGTTTTGATCGCCGAAGAGTTGTCTCCTGCGACCGTTGAGGCGCTCGGCCCGGATTTCGAGATCGTGGAGTGCGACGGCGCGAATCGCGATGAACTCCTGCCAGCGATCGCCGACGTAGACGCCATCTTGGTGCGATCGGCGACGAAGGTCGACGCTGAAGCCATCGCTGCGGCCAAGCGTTTGAAGGTGATCGCACGCGCGGGCGTCGGGTTGGACAACGTCGACGTCAAGGCCGCAACTCAAGCCGGTGTGATGGTCGTCAATGCTCCGACCTCCAACATCGTCAGCGCCGCCGAACTGGCCGTGGGCTTGTTGCTCGCAAGTGCTCGCAATATCGTCCCGGCGAACTCGGCCCTGCACCGAGGGGAATGGAAGCGCTCGAAGTACACCGGTGTGGAAGTCGCCGATAAGACTGTGGGCGTCGTCGGGCTCGGTCGAATTGGCATCTTGGTGGCGCAACGCTTGGCTGCCTTCGGGGTCAACTTGATCGCATACGACCCCTACGTCCAGCCTGCCCGTGCGGCGCAGCTCGGTGTTCGCATGGTGTCCCTGGATGAGCTGCTTGCCGAGTCCGATTTCATCACCGTGCATCTGCCTAAGACTCCGGAGACCGTGGGGCTGATCGGCGTCGAAGCGCTGTCCAAGGTCAAGCCAACGGTTCACATCATCAATGCCGCGCGCGGGGGGATCATCGACGAGGAGGCGCTGTTCCAAGCGCTGTCCGAGGGTCGTGTTGCGGGCGCCGGCCTCGACGTCTACGCCCAAGAGCCGTGCACCGACTCACCGTTGTTCTCGCTCGAGAACGTGGTGGCGACACCCCACCTGGGTGCGTCTACCGATGAGGCGCAAGAGAAGGCTGGCATCGCGGTTGCGAGGTCGGTTCGGTTGGCACTGGCGGGAGAGTTGGTACCCGACGCCGTCAACGTGCAAGGCGGCCAGATCGACGACGACGTCAAGCAACTCCTACCCCTCGCCGAGCAGATCGGCGCCATCGCGTGCGGGTTGGCCCCCGCTGCCGTAGCGCGCGTCGACATCGAGGTTCTGGGCGAGGTCGTCGAGCACGACGTCCGTGTCCTGGAGCTGTCCGCGCTCAAGGGTGTCTTCCAGGTTCTGGTCCACGACCCAGTCTCCTACGTGAATGCTCCGGTCTTGGCGCAGCAGCGGGGAGTCGAGGTGGCATTGACGACCGACGCTTCCAGTGGTGACCATCGTTCCTTGGTGAGGGTTCTGCTCACCCTCACGGACGGTTCGAAGGTAAGCGTTGGTGGAACCGTCGCCGGTCCGCGGCACCAGGGCAAGATCGTCGAAGTCGATGGTTTCGATGTGGATGTCCCGATCAGCGAGAACCTCGCGTTCTACCGCTACCACGACAAGCCGGGTGTCGTCGGCATCGTCGGCAACCTTCTCGGTAGCGCGGGGATCAATATCGGTGGCATGCAGGTCAGTCGCGATGATTCCGACCACTCGCTGATGGTCCTGAGCGTCGATTCGGCGATTCCCACCGACTTGGTCGACACGATCACCGAGAAGATCGGAGCCCACTCAGGGCGTTTCGTGTCTCTCACCTCGTGATCGACGCCCGCGTCCGGGCGGGATTGTGGTGGGCGTTCGTCGCCGTCTTCTTGTGGTCCTTCACCGTTCCGCTGACAAAGGTCGCGGTAGAAGGTTTCTCTGCGGTCTTCACAGCAACCGGGCGCGCGGTGATCGCGGGGGTCGTCGCGTCCGTCGTCTTACTGCTGCGAAGGGTGCCCCCACCGCCTCGGCATTTGTGGCGTCCACTGTTCTTCGTGATGATCGGAGCCGTCTTCGGTTGGCCGGTCTTGCTGGCACTCGCGTTGAACTACACCACCGCCGCTCATGCGGCGGTCATCGCGGCCTTCATGCCCTTGGCCACGGCGATCTTCGCCGTCATGTTGACGCACGAGGCAGTCACCCGAACGTTCTGGGTTGCGGCCACCATCGGGACGATCGCGGTGATCGCGTTCTCGCTCAGTCGTGGGGGCCTGGGTGAAGGCTCTCTGCTGGCCGATGGTCTTCTGGTTCTCGCGGTGATCGCCTCGAGCATCGGTTACGTGCTCGGCGCCGAAGCGACCAAGTCGATGCCCGGGTGGCAGGTCATCTCCTGGGTGGTGGTCATGGCGCTTCCCATCACCGTCCCAGTGAGCGCGGTGCTGTGGTTCACCACGCGTGGTTCGTACGAGACCTCAGGTACGCAGTGGAGCGCCCTCATCCTGCTCGGAGTGTCGTCCATGTACCTGGGCTTCTTCGCCTGGTACCGGGGATTGTCGCAAGCGGGCGTCGCCTACGGAGGCCAGGTTCAGCAGTTGCAGGTGCTCTTTTCGCTTGTCTGGTCCGCCGTGCTGTTACACGAGGCGGTCACCTGGCTCACCGTTGGCGCTGCACTGGTGGTCGTCGGTGCGGTGGCGTGGGCGCAGGTGGCTCGCGCACCCACACACGTGATTGCACCAGAGGAATGATCAGCCTGCACGTTCGGCGCGATTAACTGCACTCACGATGCCCTTGAGCGACGCAGTCGTGATCGACGGGTCGATCCCGACACCCCACAACACGCGCTCGCCGACGGCGCACTCAAGATACGCGGCTGCCCGAGCATCGCCGCCCGCACTCATCGCGTGTTCCGCGTAATCCAGCACTCGCACGTCGACACCGTGTGCGGCCAAGGCCGCACAGAAAGCGGCCACGGGGCCGTTGCCGGTGCCGGTGAGTGAAATGTCGGTGCCGTTGTCGCGCATGACGACCGAGACGGTCGTGTCACCATCCACCGCGGACTCTTGTTGCACCGACACCAAGGAGAAGCGTCCCCACGGTGCCTCGGGGTTGGGCAGGTACTCGTCGTAGAAGGTCGCCCACATGTCCTCAGGTGACACTTCGCCGCCCTCGGAGTCGGTGATGCGCTGGATCACTTGGGAGAACTCGATCTGCAATCGACGAGGTAGGTCCAAACTGTGCTCGGTGCGCATGATGTACGCGACCCCGCCTTTGCCCGATTGGGAGTTGACGCGGATCACCGCCTCGTAGGTACGACCGACGTCCTTGGGATCGATGGGCAGATAGGGCACCTGCCAGGAGAATTCATCGACGGCGATCCCCGCCGCGCTCGCATCTGCTGCCATCGCATTGAGTCCCTTGTTGATGGCGTCCTGGTGGGACCCGGAGAACGCGGTGTACACGAGGTCACCCCCGTAGGGGTGGCGTTCGTGAACGGGAATCTGATTGCAGTACTCGACGGTTCGGCGAATGTGATCGATATCGGAGAAGTCGATCTGCGGGTCGATTCCCTGGCTGAACAGGTTCATGCCCAAAGTGACCAGGCAGACGTTCCCGGTGCGTTCACCGTTGCCGAACAGGCAGCCCTCGATGCGGTCAGCGCCGGCCATGTATCCGAGTTCGGCAGCCGCGACTGCGGTGCCTCGATCATTGTGCGGGTGCAAGGACAGCACGATGGAATCGCGCCGGGCCAGATGGCGGTGCATCCATTCGATCGAGTCCGCGTAAACGTTGGGCGTGGCCATTTCGACCGTGGCCGGAAGATTCAAGATCACCTTGCGGTCGGGAGTCGGCTGCCACACATCCGTCACCGCATCGCAGATCTCCAGGGCGAACTCCAGCTCGGTGCCCGTATAGGACTCTGGCGAGTACTCGAAGAAGACCTCGGTCTCATCCGCGATCTCATCGGCGAACTTCTGACACAACTGTGCACCGTGGACCGCGATGTCGATGATTCCGGCCTTGTCCAAACCGAAGACCACACGCCGCTGCAGCGTGGACGTCGAGTTATACAGGTGGACTATCGCTTGCTTGGCGCCGCGGATGGACTCGAAAGTCCGCTCAATCAGGTGCTCACGGGACTGCGTGAGGACCTGGATGACAACGTCGTCGGGAATGAGGTTGTCTTCGATGATCTGACGAACGAAGTCGAAATCAGTTTGGGAAGCCGATGGGAAGCCGACCTCGATCTCCTTGTAGCCCATGTCCACGAGGAGTTGGAACATCCGCAGTTTCCGCTGCGGTGTCATCGGGTCGATGAGCGCTTGATTGCCATCTCGTAGATCGACCGCACACCAGCGTGGAGCCGCATCGATGACTCGATTCGGCCAGGTGCGATCGGGGAGGTCGATAGGCGTGAACGGTTGGTAGCGCCCGAAGGGCATGCCGGAGGGCTTCTGGGAGTTACGAGTCTGGTACGGGTTCGCGGTTGTCATGAATTGCTCCTCGGTGGAAGGGCCGGAAACCGGCCACGCAGCACCCCCGCGACGAGGAGGCCGGTGTCTAGGCCTCGCCGCGGCTGCGAAGGAGCAGGAGCGAACGCATGGGGGAAGGGTACCAGCGGCGCGAAGGCCGAGTTCGGGCTACCGGCGCCGACCGGCGACGAAGTAGGCGATCGGTCCTACGAAGTTCACCGCGATCGCCGCAGCCCACAAGGGCTTCGGGCCACGCACGAGTGCCGAGGGCCGGCGAGCGAGATCGATCCACGCGGTGGCCGCCAGCGACACCTGCACCGAAGCCATGACCAGGATCGCCGTCTGTTGACCTGGGTCCAAGTCGCGCCAATGCTTACGAGCCACGGTTCCTCCCGTCGACGACTACTGCTCCATTGTGCGACGGTCGGGGTGGCTAGCCTTACGCCCCATGACGCGTGATCTCAATCTGGCACTCATTCCCGGCGATGGCATCGGCACGGAAGTGGTCGCCGAAGCGATGAAGGTGCTGAGCGCGATAGCCCCGGCCGCCGATCTCTCGGTTACCACGACCGAGTACGACCTCGGTGCGCGCCGATACAACGCCACCGGTGAGCTGCTGCCCGACTCGGTTGTCGAGGAGTTGCGGACGTACGACGCCCTCTTGCTCGGTGCCATCGGTGATCCGTCCGTCCCCTCCGGAGTGCTTGAGCGCGGAGTGCTCCTCCCGCTTCGCTTCGTCATGGACCACCACGTGAATCTGCGTCCGGTCAAGTTGTACCCGGGCGTCGCCGGTCCGCTTGCGGGCGGCAAGACGATCGATTTCGTCGTGTGCCGCGAAGGAACGGAGGGACCGTACGTGGGTGCCGGCGGAGTACTGCGCAAGGGAACGCCGCAGGAGATCGCCACGGAGGAGAGCTTGAACACCGCCTTCGGCGTGGAACGTATCGTGCGTGACGCGTTCGAGCGGGCGACGCGGCGACGCAAGCATGTAACCCTCGTGCACAAGACCAATGTGTTGGTGAACGCTGGTTCGCTGTGGAAGCGCACCTTCGACCGCGTAGCGGCCGAGTACCCGGACGTTGCGACCGACTACCAGCACGTCGACGCCGCTGCGATGTTCTTCATTACGAATCCGGATCGTTTCGACGTGGTCGTCACGGACAACTTGTTCGGTGACATTCTGACCGACATCGGAGCTGCGATCGGTGGTGGCATCGGTCTGGCGGCCAGCGGGAACATCGATCCCTCGCGGTCGAATCCGTCCATGTTCGAGCCGGTGCACGGTTCGGCCCCGGACATCGCCGGTCAGGGCAAGGCCGATCCCACCGCGACCGTCATGTCCCTGGCGATGCTGCTCGACCATGTCGGTGCCACCGAGGCTGCGGCCTGGGTCGAGTCGGCTGTCGCGGCGGATCTGGCTTCTCGCGGCGACGCAACGCGATCCACGTCGCAGATCGGTGACGCGCTCGCAGCAGGCGCCGCCGCAGCATCAGGCGGGTAGATTCCCGCCATGACCATGACCGATTCCGGCACCGGGCTGTGGGACATCACCCTCAACCCGTCCGCGTCTCCTCGTCCTGACGCCGAGCGCGAGGGGATCCTGGCTGATCCGGGATTCGGTCGCAGTTTCACCGACAACATGGTTCGCGCGAAGTGGACGGCTGATGAGGGCTGGCACGATGCCGAACTCGTCGCGTACGGACCTTTGCTCTTGGATCCGGCGACGAACTTCATCCATTACGGGCAGGCGATCTTCGAGGGCCTGAAGGCCTATCGGCATGCCGATGGATCGATCAAGACCTTCCGACCGTTCCGGAACGCCCAACGCTTCGCGGCCTCGGCTCGGCGCTTGGCGATGGCCGAGCTACCTGAGGAGTTGTTCGTCGGCAGCATCGAGGCGCTCGTTCGTGCCGACCGGGACTGGGTGCCCAGTGATTCCGAGAAGTCTTTGTATCTGCGTCCCTTCATGTTCTCCACCGAGATCGGTTTGGGAGTCCGTCCGGCGAATGCCTACGAGTACCTACTCATCGCCTCGCCCGCTGGGGCCTACTTCCCGAAGGGCCTCAAGCCGGTCAGCGTCTGGCTGTCCGACGACTATGTCCGAGCCGCCCCCGGCGGAACAGGTGAAGCGAAGTGCGCTGGCAACTACGCCGCGTCATTGATCGCCCAAGCCGAAGCCGCCCAGCATGGATGCGATCAGGTCGTCTGGCTCGATGCGATCGAACGAAAGTGGATCGAGGAGATGGGGGGCATGAACCTGTACTTCGTGTACGGCTCGGGCGATTCCGCTCGACTCATCACGCCGCGGCTCACCGGATCGCTGCTTCCGGGTATCACCCGCGACTCCTTGTTGACCGTGGCGTCGGACCTGGGAATCCGCGCAGACGAGGGGGAAATCAGCGTCGATGACTGGAAGAACGGATGCGCATCGGGTGAGATCACCGAAGTGTTCGCGTGCGGCACCGCCGCGGTCATCACCCCCGTCGGAGAGGTCAAGTCGCGGATGAGTGGCTCGTGGATGGTGGGGGATGGGGGCACCGGACCAGTGACCTCGCGGCTGCGCCAGGAACTGCTCGACATCCAAACCGGTGCGATTCCCGATCGGCACAACTGGCTTCACGCTATTTGTTCGTGAGCGTCCGGCAGTGGAGTGGACCTTCGATGCCGAAGTGTGGCTGTGGAAGGCGGATGCGGCTTGGCACTTCATCACTCTGCCTGAGCACGTGTGTGACGAGATCGAGGACGTCGTCGTCGAACGTCGAGGTTTCGGCTCACTACGCGTCGAGGTGAGCATCGGTGAATCCCAGTGGTCGACCTCCATCTTCCCGAGCAAGGAAATCGGCAGTTTCCTCTTGCCCGTGAAGAAGGCCGTGCGAGCCACCGAGGGCATATCGGAGGGCGATAGGTGCACCGTCCGGCTAGCGCTCGTCGAGATCGACTAGCAGAGGGCGCCGACAGGGGGTGTGGCAGACTACGACCGTGACATCCCGCCACACCAGCATCATCATTACCTAGCGCGTCGACCCCCGTCGACGCGCAGCCCTTCGCCGAGCGAGGGGCTTTTTTGATGGGGACAGGAAGTAGGAAGAGATGAGCAAGCCGGCCCAGGCCCCCAGTGATGCGTTCCACGTCTACGACACCACGCTGCGCGACGGCGCCCAGCGTGAAGGAATCTCGTACTCGGTGAACGACAAGCTCGCGGTAGCGCGACTACTCGATGACTACGGCGTCGGTTTTATCGAGGGCGGTTGGCCCGGTGCGCTGCCCAAGGACACGGAGTTCTTCCAGCGCGCGCAGACCGAACTGACCTTGAAGCACGCGCAACTCGTGGCCTTCGGCGCGACTCGCAAGGCGGGCGTCGCGGTCGAGCAGGATCAGCAGGTGCGGGCGTTGCTGGAGTCCGCGGCTCCGGTGATCACGTTGGTGGCGAAGTCCGACGTGTGGCATGTCGAGCAGGCATTGAAGACCACGCTGGAGGAGAACGAAGCGATGATCCGCGACACCGTTGCCTTCCTCGTGGGTGAGGGCCGACGGGTGTTCGTGGACATGGAGCACTTCTTCGACGGCTACAAGCACGATTCGGACTACGGCGTGCGACTCCTGATCGCAGCGGCCGAGGCTGGAGCCGACGTAGGCGTGCTGTGTGACACGAACGGGGGGATGCTTCCGCTGGGGATCGTCGAGGTCGTCGGCGACGTGTCGGCCCGTTCTGGCGTTCGGCTGGGAATCCACTGTCAGGACGACACCGCATGTGCGGTCGCCAACACGGTGTCCGCGGTCTCGGCGGGCGTGACACACGTGCAGTGCACGGCCAACGGCTACGGCGAGCGGACCGGCAACGCCGACCTCTTCTCCGTGGTCGCCAACCTTCAATTGAAGATGGGCATCGAATGTCTGCCCGCAGGAAAGCTCGCCGACACCCGTCGCGTCTCGCACGCCATCGCGGAGATCGCCAACATCGCACCGGACACCCATCAGGCGTACGCGGGTGTGTCGTCGTTCGCCCACAAGGCCGGACTGCATGCCTCGGCGTTGAAGGTCAACCCCGAGTTGTACAACCACATCGATCCCGCACTGGTGGGTGGCGAGCAGCGGGTGCTCGTGACGGAGATGGCCGGGCGAGCCTCGGTGGAACTGAAGAGCAAGGAGTTGGGCTACGACATCGCGGGCGACACCGAGCGCATTTCGAAGGTTGTGGAGACCGTGAAGGATCTGGAGGCCCAGGGTTGGACCTTCGAAGCCGCGGACGCCTCCTTCGAACTGATCCTCATGGGTGCGGACGAGCGCGAGCGGCGATTCGAAGTCGAGTCCTGGCGCACGATCGTCGAGCAGGACGCCGATGGTCGAGTCCGCACCGAAGCAACGGTCAAGGTACGCGCCAAGGGCGAGCGCATGATCAGCACCGCCGAAGGCAACGGGCCGGTCAACGCCCTCGACAAGGCTCTTCGTTCTGCCGTCATCTCGCTGTACCCGCAATTGGAGCCACTGGAACTCACCGATTACAAGGTGCGCATCCTGGATCGCTCCGGATCGGCGGATCGATCCGACCAATCGGGAACCGCCAGTGTCACGCGCGTCCTGGTGTCCACGTCCGATGGGAGTCGCGAATGGTCGACGGTCGGCGTGCACGAGAACGTGATCGCGGCATCGTGGCGTGCCCTCGAGGATGCATTGACGTATGGGTTGCTACGCGATTCCAGGGATTGAGCCTCACTAGGGTGGGCCGGTGCTGATCTGCCGGTTCGCCGCGGGCGACGACATCTGGTTCGGGGCCCTCGACGGGCTTGGCGACGACGACGAGATCACCGACGACACCGTCGTGGCACCCATGGTGGGTCACCCCTTCGTCGAGATCCGCCCCGAAGGCAGTGTGCTCAAGGCCGCCGACGTGCGACTCCTCGCGCCGGTTCTCCCGTCCAAGATCGTCTGCGTCGGCAAGAACTATCGCGATCACGCCGCCGAGATGGGAGGCGAGGTGCCCAGTGAGCCGTTGCTGTTCATCAAGCCGAGCACCTCGGTCATCGGCCCGGGGGACCCCATCGATCTGCCCTGGCAGTCCGAGCGGGTGGAACACGAAGGCGAATTGGCTGTGGTCATCGGGCGTATGTGCAAGGACCTTCCGAAGGAACGTGTGGACGAAGTCGTATTCGGATACACCTGCGCCAACGACGTCACGGCGAGGGATCTGCAGAAGGCCGACGGCCAGTGGGCCCGCGCGAAGGGGTTCGACACGTTCTGCCCGCTCGGTCCGTGGATTCAGACCGACCTGCGTCCGGAGGACGCGGACATCACCGTGACGGTGAATGGCGACGTCCGTCAGCGCTCGGGAATCGATGCCATGGTGCACGACGTGCGCAGCGTGATCTCCTACGTCAGCTCGTGCATGACCTTGCTCCCGGGGGACGTCATCTTGACCGGAACACCCGAGGGTGTGGGTCCGTTGACACGAGGTGACATCGTCAGTGTGCACATCTCTGGCATCGGAACACTGACTAATCCTGTGAGGAGTGAAGCACCGTGAGTGACGTTCGTGTTCGCTTCTGTCCATCGCCCACGGGCAATCCGCATGTGGGGATGGTGCGAACGGCGCTGTTCAACTGGGCCTTCGCGCGACACACCGGCGGCACCTTCGTGTTTCGTATCGAGGACACGGATTCGGCCCGGGACAGCGAGGAGTCGTACCAGGCGCTGCTCTCCGCCTTGCGTTGGCTCGGGTTGGACTGGGACGAAGGACCGGAGGTCGGTGGTCCGTACGGCCCCTATCGACAGTCGCAGCGTCGGGACAGCTACGCCGTCATGGTGCAACGACTGGTGGATTCCGGCCACGCGTACCTGTGTGTGTGCACCCCGGAGGAGCTCGAGGCGCGACGCGAGCAAGCGATGGCGGAGAAGCGGGCGCCCGGCTATGACGGGCATTGCCGTGATCTCAGCGATGAGCAGCGGGCCGCGCTCATGGCGGAGGGCCGTGACGCCGTGGTTCGGTTCCGGATGCCCGATCGCGACTTCACCTGGAACGACCTCATTCGAGGGGAGATCACCTTCGCGGCCGGTCAGGTACCCGACTACGTGCTTCAGCGGGCTAACGGCGAGCCGCTGTACACCCTGGTCAACCCGGTCGACGATGCGGCGATGCGCATCACCCACGTGCTGCGCGGCGAGGACCTGCTGTCTTCCACGCCCCGCCAGATTGCCCTGTACGAAGCGATGATCGAGATCGGTGCCTTCGAGGGTCCGGTGCCGCAGTTCGGTCATCTGCCGTACGTGATGGGTGAAGGCAACAAGAAGCTGTCCAAACGTGATCCGGAGTCATCGCTGCAGATGTATCGCGATGAGGGCTTCTTGCCCGAAGGTTTGCTGAATTACCTCGCGCTTCTTGGTTGGTCCCCCGGCGGCGACGTGGAGTTCTTCAGCAAGCAGCAGATGGCCGAGGCCTTCACGCTGGAGCGCGTCAATCCGAATCCTGCTCGTTTTGATCTGAAGAAGTGCACCGCGATCAACGGCGACTGGATCCGCAGTCTGGGGGTCGATGAACTCGTCGACCGAATGCTGCCGTACCTCGTCCGCGATGCCGTCGTTTCCAACCCGCCGTCACCGGCCCAGGTGGACCTCGTGCGCGCCGTCGTCCCGTTGATCAGCGAACGACTCGAGACGTTGGGTCAGGCGAGCGGGATGATCGGCTTCTTGTTCGCTGAGGACGTGGTGATCGTCCCCGAGGACGCCGACGCCATCATGGGGGAGCACGCGGAACAGGTACTGACCGCCGCCCACGAGGCGTTGTCGCAGGTACCCGAGTGGTCGACGCCGCACATCGAGGCCGCGTTGCGATCGGCTCTCATCGACGGCTTGGGCTTGAAGCCCAAGGTCGCGTTCGGTCCGGTGCGGCTGGCCATTACCGGTCGTCGGGTGTCACCGCCATTGTTCGAGTCGATGGAACTGCTCGGCTCCGAGCGTTCTCTCGCCCGGATCGCAGCTCTGCGCAGCGCCTGACTACACTTGTGCGGTCCCATGGGGTATGGGGTAATTGGCAGCCCGACTGGTTCTGGCCCAGTTAGTCTAGGTTCGAGTCCTGGTACCCCAGCGGAGAGCGTGATCTCGTCTACTGGGTTGCCGGTTGCGAGTGATCGCTCGGCGAGGCCCCGTTGTGTAGCGGCCTAGCACGCCGCCCTCTCAAGGCGGTAGCGCGGGTTCGAATCCCGTCGGGGCTACGAGGGCCCTCCCGCCAGGGAGGGCCCTTGTGCTGTCTTCATAGACTGAGCACTCGTCGCGAAAGTCCGTGGATCCCGGGAGGAAGTCGTGGGACGAACCCTGGCCGAGAAGGTCTGGCAGGACCATGTCGTTCGGCAGGCCGACGGCGAGCCGGACTTGCTCTACATCGACCTGCACCTGGTGCACGAGGTGACCAGCCCACAGGCCTTCGACGGTCTGCGTGCGGCCGGGCGTCCCGTACGGCGCCCCGATCTCACCTTGGCGACCGAGGATCACAACATCCCGACGATCGACGTTGACAAGCCCATCGCCGATCCGGTGTCCCGCGCCCAGGTTGAGGCGCTGCGCAAGAACTGTGCCGATTTCGGGGTGCCGTTGTACTCCCTCGGCAACATCGAACAAGGGATCGTGCACGTCGTGGGTCCTCAGTTGGGTCTGACCCAGCCGGGCATGACGATCGTCTGCGGTGATTCGCACACCAGCACCCATGGAGCTTTCGGCGCGTTGGCCTTCGGCATCGGCACGAGCGAGGTCGAGCATGTGCTCGCGACTCAGACGCTGCCGTTGAAGCCCTTCAAGACGATGGCCATCAACGTGGAAGGCGAACTGCCGGAGGGTGTTTCCGCCAAGGACATCATCTTGGCCGTCATCGCGAAGATCGGCACCGGCGGTGGCCAAGGCTACGTCTTGGAGTACCGGGGTTCGGCGATTCGTGCGCTGTCGATGGAAGGGCGCATGACCATCTGCAACATGTCGATCGAGGCGGGAGCGCGCGCGGGCATGGTTGCCCCCGACGACACCACGTTCGACTACGTCAAGGGTCGCGACCATGCGCCTACCGGCGAGGCCTGGGATGCCGCCCTCGCCTACTGGCGAACGCTCTTCACCGACGACGACGCAGTCTTCGATGCCGAGGTGACCATCGACGCTTCGACGTTGTCGCCGTTCGTGACGTGGGGCACCAACCCCGGGCAGGGACTTCCCTTGAGTGCGAGCGTCCCGTCGCCCGAGGACGCCGCGGACGAGGTGGATCGGGTAGCCATCGAACGAGCGCTGGAATATATGGCCTTGACCCCCGGGACCCCGCTGCGCGAGATCGCAATCGACACCGTATTCATCGGGTCGTGCACCAACGGTCGCATCGAGGACCTTCGCGTCGCCGCCGACGTCTTGCGAGGACGCACCATTGCCGATGGCCTGCGCTTGATGGTGGTGCCCGGCTCAGCGCGAGTGCGCCTACAAGCCGAGTCCGAGGGCTTGGACCAGGTGTTCATGGAAGCCGGAGGCGAATGGCGCGGCGCCGGCTGTTCGATGTGCTTGGGCATGAACCCGGACAAATTGGCTCCGGGGGAGCGCAGTGCGTCCACGTCGAACCGGAACTTCGAAGGCCGGCAGGGACCGGGCGGGCGAACCCACTTGGTCTCACCTGCGGTCGCAGCGGCAACGGCGGTAACCGGACACCTGTCCTCACCGGCCGACCTGGACTAGGGAGCACTCCATGGAAGCGTTCATCCGGCACACCGGCACAGCCGTACCCCTGCGTCGCAGCAATGTCGACACCGACCAAATCATCCCGGCGGAGTACCTCAAGCGCATCACGCGCGACGGATTCGAAGACGGCCTGTTCTCCGCCTGGCGTAAGGATCCGGAATTCGTCCTGAACCTGCCGCAGTATCAAGGCGTCAGCGTGTTGATCGCGGGTCCGGACTTCGGCACCGGCTCTTCTCGTGAGCACGCCGTCTGGGCCCTGCAGAACTACGGCTTCAAGGTCGTCTTGTCTTCGCGCTTCGCCGACATTTTCCGTGGGAACTCTGGAAAGGGCGGCCTTCTGACTGCCCAGGTGACCCAGGACGTCATCGAGCAACTGTGGGAGATGGTCGAAGCCGATCCGACCACCGAGGTCACCGTCGATCTGGACGCCCGCACGGTCTCCGCGGGCGATCTCGTGGCCGAATTCGAAGTGGACGACTACGTCCGCTGGCGCCTGATGGAGGGTCTGGACGACATCGGCATCACGATGCAGTACTCGGATCTGATCGCCCAATTCGAAGCAGCCAGGCCGGATTTCAAACCCGTCACCCAGTAGCGAGCACCGACTCGGGTCGGTGATGGCATGTGACGTAAATCCCTTGCATTGCAAGGCATATCACCGGCGTGCCGCGCCACTGGCAACGAGGATTCTGACTAGGTTCATGGGTGTCGGCCGACCGGTCGATCTCAGAAACCCTCCGGAGGGGTACTACTCGTGAACAAAGCAGATCTGATCGACAGCGTGGCTGATCGCCTGGGTCACAGCAAGAAGGACGTGACCGACATCGTCGACGCGTTCATCCTTGAGACCAAGAAGGCTGTGGCGAAGGGCGACAAGGTCGCCATCAGTGGCTTCGGCGTCTTCGAAGCCGCCTCTCGCAAGGCTCGCCTGGGCCGTAATCCGCGCACGGGCGAAACCGTGAAGATCAAGGCCACCAAGTTGCCGAAGTTCCGCGCGGGTGCGGAGTTCAAGGCCATCGTTGCCGGTTCGAAGAAGATCACCGAGCCGAGCAAGCCTGCGAAGAAGGCCGCCAAGAAGGCTGCTCCGAAGAAGGCCGCCAAGAAGGCTGCTCCGAAGAAGGCCGCCAAGAAGGCTGTGAAGAAGTCGACGCGTCGATAGACCCTTCCCTCGTCACTTCCGCGTCTGGGGATCACCCGTTCGGGTGATCCCCAGACGCATGTCAGGGCAGTGTCGAGTCGTCAACGAGACGTGCGGTCGCGTGGCCGAGGCCGATGCGATGGGCATCCCACAGATCCACGTCGGTGTCGACGTCGCGTCGTGCGCGCGTCCACGACGAGGAGTTGAACCCCGCACCCAGTTCCACCGCCCCGTCCGCTCGATGTCGCGCTCGGGAGTGATGCCCGAAATGGGATCTCGCGGACGTGGTACCCCGCGTGCACCACATCGTGGTCCCGACTCCGCTGGCGTCGGCGACGAACGAGACCTCGTGCTGGTCGGCCTCGTGCAACACGGTGTCGAGGGCGTCCCCGGTCAAGCATGGGGTGTCGCCCAGGATGGCGATGACCGGACCACTCACCTGCGATCGAACGCTGGCGACGGCTTCGTTGATGCCGCTCGGGGACGGCTCCATCACCGATTCGACGCCGAGGGCTGTCGTGGCACGGATGACCGATGGATCGGGCGATACGACGACGATCCGCGCGATCCGCGGACAGCCGCGGCAGGCGTCGATGACATCGTGGGCGAAAGCCTGTATCAGGGAGCCGGTGTCGGTTGAGGGCACCAGGAGCCTGGTCTTTCCCTCGCTGAAGGACCGGATGGGAATGACGGCGGTCCACGACGGAAGCGGCTCGACGGGCATGTCGCCATTCAACGGCATCGGCGCCCTGTCCCAAGCTCCGCCTGTCCCAAGCTCCGCCTGTCCCAAGCTCCGCATATCCCCACGTGATATCCCCACGTGCGTGTGTCCCGAGTTGCGCAGGCCTGCGACCGTCCACCCACTAACCTGCGGGGGTGTCGGGCGAGGGGCGCAGGCGAGCACCGGGAGTACGCCGCAAGTGGCGCCTGGGCCCGGGGTATCGCATTGCCGTCGTCTTGCTGTGGCCGTTGATGATGGTCTTCACCAAGCGTGACTGGCAGGGCATGGAGAACCTGAACACCGACGATGGCGGCATCATCGTCGCGGCCAATCACATCTCCTGGTTCGATCCGCTCGTCATCTCCCATGCCCTGTGGGACAACGATCGACCACCACGGTTCTTGGCCAAGGAGTCGGTCTTCCGCGTACCTGTCGTCGGCTCCATCATCACCAGCGCTGGACAGATTCCCGTCTACCGAGAGACCCGCGAGGCGGTCGCTGCGGTCCGAGACGCGATCACGGCAGTGAACGCCGGCGAGTGCGTGGTCGTCTACCCGGAGGGCACCATCACCAAAGATCCGGGGATGTGGCCGATGGCCGGAAAGACCGGTGCGGCGCGCATCGCGCTTGCGACCGGGCGCCCGGTGATCCCGATGGCCCAGTGGGGCGCGACCGACGTGATCCGTCCCTACAAAAAGGAACTGCGACTGCTCCCGCGCAAGACGATGCACGTGCGCGTCGGGGCGCGCGTCGATCTCTCCGATCTGGCCGATCGTCCGCTCGATCAGGTGACGTTGGAAATCGCGACCGAGCGGATCCTCGACGCGATGACCGCGCTCCTGGCGGACATTCGCGGTGAATCACCGCCGCAGGAAAGATTCCGACCGGGCAGAAGGCGACCTTCCGACACCTCGGCTTCCGACGCCTCGAGCGAAGGGCACGAAGCATGACGCGCGTTGCGGTGATGGGCTCAGGTTCGTGGGGAACGGCCTTCGCGATGGTGCTTGGTCACGCCGGCTGTGATGTGACCGTCTGGTCCCGGGACCCCAAGACGGTGGAACAGATCACCACGATTCACCAGAACCGCACCTACCACCCCGGTATCGAACTGCCACCCAACGTAGGTGCGACCCTGTCGGCAGAACACGCTCTGGCCGATGCGGAGTTCGTGGTTCTGGCGCTGCCCTCGCAGGTGGTTCGAGCCAATCTCGCGCAGTGGAAGCCAAGCATCTCCGCGACCGCCGTGATCGTTTCGCTCATCAAGGGCATCGAGATCGGGACGTCGCTTCGCATGAGCCAGGTGATCGAAGAGGTCGTGGGCACACCGCCGTCTCGGGTGGCCGTCGTCTCGGGACCGAATCTGGCGCGCGAGATCGTGCAACGACAACCGACGGCTACCACGGTCGCGTGCGCCGATGCGGCCACGGCACAGCGCTTGCAGACGCTGTGCACCACCAACTACTTCCGGCCGTACTGGACTACCGATGTCGTCGGTACCGAGATCGGCGGTTCGGTCAAGAACGTGATCGCCGTCGCCAACGGCATGGCCGTGGGCATGGGTCTGGGGGAGAACTCCCAGGCATCGCTCATCACCCGAGGCCTGGCCGAGATGGCTCGCTTGGGTGTGGCGCTCGGAGCCGATCCCTTGACATTCCAGGGCCTGGCGGGAGTTGGAGACCTGGTAGCCACCTGCCAGTCGCCGCTGTCACGTAATCGCACCTTCGGAGAGAACATCGGCTCGGGGTTGACGGTGCAGGAGACGATCGAGATCACCCGTCAAACGTGCGAGGCCTACAAGAGTTGTACGCCGATCCTGGAATTGGCTCGTCAGCACGGAGTGGAGATGCCGATCACCGAGCAGGTGGTGAACGTGCTGCACCACGGACACTCACCGACAGTGATGGCAGCGGCCTTCATGGCGCGTGATACCAAGGCCGAGTCCGACCTCGGTTAGCTCGTCAGTGCGGCATGCAGGTCCGCCCACAGGTCCTCGGGATCCTCGATTCCGACGGACAAGCGAACGAGATCCAGCGGCACGCGATCTGACTCCAGGGGCCAGCGCCGGCGACGCTCGAGGGTTGATTCCACGCCGCCGAGGCTCGTGGCGTGCACCCAGATTCGGGTGCTGGCGCACACGCGTTCGGCGAGTTCGACATCGCCGTTGAATTCGATGGCGATCATCGTTCCGAAATGTCGGACGTTGCTGACCGACGCCTGCGCCCCGAGCCTGTCGGCGATAGTCGAGGCGCTCGTGCTGGCCCGCTGTACGCGAAGCGGGAGCGTCCTGATTCCCCGGATCGCGAGGAAGCAGTCGAAGGCGCTTGGCGCTGCTCCGAGCAGCACTCGTCGAACGTGCAACTGTTGGAGAAGATCCGAATCCGCCGAGACCAGAGCCCCCATCAGTAGGTCCGAGTGGCCTGACAAGCCTTTGGTTGCGCTGTGCACCACCACGTCGGCTCCAACGTCCAACGGGCGTTGGAGTACCGGTGTCGCGAAGGTGTTGTCGACCGCCGACCGGACCTTCGCCGTCGACGCGGCTGCCAGCAGGGTCGGAAGGTCTGCGACCTCCAGGAGGGGATTGGTCGGCGATTCCAACCACAACAACTCCGCACCGGAGGCGATCTCGCGCAGCACCGCGTCGGTGTCGGTCACGTCGACGAGCGTCAGGTCGATGGAACCTCTGGCGTGCAACTCGCGCAGTCGCACGGCCACACCCGTGTAGGTGGTCGCCGGCGCGATGACCCGACCACCCAAGGGCACGAGATCCAGGACTGCCTCCGCGGCGGCCATGCCGGAGGAGAAGGCGATCGCGTGTGCCGGTGTCGACGTGCCCACCGACTCCAAGGCGGCGATCGCCGCTTCGAGCGCAGCGACCGTGGGGCCGCCCTCTCGGGCGTACTCGGTCGGTCCACCGGCGATGAAGGCCGACGCCGGCACGATGGGTGTGTTCAGTGGAGCGTCCGGCACGCGGTCAGGTCGGCCGGCGGTCACCGCGATGGTGGAGAAATCGATCCGGTCCATGGAGGGACCGTAGCGGGGCGGTGGCGCACTGGCGCTACCGTGCGGGCATGTCGAAGGCGCGGGTGGCGGTCCTCTTCGGCGGGCGTAGTAGCGAGCATTCCATCTCCTGCATCAGTGCCGCCGCCGTGTGGCGAACCCTCGAGGCCGCGGGCTACGACGTTGAACCCATCGCCGTGACGCCGTCGGCGGGAATGGTGCGTTTCGACGGCACGCATGAAGACCTACGCGCCGAGACCCTGCCGGTGGTCGAATCGGGGACCGCCGAGGTGGTGATTCCGTGCGACCCATCGATCGGTGGCATCGTGGTCGACGGCGAGGTTCGAAAGATCGACGTGGTGTTCCCCGTTCTGCACGGACCCTGGGGTGAAGACGGGACCATCCAAGGACTGCTCGAACTCGCGGGACTGCCCTACGTGGGATCGGGTGTGCTTGCCTCGTCTTTATGCATGGACAAGATCACCTTCAAGACGATCCTTCGCGGCAGCGGGTTGAACGTCGCCGATTGGGTGGCCATCGACGCCGCTTCCTGGCAGCACCGGCGCGCGGAGGTCATGGCGGCGATCCGCGAACTCGGTTCGGTCGTGTTCGTCAAGCCTTCGCGAGCTGGATCCTCCATGGGCATCAGTCGGGTCGACCTCGCGCCCGAAGGTGACGCTCCCCCTGAACGCGCCCTCGAACGTGCCATCGACCGAGCACGGGTGCACGACCCGCGCGTGATCGTGGAGGCAGCGGTGATGGACGCACGAGAGATCGAATGCGGAGTGCGACAACGTGCGGATGGAGCGATTGACGCAAGCGTGTGCGCAGAGATCGTCGTCAAATCGGGATTCGACTTCTACGACTTCGACGCGAAGTATCTTGCGGATGGGGCCGAGTTGATCGTGCCCGCTGATCTGTCCGAGGAAGTTGCCGGTGGAGTGCGCGCATTGGCGCAGCGGTGTTTCACCGACACGGGGTGCGAGGGCCTCGCGCGCGTGGACTTCTTCGTCACCGCTGACGCAATCGTGGTGAACGAGCTCAACACCATGCCTGGATTCACCCCGATCTCCATGTTTCCGCGAATGTGGGAGGAATCCGGAGTGTCCTACTCCGAGCTCATCGTCGATCTCGTCGAACAGGCTCAGGGGCGCGGCACGGGATTGCGCTAAGCGTCGCCGGTCAGCGTGTTTCCGCCAGTGCCAGTAGTCCGGCGATGGCGAACGACGTTGCAGTGGCGGTCTCCCGATCGATGTCCTGACCGGGTGCTACACGACGAGCCGCCGCCTCCACCACACCTTGGACGTAGCGCGTGGCCAGATCGACGTCGGGCACACCCAACTCCGCGACCGCCGAGTTCAGCGGTGCGGCCAGTGTGGCGTGCAACTCGGACAACTGACGACGGACGTGTGTGGGCAACGTCTCGGCACTGAGCAGGACGAGCAACCCGTGGCTACCGTCCTTGATGAGCTCCAGGGATACCCGCACGTACGTTGTGACCTTCTCCTGTGGGGTCCGAGCGGAGGCAAGCTCGCCTTCGACATCGGCTGTCCAGGCCGTCATGCGCTCCCCGAGCACCGCCGCCAACAAATCCTCGGTGGAGGCGAAGTACTCGTAAACGGCCGTTCGCGATAGTCCGGCACGTGCCGCAACCGCGGTCATGGTTACCGCCCGGGGTCCCCCGGCGAGCACCAACTCGTTGCCGGCTGCCAACAGCGAGGCCCGGCGCTGGTCGCGGTGTTCGGCGATCGTCGGGGCGTCGATCCGGGGCATTCCTCGATCATGGCACACCCAGAGCGGAAGTGACTTCGACCACGGCGTCGATCTCCGGTCGGTACTCGGCGGGCACTCGCATTTGAAGGGTGGGTTCGAAGTCGAGCGTCGTGAAGACCGTGCCCTGCTGCGTTTGCTCGGCTACCCAATCGACCCCCTCGACCGTGATCACCTGGGCATCCGCAGCGGTGGGAGTGGCCGCGCCGCACACGAAGACGATGGGCGGATCACCCCAAGCTATGGCGGCGGAGTCACGAGGAGTGGTCTCGCGCTGCAGCTCGCCCAGTAGTCGTATCGGGGCGGCTGCCAGCAATGGCTCGCAGTCCGCGCCGACGGTCGGGGCTTGCACGGCAACGGGTCGGGAACACGATGTGAAGAGTCCGATGGCGATGGCTGCTGTGATCACCGGCAGCGTCGATCGAAGGACATAGGCTGACGAGATCACTGCAGGAGCGTACTTCGAAGGCGGGACAATGGCCGAGGACGGAACGCACGAGAGAACGCTGCGCGATGTCGGCGAATTCGCGCTGATCGATCGAATCGTCGCAGACGTGTCACCTCGACGCGGGGTGGAGGTAGGCCCTGGTGACGATGCTGCCGTCATCAGCTGCCCCGATGGTCGCGTCGTCGTGTGTGTCGACGTATTGGTGGAGAACCGACATTTTCGTCGCGATTGGTCGACGGCTATCGACGTCGGTAGACGGGCAGCGGCAGCGAGTCTGTCGGACGTGAACGCGATGGGAGCGGTGTCGACCGCGTTGCTCGTCGGGCTGGTGGCACCGGCGGACCTGCCGACCTCCTGGTTGACCGAGGCAGCCGCGGGCCTGAAGGAGGAGGCGAATACTGCCGGTGCGGTTCTCGTCGGAGGGGACACCACCGAGGGTGATGCCATCGTCTTGTCGGTGACCGCAGTGGGCAACCTCGAGGATCGCGCACCCGTGACCCGAGCAGGAGCGAAGGCGGGCGATGTAGTCGCGGTGTGCGGGCGGTTGGGATGGGCCGCTGCCGGACTAGCCGTCCTCGGCCGCGGGTTCCGTTCGCCGAAGGTGCTCGTCGACGCACATCGTTACCCGGTCATCGATTACTCCGCCGGTCCGCGCGCGGCGAAAGCCGGCGCCACCGCGATGATCGACGTGAGCGATGGATTACTCGCGGACCTCGGCCACGTCGCCCAGGCATCGGGTGTGGCGATCGATGTTCGAACGCAGGACTTGGACGTCCCCGAACCCCTGCAAGCGGCGGCCTCGGCGTACAACGTCGATCCGCACACGTGGATGTTGACCGGAGGCGATGACCACGCGCTCGTGGCGTTTTTCCCGGCGAAGAAGAAACTGCCGAAGGGATTCGTCGCGATCGGTGTAGCCGACGATGGGGATCCCCAGGTGACGGTGGATGGCAGGACGTTCGACGGCGTGACGGGTTTCACTCACTTCGCGTGAGCGAGCGTGGAACGTGAGAGGTCAGGCGCGAGTGACTTTGCCGGCCTTGATGCACGAGGTGCACACGTTCAGCCGCTTGGGGGTGGCGCCGACGAGGGTACGTACCCGCTGGATGTTCGGGTTCCAGCGACGCTTGGTGCGTCGGTGGGAGTGCGAGATGTTGTGTCCGAAGCCCGGACCCTTGCCGCAGACGTCACAGGTGGCAGCCACGGTGCACTCCTTGGGATAACCGGCCGATGCCGGGGTTCGTTCGTAAGCCGCATAAGCGTAGCCGACCCGCCGCGCTCACGGCCGGGCAGCCCCCGGGCCGCCGGTAGCGTCCAGGCTGTGGCTGCCTGGCTGGACACCAAGTTGCGCGGCGTCCTGGGTGGGCGGACCGCCGGGGCGCTCGAGCGGGGCCTGGGACTGGTCACCGTGGGCGATCTCATCCGGCACTACCCCCGCCGTTACGCCGAACGAGGGGAGTTGACCTCGATCGCCGGCTTGCAGGATGGCGACCACGTGACGATCGTCGCGGATATCGCGTCGGTGACGGCGCGGCGCATGCGCACCAAGAAGGGCTCGGTGCTCGAGGTGCTGGTGAGTGATGGCACCGATTCGCTGACGATCACGTTTTTCAACCAGCCGTGGCGCGAGCGTGAATTGCGGGTGGGCGATCGCGGACTGTTCGCCGGCACGATCAGCACGTATCGGGACAAGCGCCAACTTGCGCACCCCCAGTACCTGATGCTCAGTGTCCACAGTGACCAAGCGGCCGACGAGGAGGTCGAGCGATTCGCGGGCGCGATCATCCCGGTGTACCGCACGTCCAAGTCGATCGCGAGCTGGCAGATCCAGTCGTCGGTGGGTTTGGTGTTGGACACCCTCACGGCCGAGTCGTTACCCGACCCCGTCCCGGAGAGCGTTCGGAACGAACTGGGATTGGTCGATGTGTTCACGGCCCTCGAGGGCATCCATCGCCCGAACAGCGCGCAGGACGTCGAGCGCGCGCGTGAGCGGCTGGCTTTCGAGGAAGCGCTGGTGCTGCAAGCGACTTTGGTGCAGCGCCGCAGCATGTCCCGCGGATATCGCCCGAGCGTCCACGTCACGGAGGGCTCGTCACTACGTTCTGCTTTCGACGCCTCGCTGCCTTTCGCGTTGACCGACGGTCAGCGCGCGGTCGGGGCCGAGATCTCCGCCGACCTGGCAGCCGAGGTTCCGATGCAGCGCCTGCTCCAAGGCGATGTGGGGAGCGGCAAGACGGTCGTCGCGGTGCGGGCGATGCTGGATGTCGTGGCCGCAGGAGGTCAGGCCGTGCTGCTCGCACCGACGGAAGTCCTCGCGGCGCAACACGCTGCGGGCATTCGTCGTTTGCTCGGATCTCTCGCCGAGTCGGGAACGCTTATGGAACAGCAGTCGCAGGATGGCACGTCCGTGGTCTTGCTCACCGGATCGGCTCGATCCGCCCAGCGCCGGGAAACCCTTGACGCCATCTCGTCCGGGCGAGCGGGCCTGGTCATCGGCACGCACGCACTCTTGGAGGAGGGAGTGCAATTCCATCGTCTCGGCCTGGTGGTCGTCGACGAGCAGCATCGCTTTGGTGTCGAGCAGCGGGCGGTCTTGGCGCAGCGGGCTCCCGACGGTACGCATCCGCACGTTCTCGTGATGACGGCAACGCCGATTCCACGCACAGTGGCGATGACGGTGTTCGGGGACCTGGACGTGTCGACCTTGGCGCAGGTGCCAGCAGGTCGCGCCGAGGTGACGACGCATGTGATCGATCCGACGTCGCAGCCGCGGCACGTGGATCGACTCTGGGAGAGAGCCGCAGAGGAGATCGCCGCCGGGCACCGGGTCTTCGTGGTGTGCCCGCGCATCGACTCGAAAGACGAGCCCGACGCGAAAGACGAGCCCGACGCGAAAGACGAGCTCGACGCAAGCGCGGGAGTCGACGGTGACGGCGCCGTCAACCAAGACGTAGCGACGGTGGAGGACGTCCTGGTCGAGGCCCGCAGGCGGTTGCCGGACGCGCGGATCGAGCCGCTGCACGGACGGATGTCCTCGCAGGAGAAGGACGCCGTGATGTCCGGTCTGGCCCAGGGCGGTATCGACCTTGTCGTCTCGACGACGGTCATCGAAGTGGGCGTGGACATCCCGGACGCCACGATGATGGTCGTGTTCGACGCGGACCGATTCGGCATCTCCCAACTGCATCAACTCCGCGGGCGTATCGGTCGTGGTTCGCTTCCGGGTGTGTGCTTGTTGGTCAGTGATGCAACACCGGGAAGTCCGACACGTGAGCGCTTGGATGCCGTCGCCGGCACTCGTGACGGCTTCGAACTGGCGCATCGGGATCTGGAGATCAGGCGAGAAGGCGATGTGCTGGGTGGATCGCAATCGGGCATGCGCTCGTCCTTGCGTCTGTTGCGCGTGGTGGAAGACACCGACGTCATCGAACGAGCCCGATCGGTGGCCGAGCGGATCCTCCTTCAGGATCCAGAGTTGACCGACTCTGCGGACCTGCGAGCTGCGATGAGGATGCTGGACGCCGAGCAAGCACGCTTCCTGGACAAGTCGTGACACGCATCATCGCCGGTCAGGGTCGAGGTCGTCGGCTGCGGGTACCGCCTCGCGGGACCCGCCCCACGTCGGATCGAGTCCGCGAGGCGATGTTCGCCACCCTCGAGTCCATGTTGCGGGCAGATGGGCTCGGGTGGTCGGACGTCGCCGTGTGCGATCTGTGGGCGGGATCGGGTGCGATCGCGCTTGAGGCCTGGAGCCGCGGCGCCGTCCGCGTGGTCGCCGTCGACAAGTCCTCGTCGGCGGCCGCGGTGATCGAAGCCAACGTCGAGAATGTGGGCGCGCAGCAGGTGGACGTCAGGCGCGCAAACGTCACGACCCTCGTCGCCGCACCCCCTCCCGGTGGTTCTTTCGACGTGCTGTTCGCCGACCCCCCGTACGAGTACGGCGATGCATCTGTGTCGACGGACATCGCCAGCGCGATCACGTCGGGGTGGCTGCGACCGGGAGGAATCGTCGTCGTCGAGCGATCCAGTCGATCGGCATCGCCGTTCCCCGTAGAGGTCCACGAAGTTCAGCAACGTACGTATGGCGACAGCGCGCTTTGGTACGGTCGAGTACCCGACGAGCGGGAGGCGTCACCGTCGTGAATTCCGTATGTCAGTGGGCTGCGAGGTCGACATGAGAGTCATTTGCCCTGGGTCCTTCGACCCGGTGACCAACGGGCACCTGGACGTGTTCACCCGAGCTGCTCGCATCGCCGACGAGGTGACCGTCGCCGTGCTGGTGAACCGGAACAAGGCGGGCCTGTTCTCCGTCGAGGAAAGAATGGAGATCTTGCGCGAGGTCACCACCGCGTTGCCGAACGTCCGGGTGGATTCCTTTCACGGGCTGCTCGTGGACTACTGCCGCGAGCATGGCATTCAAGCGATCGTCAAGGGGCTGCGCGCCGTCAGTGACTTCGACTACGAGTTGCAGATGGCTCAGATGAACCATCGACTGGCGGACGTGGAGACGCTGTTCGTGTCGACCAACCCCCAGTACAGCTTCTTGTCGTCGAGCCTGATCAAGGAGATCGCCCGCTATGGGGGTGACGTCGGCGGCCTAGTGCCCCAAGCCGTGTTGGACCGCCTCCCGGGCAAGTTCTCCGACACAATGTAGGAATCTCTCGGCGCTTGGCGCCGGGTCGATCGTGTGAACTGTCAGCGACAGAAGGGGCTAGGAGTGGACGTCCAGGAGAGGCTCGATGAGTTGACGGTCCTCATCGAGGATGCCAAGTCCATGCCGTTGTCGGCGTCGTGCGTGGTCAACCGCACTCAGGTACTCGACCTGATCGACGAGATCCGACAGTTGCTGCCGGAATCAGTCCATCGAGCCGATGAACTGCTCGCCGATCGTGAAGCGGTGGTGCAGGACGGTCGCCGCGAGGCCGACCGAATCCTCGAACGCGCGCGCACGGAGGCGGACAAGATGGTCTCCGAGCACGAGGTCTACCTGGCAGCGGTTGCCGAAGCCGAAGCCCTGCGCAAGGACACGGTCATGGAGACCGCACGCATGCGTCAAGAGACCGACGACTACATCGACGCCAAGCTCGCCAGTTTCGAGATCACGTTGCAGAAGACCCTGCAGACCGTCGACAGGGGTCGCGAACGCATTCGCAGCCAGATGTACGAGGACCTCGCGCCGGTGGAAGGTGACGACTTCTTCGACGGCAGCGTCGATCAAGGTCGCGGAGACTACTGAGCGTGGCCGGTCCGCGCTCGGCGGCCGGCGGGCAGGCCCCCACCATCGTCGATGTTTCACGGTTGTCGCGGCAGCCGGGTTCGATGCTGGAGATCACCCAGGAGATCCCGGCCCCCGTTGACCTGGTCGTCGGGCTGGCCAAGGTCCCGGAGGGCTCACCTGTCGACGTCGACCTCACGTTGGAATCGGTGGTCGAGGGCATCTGGGTGAGCGGCACCGCCGACGTCGAGGTGACCGCCGAATGCTCGCGTTGCTTGGACCCCATCGAGTGGTCGGAGAGCGTCGAGATCGAGCAGATGTACCGCTACCCCGCCACCGACGCGCGCGGCGCGATCATCGAGCAGGTCGACGCCGATGACGAGACCCCCGAGGTGATCGACGAGACGATCGACCTCGAGGGACCTTTGCGCGACGCCGTGGTTCTGGCTTTGCCCTTGGCGCCTTTGTGCTCGCCGGACTGCGCCGGCATTTGCCCGGAGTGCGGAGAACGCCTCGAAGGCGGCCCCCACGATCACCCGGTGAACGACCCCCGATGGGCGGCGCTGGAGTCCTTACTCGGCGACGGGGCGAAAAACCCGCCCGAGGAGGAGGGTGGCGCGGTCCGTTAGGCTTCGCGCACCCGAGAAGAGGAAGTGCCGTGCCCGTCCCCAAGCGCAAGATGTCCCGCTCCAACACGCGTAACCGTCGCTCGCAATGGAAAGCCACTGCCCCCACGCTGGTGACCTGTGCTCGCTGCAAGGAGAAGCGCCCCGCGCACACCGCGTGCCCTACGTGCGGCACCTACGCCAAGCGGCGCGTTCTCGACGTCTAGAACCATGACCCGCATTGCCATCGACCTGCTCGGAGGCGATGCGGGACCCGGCGTCGTCGCCGACGCCGTGGTCGACTACCTGAACGAACCCAACTCGGGAACCGTCTGTGTGGTCGGCCCGCTCGAGGTAGCACGGGACCTGCTCGTCGAACGCGGTCTCGCCGACGCAGTGGATGTCTTGCACGCTGCGGCTTGCGTGCCGATGACGGCTACCAGCCACGAAACGGTGGCACTCATACGTGAACGCGTCGACCTGACCAGCGTGGTGGGCGTTGAGGCAGTCCGCAGCGGCCGCGCCGACGCATTCGTCTCGATCGGTCACACAGGCGCGACCGTTGCCGCCAGCGCGATGGGTTTGGGGCGACTGCAGGGGATGGGTCGTCTGGGACTTGCAGTCGAACTGCCGAGCCTGAAGGGTCCGGTGATCTTGCTGGACTGCGGTGCCGCGCCGCATGCGACGCCCGACGATCTCGTCCGTTTCGCTGCCGCTGGTCGGGCCTATGCGCAGGCACTGGGAAATGACGACCCTCGAATCGGATTGCTCAGCATCGGTGAAGAGCGCGGTAAGGGCGATCACCTGCGCAAGAAGGCGGATCGGTTGCTCGACGAATCCTTCGCGCAGTCGTACGTCGGTCCGGTCGAAGGACACGACCTCGTGGGTGAACCGCATGCCGACGTAGTGGTGGTCGACGGATTCACCGGCAACATCGCACTGAAGTCGATGGAGGGCGCGTTGCGCTGGTCGGTCACGAAGATGGCAGAGGCCTATGGCGCCATCGAACCGGCGCGTGAGGTGCTGCGAACATCGCACTTCCTCTCGGGGGGTGCTCTGCTCGGCCTGTCGGGTTCGGTGGTCGTGGGTCACGGCGCGTCAACGGCGACCGAGGTTCTCGGATGTTTGCATCGTGCCGCGGCCATGCAGATCGGCGACGTCGTGGATCGCGTGCGAGGGGCACTGTCAGCGTTCGCGCCCTTGGACTCGCGAGGTGAACCCACGTGAGCGACCCGAGCGAGGACCGCGAACAGGCCCACCTAGCCGCCCTTGCCCGAGCCTTCGACATCGACCCGCGCGACGTTCGCGCGGACACGCCGTTACCGAGCATTGGTTGGACCGGGTCGGCCACCGACTGGCTGCTTGCCGCCGAACATCTGGGCGTTGTCTTGGACGTCGATCCGCCCGCAGCGGCGCAGGCGGCGACAATCGCAGACGTCATCGCTATGGTCTTCGCCGCAGGTGAACGGGGGCGACCACGTGAATGATCGCCGTGGAATCGGGAACGTGAGAGCGGGAAGGGGTGTGCTGCGGTGATCGGGGTCGACGATTCCTCGCTGGAATCCTTGATGCAGGCTCTGGGGCAACGGCTCGATCCGCAACTCCTGCGTCAGGCCCTCACCCACCGTTCCTACGCCTATGAGAACGGCGGCCTACCGACCAACGAGCGCCTGGAGTTCTTGGGTGACTCGGTGCTCGGCCTCGTCGTCACCGAGCGCCTCTACCGGGACTTCCCCGATGAGCCCGAGGGCCAACTCGCGAAGTTGCGTGCCGCAGTTGTCAACGCCGCGGCGCTCGCCGACGTGGCACGCGCGCTTGGCTTGGGGAACTACCTGCTGCTCGGTAAGGGTGAGGAGAGCACCGGGGGTCACGACAAGTCTTCGATCCTGGCCGACGCCATGGAGGCGGTCATCGGCGCGATGTACATGTCCACCGACTTGGAGACCTCACGGGCGTTCATCGAGCGGATCTTCGGACCACTCATTGCCTCGTCCGCCCAACTCGGCGCCGGCTTGGACTGGAAGACCTCGCTGCAGGAGCGATCGGCGGAATTGGACCAGGGCGTCCCGGAGTACCGCGTGAGCGACGCCGGTCCCGATCACGCCAAGGAGTTCACCGCGCAAGCGGTCATCGCCGGGCGAGTGCTGGGCACCGGTCACGGGCGCAGTAAGAAGGTCGCCGAGCAGGAGGCCGCGGCGCAGGCCTATGCCGCGTTGAACGGCACGACCGACATCGATGCCTGACGCTTCATGCCCGAACTTCCCGAAGTAGAGGTCGTTCGTCGCGGAATCGATCGTTGGGCCACCGGTCGAACGATCTCATCCGTCGACGTGCTCTACCCGCGATCCATTCGCCGGAGCCCCGGAGGCGCCCACGCCCTCGTCGGCGCGCTCACCTCGGACTCGTTCCGATGCGCGAGCAGGCGCGGCAAGTACCTGTGGCTGCCCCTGCGAAAGAGCGATGACCTGGCTCTGGTCATCCATCTCGGCATGAGTGGTCAAGTGCTGATGCAACCTTCGAGCTCCTCGGACGAGAAACACCTGCGGGTTCGCGTCGCGTTCGCCGACGACAGGCGCCAGATGCGCTTCGTCGATCAACGCACATTCGGCGGCGTGTTTCTGGATTCTTTGAAGGATGGACTGCCCACCACCATCGCCCACATCGCGCGCGATCCACTTGATCCGGAGTTCGACGATGTCGCCACCGCGAAGCGCATCCGCGCTAAGGACACCGGGATCAAGCGGGTCCTGCTCGATCAATCGGTCATCTCCGGGATTGGCAACATCTATGCCGACGAAGCGCTCTGGCGGGCGAAGGTCAATGGACGCAAACCCGCCTCGCGAATGACCACACGCGCGATCGTCTCCCTCGTCGACCACACGCGCGAGGTGATGACGCAGGCCCTGGCCCAGGGAGGGACGAGTTTCGACTCCCTCTACGTGAACGTGAACGGGGAGTCCGGGTACTTCGAGCGGTGGCTGGATGCCTACGGCCGTGAGGGGGAGCCGTGCCGGCGCTGCGGAGCCCCGATCAGGCGAGAGGCGTTCATGAACCGGTCCAGCTACCGGTGTCCGCGGTGCCAGCGCACGCCACGCTGAGGACCAGCGCGTGCTGCACCGGGGCGATCCATGGGGTAGGTAGAGTCCGAGAGCGCCTTCCCCGCACACGCGAAACCGAGAAGAACTCGGCGAGCCTGGCTCGCCCGCCTTCGAAAGGGAGATCGAGCACCCGTGCACTTGAAGACGCTTAGCCTCAAGGGCTTCAAGTCCTTCGCCTCGTCCACCACTTTGGAGTTCGAACCCGGGGTCACGTGTGTGGTCGGTCCCAACGGTTCGGGCAAGTCCAATGTGGTCGATGCGCTCGCGTGGGTGATGGGCGAGCAGGGCGCGAAGAGTCTGCGCGGCGGCAAGATGGAAGACGTCATCTTCTCCGGAACCTCCGGTCGCGCGCCGTTGGGTCGCGCGGAAGTGGCTCTGACCATCGACAACACCGACGGCGCCTTGCCGATCGACTACTCCGAGGTGACGATCTCCCGCACCCTGTTCCGAAACGGTGGGTCTGAATACGCGATCAATGGCGAACAGTGCCGCCTGTTGGACATCCAAGAGCTTCTCTCGGACTCCGGCATCGGTCGGGAGATGCACGTGATCGTGGGTCAAGGTCAACTCGATTCGATCTTGCACGCCACACCCGAGGATCGCCGCGGATTCATCGAAGAGGCAGCAGGAGTCTTGAAGCACCGCAAGCGCAAGGAGAAGGCGCTGCGCAAACTCGACTCGATGGAGGGCAACCTCACACGACTGCAGGACCTAACCGCGGAACTGCGCCGCCAGTTGAAGCCACTGGGCAGGCAAGCCGAGGTTGCACGTCGAGCGGTGGTGATTCAAACCGACGTCCGCGACGCCCGGTTGCGTCTGTTGGCCGACGATCTTGTGCAGTATCGCCAGACTTTGGAAGCGGAGGTCGCCGATGAGACCTCGTTGCGTAAGCGCCAGGCACAAGTCGAAATGTCGATGTCCGAACTGCAGGCGCAGGAATCGCAGCTCGAGGAGCAAGAGCGCACCCAGACGCCCGAGTTGAACGCTGCGCAGGACACCTGGTTCTCGCTGTCGGCTGCGGGGGAGCGATTCCACGGCCTGGAGCAGCTCGCGAGAGCGACCGTTCGACACCTGCAGCCAGAAGACGAAGACGAACATGTGTCGGGACGCGATCCGGAGCAGCTCGAAGCCGAGGCCCGTTCCTTGCGCGCGCAGGAGTTCGAACTCGGGCGTGAGGTGGAGTCGCTACGCGACGCCTTGTCTTCCGCCGAGGCGACCCGGGCGCGTACCGAGGAGGAGTTCGCTGCAGAACAACGCCGGGTGCAGCAACTCGAGGCCGCAGCGGCCGACAGGCGCGAGGGGCTCGCGACCATCGACGGCAAGGTCAACGCGGCGATCTCTCGCCGCGACGCGCGTGCCGCGGAGATCGCGCGACTGGAAGGGCAGATCGCCGAAGCGCGTCAGCGCGCCGAGCAGGCGCATGCGGAGTTCGCTCGCGTCGAGGTCGACATCGTCGGGCTCGACGAGGGGGAAGTCGGACTCGACGAGGCACACGAACGCGCTCAAGCCGCGTTAGTCGCTGCCGACGCCGCGGTCGAGGAACTGCGTGCCGAAGAGGCGCGCATAGAGCGGGCCCGTGCGGCTGCCGACGCCACCTGCCAGGCGCTCGAGTTGAGTATGCGTCGCAGCGATGCTGGCGCTGCACTGATGGACGCCGGGCTCCCCGGCGTGCTCGGTGCTCTTGCCGAGCACCTGCATATCGATGGCGGTGCCGAGCACGCCGTCGCCGCGGTCTTGGGTGAATTGGCCAATGCCGTTGTGGTGCGAGGTCGGTCGGCCGCCGTGGACGCGATCGCGGTCTTGAAGGACACCGATGCGGGTCGGGCCGCGCTCGTTGTCGTCGACGATGCGTCCTCTCCCACCCGGTCCATCACCAATCCGCCGAGTGGTCGCTGGTTGCGCGAACTGGTGCGCTGTGACGACCTCGTCGGACCTGTGGTCGATTCACTGCTCGTTGATGCGGTGATCGTCGACGACCTTGCGTCAGCCATGGCTGGACAGCGGACAGCGCCGAACCTGACATGGGTGAGTGCGGCCGGCGATGTCGTCGCGCGCAGTGTTGTGCGCGGTGGTTCCAGCGTGAGCGATTCCCTCGTGGAAGTGCAGACCGCCTACGAGCAGGCTCAAGCAGAACTGCAGGACCTCGTGCAGCGCAGCGAGCGGTTGCGATTCGACCTGGCGGCCGCACGAGACAGGCAATCCGAGGCCGCGGGTGCGGTCGAGCGGGCACTGTCTCGCTTGCACGATTCCGACGCACAGATGGCGGCTGTCGCCGAGCAGTTGGGGAACCTCGGCCAGGCGGCGCGCGCTGCGGCGGCGGAAGCCGATCGCCTCGACCAAGCCGTCACGGCTGCGCGGCAGGCGTTGGAGTCCGACGAAGCCGATCTCGCGAGGTTGCGCGAGCGGATGGAAGCCATGAAGCAAGAACCGCTCGCCGACCCCGGACCGGATCGACGCGCCGAACTCGAACTAGCGGCGCAGTCTGCTCGTGCGCTCGAGGTGGACGCGCGGTTGGCGATGCGCACGGCCGAGGAGCGGATGACGGCGGTCACCGATCGTGCCGTCGCGCTGGAGAACGACGCCCAGGTGGAACGTCGTGCCCGCCAGGCGGCACGGGACAGGCGCGAGCGCCGTGCCCGCGATCTGGTGGTGGCCCAGGCGATCGTCCAGGCGGTATCCATCGTCCGTTCGCACGTCGAGGTTTCCATCTCGCGCGCACAGCGGTTGCGCAACGACCTGCAACGGTCGGCGCGCGAACGCGGTGAACAACTCGTTTCGGTTCGCGAGCAACTGCGCGCTCTGTCGGGTGAATTGGACGCACTCCGCGACAGCGTGCACCGCGATGAACTGGCTCGGGCCGAGCAGCGGATGCGTATCGAACAGATCGAGGCGAAGGCACTCGAGGATTTCGGTATCGAAGCCGACATCCTGATTGCCGAGTACGGTCCGGATCAACTCGTTCCACCCTCACCACGAGCGCCGGGGGACGAGATCCCCGAGGGCGAACCCGAACCGCAGCCATACCCGTACGTTCGCGTCGAACAGGAAAAGCGCCTGAAGGAAGCCGAGCGTGGCTTGGCAGTGCTGGGCAAGGTGAATCCGCTTGCCCTCGAGGAGTACTCCGCGATGGAGGAGCGTCACCGCTTCCTCACCGAGCAACTCGATGATCTCAAGCGCACACGTGACGACTTGTTGGACATAGTCAAGGAAGTCGACGAGCGCGTGGAGCAGGTGTTCACCGAGGCCTACCGCGACGTCGAGCGTGAGTTCGAACAGGTCTTCGCCCGATTGTTCCCTGGGGGTGAAGGCCGGTTGATCCTGACCGATCCATCCGACATGTTGAACACCGGCATCGACGTGGAGGCGCGACCTCCAGGTAAGCGGGTCAAGCGCTTGTCGCTGCTGTCCGGTGGTGAGCGCAGCCTGACCGCCGTCGCCTTCTTGGTGGCACTGTTCAAGGCCAGGCCCAGCCCGTTCTACGTGCTGGACGAGGTCGAGGCCGCCCTCGACGACGTGAACCTCGGCCGGTTGATCGACATGATCGAGGAACTGAGGGACTCCTCCCAGTTGATCGTGATCACGCACCAAAAGCGCACCATGGAGATCGCCGACGCCCTGTACGGGGTATCCATGCGCGGTGACGGCGTGACCCAGGTGATCGGACAGCGGATTCGCGAGGCGGTCAGCGCCTGACAGGATGAGCGACTATGGATTCGCTCACCTGGTACCTCGTCCTCGCGGTCGTCCTGCTCGGTTTGGTCGTCGGGGCCTCGATCGCGCTTGTACGTCGTCGCGGCACGAAAGCTCTGTCGGCGCAGCCCAAGCCACGACCGGGTATCGACTACGCGCCCGGGGTCGGTGACGACGACACCGTTCCCCGCGACACGCAGCGGCGCAACGTCGAGCAGGTCGGATCCACGCTGCTCGATGAACCAGCTGTCGTCGAGGACGTTCTGCCCGAGCCGGAGTTGCTCGAGGAACCAGGCATCTGGGAGATCGAGGTACCCGAACCCACCAAGGGTCGGCTGCATCGCCTGCGAGAGCGGTTGGCCCGATCCAACAACGCGGTCGGCAAGGGATTGCTTTCGTTGCTCTCCCGCGATCAACTCGACGACGCGACGTGGGACGAGGTCGAGGAGATTCTGCTCACCGCCGACCTTGGCGTGGCGGCGACGACGCATTTGATGGAGCGCCTGCGCACCCGAATCCAGGTCGAAGGCGCGGTGGGCGCCGACGCCGTTCGTGCACTCTTGCGCGAGGAACTACTCGCGCTGGTCGACCCGACCATGGACCGATCGGTCACCACCGAGGCAGCGGGGCGACCCGCGGTGATCTTGGTGGTGGGCGTCAATGGCACCGGTAAGACCACTACGACGGGGAAACTGGCCCGCGTCCTGGTCGCCGACGGTCGCACAGTCCTGCTGGGCGCCGCCGACACTTTCCGGGCGGCTGCGGCGGACCAATTGCAAACGTGGGGAGATCGCGTTGGTGCCGTCGTGGTTCGCGGCCCCGAAGGAGGGGATCCCGCGGCGGTGGCGTTCGAAGCTGTGGACGTCGCGGCCAAGGCCGGCGTCGACGCGGTGGTCGTCGACACCGCTGGCCGGCTCCACACGAAGACCGGACTGATGGACGAACTCGGCAAGGTCAAGCGCGTCATTGAGAAGAACAGTCAGGTCGACGAAGTCCTCCTGGTTCTGGACGCGACGACTGGTCAGAACGGTTTGGTGCAGGCGAGAGTCTTCGCGGAAGTGGTGGATGTCACGGGCATCGTGCTCACCAAACTCGACGGCACCGCCAAGGGCGGCATCGTTGTGTCGGTCCAGAAGGAACTGGGCGTGCCGGTGAAGCTCGTGGGACTGGGCGAAGGCCCCGACGATCTGGCGCCCTTCGATCCCGAGGAGTTCGTCGACGCCATCGTCGCCTAGACGTGATGTAACGCCCTCGAAACACACGAGGCGATTTCGTCACCGACGCGAAACGCGGTGAGTGATCAACTGAAATCCGACCCCGCCACCTTTCTCCCATAAGCCGTTCGGCAGCAGTGGATGAGGGAGGAAGGCGTATGGAATCGGCCTTGAACACCGGTGATACCGCATGGATGCTTATCGCGACCGCTTTGGTCTTGCTGATGATCCCTGGCCTGGCGTTCTTCTACGGAGGAATGGTCAGGGCCAAGTCGGTACTGAACATGTTGATGATGGTCTTCGGCGCCCTGTTCGTGGTGGGCGTGCTGTGGGTTCTCGTGGGCTACTCGATGGCCTTCGGTGATTCCTACGGTCAGGCGGGACTCTTGGGCAACGTCACCCAATACATCGGTCTCGAGGGACTGATGGCGGACAACCCGGAATCGGTCTACCCGGCGATGATCTTCGTCGCCTTCCAAGCGATGTTCGCATGCTTGACGGTAGGTCTCATCGCAGGAGCGGTGGCAGACCGAATGAAGTACTCGGCCTGGATCATCTTCGCAGCCATCTGGGCGCTGGTGGTCTACTTCCCCGTCGCGCACTGGGTGTTCAACCTGGCTGGTGATAACGGCGGCTGGATCTACAAGTTGGGTGTTATCGACTTCGCCGGAGGCACAGCAGTTCACATCAACGCCGGCATCGCCGGACTCGTTCTCGCGGTCATCATCGGGCGTCGCCTGGGATGGCCTCGCACGCCGATGCGACCGAACAACCTGACGATGGTCATGCTGGGCGCGGGCCTCTTGTGGTTCGGCTGGTTCGGATTCAACGCCGGGTCGGCGACAGCGGCGAACAACGCTGCGGCAGTAGCGGTGATCAACACCTTCGCAGCGACCTGCGCGGCGGCGATCGGTTGGTTGGTCACCGAGAAGATCAGGGACGGTCACGCCACCTCCCTCGGTGCGGCATCCGGCATCGTCGCCGGTTTGGTGGCCATCACTCCTGCGTGCGCAGCGGTCAGCCCTCTGGGTGCGATGGCCATCGGTGTGATCGCGGGTGTGCTGTGCGCCCTAGCTGTCAGCTTGAAGTACAAGTTCAAGTACGACGACTCTCTGGACGTCGTGGCCGTCCACCTCATCGGTGGCTTGGTCGGCACCCTGCTTATCGGTTTCTTCGCCACGGAGGCTTCACCGACCGGCATCAACGGTCTCCTGTACGGCGGCGGCGTGAATCAGTTGTGGTTGCAGTTCGTCGGCGCCATAGCCGTATTGGGGTACTCCCTCGTGGCGACTGCGCTCATCGCCGTGATCGTCAAGGCGGCCATGGGGTTGCGTGTCTCGGAGGAGCAGGAGGTCAGTGGCATTGACGTCGCTGAACACGCGGAATCGGCGTACGAGCTGGGAGAATCGGGCGGCGGCGGAGTCTTCGCTGGCGTCGGACATGCCGGACGAGTCAAGGCAGGAGAGCAGGAATGAAACTGATCACCGCAATCATCAAGCCGTTCAAGTTGGACGACGTGAAGTCCGCCGTCGAAGCACTCGACGTCCAGGGCATGACGGTGTCGGAGGCATCCGGCTTCGGTCGTCAGCGTGGCCACACGGAGGTGTACCGAGGTGCTGAGTACACGGTCGAGTTGGTGCCGAAGGTGCGCGTGGAGATCGTGGTGGAGGACGACCGCGCTGGGGCCGTGATCGATGCGATCGTCGCAGCTGCGCAAACCGGCAAGATCGGCGACGGCAAGGTCTGGTCGATGCCGGTTGACACGGTGGTTCGAGTCCGCACCGGCGAACGCGGAGCCGAGGCGCTCTAAGTAGATGGATCAACGGCTGCAGATAGCGCGGCGCTCGGATCTCACGGGGTCCGAGCGCCGCGCTGTGCTGTCCACCGCCACGGATGAGTGGCTCGAGACGCTCTTCCACGAATCCCTGCGCGCCCACGCGGGGGATCCATCGGCGTTCTGCCTCGTGGCCGTTGGCGGCTACGGACGCCGAGAGATGTCCTTGCGCAGCGACATAGACGTGTTGATGTTGCACGACGGGGGAGCTCGCTCGGTCGACGAAGTGTCCTCAGCGGTGTGGTACCCCATCTGGGACTCGGGGCAGGCCTTGGATCATGCGGTCAGGACGGTTTCGCAGGCACGAACCTTGGCCCAGCGCGACATCAAGGTTCTGCTCGGATTGATCGACGCCAGGGCGATAGCTGGGAATGCGACCTTGGTCGAGACGCTGCGTGCGGGCGTGTTGGCGGATTGGCGGGCAGGGGCTGCTACTCGTCTCACCGAACTGCATGACGCAGTCATGCAACGACGCGCGCGCGTGGGCGATGTCGCCCAATTGCTCGAACCGGAGATCAAGGAGGCGTACGGCGGCCTGCGCGATTCGGTGGTGTTACGTGCCCTTGCGGCATCGTGGGTGGTCGAGGTTCCCCGCACCACGTGGTCGGCTTCGGCCTCGCTGCTGTTGGACGTTCGCGACGTCATGCACGAGCGCGGTATGCGCGATCGCTTGAGCATGCAGGATCAAGATGACGTAGCGGCGCGACTCGTGGGAGTGATCGAGGGAGTCCATGACGCGGATTCACTCCTGCGGACCGTCTACTTGGCTGGTCGCGATATCGCGTTCACCAGCGACGTCGCGTGGTACCGAGCGCTGCGGTCGGTGCCGAAGTCGTCTGGGCTCGCTCCGCGAGTGATTCGTCGCCTCGGTCGGCGCACCACCTCCAGATTCCCCGAACGCACACCCTTAGCCGAGGGTGTGGTCGCGATGGACGGCGAAGTGCTGCTGGCGCGCGGCGCCTCGCCCGACACCGATCCCGGTCTCGCGCTTCGGGTCGCGGCAGCAGCCGCGCAGGCGTCGATGATCCTCGCCCCTTCCACCGTCGAGCGTCTGGCGGCAAGCGATAACTCGTTCTCCCCGTGGACGGCGGAAATGCGAGAGTCGTTCGTCTCGCTCCTGGGCGCCGGTGAGCCGAGTCTGCCTGTCTTCGAAGCCTTGGATCAGGCGGGAATCCTCCAGGCGTGGATCCCGGAGTGGAGCGCCGTTCGGTCATTGCCCCAACGCAATGCGATCCATGAATTCACCGTCGACCGCCACCTGCTGCTGACCGCCGTGCACGCGGTATCGAGAACCCGCGATGTGGACCGACCGGATCTTTTGCTGGTGGCCGCCTTACTGCATGACATCGGCAAGGGTTTCCCCGGTGATCACAGTGAGGTAGGAGCTCCGATAGCTCGGGACATTCTCACGCGCATGGGTTTCGACTCGGCCGATGCCGCCGTGGTGGAACAGCTGGTGCTGCACCATCTGCTGTTGCCCGATGTCGCCACGCGCCGGGACCTCGATGATCCGGCGACCGTCGATGCGGTGACCGCGCGAGTAGCCGATCAGCGCACCTTGGAACTGCTGCATGCCCTCACCTGGGCCGATGCCGAGGCAACGGGTCCTGCTGTGCGCAGCGCATGGCGGCGTCAGTTGATTTCCGCGCTGGTGGACAGGTGCCGCTCCTCCCTGCGGGGGGAGCAGGTGTCCGGTGACGACGACTCACCCGCCCTCGTGGCTGCACTCGAGGGTTCCGGACCGACGTCGGTCACCATGACCGTGCTCGACGAAGGCTGCTCCATCACCGTGTCCACGCCCGAGCAGTTCGGTGTTCTCAGCGTTGTCGCCGGTGTGCTGTCCACTCATCGCCTCCACATCCGAGGGGCGAGAATTCGAAGTCGCGGTTCGCGTGCGGCGCAGGAATGGTTCGTCCGCCCGCTATTCGGTGACCCGCCCGATGAGCGGGCCATCGCCTCCGACATTCGTGCAGCGATCGCCGGTGATCTCGACATCGGTGAGCGCATCGCCCGACGCGACATCGAGCGCGTGGTCGCTTCGCCGGGCGTAGCCCCCAAGGTGCTGGTGGACATGACGCCGCGGAGCCACACTGTTGTAGAAGTTCGTGCTCATGACGAACCCGGGCTGCTGTATCGCGTCACACAGGCTCTCGTGGCGGCCGATGCGGTGGTGACGGGAGCCAAGATCGACACCCTCGGCTCGGAAGTGGTCGACGCGTTCTTCATCACCGACCGACTCGGGGCGCCCCTGGGGCCCGACCATGCGGAGGCGGTTCGCACCACGGTGCAGGCGGCCCTTCAGGCCCGTTAGTCTGACGCCTTCACCTATTCGCACGTATTCGTCGTATCGAGGAGCCGAATTGTTCGGGTCGTTGTCGGACCGCTTAGCTGCGACTTTCAAAGGTCTACGCGGCAAGGGACGATTGACCGAGGCGGACATCGACGCGACCGTTCGCGAGATCCGCACCGCGCTGCTCGAGGCCGACGTCGCTCTACCGGTGGTGCGTTCCTTCACCGCCGCGGTGAAGGAGCGTGCTCTCTCTGCGGAAGTCTCCGGTGCGTTGAATCCAGCTCAGCAGGTCGTGAAGATCGTTCACGGCGAACTCGTCGAAATCCTCGGCGGACAGACTCGACCGCTGCAATTCGCCAAGACCGGACCGACGTTCATTCTGTTGGCTGGTCTGCAGGGTGCCGGCAAGACCACCTTGGCCGGCAAACTCGCCGCCCACCTCAAGAAGGCCGGGCATACACCCCTGCTGGTCGCCGCCGATCTGCAACGCCCGAATGCCGTCGACCAATTGACGGTGGTCGCAGAACGCGCTGGGGTGCCGGTATTCGCACCCGAACCGGGGAACGGGATAGGTGACCCGGTGCGTGTTGCTCGCGATGCGCGTACGCACGCTGAGACCGCGATGCACGACGTCGTCATCGTCGACACCGCCGGCCGGCTGGCCATCGATGCGGAGTTGATGGACCAACTCCGCCAGGTACGCGACGCGGTGCAGCCCGACAACGTCCTGCTCGTGGTCGACGCGATGATCGGCCAGGACGCCGTTGCCACCGCCGAGCAGTTCGTTGAGCAGGTTGGCTTCGACGGCGTTGTCCTGACCAAACTCGACGGGGATGCACGAGGCGGCGCCGCACTGTCCATCGTCACGGTCACGGGCAAGCCGATCATGTTCGCCTCGGTGGGGGAGAAGCTCGACGACTTCGAGGCGTTCCACCCGGACCGCATGGCCAATCGCATCCTGGACATGGGCGACGTCCTGACCTTGATCGAGCAAGCCGAGCGGGCCTTCGATGC
>CAYLOH010000007.1:63188-65428 GCA_964385255.1 uncultured Rubrivirga sp. | reverse complement strand
TGGGTGACTACGTGGGAGAGTAGGACGCCGCCGGACATTCTTTACAAAGGCCACCCTCGGGTGGCCTTTGTTTTTTGCTGGACGTGTATCGAGAGGATAGGACCGTGGAACGTTCCGGAAGCGATCGCAGGTCACCCGGTGAGGGTGGGTCGAGCGGCCGTCCCAGTGGCAAGCCTGGTGGCAAGCCGAGCGGTCGTCCCAGCGGAACGTCCGGGGGTCGTCCCGGTGGCAAGCCCGGAGGCAAGCCCGTTGGTCGTCCCGGAGGGAAGCCCGCTGGCAAGCCGAGCGGTCGTCCCGGTGGCAAGCCCGGCGGTCGTCCGGGCGGAAAGTCGTCGGGTGATGCCAGCCGGCCTGGTCCGCGGCGAGCGCCCGTCGATCGACCTCAACGCGCACCTCGTCCATCGGGCCCACCGATCCCCGAGGAAGTCGACATCAGCGAGCTCGATCCGGCTGTACTGAACGAACTGCGCACGCTTCCAGAAGAGCTAGGAGAGAAGGTCGCCGGACATCTCGCAGCGGCCGAGTTGCTCTTGTTGGACGAGGACGATGAAGGCGCGCGCGAACATACGAAGGCTGCCAAGAAGTTGGCGGGTCGCGTTGCCGCCGTCCGCGAGGCGGCCGGCATCACTGCTTATCGGTGCGGCGACTATGCCGACGCGTTGGCTGAACTACGCGCGGTTCGACGCATGACCGGTGACGACTCCTTCGTTCCCATGATGGCGGACTGTGAGCGCGGATTGGGTCGCCCGGAGCGAGCTCTGGAATTGTTGCGCGAAATCCGTGACGGTGACCCCGCGCTCAAAGTCGAGGCACAGATCGTCGCGGCGGGTGCACGTTCGGACATGGGGCAGCACGAAGCAGCGTTGGTATTGCTGGAGATTCCGGAGTTGACGACACTGCCCGCGGGAACCGAGCGCGCACGCTTGCAGTACGCGTACGCCGCCGCCCTCGAAGCGCTCGATCGTCAGGATGATGCCCGCGCGTGGTATGCGAAGGCAGCGGAGTCCGATATCGACGACGTCACCGGCGCGGCCGAGCGCCTCACCTAACCACCCCGCGAACTGCCAGATTCCCGGGTGCGAAGCGCCAAGAATCCGGGTTCGATTTGCCAGCTGGCGTTACTCCGCGGCGGCACTCGACTTCTCCAGCCAGCGCCAAATCCCGGAGACCTGCGCACCGATGCTGGACAGGTCCTCGAACTTGGCCGCTTGTTCGTCATCGGTGTAGAAGGCAGGGTGACGCGCGCGGTCCTTCTCCTTGACCATCGCGATCGCGTGCTCGAGGTCCATGCCGGCGTGATAGGCCTGCGACACCTGCTCCACCCAGTAACGCAGTTCCTCCTCGGACTGGTCGAACACCAGGTCCACATCCGTCACCGGCCCGAAGTGGCTGAACAGCAACCGGGTAGGCCCGGCCTCGCGCATGCGTCGTAGCGAGTCCAGTGCGAGGTCGAGGTCGAAGTCCGGTGGGGGAGTCGCCGGCCTGACCTCCGCGGTGTCGGGCACGAAAACTCCAGCCGCATCGCCGGTGTAGAGGTCGCCGGTCTGCGAGTCGACCAGCGCTACGTGGTGCGAGGCGTGACCGGGGTTGTGGAAGGTGTTCAGGCGACGACCGTCGCCCAGGTCGACGAACCCTGTCTCGCCCAAGGTCACCAGGCGCTCCGCCGGTGTTGCGATCAGCGGACCGAACATCCGGTCCATGTCGGGGCCGAAAACGCGCTGGGCGCTCGCGACGAGCTTCGAGGGATCCGCCAAGTGCCGCGCACCCTTTTCGTGCACCACCACCTCGGTTCGCGGGTAGGCGGCGGCGATGTCTCCCACGCCTCCTGCGTGATCAAGGTGGATGTGGGTGACCACGACTGTCGCCAGATCATCCGGACCGATGCCCAACGTCGCCAAAGCCTCGATGACCACGGGTGCTGAGAGCGCGGTGCCCGTCTCGATCAAACACGGACGAGATCCGCGAATCAGATAACTCGACGTTATGCCGGCGTGCCCAGCCATCTGGGTGTCGATCGCGAAGACCTCATCGCCAAGGTCCTCGATGATCGGGCTCGGGGCACTGGTCACGGCTGGGTTGGAGTCGTCCACAGCCGCATTGTTGCGTGTCATCGGCTCCCTGGGTTCTGGATCAGTCCGTATTGGTGGGGGCCGGATGAGAGCTCCTGGCGGTGGGTGGTGTCGAGGTAGAAACTCATGGCCACGTCGTCGCATGGCGCACGGGCGGGTCCGTGCGGGCGG
>CAYLOH010000007.1:16426-63088 GCA_964385255.1 uncultured Rubrivirga sp. | reverse complement strand
GTCGCATGGCGCACGGGCGGGTCCGTGCGGGCGGCGCGTATGCAGCGTCATACCCGTGGTGGTGTGCCCCCACAGAAGGCGTGATCTCGTCTGCAACCGTCAGCGTGCGACGATGGCGCCGTGCATCAACTCGATCTGACCGGGGCGGGTGACCAAGGGGCACCCAGCGGAGGTCCCTACGAATGGTTCCAACGGGCGAACGAGATGTTGTCCACCGGCAACGCGGATGCCGCGATCGTTCTATTGGAGCGGGTACGTCGCAGCGAACCCATTCCTTCGGTCTTGGAGTCGTTGGGTCGAGCCTTGTACGACGCCCGTCGATACGACGAAGCGATCGAGGTGTTGACCGAACTCGTGGAGCGTTCTCCCGATGAGGACTACGCCCACTACGCCCTCGGCATGGCGCTGTGGCGGCGTCAGTTGTTCCCCAGCGCCCGCGATCACCTGTCCATGGCCTTCGTCATGCGGCCGGACAAGCCCGAGTACGGGCAGGCGCTGGCTCAGGTGAAGGCCACGTTGCGTGCTCGTTCGGAAGCCGGTCTGTCGCTGGAAGGGCCCATCGACGTGGACTTCGACGGACCGTCCGTATAGGGAATGCCCCACACGTGAACCGACTTCTCGATCGCTACGACGGCCTCATCGTCGATGCCGATGGCGTCATCTACCGCGGACCGAGAGCTGTGCCGCATGCCATCGAGACGCTGCGGGCAGCCGAGCAGTTCGTGCCGTGGTGCGTCCTGACGAATAACGCGGCGCTGCCTCCATCGGCCGTCGCCGAGAGGATCGCGGCGCTGGATTTGCCGATGTCTGCCACCAACGTGGTGACCTCACCCCAGGGCGCCGTCGCATACCTGCTCGAACACGGCGTCCCGGCCGGATCGCCAATCCTGGTAGTCGGGGGACCGGGGATCGACGAAGCGGTACGCGGCGCGGCCTTGACTCCGGTGCGTGACGGGTCGGTGAAACCCGTCGCGGTGATCCAGGGATTCGGTCCCGACGTGGGGTGGCGGGAACTGGCCGAAGCCGGGTACGCCATCGCGCAGGGCGCGCTGTGGGTGGCGACGAACCTCGACGCGAGTATCCCCACCGAGCGTGGGCTCGCACCCGGTAATGGAGCACTCGTGGGGGTGGTGCGGCAGGCCGTGGGCAAGGATCCGGATGCGGTGACCGGCAAACCCCAGCCGCTGCTTTTCCAACTGGCCGCCAAGCGGCTGGGGGCGCGAAGGCCACTGGTAATCGGAGATCGAGTAGACACCGATATCCGCGGCGCCAATCGAGCCGGCATGGATTCGCTTCTCGTTCTCACCGGCATCAGCGAACGTGATGAACTCGCGGACCTCGCAGAGGCCGACCCCGAGATGCGCCCCACGTACATCGCCGAGGACCTCCGGGCGCTGCTCGACACTCCCGACGCGAGCCGGATCACCTCGGACGCAGCCGGTTCGAGCGCTCTGGCCGACGTGAGACGGTTGTTGGCTCGGGCGTGGACGGGCGGGCGTTCGGGCTCGTGATGTTCCCACCGGGTTAGGGTTCGGTGATAGGTACGTGGAGGGCGCCGGAAGGGGTGTGATCGACATGCTGGAAGGCCTGCGCGGATATCTGCAACTGGCAAGCGGGGTCACGGAAGTCACCGCAAGCAAGGCGCGCGACGCCGCGATGTCGCTGGTGAACCAAGGGCTCCAGTGGACGGGCAAGACCCCGGACGTCATGGGCTCGGTACAAGACATTGCCGATGATCTGGTCGCCACGTCCAAGCAGAACCGCGAGATGCTCGTCGGCATGATCCGCAGCGAAGTGGACCGTGCCGTGGGTCGCATGGGCTTTGTGCGCGAAGACGAACTCGCAGCGCTGCGGGCTCGAGTGGAACGACTCGAGAAGAGGGACACGCACTCTGCTCCGAGTGGCGAAGCCCACGGCCAGGAAGCCCCGCGGAAGGTCAAGAAGAAGGTGGTTCCCGAGTGAGCGTCGACCCCCAGAGCCACGCCACACCGTCGGCGGACGATCTCGTCGAATCCTTCGACGACGACGTTCTCGTCCTGGACGAAGCACCGGATCCCGACGCTGTCCTGCCCGTGTGGGAACCCACCGGTAACGCAGCTGTCGACGCCGCCTTGGAGGAGTTGCATGCGGTGGCCGGCGCCGAACTCGGCGATCATGCACAGATCTATGAGCGGGTCCAGCAGTCCTTGCGCGCCACCCTCGACGGTCTGGCCGCCGAGGACGATCCGGCATAGCCGACCCTGCCCGCGTCGACCGTGTCGGTGTCTCGTCGTCGATTAGACGCGGAGTTGGTTCGACGTCGCTTGGCCGCCTCGAGGGAGGCGGCGCAGCGCCTCATCGCCGATGGCCAGGTCACCGTGGGTGGCGTCACGGCGACTAAGCCCGCCACGCACGTGGACGAATCCGCCGCCATAGAAATCCGAACCGGCACCGATCCGGTGTACGTGTCCCGGGGTGCGCACAAACTCATCGGCGCCCTCGACGCGTTCTCGATCGACGTTGCAGGTCGCACGGCGCTCGATGCCGGTGCGTCGACCGGAGGCTTCACCCAGGTACTGCTCGAGCGGGGAGCGACCAGCGTCATCGCAGTCGACGTGGGGTACGGCCAGTTGGCGTGGCCGGTGCGCTCACAGGACGCGGTCATCGTCATGGAACGGACGAACGTGCGTTATCTACGACCGGAGGATCTACCCTTCTCGCCGGACGTTGTCGTCGCGGATCTGTCGTTCATCTCCTTAACGGCCGTGCTGCCCGCGCTCGTCGCGCTCGCGGCGGTGGACGCGGATCTGCTGGTGATGGTCAAACCGCAATTCGAAGTGGGCAAGGACAAGGTCGGCCATGGAGTGGTCACCGACCCAGCCTTGCGGCGGACCGCTGTCCTGCAGGTGGCCAGTGCGGCGGTCGACCTCGGTATGGACATCCACGGTGTGGTGGCCAGCCCGCTCCCCGGCCCCAAGGGCAATGTCGAATACTTCCTGTGGATGACCAAGTCCCCTGGTGACGCGGGACAGATGAGCGGGGATGATGGCCCGATGAACCAACGGCACGACCGGCCACCGGCTCTGGACGCTGCAGGCATCGAGGCTGCGGTAGCCGACGCGGTCGAGGCTGGTCCTGCATGACCGGCAGCGGCAGTGCCCCCGTCCGCGTCGTGGTCGTGGTCAACACGGCGAACGACGATGCTCGATCGGTGGCGCGATCGGTGATCGGTGCGCTGCGCACCGCCGGTGCCCATGTCTGTGGGACCGACCATGACATCCGTGCACTCACCGACGACCCCAACGGTGCCGAATTCTCCAGCGCGGACATCGAAGTGCTCGCCGACGACGCCCCCGCGGGGCAGGTGACCGGTGACGTCGTCGTCGTCTTCGGTGGGGACGGGACCATCTTGCGCGCCGCCGAACTCGCCGCGCCGGGAACCCCGCTCCTGGGAGTCAATCTCGGACACGTCGGCTTTCTGGCCGAGGCCGAACCCGAGGACGTCCACTTCGTCGTCGAGGCATTGATCGCTCGACGCTGGAGCGTGGAGGAGCGAACCCGCCTACAGGTCAATGTGTATCGGGAGGGCGCGGTCGTCGATGGAACGTGGGCACTCAATGAGGTGAGCGTGGAGAAGGGCGCACGCGAGCGCATGATCGAAGTGCTCGTGGAAGTGGATGGACGGCCGCTGTCCCGGTGGGGATGCGACGGCGTGGTGTGTGCCACTCCTACCGGATCGACGGCGTACGCGTTCTCCGCTGGTGGTCCGGTGGTGTGGCCCGAGGTCGCCGCACTGCTCGTGGTGCCGCTGAGCGCGCACGCTCTGTTCGCCCGACCTCTCGTCGTCTCTCCATCGAGTTCGATCGCACTGGATATCGCCCCAGGTTCGCGAGCCGTGCTGTGGGCCGACGGGCGACGAACGATCGACGTGCGAGCCGGTGACCGGCTCGTCGTGAGTGCCGACCCCGTCCCCGTTCGATTCGCACGGTTGGCACCCGCACCCTTCACCGATCGGCTGGTAGCCAAGTTCGACCTGCCGGTCGAAGGGTGGCGCGGGCGGCAACGATGACGACGACACGATGAGCCGGGAACCATGATCGAGGAACTGCGCATCCAGGGCATCGGCGTCATCGACGAAGCACTGCTGTCGTTCTCACCCGGTTTCACCGTCATCACCGGTGAAACCGGAGCAGGCAAGACCATGATCTTGTCGGGGCTGGAACTTCTGCGAGGTGCTCGTTTCGATTCCGGGCAACTTCGGGATGCGAGCGCCGGGGCGGAGGTCGACGCCGTGGTGACGCTCGACGACGCTCACCGGCCGGCGGTGATGGCGGTGTTGGACGAGATCGGCGTTCCCCTCGACGACGATGCGGTGATCATTCGTCGGACGGTGGCGACGCAGGGCAAATCGCGTGCGCACGTCGCGGGGCGCCCGGTCCCGTTGTCCGCGCTCGGTGACGTCTGGGCCGCGTTGATCGCGGTGCACGGTCAGGCGGATCAGGCGCGTCTGCGTGAGACCACCTGGCAGCGGGTGGTCGTGGATCGGTTCGGTGGTCCGACGCTGGCGGCGACGTTGCAGGGCTTCGAGCACACCTGGCAGCAATGGCAGCAGGTGCGTCGGCAGTTGCAGGACCTGCGCGCGAGCTCCGAGGAGCGGGAGCGCACCGCCGCGTTGTTGCGTTTGGGCATAGCGGAGATCGACGAGGTAGCGCCGCAAGCCGGCGAGGACGATGCGCTGGACGCCGAAGCGGGCGTGCTGGCCCATGCGGGGGCCCTGCGCGAAGCCGCAATGGCGGCACGCATAGCGCTCAGCGGATCGGAGGATGACATCGACCCGGCCGCCGTGCTCACGCAGGTGGCGCAAGCGCGCGAGAGTCTGGCCTCCATGGCGCACGTGGACGAACGATTGGCCGTCCTTGCCGCACGAGTGGCTGCGCTCACGACCGAGGTCGTCGATATCGATGCCGAATTGGGCGATTACGTGCGAACGCTGCACGCCGACCCCGAGCGACAAGCGTGGGTGGAGGAGCGTCGAAGCCGCCTGACGGGCCTGCGCAAGTCATTCGGGTCGACCATCGAGGAGGTGCTGCGCTGGCGTGACGAGTCATCCCAGCAGGTGGCGGCATTCGACGACTCCGCTGAACGGATCGCCGACCTGGAGGCCCGGCAGAGGGAGTTGGCCCTGCGGGCCCGTGAGCAGGCGGCGGCATTGACGACGTCGCGGACCGACGCCGCGGCGGCCCTGGCACGCGCGGTCGAAGCCGAGCTGGGGGCACTCGCGATGGCCGACGCCCGCATCGAGATAGAGGTGACAAGCGACTTGGATTCGCTCCGCGCCCATGGGGCGGACACCGTGACCATCTCGCTCGTTCCGCACCCCGGAGCCAACCCGCGACCGATCGGCAAGGGAGCGTCGGGGGGTGAACTATCGCGACTGGCATTGGCCTTCGAGGTTGCGTTAGCCGGGGATTCCCCCGTTCCCACCATGGTTTTCGACGAAGTCGACGCAGGTATCGGCGGAGCGGTCGCGGTGGAGGTTGGGCGACGTCTGTCGCGCCTTGCCCACCACGTGCAGGTGATCGTCGTGACGCATCTGCCACAAGTCGCGGCGTTCGCCGATCGCCATCTGGTCGTCAGCAAGGGCACCGATGGTTCCGTCACTTCGGCGACTGTTCGGGAAACCGAAGGCGACAATCGGGTGAAGGAACTCGTGCGCATGCTCAGTGGATTGGAGGAATCATCGACCGGTGCGGCTCATGCGCGGGAGCTATTGGAACTCGCCGAGCTCGAGCGGGGAGTCATCCACCAGGCCTGAACACATGTATCGGGCATCTGACCGCGGCGCGCCGCGGGTGGCACGCGACGGGGTGTGCCCTTCCCGCTAGTCTGGTCGTCCGTGGATATCCCGCGTAACGCCTCTAGCAGCACCAAGCATCTTTTCGTCACCGGCGGCGTTGCGTCCTCGCTGGGTAAAGGGCTGACCGCTTCGAGCTTGGGCAACCTTCTGAAGGCGCGGGGCTTGCGCGTCACCATGCAAAAGCTCGATCCGTATTTGAACGTCGATCCGGGGACGATGAATCCGTTCCAGCACGGTGAGGTGTTCGTCACCGACGACGGCGCTGAGACCGACTTGGATATCGGCCACTACGAGCGGTTCCTCGACACCGATCTGCACGGATCGGCGAACGTCACCACCGGTCAGGTGTATTCAACGGTGATCGCCAAGGAGCGACGCGGCGAATATCTCGGCGACACGGTGCAGGTGATCCCGCACATCACGAACGAGATCAAGGCTCGTATTCGTCGCATGGCCGGCCCGGATGTCGATGTGGTCATCACCGAGGTCGGGGGCACCGTCGGCGATATCGAATCCCTGCCCTTCTTGGAAGCCGTCCGTCAGATCCGTCACGAAGTTGGTCGGGACAACGTCTTCTTCCTGCACGTCTCACTACTGCCGTACATCGGCCCATCGGGAGAGCTCAAGACCAAGCCCACCCAGCATTCGGTGGCGTCCCTTCGCAATATCGGCATCCAGCCTGACGCCATCGTGCTGCGCGCCGACCGTCCTGTGCCGACAAGCATCAAGCGCAAGATCTCGATGATGTGCGACGTGGATGCTGAGGCTGTGGTGGCTGCCGTCGACGCACCGAGCATCTACGACATCCCGAAGGTTCTGCACGGAGAAGGTCTCGACGCCTACGTTGTGCGCCGACTTGGTTTGCCGTTCCGGGACGTCGATTGGTCGGATTGGGACGACCTGCTGCGCCGTGTCCACAGTCCCGCCAACCGCGTCACGATCGGATTGGTCGGCAAGTACATCGACCTTCCGGACGCCTACCTTTCGGTGACCGAGGCGATTCGAGCAGGCGGCTTCCATCACGACTGCAAAGTGGACATTCGCTGGGTGTCCAGCGACGAGTGCGCGACGCCCGAAGGAGCGGCACGCAATCTGCAGGATCTGGACGGGATCTGCGTCCCCGGCGGATTCGGGGTGCGCGGTATCGAAGGCAAATTGGGTGCCTTGACGTACGCACGCGAGAACAAGATCCCCACGCTCGGGCTGTGCCTGGGACTGCAGTGCATGGTGATCGAGTACGCCCGGACTGTCGCCGGGCTGGATGGGGCGAACTCCCTGGAATTCGACGAGAGCACACCGCACCCGGTGGTGTCCACGATGGCCGATCAGCGGGACGTCGTCTCAGGAGATCGGGACATGGGGGGCACCATGCGCCTGGGTCTTTATCCGGCGAAGTTGTTGCCCGGTAGTCAAGCCGAGCGGGCCTACGGTCAACCCTACGTGGACGAGCGGCACCGTCATCGCTACGAAGTGACGAACTCCTACCGACCGCAGTTGGAGCAAGCAGGGCTGGTCTTTTCCGGAACTTCTCCCGACGGACGACTCGTCGAGTATGTGGAGTTGCCCGTCGACGTGCACCCGTACTACGTCGGAACCCAAGCGCACCCGGAATTCCGCTCCCGCCCCACGCGGGCTCACCCGCTGTTCTCCTCGTTGATCGATGCCGCCCTCATCCGTCAGCGCGAGGTGGCTGGTGCGGCGTCGGCGCTAACGTAACGAACCCGACGTAACGAACCCGACGTACGCGACGATCTCGAACCGACGAGCGAAAAGAAGCCGATGCCGCCGAAGGGTCTGCCCCGACCCGACGAAACATGGTCGGGCCCGGTAGCGGACGAGCCCGATGCCTCGATGGGCGTCGAGGAACGTGTCGAGGTTTTCCACGGTCACGTCGTATCGCTCATCAGCGACACCGTTCGCATCGGGGATTCGACGTCGGTCCGCGACGTCGTCGTCCACCCCGGTGCGGTCGCTGTGATCGCCGTCGACGAGGAGGATCGAGTCCTCCTCGTGCGTCAGTACCGCCACCCGGTGGCGATGTTCTTGTTCGAACCGCCGGCCGGGCTGCTCGACGTGGCGGGTGAACCACCGTTGGCGACTGCCCAAAGGGAACTAGCCGAGGAAGCTGGGGTTGAGGCGGCCACCTGGCACGTCCTGGTGGACATGTTCAACTCCCCGGGTGGATCCACGGAGGCCATCCGGGTGTACCTCGCCAGCGATCTGACTGCTCTACCCGGTGGACGGGAGCACACCGGCGAGGCCGAAGAGGCCCACCTGCCGCAGGTGTGGGTTCCACTGGCCGAGGCGGTCGACCTCGTCCTTGCGGGTGCGATCGGCAGCCCGGCGGGCGTTGCCGGGATCTTGGCCCTGGACGCGGTGCGTCGGCGCGGCGACCATGGTGTGCGGCCGGCGCAGGCAGCCTGGGATCCGCGCGATTGGCTGGTCTCCCAGCACCGCGTCCGCTAACCGCTGAGCATTCGTCCTCGGAACCGGTCGCGGTCTACGCTGCTATCGAAGCAGTCCCGGGAATCCGCCCGGGGTCGGCTCGCGAGGCGACTAGCAGGAGGCGGCGTGCGCATCGGTATCCCTACCGAGGTCAAGAACAACGAGTATCGCGTGGCGATCACCCCGGCGGGTGCGATGGAGTTGACCCGCCACGGCCACGAGGTCGCGGTCCAATCCGGGGCAGGGTTGGGGTCTTCCATCTCCGATGCCGAGTATCAAGCGGCCGGGGCGCGCTTGCTGCCAACGGCTGACGACGTCTGGGAATTCGCCGAGATGATCATGAAAGTCAAGGAGCCGATCGCGGAGGAGTATCACAGGATTCGCGACGGTCAGGTCGTCTTCACCTACCTGCACCTCGCCGCGTCACGCGAATGCACGGACGCGCTCGTCACCTCCGGGGCGACGGCCATCGCCTACGAAACGGTCGAACTTCCCGATGGCTCCCTGCCCCTGCTCGCTCCCATGAGCGAAGTCGCCGGCAGGTTGGCCCCCCAGGTGGGTGCGCATGCATTGATGCGCGCGCACGGTGGGCGTGGGGTGTTGATGGGTGGGGTGTCCGGCGTATACGCCGCCAAGGTTGTGGTCATCGGCGCCGGGGTCTCCGGCATGAATGCCGCCGCTATCGCGCTGGGTATGCAGGCGGAAGTCATCTTGATGGACAAGAACATGGCGCGTCTTCGCCAGATGGATGCCATCTACCAAGGGCACATGCAGACGGTCGCTTCCAATGCCTTCGAAATCGAGCGAGCGGTTCTCGACGCCGACATGGTGATCGGCGCGGTCCTCGTTCCCGGCGCGAAGGCTCCGAAACTCGTGACCAATGAGTTGGTGTCACGCATGAAGCCAGGATCCGTCCTCGTCGACATCGCGATCGATCAGGGCGGCTGCTTCGAAGATTCTCGTCCTACGACGCACGCCGATCCCACGTACGTCGTGCACGACTCCATCTTCTACTGCGTCGCGAACATGCCAGGTGCCGTTCCGCACACGTCCACGTACGCACTCACCAACGTGACGCTTCCGTATGCCGTGGCGCTGGCGGACAAGGGGTGGCGCAAGGCCATGCAAGACGATCACGCGCTGGCGCTCGGTCTGAACGTGCACGCGGGCTCGCTGACGTACGGGGCGGTCGCCGAGGCCTTCGATCTGCCGTTCACCCCGATCGCCGAAGTCCTCGCCTGAGGGTCTCGCACCTCGTGGGTAGTGGGCCACCGGCGATCGAGGCGGCGGTCGGTGGCTACCTCGACCACGTGAGCGTCGAGCGCGGCTTGGCGGCCAACACGGTGGCGGCCTACCGGCGTGACCTGGCGCGGTACCAAAGATGGCTGGAGCGCCGATCCATCGGTGAACTGGCGTCGATAACACCGTCGGACGTGGCCGACTTCTCGGCTTCGTTACGCAATCCCGGCCCCGACGAGCGCCCGCTCGGTGCGTCCAGTGCAGCCCGAGTCGTGGTGGCGGTTCGTTCGTTCCATCGGTTCGCCGCGCTGGAGAACTGGACGTCCGGTGATCCAGCGGCCGACATCGCCCCACCGCAGATCCCGCGCCGCCTACCCAAGGCTTTGCCCTACGCCAGTATCGAGCGCCTCATCGAATCGGCCGGCGACCCTGCCACCGTGATCGGATCCCGCGATCGTGCCCTGGTGGAGCTGCTGTACGGAACCGGCACCCGCATCTCCGAGGTTGTCGGTCTGGACGTCGACGACGTCGATGTGGACGCGGCCACGATCGTCGTCACCGGCAAGGGCAGCAAGCAGCGACTGTTGCCGCTGGGTGGGGCCGCGGGCCACGCGATCGCCGATTACCTGACCCGCGGGCGGCCGGCACTGGCGCAGCATGCGTCAGGCAAGCGACGCCCGGGACCGGCCCTGTTCCTGGGGGTGAAGGGTTCCCGGATGACACGGCAGGCAGCCTGGGAGGTCGTGCACCGCAGCGCCGAGCGGGCTGGCCTGGGGGACCAGGTGGGTCCGCACACGCTGCGCCACTCCTATGCGACGCACCTCATGGAAGGGGGCGCGGATGTGCGGGTGGTGCAGGAGTTGCTGGGTCATTCGTCCGTCACGACCACGCAGATCTACACGTTGGTGACGGCCGACGCGCTGCGCGAGGTGTACGCCGCCAGCCACCCGCGTGCGCAGTAGGCTCGCCCGGACAGCCGAAGGGACCTCGATGAGCGACGAGCAGGACCCGGCCTTGAAGAACAAGGGCCCGGAGCCGCCGGCGCCTGCGCCGGTGAGCAAGCACGGACCCGCGCGCATCATCTCGATGGTCAACCAGAAGGGTGGCGTCGGGAAGACGACGTCCACGGTCAGCCTCGGTGCCGCCTTGGCCGGGTACGGGCGGCGAGTACTCCTGGTCGACTTCGATCCTCAGGGCGCACTTTCGGTGGCATTGGGCTACAACCCCAACGAGATGGACGTGACCGTCTACAACCTGCTGACCGATCCTCAATGCCACGTGGGCGACGTCTTGGTCGCGACGGACGTTCCGGGGATGGATCTTCTCCCGAGCAACATCGATTTGTCCGCGGCGGAGATCCAGCTCGTCTCGGAAGTGGGGCGCGAGTACGCGCTTCAGCGCGCTCTCGATTCGATCGTGGGGGACTACGACGTCATCTTGATCGACTGCCAACCATCCCTGGGACTGCTCACGGTCAACGCGCTCACGGCCAGTACCGACGTCATCATCCCGATGGAGACCGAGTACTTCGCGCTGCGTGGCGTCGCCCTTCTGAAGGACACCATCGACAAGGTCATGGCCCGCCTCAATCCGAATCTGCGGATACTCGGTGTGCTCGCCACCATGTACGACCCCCGCACATTGCACAGTCGAGAGGTGCTGGAAACCGTGCAGAAGGCCTTCGGGGATCAGGTGTTCACGACGGTCATCAACCGTACGGTCAAGTTCCCCGATGCCGCCGTCGCTGGTGAACCGATTACCACCTTCGCGGCGAGTAGTTCGGGCGCTGAGGCATACCGCAGGTTGGCCCGGGAAGTCTTGGCTCGGTGACGGTCTCCGCAGACACCGAGAGCGAGGCCGATCGAAGTCCCGTGGAATCCGATTCGCCCGCGACGTCCGAGGGATTCTCGGTCAAGGTTGGCGACTTCGAAGGGCCCTTCGATCTTCTCTTGTCCCTGATCTCCAAGCACAAGTTGGAGGTCACCGATCTGGCACTGCACCGGGTCACCGATGAATTCATCGCGTACATCAAAGGCAAGGGTGGTGAGTGGGACCTCGACGAAGCCAGTGGCTTCCTGGTCGTGGCGGCCACGCTCTTGGATCTCAAGGCGGCTCGTCTGCTGCCCAGCGGTGAAGTCGAAGACGAAGAGGACCTGGCGCTTTTGGAGGCGCGCGACCTGCTCTTCGCGAGGCTGCTGCAGTACCGGGCGTACAAGGAGGTCGCGGCACTCATCGCAGCGCGCATGGAGACGGCGAGCAAGCGAATCCCGCGGACCGTGTCCTTGGAACCGCAGTTCGCCGCACTACTGCCCGAGGTACTGATAGGGATCGGCCTGGATCAGTTCGCCGCCCTCGCCGCAGCCGCGCTGGCGCCGAAGACGCCCGAGCAAGTGGGTTTGGGTCATCTCCATGTGCCCAAGGTGAGCGTTCGGGAACAAGCGGCCGTCATCGTCCAGCGATTGCGCCGGACGCGAACGTCCACCTTCCGAGCCCTGGTGGCCGACGCGGAGTCCACGCTCGTCGTCGTGGGACGGTTCCTGGCCCTGTTGGAGTTGTATCGCGAGCACGTGGTGCTGTTCGAGCAGGTCGTGCCCTTGGGTGATCTGACGATCCGGTGGGTCGGTTCGGAGGATGGCGAAGTCGAGGTCACCGACGAGTTCGACGTGGAGCGCGAGGTCGACCAAGAATCCGAGCAGCAAACAGACGAGTACGCGACGAACGACCAGGCAAGTGGCGACCAGGCGAGCGAGAGTGCGGATGAAGGTGAGTTGCCGTGAGTGAGGACACGACTATCGAGAGCGAGGACGCACACGTGACCGAGACGGAGTCGGCAGACGATCAATCGCTGGGTGCGCCGGACCTTCGTTCGGCCCTGGAAGCCCTCCTGCTGCTCGCCGACGAGCCGATGTCGACCATGACGCTGGCCCAGGCCACCCGTCGACCCGTCGAGGAAGTGGAGCCGGTCGTTCGAGAGTTGTCGGCCGAGTACACCGAGCAGGGCAGGGGGTTCGACCTGCGAGAGGTGGCCGGTGGGTGGCGCTTCTACACACGCGCAGAGTGCAGCCCACTGATCGAGCGGTGGGTTCTCGACGGGCAACAGGCCAGGCTCACGCAAGCCTCGCTGGAAACCCTCGCCGTCATCGCCTACCAACAGCCGGTCTCGCGCGGGCGTGTGAGCGCCGTTCGCGGAGTGAACGTGGACGGAGTGATCAAGACCCTCCTCACCCGTGGCCTGATTGAAGAAGCCGGTCACGACGGCGAGTCCGGTTCCATCCTCTACCGCACGACGTCGTACTTCCTCGAGCGTCTGGGGGCGTCGTCTCTTGATGAACTGCCACCTCTGGCCGAACACCTGCCCGATCTCGGCGACCTGGAAGAGGTGCTGGACTCGGTCGGTGGGTGAGGCGTGACCGAGGACGGAGTGCGCCTGCAGAAGGTGTTGGCGCAGGCGGGTATAGCGAGCAGGCGCGCGGCCGAGGAGTTGATCCGCGAGGGTCGCGTGAGCGTCGATGGTGCCGTGGTCACCGAGTTGGGTTCGCGCGTGGACCCGGCTACCGCCGTCATTCACGTCGATGGCGAGCGGGTTCCCACCAAACCCGGGGTCGTGGTGGTGATGATGAACAAGCCGCGGGGTGTCATCACCTCGATGACCGACGACCGCGGCCGCGCCTGTGTGGGAGACCTCGTCGCTGATCGAACCGAGCGCCTCTTCCACGTGGGTCGCCTGGATGCCGACACCGAAGGACTACTCCTCCTGACGAACGATGGAGAGCTCGCCAATCGACTCGGTCATCCCTCGCATGAAGTGGCCAAGACCTATCGGGCGACAGTCCGGGGCCCCATCAGCAAGCAGGCGCTCCGGCAACTGACGGACGGAATCGAACTCGAGGACGGGCCCATCGCGTGTGATCGCGCCCGGGTGATCCAGCGGCTCACCGATCGGAGTCTGGTCGAGGTGGTCTTGCACTCCGGTCGCAATCGCATCGTGCGCCGCATGATGGAAGCAGTCGGTTACCCGGTCATCGACTTGGTGCGAACGCAGATCGGCCCGCTTCACCTGGGTCGATTGCGGCCCGGACAGGTCGCGCCGGTGGAGGGTGCAGACCTGCGCGCCCTCTACACCGCGGTGAACCTGTGATCTGCCTCGCTACGCTCGGGTGCTCAAGGAAGGGGTGACCATGAGCGCTATCGGCCTGCGCGGCATCCGAGGTGCCACGTGCCTGCAGCACGACGACGCCCAGGAGATGGCCGATGCCGTCGCCGAGCTGCTGGGGGAGATGCTCGGGCGCAATGGCGTCGATCCCGAGAGTGTGGTGAGCGTCATCTTGACCTGCACGCCCGACCTCACCAGCGCCTTCCCCGCCGCTGGTGCGCGTGCTTTCGGTTTGACCGACACACCCTTGATGTGCGCCCAGGAGATGAACGTCGACGGTGCTTTGGAACGGGTAGTGCGCATCCTCGCTCACGTCGAGACCGGTACACCTCGCTCGAGCATCCAACACGTCTACCTGCGCGGAGCCGAAGTCCTTCGCCAGGACCTCATTCCGTGACCACCGCACGCAGGGAGGCGGTTGAAGGCCCGGTACTGATCGTCGGCACGGGCCTGATCGGCGCGTCGATCGCGCTGTCGCTACGTCGGGCTGGGGTCGAGGTTGTCTTGGAGGATGCCAGCGCCAGCGCGCTGCAGGAGGCGGTGTACCGCGGCGCGGGCACCGTGTTCAGTGGCCATCAACCCACGCTCGTGGTGGTCGCGGTCCCTCCGGATGTCGCTGCGTCGTGCCTGGTCCAGGCGAGCAAACGATTCCCCGAGGCGACGATCACCGACACCACGTCGGTCAAAGGCCACATCGTGGATCAGGCGGTACTGGGTGGGGCCGATCCGCATCGCTTGGTGGGTGGACACCCCATGGCCGGACGGGAGGTGTCCGGTCCAGGGGCGGCACGAGCCGATCTGCTCGACGATCGGTTGTGGATCATCACGCCCACCGGTCACGAGGACGAAGCGCACCTCGCGCGAGTGCGCAGATTGATCGACACCTGTGGTGCCACGGTCGCCGAGATGGATGCCGCCGAGCACGATGCAGCGGTCGCCCTCGTGTCGCACGCGCCGCAGGTGCTGGCATCCGCGCTCGCATCGGTTCTGGTGGACGAGCCCGCGGAACGAATCGGAATTGCCGGACAAGGCATGGCGGACACGACGCGCATCGCAGCGTCGAATGCCCAGTTGTGGGTGCAGATTCTGCGAGCCAACGCCGGACCGGTCGCAGGTGTGTTGCGTGAGGTCGTGATCCGTTTGCAGAAGGCCGCGGAGGCGCTCGAATCTCCAGGACACGGCGACTTCACGCCTGTGCTGGAGATCTTGGAACAAGGGCGAGAGGGCCAGTCTCGGCTGCCCGGCAAGCACGGATCCGTCGCCACCCGGTTTGCGGTCGTCCCGGTGATGGTCCAGGACAAGCCGGGCGAACTGGCACGCCTGTTCGTGGCCGCTGGCGACTTGGGCATCAACCTCGAGGACGTTCGTATCGAACACGTCCTGGGGCGCCCCAGCGGGTTGGTGGACCTGTTCGTGGGCGCCGATGTTCAGCAGGCATTGATCGAAGGCTTGGAGCGAGCCGGTTTCGACGTTCGAGCCTGAGGAAGTCGGCGCATCTATCCCGCGTACGCTTGCCGCCCGTGGGCTCGGGATTGGTGATCGCTATCGACGGTCCGGCCGGTTCGGGCAAGTCCAGCGTGAGCAGAGCGGTCGCCTCGCAGTTGGGTCTGACGTATCTGGATACGGGTGCCATGTACCGGGCGGTGACGTGGGCGGTCGTCCAGGCCGGCATCGACCCCGACGACGCGGAGGCGGTGGCCGACTTCATGGATGGCGACCGAGCGCCGCAGGTCGTCAGCGGAACCGATCCCCAGAACCCGTCGATCATGGTTGACGGCATCGATGTGGCCGAAGAGATACGAGGTGCGACCGTCACCGATGCGGTCAGCGCCGTGAGCGCGGTACCGACCGTACGTGCGCACCTGGTCGATCGCCAACGCCACCATGTGGACGACAGTGATGTGGGAATCGTGGTGGAAGGTCGAGACATTGGCTCCGTCGTCCTGCCGAACGCGGACGTGAAGGTTTTCCTCACCGCAGATCCCAGTGTTCGGGCCCAGCGTCGAGCAGCGGAGCAACGTGGGGGTCACGATGTATCGCCCCAGGCCACGGAGAGTGCTCTGATGGCCCGCGACGCCAAGGATTCGTCGCGAGCAGTCTCACCCTTGACCCGCGCCGATGGTGCGGTCGAGATCGATACGACGAACTTGTCCTTCGATGAGGTCGTCGCTGCCGTCATTGAGCTCGCTCGCCAGGTCACTCGCTAGTGGGCATTTCGCGCGCTGCTCACGCACGCAATCTCATCGGCCCACTCGTGCGATCCGCTTACCGCATCGATGTGCACGGATCGGAGAACCTGCCCCGACGAGGTGCCGTGTTGATCGTGTGCAATTGGAACAACATCGCCGCACCGAGCATCATCAAGGCCGGCCTTCCTCGCCCGGTTCACGTGTGGGCGTGCGGACCTGCTGCACTACCGGGGCCTCTGCTGTCAGTGGTTGGAGACCTAGCCATGCCCGAGGGTGGAGTCGGAGTCGGCACGCTCCGCAGGGTCGTCGGGGTGCTCGATCTTGGCGAGGCCGTTGCGGCGATCGGCGTTCACGACCTCGGCTATGTCTTGGCGAAGACGCGGGCACCATTGATGACGGCCGCCTTCGATGCGCCCGTGACGAAGCGTCCAACGGACCCACCCGCACGCAAGTCGACAATCAATGTGACGATGGGGCCTGTTCACGAAGTACCCGAACGCTTCCAGCTCGAACACCCGACTCGGTCGGCTGCACGCGCTGCAGGGGAGTGGGCACGACAGATCCTCGTAGACGAGACAGGTGCGCGATGAGTGAGGAATTCCCCACCGGGGACGAGATTCACCGTTGGGAAGTCGACGTCGATGACGATTCTTCGCTCACCCAGCTCGCCGAGGCTGCGGCTCGCGCCGAGTTCGGCGACCTCGATGCCGAACTGTCGGCGATGGAGCGGGCTGCGGGCAGCGCGCAACTTCCCACCTTGGCGATCATCGGTCGGCCCAACGTCGGCAAGTCCACCCTGGTGAACCGAATACTCGGCCGGCGCGAGGCGGTGGTCGAAGACGTCCCCGGGGTCACCCGCGACCGGGTTTCCTACGACGCGGAGTGGAATGGCAAACACTTCCTGGTCATGGACACCGGGGGATGGGACACCAGGGCCCGGGGCCTGGGTGGTCAAATCGCTGCGCAGGCGCAGCGCGCACTGACCGAAGCCGACGCGGTTCTCTTCGTGATCGACGCGACGGTCGGTGCGACCGACGCCGACGAGGAAGTCGCCAAAGTCCTGCAACGCGCGGATGTACCGGTCCTGGTGGTCGCCAACAAGGCCGACGACGCCGAGACCGAAATGGCGGCTACCGCATTGTGGTCACTGGGGTTGGGTGAGCCGTTTCCCACGTCTGCCCTGCACGGCAGGCGAGCAGGGGACCTTCTCGACGTGATCGTGCGAATGCTTCCCGAGAAGGGCAAGGGGCTCGGGCGTGAGGGTGGCCCGCGTCGAGTCGCCCTGCTCGGTCGACCGAACGTCGGGAAGTCGTCGTTGCTGAACAAGCTCGCCGGGAGTGAGCGCGTGGTGGTCGACAGCGTTGCTGGAACCACGGTCGATCCGGTTGATGAACTCGTCGACATCAAGGGAACGTGGTGGTGGTTCGTCGACACGGCCGGTGTTCGTCGCAAGGCCAAGCAGTCCAGTGGTCACGAGTACTACGCCACCTTGCGCACGCAGACGGCGCTGGAGCGCTCCGAGGTCGCCATCGTGTTGATCGATTCCTCCGAACCGATCAGCGAGCAGGACGTGCGCATCTTGTCGATGGTTGTCGAGGCCGGTCGGGCTCTGGTCTTGGCCTTCAACAAATGGGACTTGGTCGACGAGGACCGTCGCCGCTATCTGGACCGGGAGATCGACCGCGATCTGAACATGGTCACCTGGGCTCCTCGCGTGAACGTGTCCGCCCTCACCGGACGACACATGGACAAGCTGACCGCCGCCCTCGACGAGTCCTTGGAGGGGTGGGAGACGCGCATCTCGACCGGCCGACTCAATAAGTTCCTGGCCGACCTCGCCGGCGCCCACCCGCATCCGGTTCGAGGCGGGAAACAGCCGCGGATCCTGTTCGCCACGCAGGTGGGTGTTGCGCCACCGTCCTTCGCGCTGTTCACCACCGGGTTCCTCGAGGCGGGTTATCGGCGGTTCATCGAGCGGCGCTTGCGCGAGGAGTTCGGTTTCACCGGCACACCCATCCGCTTGATGATGCGGGTGCGGGAGAAGCGCCGTCGGAGTTGAGGCGCCTCACGTGTAGTGTCTGTCTGCCCTCCCCGCCGAGGGCAGCGGGCTGTGGCGCAGCTTGGTAGCGCACTTGACTGGGGGTCAAGGGGTCGCAGGTTCAAATCCTGTCAGCCCGACAGAGGGTTTTTCGTTGCCGAGTTCGGATGGACTCGTTCGGTGGACACCGCTGTGCAGTCCATGGGACGTTCAGTCTTCTTCGTCGCGAATCTCTGGGTACCCGTTTGTCGAGGGGATCACCAGTTACCCGGTGTATCGATCGCCGCCCCGGGGGCGGGAGCGACGCTCGGTCCGAGGGCGGGGCGTCGAGACCGGAAGAGGTGCTTGAATCTTCAACTAAATGCTATGCTGGCGGTCCACGCAACAAAGGAGCACCCCATGACGACAGCACTGAGTAACCAGATGCTGGCCATCGACGACTCCGCGGCTGACGTGCTCTTCCGCGACGCACACACCGCGTATTCCTTCACCGACGAAGCGGTGAGTGATGCCCAACTTGCCGAAATCTACGAATTGATGCGGCACGCCCCCACAGCCATGAACAGCCAACCGCTGCGGGTGGTCTTCGTGCGCACGCCCGAGGCGAAGGCTCGGTTGCTGCCTCTGTTGGCCGAGGGCAATCGCGCCAAAGCCGAGTCGGCGCCGGTGGTCGCGATCCTGGCGGCGGACACCGACTTCCACGACAAGTTGCCCGTGTTGCTGCCGATGTCTCCGAATGCCCGGGATTCCTTCGCCGATTCCGACAAGCGAATCGCGCATGCGCGCTTCAACGCGACGTTGCAGGCGGGATACTTCATCTTGGCCGTGCGGGCGGTTGGTCTTGACGCCGGACCGATGGGCGGCTTCGACGCTGCCGGGGTGGACGAGGAATTCTTCGCCGGATCTGCGCTGCGCAGCTTGTTGGTGGTCAACATCGGCCATGTGGCCGAGGGGGGCAACTTCCCGCGCAAGCCGCACGTGACGTTCGATGAGGCAGTGACGCTGCTGTAGCGGTCACTGCTCTGGGTTGCGCAGGATCGAGACCGCGAACTCGGCGTCCTCATGCCAGGGGCGAAGATCCCACGTGGCGAAGCGGCTCTCCAACAAGAAGCCAGCCTGGGTGGCATCGCGATCGAACGCCTTCACCGGGTAACGCTCGGTGTGGAAGCCCACGACGCACGGTGCATCAGGCAATAGGTGCGCACGGATCGCGCGCAGCACGTCCACTTCGGTTCCCGGCGCCACGTAGGTGATCACGTTGCCTGCACTCACCGCTGCGTCGAAGGTCATGCGCTCGCCGCCGGGCTCACGCAGATCCAAGCTAGCCAGGTCCATTTCGACGTAGGTCGGCCCCGGATGATCCACGCGCGCCGCTGCCAACAAGGTTGCGTCGATGTCCACACCAACGACCACGTGCCCACGGTCAACGAGAGTCCCGGCGGTACGACCCTGACCGCACCCGGCGTCCAGGATGCGACCACCCGGACGCACGATCGCGTCGAGCAGTCGGGCTTCTCCCGCGATGTCACGGCCTTCGGACGCCAATTCCCTGAAGTGATCGGCGTACCACTGGGAGTGGGAGTCGTCGTTCTCGGAGAACCAACGCTGCGTCACTGTCAGATCCTGTCAGGTGAGGCACTCGCCGCGTCAGGCCAGTGATGCGTGCACCCGCACTTCGGGGCCGGCAGGCGTTGCCACGAAAATCGCGGGAACCTGCAACGTTTCCGCTCGATGGGAATCGAGAAGTGCGAGAGCGGCGTCTAGGGCAGGGGGCCGCAGGTAGCCGACCACATGTCCGTCTACCCATATCTCCACATCGGCGACGGTCTTCAGTCCAGGATCGACGACGGGTACGAGTGTGGCCAGGACGAATCTCGGTTCACCGTCGTTGGCGAACCCCAGTTCTCGAAACGATTCACCCAAGCGGGATTGGCCGACGGTCAAGACCGGGTAGTCGGAAACGTCGTTCGAGACGTCGGCGATGAGAACGGAGGGAATGCGCGGAGGTTTGCTGCGGCGAAAGGGCCACATCTAGAGGCCGAGCAAGATCGCCACAATCGCGCACACGATCGCGAGATACCACTGGATCACGCCGATGGCGGCGATCCGCAGGGGAGCGCGGTACTCGCCGACCGCGTATTTGAAGGCATTGGCGTAGACCGTGGAGAACTTGGTGGCGTCCCTCTTCGCGTTACCGGAAGGGTCCCTTTGGGACCAGTAGTTGCGTTCGCTGGACAGTCCGAGGAAGACGAAGACCGAGCCGAAGATCAGCAGGGCGATGGCGAAGATCCAGAAGGTCTCGGCGGGAATGTTCACGCGCGCGAGCGTATAGCCCTGTCCGGAGTCGGTTCCGAGCCATGTCCGATTCGTGATTGATCACCCCAATGTCGCAGAAATGTCCCACAAAAGTGCGAGACATGTCACACCCGATATGTCCGAATTGGGTAAGAAACACCTAGGGGAGTCCCTGCCCAGTCATGATCGACTGTCGGTCGAACTCACAGCACCCCCCGGGCCACCCATGCCCGAGGGGAGGGCTGCGTCCACCACCCCGGACGACGTGAGAGCCGTCGCCGGGGGACGTGCGCCCTGGGGAGTTCCGGCGGACGGACCGAGGGCCGCCGGAGCGTTGACCTGTGCCGTGGCCCCGGCACCGACACGGTGACCGGGCCTGCCTGCGAAGGTTGCATGACCGCACAGCTGTTCCACTGGAAACGACGCACGATCGCCGCCACCGCAGCGGTGGCCCTCGCAGTACCTGCCCTTGCCGTGGGGGCGAGCGCCGTAGGGCGCGGCCCCTCCGGGGTGCTCCCGACGGCCCAAGCCCCGAGCCACTTCGCCGCAGTGGCCAGCATGCGGGTGGGCGCCCGGGACTCGATGAGCCCGACCACCCGGGCCGCGGCCCTGGGTTTTCAGCGAGCAGCGGTACAAACCCAGATGCTCGAGTTCACCACTTCGTCCGCCCAGACCTTGGACATGCGCGGGATCAAACCGAGCCTGTATCGCGGGCAGTTCTTCACACCCGATACCGAAGAACAGCGCAAGTGCATCGTGAAGCGCGAGAGCGAAGGTCGCTACGACGTTCGAGGGGGCGGCGGCAATCGTTACTTCGGCGCCTACCAAATGAACGACGATCTAGCCGATGGAGCCACCTGGATGATGCTCGACGAGCACAAGGACGTCCTTGGAACCTCGCAGGCGCGAGAACTGATGGAAGTCTTGCGGGCCACACCGGTGACCGACTGGCCGCGCTACTGGCAGGACGCCGCGTTCTACACGATCTTCAACTGGGAGGGCCGGGGATCGGGTGCGTCCCATTGGGCTGGCGGACGCTGGTCGTGCTGATGCTCGGTATCGGCGGCAGGTAACCACTCACGTCGCGCGCACCCGCGCGCTGCGTAGGCTCCGCAGCGTGTCGGATGCAGCGCAACTCATCGCGCGACGCCCGGATGTGTCCGTCGATCGGATCCTCGAGGACTTGGTGCCACCGCCCCACTTCCGCGAGGTGGGTTTCGACACCTACGTCCCGGGCGATCCCACCCAGGAAGCCGCCGTGCAGGCGCTCGAAGCCTTCGTCACCCGCATCAACAGTCCGCGGACGGTCAAGCGTGGGCTCTTCCGACGCGCGGCACCGCCCGAGGGACGAGCAGGGGTGTACCTCGACGGGGGATTCGGGGTGGGCAAGACGCACCTGCTCGCATCCTTGTGGCGAACCGTGGACGGCCCGAAGACCTATGGAACGTTCGTCGAGTACACCAACCTCGTTGGACTTCTCGGCTTCCGATCTGCGGTCGAGGCGTTGAAGGCCAATCGCCTTGTCTGCATCGACGAATTCGAACTGGACGATCCGGGCGACACCGTCTTGATGTCCACCTTGCTCGGAGAACTCGTCGATGCCGGGGTCTACCTGGCCGCGACATCGAACACCCTTCCCGAGAAACTGGGAGAGGGCCGATTCGCCGCGGAGGACTTTCTGCGCGAGATTCAAGGACTGTCCGCTCACTTCGACGTGTTGCGCATCGACGGCGAGGACTACCGCCACCGTGGTTCGCCGGAAGCCCCGAAGCCTTGGACGGAAGAACAGGTGCAAGTGAAGGTAGCGTCAACGCCCGGTGCAACGTTGGACCACTTCCGTGACCTCGTCGCGTTCTTGCCCCAGGTGCACCCGTCGCGGTACGGGGCACTCGTCGACGGCATCTCCTTGGTCGGACTGCAGGAGGTTCGCACGCTGAGTGACCAGGCGCAGGCGTTGCGTCTGGTGGTCCTTGTGGATCGGCTTTACGACCGCGATGTCCCGGTAGTTGCCAGCGGCGTACCCCTCGATGCGTTGTTCGCCGAACCCTTGTTGAAGGGTGGCTACCGGAAGAAGTACTTCCGTGCGATCTCCCGACTCGTGGCTTTGGCACGTGAAGGTCAGGGCGTTTCGCTCTGACTCTGGCGCGTTCAGTGGTTGGATGTGGTCCGTGGAAATCGAGAGCATCTGGTCCGGCTTGGGAGCCGGCATCGTCATCGGTCTGATCGCGCGAATCCTGGTACCGAGCATGCAGCCGATCGGCTGCCTCATGACGATCCTGATCGGGATCGTGGGTGGCGCTGCCGGGGCACTCATCGGCAACGCAGCGGGTTGGGGCTTCTGGCTCACTTTCGCCACCCAGATCGTGATCGCAGCCATCCTCGTGGCGATCGTGGCGGCTTTGTTCCGCAAGAGCGCCACATAAAGAGCTGTCGCGTCCGGGCCCCACTCAGATTCCCGGGGCGTAGCGTGTGCCAATGACCTTGACTAATCACCAGATCACGTTGGCCAAGCGCCCCCACGGTGACGTGAGTGCCGACTGTTTCGCCTCTGCAGACGTCCCGGCACCATCGCCCGGGCCGGGACAGGTTCTGGTGAAAGTGGATTGGTTGTCGATCGATCCGACGATCCGCATGTGGATGGCGATGGACACCTACCTGCCGGCAATCGAGATCGGTGCGCCCATCCGCAGTGCCGGCATGGGGACGGTCGTGGAGTCCAACAACGACGACATCCCGGTAGGGACGCGCTTGTTCGGTACCCCCGGCTGGCAGGAGTACGCGCTCATGGGCTCGCGAGATCAAGTGGTGCCCGAGGGTGTCGATCCGACCGCGGCATTGAGTGTTTTCGGGATCACCGGCCTCACCGCGTACTTCGGACTTCTCGAGATCGGTCGACCGCTCGAAGGGGAGACGGTGGTGGTCTCCGGCGCTGCTGGCGCCACGGGCTCGGTGGCCGGTCAGATCGCAAAACTGAAGGGTTGTCGTGTGGTGGGCATCGCCGGCAGTGACGACAAGTGCCGATGGTTGACCGAGGAACTCGGTTTCGATGCGGCCATCAACTACCGAAGCCAGAACGTCGCCGCGTCCTTGAAGGAAGCCTGCCCGCAGGGCGTCGACGTCTACTTCGACAACGTCGGCGGAGAGATCCTCGAAGCCGCGCTATCCAATCTGGCGCTGCGAGGACGGATCGTTATGTGCGGGGCCATCAGTCAATACAACGACGCCCGTCCACCATCAGGACCGCGGAATCTGTCCGTCCTGATTTCCCAGCGCGGTCGGATGGAAGGCTTCATCATCTTGGACTTCCTGCCGCGGGCAGGAGAGGCGATCGCACAACTGGCCACCTGGGTGATGAGCGGGCAGGTGAAGTACAAGGTGGACGTGGTGGATGGTCTGGACAAGGCGCCGGAGGCGTTGGCCAAACTCTTCGATGGCACCAACGAGGGGAAGATGCTCGTTCGGCTGTAACCGAAGGATTCGGTGGGCGATACAGGAATCGAACCTGTGACCTCTTCCGTGTCAAGGAAGCGCGCTAGCCCCTGCGCCAATCGCCCTTACGGTCGTGCAAGTCGTGCTCTTCGAGGTGGAGACGGGATTTGAACCCGTGTACACGGCTTTGCAGGCCGTTGCCTCGCCTCTCGGCCACTCCACCATGGTGGGACTTATCCCGCCGAGCGGACGACGGGATTCGAACCCGCGACCCTCACCTTGGCAAGGTGATGCGCTACCAGCTGCGCTACGTCCGCGTACTCCCTTGCGGGAGGGGTCAAGGTTAGCCGACACGTCGGCAGCGGATACCGCAGCCCTAGGCGGGAAGTCTCCCGGCGGGGCAGGATGGGCGCGTGCGCACGACGGCAGTGGCCCACCTGGGTGGGCTGTGGGCCTGGGATCCGGTTGAGATAACGACGGATCTCCGTGTACTCGACGGCGGGGGCAGGTGGGCCGTCGTCCTGCCGTACGACCGAGAACCAGTTCTGGTGCGCTTCGAACACTGGTCGCCGACGCCGCCTTTCGACCGCGTGGGCCCGTGGTCGGGAACGGACAGGGGAGCCTGGCACTCCAGCTTGGACGAGGACGCGTACATCGACGGTGTGCGCACCATTCAGCGACGCATCGCCGCCGGTGACGTCTACCAAGCCAACCTGTGCCGCGTACTCACCGCTCCCATCGGCCCCGACGATGACGTCGTGGCCTTGCACCTCGCATTGATGAAGGGCAATCCAGCGCCATACCAGTCGATGGTCTCGATTCCGGAGCTTGACGTGCATGTGGTCAGTGCAAGTCCGGAGTTGTTCTTACGGCGCGAGGGGGACGTGTTGCGCAGCGGTCCGATCAAGGGAACTGCGCCAACCCCCAACCTGCTCTTGGACAAGGATCTGGCGGAGAACGTGATGATCGTCGATCTCGTCCGCAACGACCTTTCGCGCGTGGCGCGCACGGGAACGGTCCGGGTTCCGGATCTGCTGCGTATCGAGGAGCACCCGGGCCTGGTGCACTTGGTCTCGGACGTGCAATGCCGGTTGTTCCCCGATGCGACCTGGGAGTCGATCGTCGAGGCGACGTTCCCTCCGGGGTCGGTGACAGGAGCGCCCAAGTCGTCGGCCCTGCGGATCATCGAGGAGTGCGAGAGCGGACCTCGGGACGTCTACTGCGGCGCGGTCGGTTGGATCGACGCGGACCGCAAGGCGGCCGAATTGGGCGTGGCAATTCGTACCTTCTGGGTCCGGGGAAACACGCTCCACTTCGGGACCGGCGCGGGAATCACCTGGGGCTCGGACCCATACGGCGAGTGGCAGGAGACCGAATTGAAGGCTCAGCGACTGTGTGGTGTGGCCGCTCAGAGTCTCCCCGCAGCCGTGACCAGCGTCGCACGATGAGCGTGTGGCTCCAGGCCGGCGAGCAGTCCGGCCTCATCGAGCGAGACCAGGCACGGGTGTCGGTCTTCGACCACGGCATGACGGTCGGCGATGGCGTGTTCGAGACGATCAAGGTGGTGGCGGGGGAGCCGCTGGCGCTCTCGCGGCATCTCCAGCGCCTGGAGCGCTCGTGCTCGATCCTCGGACTGGACACGCCGAACGTCGACGCGATTCGCACTGCGGTGACAGATGTGATCGCTAGCGAGCCGGACGCGGCGCGACTTGGACGGCTGCGGATCACTTGCACGGCGGGGGCGGGACCTTTGGCGAGCGATCGGCACGCCGGAGTTCCCACCATCATCATCGCGGTGTCCCCGATGCAACCGTGGCCGGCGACCACCAGTGCGACGGTGGTGCCCTGGGTGCGCAATGAACGCTCGGCGGTGGTGGGAGCGAAGTCGACGTCGTACGCGGAGAACGTCGTTGCCCTCGCCTGGGCCCACGAACGTGGCTTCTCCGAGGGTCTGTTCATGAACTCGCGCGATGAGCTGTGCGAGGGAACCGGGACGAACGTGTTCATCGTCCAGGGCGAGCGGGTCCTCACGCCGCCGCTGTCGAGTGGTTGTCTCGCCGGCATCACCCGTGAACTGCTGCTGCACTGGGGGTTGGCGCACGAGACACATCTGTCGCGTGCGGATCTCGCAGCGGCCGATGAAGTCTTCGTGACCTCCAGTACCCGCGACGTGCATCCGGTCGTGCGCCTCGACGATCGAGAGTGGTCAGGGCCGGGGCCGGTGACGCGCTTCGTGTACGCCGAGTACGTACGCCGGTTGTCGCTGGACGTCGATCCCTAGGCCCGCACACACAAATGATGAGGGCGGCGGATCCGAAGACCCGCCGCCCTCATCGTTGAGCAGTTTCGACTACCGGACTCGGTAGTGGAAGTTCTGCGACAGTGCGTTCCACTGACCGGGCACAGCCGGGGAGGTGGCGCGCACCCGGCACTGGCCGGTGTTGTTCATGCGAAGCGTGACGCCACCGTTGGCCTGGAAACGCAGCTGGCAGACGTTGCCACCACGCACCACGCTCCAGTTGACGGGCTGTCCCGCGCTCGTGTCGCTTCCACCTTGAGCTTCCAGGCGGATGGTGCGTCCACGATTCACCGGGCCGGAAGCGCGCGGCTGGAAGGTCAGCGCCTGGTTACCGGGGACCAGTTGGATCGTGTACGTCTGCGACGACGGACCGTAGCCGTTGCCACCGGGGCTGCTCGCGGTCAGGATGCACCCGCCGCTGCCTTGATCGGCGGTCAGCGACAGTCCACTGATGTTGCACGGGCCGGTATCGGAGATGGTGGCCTGCGCACCCGAGGAGGTCTTGGCGGTGAAGTTGAGCGTGGTGCCGTTGGCCACCTGGTAGGTGCCACCGGGTGCCCATGCCGCCTGCCCCGCCGGGGTCAACACGATGCCGTCGACCTGGCCGGTACCCGCCGAGACGTTCACCGTCTCCTGCGATCCGCCGGTCACACCGTTGCTACCGGTCCAATTCGCGCTGATGGTGAAGGTGCCGGGGGCAGCGGGTGTCCACGTTGCCGAGGCCTGGCCGTTGGACTGCACCGGCACGTTGTTCGCGAACGCCTGGCCGTTCACGAAGAACGACACGCCACCGCTCGGCGGAACCACGCTCACCTGCGCGGTGATGGTGTTGGGCACGCCAGCGAAGAACTGCGGGGGGTTCGTCAAGAAGACGTTCACACCCGTCTGGGTGACCTGGATGGTGTCGACGGCGCTCGTGCAGTTGGAGTTCACGCACGAGGTGTCGGCGAACCCGTTGATCCGACTCGGGATATAGGTGGCGGTGAACTGCACCGAGCCCACCGCACCGGGTGTCCACGAGATGCTGGCGGTCGACGGGCTGCCCTGGTTCAACCACACCGGATCGCCCACGTTGCCACTACCCACGATGGCGAATTGGATCTGGCCGACTGGGGAGAGCACGCCCTGCGTGGGGGTAACGGTCGCGGAGATGGTGGCCGCCTGGCCAACGCGCAGTGTGTTCGGCGCCTGGATATTGACATTCACGCCTACTGGCTGGATCTGGATGGTCGGCGAAGAGGTGAGGGTTCCCCCCTGAATCGCGAAGGAGAACGTTCCCACGTGAGGTGGAACAAATGTGAAATTCTGAGGCTGACCGCTCTGCACGTTGGAAACGGTGATCGGCGTTGCGCCGCCCGAGTTGCTGCCCTGCGGAACGATGGTCACGTTGAACGGACCAAGGACGGACCCGTTTGTGGCGTTCAATGACATCGTGATGGGGACGCCGACCGTTCCGCTATTCGTCGGCGAACTGATAGAGCCCGTTGTACCCCCCACATCGGCGGTTGCATTTGGAGCCTGGACGAGTGCGCCGGTCACGGCGAGTAGGCCCGCGGCGAACACGGCCAGCGGACGTCGACGATCGAATTTCATGGGTTTTCCTTCCTGTGGACCGCTTCAGTAGACCACAGCCCTAGGGCTCATCGCCGGAGGCTGGGCCCGGGTCCGCTGCGCTAGCATCGGGGGCTTCGGGCGATTGGCTCAGTGGTAGAGCGCTCGCTTCACACGCGAGAGGTCACTGGTTCGAACCCAGTATCGCCCACCGAAAGAGTCCAGTCGTTCGATCAGGCCTGAGGAGCATGGGGTGTCCCAGACAGCCTTGGACGTGGTCGGCTCCGATCGCAGCGTGGTCGCGGCGCGGATCAACGGTGAGATCAAGGACTTGGCGACGCCTGTGGACGCATCCGACCAGGTGGAGCCGATCACCGCCGATTCCCCCGAAGGCCTGGCGATCGTGCGTCATTCCAGTGCGCACGTGGCGGCCCAGGCGGTCCAGAAACTGTTCCCGCAGGCGAAGCTCGGCATCGGCCCCCCGATCAAGGACGGCTTCTACTACGAGTTCGACGTCCCCGAGCCGTTCACACCCGACGACCTGGCCGCCATCGAGAAGGAGATGGTGTCGATCCTGAAGTCCGGACAGGACTTCCGTCGCCGCGTCGTCTCGGAGGCCGATGCCTCTCGCGAGTTGGCCGGCGAGCCGTACAAGCTCCGTTTGATCGGCAGTGAGGGTGGCGCCGAGGTCATGGAGGTGGGGGGCGCCGAGCTGACGATCTACGACAACGTCGACCCCAAGACCGGGGAGGTGTGCTGGAGTGACCTGTGTCGCGGTCCGCACGTCCCGAACACCAAGTACATCCCGCCGAACGCGGTGAAGGTGATGCGGTCCTCGGCCTCGTACTGGCTCGGTGACCAAGCGAACGAGTCATTACAGCGCCTGTACGGCACCGCGTGGCCATCGAAGGACGATCTCAAGGCGTATCTGACGTTCCTGGAGGAAGCCGAGAAGCGCGACCATCGTCGCCTCGGTGCCGAACTCGACCTGTTCTCCTTCCCCGAGGAGATCGGCTCCGGCTTGGCCGTCTTCCACCCGAAAGGCGGCGTCGTCCGACGGGTCATGGAGGACTACTCCCGCAAGCGTCATGAGGAAGGCGGTTACGAGTTCGTCAACTCACCGCACATCACCAAGAGCCAACTGTTCGAGAAGTCCGGGCACCTGGATTGGTACGCAGAAGGCATGTATCCGCCGATGCACCTAGATGCCGAGGTCGATGCCGACGGCAATGTGCGCCGGCAGGGCGCGGACTACTACCTCAAACCGATGAACTGCCCGATGCACAACTTGATCTTCAGCGCACGCGGACGCTCCTACCGAGAATTGCCCTTGCGATTGTTCGAATTCGGCACCGTCTATCGATATGAGAAGTCGGGTGTGGTGCAAGGGCTCACTCGGGCCCGCGGATTCACCCAGGACGATGCGCACATCTATTGCACCAAGGAGCAGATGCCCGGTGAGTTGGATCGCCTGCTGACCTTCGTGCTCGATCTGCTGCGCGACTACGGATTGACCGATTTCTACCTGGAGCTGTCCACTCGCGACCCGAAGAAGTCGGTGGGCACCGACGAGGAATGGGCGGAAGCGACGCAGGCGCTGCGCGAGGCCGCGGAGAAGCAGAACCTGGAATTGGTGCTCGATGAAGGGGGCGCCGCGTTCTACGGACCCAAGATCTCGGTGCAGGCCAAGGACGCCATCGGCCGCACCTGGCAGATGAGCACGATCCAGGTGGACTTCCAATTGCCGCAGAGATTCGACCTGGAATACCAATCATCCGACGGCACACGAGAGCGGCCGATCATGATCCACCGGGCACTGTTCGGGTCGATCGAGCGCTTCTTCGCCGTGCTGCTCGAGCATTACGCCGGGGCATTCCCACCGTGGCTGGCTCCGGTGCAGGTCGTGGGCATCCCCATCACCGACGATCACATTCCGTACTTGCAGCAGGTGGCCGACACGTTGGCGTCCCGTGGTGTGCGCGTCGAGGTGGATACCTCCGATGACCGCATGCAAAAGAAGATCCGCAACGCCCAGCGTGCCAAGGTCCCGTACATGCTCATCGCGGGGGATGAGGACGTAGCGGCTGGAGCGGTGTCCTTCCGGTACCGGGACGGGACGCAGAAAAACGGCGTGCCTATTGCCGAAGCCGTCGATGAGATCGTGACAGCGATCGCCGAGCGGATCCAGGTCTGAGATGTCCGATGACTGGGAGCGGATCTACACCCCGCATCGAATGGTCTATTTGCGTGGCGGCAAGAAGCCCAAGACCACCGAGGCCGGGGACGACTGTCCTTTCTGCGTCGCACCGCACCTGCCGGAGGACGAAGGTTTGGTCTACGCCCGCGGTGAGCACGTCTACGGAGTCCTGAACCTCTATCCCTACAACTCCGGACACGTGATGATCTGCCCCTACCGGCACGTCGCGGAGTATCCGGAGATCAACCACGAGGAGATGGTGGAACTCGCGGAGTTCACCCAGCGCACGATGCGCATCTTGCGCACGGTGGCAACCGCGCAGGGCTTCAATGTGGGGATGAATCAAGGTGCGCTATCTGGTGCCGGGATCGCCGGACACTTGCACCAGCACATCGTCCCGCGTTGGGGTGGTGACACGAACTTCATGCCGATCATCGGTCAGACGAAGGTGATTCCGCAGGTGCTCGAGGACACGCGTCGTCTGCTCGCCGAGGCGTGGACCGACGGCGTCGGTCTCACCCAGGACGAAGATCACTAGTCGTGCTCAATAACCCTGCAGCGCGCAAGGTCGCCGCCGTCATCATCGATCCACCCGCGAAGTTGCTGGTGAAGATGAGAGTCAGTCCCGACGCGGTGACGCTGACCGGCACCATCGGCGGTTCGCTGAGCATGCTCATCTTGATCCCCCAAGGACAGTTCATGTGGGCGTTCGTCCTCGGTGTCCTGTTCGGTATGAGCGATTTGCTCGACGGCACCATGGCGCGGATGACCGGCACGAGCGGGCCGTGGGGCAACTTCCTGGACGCGACCCTCGACCGCATCACCGACGGGGCAGTGTTCGCCGCCCTCATCTTGTGGGGCGTATCGCAGCAGGACTACTGGATCATCGGTGGCGGCTTGCTGGCATTGGTCTCTGGTCAGGTCGTGTCCTACGCCAAGGCCAGGGCCGAGGCAGTGGGCGCAACGGCGAACGTCGGACTAGCCGAACGTGCCGAGCGCTTGATCCTCGCGGGAATCGCCATCTTGCTGACAGGTTTCGGCGTTCCCTACGTGCTTCCGATCGCGTTGTGGGTGATCGGTCTCGCCGGGGTGGTCACCGTCGTCCAAAGAATGGTCGTGGTGCGGCGACAACTGCGGGGAAGCACCCGCGGTGAGTGATGTAGCAAGGTTTGTGCGTCCGTCATCGTTGCGCAGTGCGGCGACTGATTCTCTGAACACCTGGCTGTACGAGGTCGGGTGGAACCTCACCCGAGCGATGCCTGAGCCCGCCGCGAACGCCGTCTTCCGGCAGATGGCCGACGGGTTGTGGCGTAGGAGAGCTGGGGGAGTGACCCAGCTCGAAAGGAACCTGCGCCGAGTCCACCCCGATGCCGACAATCACGAGATCCGCGAGTTGAGCAGAGCGGGTATGCGCAGCTACATGCGTTACTGGTGTGAGGCGTTTCGTCTTCCCTTGTGGTCGAAGGCGCGGATTCGAGACACGTTCGTACTGGAGCGCCAGTACCTGCTCGACGACGCCCTGGACAAGGGGGGCGCCTTGATGATCCCCGGCCACATGGCGAATTGGGATCATGCCGGCGCTTGGGCGGCACTGACCTATGGATCGGTTTCGTCTGTTGCGGAACGGCTGAAGCCGGAGAAGTTGTTCGAGAAGTTCCTTGCCTACCGCCGCAAGTTGGGCATGGACGTCCTCGGCACCGGTGAGCCCGACGTATTGCGTCAACTCACTCGCCGCTTGCGCGAAGGAAAGCTGGTGGCGCTGATGGGAGACCGAGACATAGGTCGGACCGGCGTTCACGTGGACTTCTTCGGTGAACCGGCGTCGTTCCCCGCTGGTCCGGCGATCTTGGCGATGATGACCGACGTACCTCTTCACCCGGTGACCATGTGGTTCGACGGTGATCTTGCGCGCGGGTACGTCCACGATCGCATCGAGATTCCTCGAGAAGGGGATCGCGACGAGAACATTCGCGCGATCACCCAGCAACTCGCGCGCGGCTGGGAGTCCGGTATCCGCGAACACAGCATCGACTGGCACATGCTGCAGCGCGTCTGGGTCGCCGACCTGGAACCTCGGGCGCCGGTGTCCGCATGAGCATGCGCATCGGACTCGTGTGCCCGTACGCCTGGGATGTGCCCGGCGGTGTCCGCTCGCACGTATCGGACCTCGCAGTGACGCTGCGTGGCCGCGGTCACCACGTGGACGTGCTGGCTCCCGTCGAGGAGGACCACGATCTACCCCCGTGGGTCACCGACGGTGGGCGCCCGGTGGCGGTGCCCTACAACGGTTCGGTCGCCCGATTGAGTTTCGGTGTCAAGGCAACCCGGCGAGTTCGCGGGTGGATCCGCCAAGGCGACTTCGACATCGTGCACATCCATGAACCGTTGGCTCCGAGCCTGTCCTTGCTGACCTGCTGGGCGGCCCGGGGACCACTCGTCGCGACCTGGCACTCCTCGCACGATCGTTCACGCGTTCTCACCGCCGGGTACTACATCGCCCAGACGGCAATGGAGAAACTGCGGGGAAGCATCGCGGTGAGCGAGGAAGCCCGCCGGACCCTCGTCGGTCATGTGGGCGGTGACGCCGTCCTCATTCCCAATGGTGTCCGGGTTCGAGACTTCGCACCGGAGGTCGATGATCGTCAGCGGCGTCGCGAGATTCTCTTCCTCGGGCGCATCGAGGAGCCGCGCAAGGGGCTGTCCGTTCTCATTGAAGCGCTGCCCGCCGTCCTCGATCAGGTGCCGGACCTTACGGTGATCGTCGCCGGTCCCGGCGATGTCGACGACGTCCGCAAGGAGATCCCCGATCGGGTCGCCGAGGCGATCACCTTCGTCGGCACCGTGAGCGATGCGCGCAAACAGGAGTTGTTGCGCGAGGTCCAGGTGTACGTAGCGCCGCATACGGGTGGCGAATCCTTCGGCATTGTTCTGGTGGAGGCGATGGCCGCCGGTGCCTGCGTGGTCGCCAGCGACCTGCCGGCATTCCAAGAGGTTTTGGAAAATGGCAAGGCCGGACGCTTGTTCGCCACCAAGGATCCTGGGTCCTTGGCCGATGCGGTGCTGTCCGTCCTCGCCGACGACGCAGCACGCGGCGCCCTCGTGGCTCGCGGACACGTCCGCGCCCGAACGTACGACTGGGACACCGTGGTGGACGACGTCCTCGAGGTGTATGAGAGCGTGCGCGTCCCGGGGGAGAAGGTGACCGAGGACCTGCGCGGCCAAGCGCTCGGCAAGTTCGCTGCCCGACCCTCGTTCATGCGAGGTCGTCGATCTGGTGGGCGGGGGAGTTCTGCGTGAGTTGGTGGTGGCTCGTTCTCGTCGTCGTCGTGGTGGGTCTGTTCGGTCTGTATCTGTCTATGACGGCGGGTCGGCTCGACGCCTTGCACAAGAGGATCGACACCGCCGAGCTCGCGCTCGATGCCCACCTGCTGCGTCGATCGTCGGTGGCCCTGGAACTGGCAACCAGCGGCCTGCTGGATCCGGCCGGGGCGATAGTGGTGGCCGAAGCCGCGCATGCGGCCCGCACCGCCGCGGACGGCGATAACCACGACCCCGATCACCTGTCTCAGCGCGCGCAGGCCGAGTCCGCCCTCAGCCAAGCACTGGAGGCGACCCTCGACGAGGAGGAGATCGAGGAGGTGTGTCAGGCGCCCGGAGGTTCCGAACTCGTCGAGGAATTGGCGGCTGCGGCCAGGCGAGTCCAACTGTCGAGGCGCTTCCTCAATGACGCGGTCCGCGCCTGTAGCCAACTGCGCAATCAGCGCATGGTTCGCACCTTCCGGCTCGCCGGGCACACGCCGTGGCCGCAGAGCGTGGAATTGGACGACTCGGTTCCCGACGCCCTCGTCGACATGTGATCCCCCGTTGCGGGGCTCACCAGTGGTCCTACGATGGTGCTCCCACGCGTTAATACGGTGATTTGTGAGGTCTAGGTGAACGAGCAGGTTGGTACCGACCGCGTCAAGCGGGGTATGGCGGAGATGCTCAAGGGCGGCGTGATCATGGACGTGGTGGACGCCGATCAGGCCAAGATCGCCGAGGACGCGGGAGCCGTCGCCGTCATGGCGCTCGAGCGCGTGCCCGCCGATATCCGGGCGCAGGGCGGGGTCGCACGCATGTCCGACCCGGAGATGATCACCGGAATCATGGAGGCCGTCTCCATCCCCGTCATGGCGAAGGCGCGGATCGGGCACTTCGGTGAGGCCCAGGTGCTGCAGTCGCTGGGTGTGGACTACATCGACGAGTCGGAGGTCTTGACCCCGGCCGACTATGCCAACCACATCGACAAGAAGAACTTCACCGTGCCGTTCGTATGCGGAGCCACCAATCTCGGTGAGGCGCTTCGACGTATCACCGAAGGCGCCGCGATGGTTCGATCCAAGGGTGAAGCCGGCACCGGGGATGTGTCGAATGCCGTCACCCACATGCGCAAGATCCTCGGGGAGATCCGTCGCTTGCGCTCCATGGCAGAGGACGAGTTGTTCGTGGCCGCCAAGGAACTCCAGGCGCCTTACGAGTTGGTCGCCGAGGTGGCGCGTGAGGGCAAGCTTCCGGTTGTGCTGTTCACCGCCGGTGGCATCGCAACGCCCGCCGATGCGGCGATGATGATGCAGCTCGGAGCCGACGGCGTCTTCGTCGGATCGGGCATCTTCAAAAGCGGCGATCCCAAGAAGCGAGCCGAGGCGATCGTGATGGCAACCCGACACTTCGACAAGCCCGAGATCGTCGCCGAAGCCTCGCGTGGTCTGGGCGAGGCCATGGTCGGCATCAACGTGGCGGACTTGCCGGTCCATCATCGCTTGGAAGACCGCGGCTGGTGACCAGCGCCCCGTCGATCGGGGTGCTCGCGCTGCAAGGGGACGTGCGTGAGCACGTCGATGCTCTCACTCGTATCGGTGTGCGCTCGCGTGCCATCCGATCGATCAGCGATCTCGATCCCTGCGATGGCGTGGTCATCCCCGGTGGGGAGTCCACGACCATGTCGAAGTTGGCTGCACTCGACGGCTGGTTCGAACCGTTGCGTTCACTGCGCGCAGCGGGGTTGCCGATGTACGGCTCCTGCGCCGGGATGATCATGCTGGCCGACGAGGTGCTGGATGCCCGTCCGGACCAAGAGACGGTGGGCGGACTGGACGTCGTCGTCCGGCGTAACGCGTTCGGTCGGCAAGTCGACTCCTTCGAAACGGACATCGACATGCCCGTGCTCGGGCCCGAGTCCTTCCACGCGGTGTTCATCCGAGCACCCTGGGTGGAACGTGTGGGGGAAGAGGTGCAGATCCTCGCGACGATCTCGGCAGGAGAGCGCGCAGGTACCATCGTGGCCGTTCGGCAGGGGTCGGTGCTGGCCACCAGCTTCCACCCGGAGTTGACCGACGACGATCGGGTGCACCGGTATTTCGTGGACATGGTTGACGGGAAGGTCTAGAGGACTGGGATGGGCAGGTCTTTCGCATGAGCGGTCATTCCAAGTGGGCGACCACCAAGCACAAGAAGGCGGTCATCGACGCCAAGCGCGGCAAGCTCTTCGCCAAACTGATCAAGAACATCGAGGTGGCGGCCCGACAAGGTGGTGGTGACCCAGCGGGTAACCCCACGCTCTACGACGCCATTCAGAAGGCGCGCAAGTCCTCGGTGCCGCTGGACAACATCGAGCGTGCGGTTAAGCGTGGCTCCGGCGCCGAAGCCGGCGGCTCCGATTGGCAAACGATCATGTACGAGGGTTACGGACCGAATGGCGTCGCAGTGTTGATCGAATGCCTGACGGACAACCGCAATCGCGCGGCTGGTGAAGTTCGCGTGGCGATGACCCGCAACGGAGGATCGATGGCCGACCCGGGTTCGGTGTCCTACATGTTCAATCGCAAAGGCGTGATCATCGTGCCGAAAGCCGCTGGCCTGACCGAGGACGATCTGTTGATGGCGGTGTTGGACGCGGGGGCCGAGGAAGTCAACGACCTGGGTGAGTCCTTCGAAGTGGTCAGCGAGGCGACGGACGTGGTGGCCGTACGCACCGCGTTGCAGAACGCCGAAATCGACTACGACTCTGCAGAGGCCACATTCCTGCCGTCGGTCACCGTCGAACTCGACGAGGACGGTGCGACGAAGGTGTTTCGCTTGATCGAAGCCCTGGAGGACAGTGACGACGTCCAGAATGTCTACGCGAACTTCGACGTCAGTGACGACGTCATGGAGAAGGTGGGCTAGTTCGTGTCGGGTGGCAATCCGGTCGGCGCGCAACTGCGCGGGTGGGATGCCGCCACGTTCCGTACGGCTGCGGGGGATCCACGCATGCGCAGCACCGTCGTGGCGCTCGCGGTATTGGACTCCACCCCCGATTGGGAGCGTCTGCGCACTCGGTTGGAGCGTTTGACGCACTTCGTGCCGACGCTTCGGATGCGACCCCTCTACGGACTTTTCGGGTTGTCGGCTCCGCGGCTCGCGCCCGATCCGGACTTCGACATCGACGTGCACGTGCATCGTTACCGGCTTCCCGACGGGAGTGGCTGGTCGGACCTGTTGCGGGACGTCCGGCGGATGTCCCTCACCGATTTCGATCGCAACCGAGCCCTGTGGGAGGCCCTGTTGATCGAGGGTCTGCCCGATGGGGAAGCCGCATTCGCCTTGAAACTGCATCATTCGATCGCCGATGGTCAGGCCACGGTCATGATGGCGTTATCGCTGTTCGAACTCGGCCCCGATCCCAACCCCGACGATCCCCCCACACCGCAGGCGCCTCGCGGACAGGACGTCAGCTTGCTGGATATCGCGCGTGCGAATATCGAAGACAACCTCGAGCGATTGCGCGAGGGCGCTGGGAGTGTCCTGCGAGCGAGTGGGCAAGTGGCCGTGCAGGCCCTCAGTGATCCGGGTGGGGCGGCAACCGTGGTTCGGCAGACCGTCGAGTCGATCACCAAGGCGCTGTCGGTTCCGGAAGCGCCACTGTCACCGCTGTGGACGCAGCGTGGCACCACGTACCACTTCGGGACCTTCGAGTTCGCGTTCGACGGGCTTAAGTCGGCTGCGAAGTCTCGGGGATTCAGCGTGAACGACGCGTTCATGGCGGCGGTGACGAGTGGTGTCGATCGCTACCACGAGCGGTACGGAGCCGGGGTTGCGGAATTGCGTGTCAATGTTCCCATCAGTCTGCGCGGAGATGCCGGTGATCGAAGCGCGCAGGCGTCCAACGCCGTCGCCATCGCTCGATTCGAGTTGCCGGTCAAGGGCCTGGACGTTGACGAGCGCATGGCGGCCGCACACGAACTCGTGGACACCTGGCGACACGCACCCGCGATGCGCATGGCTGACCCGCTAGCGGATGTGAGCTGGTTCGTCCCGGTCCCGGTGTTGGCCCATGCCGCGAAGACATCGGACATCACCACCAGCAATGTTCCCGGACCACCGATTCCGCTGTACTTGGCTGGAGCGAAAATGGTGGCGGCGTTCCCGCTCGTCGCCACGATCGGCGCCGCCGTCAACGTCACCATGGTCACTTACGACGGGTCGGCGTGCATCGGCATTTCCACTGATGACCGCTGCGTGGTCGACCACGCCGAGTTGATCGAGGATCTGCGTTGGGGATTCGAGCTGGTCACCGGCGATGTCGTGGGACCGGCCGATCGGTACTCGCGGCCGGGGGTTTAGTGCGCACTCCCGGCGCGCCCACGTGTGGGTGGCACACCCCCGGGCTAGCGTGACCGTACTGATGTTCGATTGCGGTCGGCGTCGGATCGATGACTTTCAGGAATCGATGTCGCAGGGGAGTTGAGGACTGATGATGGCTGCGGATCGACGTGTTCTCGGGGTGGATCCCGGGCTCACGCGCTGCGGCGTCGCGGTGATAGACGGGGCGCCGGGCCGCAAGGTCTCATTGCGCTACATCGGAGTCCTCCGTACCGACGCGGACTTGCCGATTGAGGTCCGGTTGGTCGAACTCGAGCGGTCGCTGGAATCCCTCGTCGCCGAGCACCTACCCGACGTGGTCGCTGTCGAGCGGGTCTTCAGTCAACACAACGTGCGCACGGCGATGGCCACGGCACAGGCCGCTGCGGTCGCGTTGCTGGTGGCAGCCAGGCGCGGCATCGACGTAGCCCTGCACACGCCCACCGAGGTCAAGGCAGCAGTCACGGGCAATGGGCGGGCAGACAAGGCGCAGGTGACCGCGATGGTCACCCGCGTGCTTGCGCTATCGGCTGCACCGTCGCCAGCCGATGCCGCGGACGCGGCTGCGATCGCCATCTGCCAAGCATGGCGTGGGGCTGCGGCCTCCCGGCTCGAACATGCACGCGCTCAACACATGGCTGCCCGCCGATGATCGATCGGATTCGAGGCGCCGTGCTGGTCATCGGCAGTGATTACGTCAGTGTCGACCTCGGACCGGTAGCGCTGCGCGTGGTCGTGCCACCACAGGTGACCACCCAGTTGCGGGTAGGTCATGAGGTGCACCTGCACACAGCGATGGTCGTGCGCGAGGACGGCTGGACGCTGTATGGCTTTACCGACGGTGAGCAATGCCAGGTGTTCGAGCAGGTGCAGACGGTGAGCGGTATCGGGCCACGCATCGCGCTCGCGCTTGTCAGCGTGCTCGGTCCGAACGATCTGCGTCGGGCGATCGAAGCCGAGGACTTGGTGACGTTGACCAAGGTTCCTGGCATCGGCAAGAAGGGAGCCCAACGCATCGTCCTGGAATTGAAGGACCGACTCGGTCCCTCCGTCGCAGGAACGTCCTCCGTGGGAGGTCGCGGTGATGATCCGTGGCGATCGGCGGTCGCGGCCGGATTGACGTCGCTCGGGTGGAGTTCCCGGGAAGCCGACGCGGCCGTCGATCAGTTGGCGGCTCGCTTGGATGAGATCACCGATCCCGACTCTCCCGACGTTGGCTCCTTGCTCAAGGAAGCGCTGCGCAGTCTGGACCGATCGTGAGCGTGCTCGATCCCGGTGCCGACGATGACGACTCCATCGTCGATGGTGCTCTGCGACCGACGTCGCTGGTGGAATTCGTCGGTCAAGACCGGGTGAAGAGTCAACTCGGCCTCGTGCTCGAGGCTGCGCGCCGACGCGAAGGCGTGTCGGACCACGTGCTGCTCAGTGGTCCTCCGGGGCTTGGCAAGACCACCCTCGCGGCGATCATTGCCAGTGAGCTGGTGGCACCGATTCGCATGACGTCCGGGCCGGCCCTGCAGCATGCGGGCGATGTCGCCGCGGTTTTGTCGAGCCTCCAACCGGGGGAGGTCTTGTTCATCGACGAGGTCCACCGGACCGCGCGTGCCGCACAGGAGATGCTGTACGTGGCGATGGAGGACTTTCGGGTTGACGTCGTCGTCGGCAAGGGACCGGGCGCCACCGCGATCCCTCTGGAAATCGCACCCTTCACGTTGGTGGGTGCCACCACGCGTGCAGGGTTGCTACCCGGCCCGTTGCGCGACAGGTTCGGTTTCACCGCGCACCTGGACTTCTACGACAGCGCCGACCTCGAGCGCATCGTGCGCCGCAGTGCCGGTCTGCTGGGTGTGCAGATCACCGACGAGGGCGGTGCGGAGATCGCCGGTCGCTGCCGGGGGACACCGCGCATTGCGAACCGACTTCTACGGCGGGTGCGAGACTGGGCGCAGGTGCATGGGTCCGGTGTCGTCGACTCCGACGCCGCTACCGCAGCACTTGAGCTCTACGAAGTGGATGCCGTCGGTCTCGACCGCATCGATAGGGCGGTTCTCGAAGCGATCGTCGACAGGTTCGGCGGTGGGCCGGTGGGGCTGAGCACCCTGGCCGTGGCCGTGGGCGAGGAACCGGAGACCATCGAGACCGTGGCCGAGCCCTTCTTGGTCCGACTGGGGCTGCTGATGCGCACGCCGCGCGGACGCGTCGCGACGGCCGCCGGCTGGCAGCACGTGGGCCGCACGGCACCGGTGGACGCACCGGGACAAGGGGTGTTGCCGTGGGCCGAGGAGGAACCCGAGCAGTAGCGGTCCGAGGGGCGCCTCGTCGCCCTCGGAACGGCTAGGTACCCTCGTGCCCACCGGAAATTCCGGAGCGCGTAGGCATCCCGACGCGGGTGGACACACAGATTCAGGAGCGATTCGTGGACTTGGTAGCCCTCGCGCCCATTCTGCTATTGATTGTTGCCTTCTACTTCCTGCTCATTCGCCCGCAGAAGATGCGCCAGAAGCAGCAGGCGGCCATGGTCGCGGCTCTGGCTCCTGGCGCCCAGGTCATGACGACGGCCGGAATGATCGGCACGGTGGCCGTGGTCGCCGACGACGAGATCAGCCTGGAGATCTCCCCGGGTGTCTTCGTCCGGATGGTTGCTGCTGCCGTCGCGCGGGTCATCGAGCCGGCGCCTGGTTCGATCACGGATGCACCGCCCGACACGGGTTCCTCATCTGCCTGATCGCAATCATCGAAGAACGCCGTTCGTAGAGGGAGACCCGTGGCACCACCCGCAACGTCGAGGCCAGGACGATCGCTGATCGCCATGGCTGTGCTGCTGATCGGCAGTGCTGCGTGGGCTTTTTGGCCAGGCACCGACTCCTCGGTCCGCCTCGGCCTGGATCTGCAAGGCGGCACCCAGGTCATCATGGTGCCCGAGCCCGTAGTCGAGGGTGAACAGATCACCGAGGAACAACTCGCGCAATCGGTCGAGATCATTCGCGCGCGCGTGGATGGACTCGGCGTCGCCGAAGCAGAGGTGACGACGCAGGGCTCGGGCGACTCGGCAGCGATCGTCGTGTCCGTGCCGGGCGTCGGGCAAGACCGCGTGGTCGAGTTGGTGCAACGAACCGCCCTGTTGAATTTCCGGCCCGTCTGGAACGTGTTGAACCCCTTCCCGACGGACGCCGCAGCGCAAGAGGGTGCGAACGGCGAGACTCTCGCCCCGGGTGCGACCGCGGACGCCGCAACGGATCCGGCCACCGCGCCAGCCGAGCCGGAAGCTGGGGCCGAGGCCGCTGCGGGGGAGGAAACGGCCGAGTCGGCCGACCAGGGCGGCGCGCGCACCGCGGAGATCGTCCAGGCCGCCGAGTACAGCCCCGAGTTCCAGGCCGAGGTGGACGCGCTGAACTGTCTGGACCCGGTGAACCTTGCCGGCGGTAGCCCGGACAACCCGGAACAGTGGCTGGGAGCGTGCGACCAAAGCGGCGCGCAGAAGTACGTCATGGAGCCGGCATTCATCCAGGGCGTGAACGTCACCGACGCCAACGCGCAGTTGACTCAGCAAGGTGTTGGCTGGGTCGTCACCTTGGACTTCGACTCCGAAGGTGCAGGCGCATTGGCCGATGCATCGACCACCCTCAGTGCCCTGCCCGAGTGCGGCACCGGAGCCACGCCATGTAACGCCTTCGCGATCGTCCTGGATGGGGTGGTCGTGTCGGCCCCCCGCTTCAACGAGCCCATCATCGGTGGGCAGGCCCAGATCGAAGGGGACTTCAACGCCCAGGAAGCCCGCGATCTGGCGAACGTGCTGAAGTACGGGGCGCTGCCGGTGACCCTCGAGGTGGTCGACGTCACGTCGGTGTCCGCGACGGTCGGCGGTGACCAGCTGCGAGCGGGCATCATCGCGGGACTCATCGGCTTGGGCGTGGTGTCCCTCTACCTGTTGCTGTACTACCGATTGCTCGGATTGGTGGCCGTCGCCTCGCTCGCCGTCGCGGCAGCGCTCCTCTACCTATCCGTCGTCATCTTCTCCAAGACGATCGGCTTGACACTGACCTTGGCGGGCGTGGCCGGTGCGATCGTCGCGGTCGGCATCACCGCAGACTCCTTCATCGTCTACTTCGAGCGTATGCGCGATGAGTTGCGCGAGGGTAGAACTCTGCGCCAGGCGTGCGACAGCGGCTGGATTCGGGCCCGAAGGACACTGCTCGCGGCGGACTTCGTGACCTTGCTGGCGGCAGTGGTCTTGTACTTCCTCTCGGTGGGTAGCGTGCGCGGCTTCGCCTTCATCCTCGGGTTAACCACCGTCATCGACCTGATCATGGCTTTCTGGTTCACCCACCCCATCGTCGTGCTCATCGGTAGGACGAAGTTCATGCAGAGCGGGTCCAAGCTCACCGGCCTGGACCCCGACCGCATCGGTGGACGCAGCGCGATCGATTCCCTAGCGGGTCGCTCGGCGCGAAAGCGGCGGGATGACTATCGCGCGCGAAAGGCGCAAGAGTCCAGTGAGGATTCGGTAGCCGCGGATGCCAAGGCGGCCGGGGAAGATGCGGAGGTGCGATCGTGAGTGGGTTCGGGCAGCGCCTCTACCGCGGCGAAGTTTCCTACGACTTCGTCAGCAAGTGGAAGACCTGGTTCGCCATCTCGGCCGTCCTGCTGATCGTGTCCATCGGGGCATTGGTCTTTCGTGGTCTGAACTTGGGCATCGAGTTCCGCGGGGGAGCGGATTTCGCCATACCCAACGCCACGTGCTCGGTAGTCGACGCTCGCGAAGTGGCCGAGGCGGCTACCGGTGGGCAGACCATCGTCACGGTCGCCGGTTCGGGAACCATGCGGGTGCAGACGGTGCCGCTCACCAGCGCGGAGTCGGTTTCGCTGGCCGATCAGCTAGGCGCGGTGTGCGGTGTCCCCGGCTCGGAGATCACCGTGCAGGTGGTGGGACCCACGTGGGGTGCGCAGGTGTCCACCTCGGCCCTGCAGGGACTGGTGATCTTCCTGGTCTTGGTGACCATCTTCCTGTCCATCTACTTCGAGTGGCGGATGGCCGTCGGCGCCATCGTCGCACTGGTCCACGACCTGGTCATCACGATCGGCATTTACGCGGCATTCGGACTTCAGGTGACGCCGGCAACTGCGATCGGCGTCCTCACCATCCTCGCGTATTCGCTCTATGACACCGTGGTCGTCTACGACAAGGTCAAGGAGAACACCCGCGGCATCGCCGGGCAGTCCATCATGACCTACGACGAAGCCGCGAACCTCGCCGTCAATCAGACGGTCGTTCGGTCCATCAATACATCGTTGACCTCCTTGTTGCCGGTCTTGGCGATCATCGTCGTGGGCGCCGGGCTGCTCGGAGCTGGAACACTCCTCGACCTAGCTGTCGCCTTGGCCATCGGTATGGCGGTGGGCACCTACTCGTCCATCTTCATCGCGACTCCCGTACTTGCACTGCTCAAGGACCGCCAGCCCGAGATGAAGGCGCTGGCCGCGCGGGTTTACGCGCGGCGCAAGCAGGCGGCCAAGGGTGCTGCGGCGAATAAGGCACCGGACGCCGATGGTGGAGGCGACGGATCGTCGAGCGAGGCGCCCCCGGCTGTGTCCGGTCCTGCGTCACCGGAACAACTGCGCGAACTTGCCCGCTCGTACAGCAGTGATCGCGTCCAACCCAAGCGACAACCGCGACGAAAGCGTCGCTGACCGGACGTACACTTGTCGGTGACCGGGAGGTGGGAATGGCGAAGAACATGCCTGTCGCCACCGAGCCCGGACGCCCGGGGGTCGATCGCACTTCCGCCGACGCGGGTGGCTTCCGGAACCGCTTCGCGCGATTGGCGGGGCCACGGTCCAACCATCCCGAACTCGAACCGGTGCTTCGTGACCTGCGGCGCTATCACCCGAAGGCCGATACCCGCCTCGTCGCGCGGGCCTACGAGATGGCCGCCTACCTCCACCGCGACCAGAAGCGGCACTCGGGGGAGCCGTACATAACCCACCCGTTGGCGATAACAGCGATCCTGGCCGACCTGGGCATGCCCGCTCCCACACTCGCCGCCGCCTTGCTGCACGACACCGTCGAGGACTGCGGGTACTCCCTCGACGCACTGCGGGAGGACTTCGGCGACGAGGTCGCGCTGCTGGTCGATGGTGTGACAAAACTGGACAAGGTCACCTACGGCGAGGCCTCGGCCGCTGAGACGGTACGGAAGATGGTCGTCGCCATGGCCCGCGACATCCGCGTCCTGGTCATCAAACTCGTGGATCGACTCCACAACATGCGAACGCTGCAGTGGCTGCCCGAGGAGAAGCAGCAGAAGAAGGCGAAGGAAACACTCGAGATCTACGCTCCACTGGCACACCGCCTGGGCATGAACACGATCAAGTGGGAGTTGGAGGATCTCTCCTTCGCCACGATGTATCCGAAGATGTACGAAGAGATCGTTCGTCTGGTGGGAGAGCGGGCACCGTCGCGCGAGAAGTACCTCACGCAGGTGATTTCCGAGATCGATGGGGAATTGAAGGCGAGCCGCATCAAGGCGAGTGTGACCGGACGCCCGAAGCATTACTACTCCGTGTACCAGAAGATGATCGTGCGTGGCCGGGACTTCAACGACATCTACGACCTCGTGGGCGTTCGCATCCTGGTGGAGAGCGTGCGTGACTGTTATGCGGTCTTGGGAACGATCCACGCCAAGTGGAGTCCGGTTCCTGGCCGCTTCAAGGACTTCATCGCCATGCCGAAGTTCAACATGTACCAATCACTTCACACCACCGTCATCGGACCCGAAGGCAAGGTCGTCGAGGTGCAGATCCGCACATTCGAAATGCACCAAGCCGCCGAGCTCGGTGTCGCCGCCCATTGGAAGTACAAGCAGTCCGATTCCAGCAAGTCCGGCGCCGACGACTTCGCCTGGTTGCGGCAACTGCTCGAGTGGCAGCGCGAGACCGCAGACCCGAGCGAGTTCTTGGATTCGCTGCGTTACGACCTGGGTTCGGCGGAGGTGTACGTCTTCACGCCCAAGGGCGACGTCATGGCGCTTCCCTCGGGTGCCACGCCGGTCGACTTCGCCTATTCGGTGCACACCGAGGTAGGGCACCGGTGCGTAGGCGCTCGCGTCAACGGCAAGTTGGTGCCTCTGGAATCACAATTGGCCAGCGGCGACGTCGTTGAGATTTTCACGTCGAAGGCTGATGGGGCCGGCCCCAGTCGTGACTGGCTTAACTTCGCAGCGTCTGCGCGCGCCAAGACGAAGATCAAGGCGTGGTTCTCCAAGGAGCGACGCGACGAGGCGATTGACAGCGGCAAGGATCAGATCGCTCGGGCGATGCGCAAGAAGGGGCTTCCGCTCCAGCGCTTGATGACCAACCAAGCGCTTGCGACCATCGCTGTCGACCTGAATCAGGCGGACGTCACGGCCCTGTATGCCTCGGTGGGGGAGGGACGTGTGTCCGCCGCCACCATCGTGCAGCGATTGGTCGAAGCGGCGGGTGGGGTCGACGGCGCAGCCGACGATGCCGCCGAGACGATCACCCCGGCGCCGGGGCGTCGGGCGTCGACCTCGCACGACGTGGGTGTGACGGTGAAGGGCGCCGACGACCTGTGGGTCAAGCTGGCTCGCTGCTGCACCCCGGTGCCCGGGGACCCGATCATGGGATTCGTTACTCGCGGATCCGGTGTGTCCGTGCATCGCGAGGACTGCGTGAACGTGCCGAACCTGCGCGAGCACCCTGAACGCGAAGTGGAAGTCGAGTGGGCCCCCACCCCCTCGAGCATCTTCTTGGTGAACATCCAGGTGGAAGCCCTCGATCGTTCCCGGCTTCTGGCGGACGTGACGCGCGCACTGTCCGACACCCACGTCAACATCTTGAGTGCTTCCGTGGCTACCACCCGGGATCGTGTTGCCACGTCGCGTTTCACCTTCGAAATGGCCGATCCCAAGCATCTTGGTTCGGTGCTGAAGGCGGTGCGGACCGTCGAGGGCGTCTACGACGCCTATCGCGTCTAGCGCGCAATGCGCTGGGCGGCTTCCAGCAGTGCCCGGGTACTGTCGATCGACTCACTCAGCTTGCGGATGGCGCGTTCGTCACCGCGCGCTTGAGCGGCAGCAAGGTCTGCTTCTTGTCGGGCGAGTGCGTCGGTGAACGCGTTGGCCGTCGACTCAGCGCGTGCCCGCTTTTGGGGATCATCGCGTTCCCATGCACTCGATTCGGCCTTGCGAACGGCGTCCTCGACCTTCTTCAAGCGCCCCTCGAGGCGAGCACGATCGCTGCGCGGTAGGTCGCCCGTCTTGTCCCACTGCTCCTGAATCGAACGCAATTGCCGCTTGATGGCTGCGAGGTCCGGATCCGCGGAAAGGGGAAGCAGGGCCTCCGCCTTCACAACGAGGGCTTCTTTCACCTCCACGTTGGGCGCCAACTCCGCGTCCTTAGCGCTGTCGGCTGCCTTCATCGCTGCATAGAAGGAATCCTGCGCGGCCTTGAACTTCTTCCAGAGCTTGTCCTCGTCAGAACGGGACGTCCGAGGCGCACGCTTCCAGTCCTCCATCAACTTCTTCAGTGACCGCGTGGTGGGGCCCCAGTCCGTGGACTGTGCGAGTTTCTCGGCCTGCGCGATCAATTCGCGCTTCCGTGTCACCGCCTCCTTGCGTTGCACGTCGAGCTCGGCGAAGTGCGCGCGCCGGCGCTTATCGAAAGCAGCCCGAGCAGCGCTCAAGCGTTTCCACAATTCCTGCTCGAGCGAGCGGTCCGAGCGAGGCAGCGCCTTCCACTCCTCGACGATCGCGGCGAAGCGCTCGCTGGTCGGTTTCCATGCCGTGGAGTCGGCCAGCGTCTCGGCCTCCTGGACGAGGGTCTGGCGGGAAGCCTTCGCTTGCTCTCGAAGCCGTTCGCGGTGCTCGACCTGGCGCTGTGCCGCCGACTGCTGCTCGGCCTCGGCTTTGGTCACCTTCTGCTGGAGCGCCTCGACGTCTCCCACGAAAGAACGTTCGGCAAGGCCGGTGCGAACGCGATCGATGACCGCCAAGGCCTGATCCGGCTTGGCGCGACCATCGACCAGGCGCTGGGTGATCAAGTCGATCTCGACAACCAGATCGTCGTACTTGCGTGCGAAGAAGGCGAGCCCCTCCTCCGGGGTGCCCGCTGCGTACTGGCCGACCACCACGTCGCCCTCGGGGGTCTTCAGATAGACGGTGCCGTCCGGGTCCACCCGGCCGAAGGATGCACTGGTGGACGTGGGCGTGGTGGGCGTGGTCGGCCCCGCCACCTGCGCCGCGGGAACGCTCGATGTGGGGCGTCGAAGGGCCGCAGGAGTGGGCATGGACGCGGGGGTGGGCGACGGGGTGGGC
>CAYLOH010000007.1:0-16326 GCA_964385255.1 uncultured Rubrivirga sp. | reverse complement strand
CCGCCGATCCGCTGGTCGCGTTCGTCTCACCGGTCATGCACTCACCTCCCACGCTCGTTCACTCGGTCGAACCACGGGTCAGTCTGTCAGGGCTGGTGACCGGCGCTAGCCGGCGGCGCCAACTGTTGCAGATTCGATAACCACGGCCTGGGCTGGCGAGCCGTCCGGGCCCCCGTCAGCGGTGCCCGCATCGGCGATCGCGCGGACCACGTCCAAGCCCTCGGTGATCTGACCCCAGATGGTGTACCCCGAGGGCAAGGTCGTGTCCTCGTACACGAGGAAGAACTGGGAGCCGGCGGTGCCCGGTCCAGCGTTCGCCATGGCAACCGTTCCTGCGGGGTAGTTGGCCTCACCCTCGGCCGGCAGGTTCTCGTCGGGTAGCTGGTAGCCAGGACCACCGGTGCCGTTGCCGGCCGGATCCCCGCATTGCAGGACGAAGATCCCCGAGGTCGTCAGGCGGTGGCAGGCCGTCGCGTCGTAGAAGCCCGTATCGGCCAAGAAGGCCATGGACGCGACGGTTGCCGGGGCCTTATCGGCGAGAAGATCGATGACGATATCTCCGCAGTTGGTCGTCAGCGTCAGTGTTCCGGGCACAGTGTCACCAGGAGACGGCGCCGAATCGAAAGAGACGTCGTTGGGGCGGACTGGTATCGGCTCGGCGCACAGGTCCACGACGGGTTCGCCCGCCTGCACGTCGTCGGTCGAATCGTCGGTCGAATCGGTGGTCGGCGCGTCGGTCTGCTCGTTGACCTGCTCGCCGGCGTCGGTTGCCGTCGTTTGATCCGCTTGGTCGTCGTTCATCATGGAGACCACGGCCCATCCGGCTCCGGCAATGACCAAGACCGCTACGACGATGATCGCGATGACCCGCTGCTGGGACCTGGCCTTTGCTTCGCGCTCCGCGCGGCGCGTCTGCTGCCGCTCGAACTTGGCACGCGCCATGTCCCGCTCGCGTCGGTTCGACGAGGTCATGAGTCTCCTGGGTGTCGTGGCGTATGGCCGATTGTGCGGCCTTGGCTTCGGCGCATGAGTGTAGGGGCTCGTCCATGCGTGGCTAGGCTGAGCGAGCGGCTTCCCTCGGGGTGGTCGAGGATCCGAACCGAGCTGGAGGGGCGTTGTTCATCACGGGCTTTCCTGCCGGCTCCTGGTCGACCAACTGTTACGTCGTGGCCGTCGGACCGGGGGAGCCATGCCTGATCGTCGACCCCGGTCAAGACAGCATCGATCGCGTTCACGACGTGGTTCGCGAGCACAAGTTGTCTCCGGCGGCGGTCCTCCTCACTCACGGTCACATCGACCATGTGTGGAGCGTGGCACCGGTCAGTCGGGACTTCGAGATTCCGGCTTTCATCCACCCCGCGGATCGCTATCGACTCGCCGATCCGGCCGGCAGCACCATGGTCGCTGCCCGAGAGCAGTTGCTCGCGATGACCAAGGACTCTCTCGAATTGACCGAACCCTCCGACGTTCGCCTCCTCCCCGATGAGGGGGCGGATGTCGATATCGCAGGAATTCGAGTCGGTGTGCGTCATGCTCCCGGACATACCGAGGGCTCCGTCGTCTTCCAGGTACCGCGCGAGAGCGAAGCGAATGTGCTGCTGTCTGGCGATGTCCTTTTCCAGGGATCCATCGGGCGTACGGATCTGCCGGGCGGGGACTTTGGCGCCATGGAGAAGAGCCTGCGCGACGTGATCTGGCCCATGGCCGACGAGGTCGTGGTTCTGCCCGGACATGGGCCGCAGACCACCATCGGCTCCGAGCGCATATCGAATCCCTACCTTCGGGCCGCCGTCGATGGTTCGAGCAGTCGACCCCCCGCGCGAGGGCTGTAGTCGTGGTGGAGTTCCAGGCGCCGAAGGGTGTTCCCGAATACTTCCCGCCACGCTCGTCGGCTTTCTTGGCGGTTCGCGAGGCCTTGGCTTATCCGGCACGCCATGCCGGTTACGGCTACATCGAATTACCGGTATTCGAGGACACAGCGCTGTTTGTCCGTGGTGTCGGTGAGAGCACCGACGTTGTCAGCAAAGAGATGTACACCTTCACCGATCGTGGAGACAGGTCCTTGTCTTTGCGCCCGGAGGGAACCGCGGGCGTCATTCGTTCGATCGTGGAGAACCGACTCGACAAGGGGACACTTCCGGTCAAGCTCTGGTACGCAGGCCCCTTCTTCCGGGCCGAGCGACCCCAGCACGGGCGCTACCGCCAACTGCAGCAGGTGGGCATCGAGGCCGTGGGTGGGGACGATCCCGCGCTCGACGCCGAGGTGATCGCACTGGCAGACGAGGCCTATCGCCGACTCGGACTTCGCCGCTACCGGCTCGATCTGACGAGTCTGGGATGCGCGCAATGCCGCCCCACGTACCGAGACGCCTTGGCGCTCTACCTGTCCGGTCTGCAACTCGATGAGGCCACGCAGGCGCGGGCACGGTTGAACCCCCTACGCGTCCTGGACGACAAGCGCCCCGAAGTGGTGGCCCAGTTGGGGCAGGCACCCGTGATGGTCGATCAACTGTGCGCCGCGTGCCAGGAGCACTACGACTCGGTCCGCGGCTTCCTCGCCGACGCAGGCGTGCGGTGGAATGAAGCTCCGCGCTTGGTCCGTGGCCTTGATTACTACACCCGAACCACGTTCGAATTCACCCACGAGATGCTCGGCGCGCAATCGGGAATCGGTGGTGGTGGTCGCTACGACGGACTCATGGAATCCGTCGGTGGTGACGCCTTGTCCGGTATTGGCTTCGGGCTCGGCACCGATCGCACGCTGTTGGCTTGTGAGGCCGAAGGACTCGAGGTCGGGGCTGGCCCGCGAGTGGATGTGTTCGTCGTTCCCATCGGCGATGCCGCCCGCCACACGTCGGTTACGTTGCTGAGCGAGCTTCGCGCCGCCGGTATCCGCGCCGACATGGCATACGGAAATCGCGGGCTCAAAGGTGCGATGAAGGCGGCGGACAAGAGCGGCGCACCTCGGGTGATCATCATCGGCGAGGACGAGGTCGCCGCCGAGAGCGTGCAGGTGAAGGATATGGAGCGGGGAACACAGGAGACCGTCACCCGACAAGGGGTAGTCGAACAGCTTCGCCGAACCATCGTGGAGGAATCGCAGTGATCAGAACCCACCGAGCTGGCAGCTTGCGAGCCGACGACGCGGGTAGCACCGTGACACTCGCGGGCTGGATTGCCTCGCGTCGTGATCATGGCGGCGTAGCGTTTATCGACCTGCGCGACGCATCGGGTCGGGTTCAAGTTGTCATCCGGGAGCCGGAGATCGCCCACCCACTTCGCGACGAGTTCTGCATCCAGGTGGTCGGCGAAGTAGCGATGCGGCCGGCCGGGAACGAGAACCCGGACCTCCCCACTGGGGCGATCGAAGTCCTTGCCGACCACGTCACGGTGTTGTCGGCGAGCGCACCCTTGCCCTTCCCGATCGACGACCGGGTGAATGTGAGCGACGACGTCCGGTTGAGGCATCGGTACCTGGACCTTCGGCGCACCCGTCCGGGCGAGGCCCTGCGCATGCGTTCGAAGGTCAATCAAGTGGCACGCGACGTGCTGCTGGCCCGCGATTTCGTCGAAGTGGAGACACCCACTCTCACGCGATCCACTCCGGAGGGTGCACGAGACTTCCTCGTGCCTGTTCGCCTGCAACCAGGTAACTGGTACGCCTTGCCGCAGTCACCTCAGCTGTTCAAGCAGCTGCTGATGGTGGGAGGTATCGAGCGGTACTTCCAGATCGCACGCTGCTACCGCGACGAGGACTTTCGCGCCGATCGCCAGCCTGAGTTCACGCAACTGGACATCGAGATGAGCTTCGTCGAGCAGGCCGACGTCATCGAGACCGGCGAGGCTGTAGTGCGTGCGTTGTGGTCGCAAGTGCTCGGCTACGAGATCGGTGAGATCCCGCACATGACCTACGCGGAGGCGATGCGCAGGTATGGGACCGACAAGCCGGACTTACGTTTCGACCTCGAGTTGGTCGACCTCACCGAGTTCTTCGCGGATACCACCTTCCGTGTCTTCCAAGCCGACTACGTCGGTGCCATCGTCATGCCCGGTGGTGCCGACCAACCTCGCCGCGCCTTCGATGCATGGCAGGAGTGGGCCAAGCAGCGAGGTGCCAAGGGTCTGGCCTACGTGACCATTGACGCCGATGGCACCTTGGGTGGCCCGGTGGCCAAGAACATCACGGATGCCGAGCGCAATGGGCTCGCGCGGGCCGTTGGAGCGAGCGCCGGCGACGCGGTCTTCTTCGCCGCAGGTCGCCCGAGTGAAGCTCGCGCGCTCCTGGGAGCGGCGCGCGTAGAGATCGCCGAAAGGCTCGGTCTGATCGACGCGACCCAGTGGTCCTTCGTGTGGGTAGTGGATGCGCCGATGTTCGAGCAGGTGCAAGACGATTCCGGTACCTGGGTGTGGACTGCGGTGCACCACCCGTTCACTTCACCCAACGCCGAATGGATCGAACGTTTCGATGAATCCGACTCCTCACCCGGTGAGGCTCTCGCCTGGGCCTACGACCTCGTCTGCAACGGCAATGAGATCGGCGGCGGCAGCATCCGTATCCACGACGCCGCTGTCCAGCGACGAGTCTTCGAGGTGCTCGGTTTGGCGGAGGAAGAGGCGCAGGAGAAGTTCGGATTCCTGTTGGAGGCTTTCCAGTACGGACCTCCGCCTCACGGCGGCATCGCCTTCGGTTGGGATCGCATCTGCATGCTGCTCGCCGACGCTGACTCGCTACGCGACGTCATTGCGTTTCCCAAGACCGGTGGCGGTCACGACCCACTGACGGGTGCGCCGACGACGATCACGCCCCAGCAGCGACGTGAAGCGGGCATCGACGTCGACCCGAAGGCCCTCAAGGAGAAGGCCTGACTCGGGGTCCGCGGTGACGCTTTTCGACGATCGGGAACGCACCGATCGAGGGGGTGCGCCGCTCGCGGTGCGGATGCGTCCGCGCAGCGTCGCTGACGTCGTGGGGCAGCAGGCGGCCCTGGCGGAGGGCTCGCCGTTGCGCTCGTTGCTGGTCGGTGGCGACCGAGGTGCCGTTTCTGTGATCTTGTGGGGTCCGCCGGGAACCGGCAAGACGACCCTCGCGACACTCGTGTCGAGCGAGTCGGGTCGAATCTTCACGGAACTGTCTGCGGTCACCGCGGGGGTGAAGGACGTTCGCGCCGTCATCGATGAGGCACGTGAACAACTGCGCATGCATCAGCGCGGAACGGTGTTGTTCGTCGACGAAGTGCATCGATTCAGCAAGAGCCAGCAGGATGCCCTCCTGCCCGCAGTGGAGAACGGCTGGGTAACGCTCATCGCCGCCACGACCGAGAATCCGAGCTTCTCCGTGATCTCGCCTCTGCTCTCACGCAGCATCGTCGTGACTTTGCAGCCGCTCACGGATGCCGAGATCGCGGTGCTGATCAGACGAGCCATCCAGGACCCGCGCGGCCTCGGTGGGCAGCTCGTCGTTTCGGACGAGGCAATCGATTTCCTGGTCCGGATCAGCGCAGGTGACGCCCGACGAGGGTTGACGGCACTCGATGCAGCCAGCGCCGGTGTGGAACCCGGTTCGCTCGTGGACTTGGCGGCAGTGGAGTCAGCCGTGCAGTTCGCAGCCGTTCGTTACGACCGTGACGGCGATCAGCACTACGACGTCACCAGTGCATTCATCAAGAGCGTCCGGGGGAGCGATCCTGATGCCGCTTTGCATTACCTGGCTCGCATGTTGGAGGCGGGGGAGGATCCGCGCTTCATCGCGCGGAGATTGATGATCCTCGCCAGCGAAGACGTCGGGATGGCGGAGCCGAGCGTGCTGCAGACGGCGACCGCCGCAGCCACGGCCGTCGCGATGATCGGGATGCCGGAGGCGAGGATCATCCTGGCGCACGCAACCGTGCATGCCGCCCTGGCCCCGAAGTCGAATGCCGTCTACCGGGGCATCGAGGCGGCGACGGCAGATGTGCGTTCCGGACGGATCGGAACGGTTCCGATGCACTTGCGCGACGCCCACTATCCCGGCGCGGCGGCGCTCGGCCACGGGCAGGCGTATGTCTATCCGCACGACGTTCCCGGAGGAGTCGCTCGGGCCGAATACCTGCCGGAGGCGTTGCAGGGAGCGCGGTACTACGAACCGACCGAGTACGGCGCCGAAGCGCGCTGGGGTGAAATCGCCCGGCGGCTCTCCGATCGACGCGCGGGGCGGGTGGGTGAGCCAGGCGAGACAGCCGGGGATGATCCGTCGGACTGATGCCCGGGCACTCATGCATAGGCTTGCCCCGTGCGACGACTGGTGTGGACAGCGATTGGAGCCGCCGGGGGAATCTGGGCCTATCGCAAAGGCAGCGAACTCCTCGACCAGGCTCGCCAGCAAGGAGTGGCTGTGACCATCCAGCAGGTGGCGCTCACCGCGACCCAGACGGTTAATCAGATCTCGAGCAGCATCGGCCAACGCAGCCAGCCCCATCAGAAGTCGGATGGATCGGTGGATCAGCCCTGATGCAATCAGCCGACATCAGAACGCGCTTCCTTCGTTACTTCGCCGAGAACGGTCACGAGATCGTGCCGTCGGCCTCCCTGCTCCTGGATGACCCCACCTTGCTCTTCGTCAACGCGGGCATGGTTCCGTTCAAGCCCTACTTCCTGGGGGAGGCTCCGCCCCCGTATCCACGGGCAACGAGTGTGCAGAAGGTGGTTCGCACCCTCGATATCGAAGAAGTGGGCAAGACCACGCGGCACGCGTCCTTCTTCCAGATGGCAGGGAACTTCTCCTTCGGTGACTACTTCAAGGAGAAGGCCATCCCTTACGCCTGGGAGTTGTTGACGCGACCCGTGTCGGACGGCGGCTACGGCTTCGAAGAGTCGAAGTTATGGGTGACCGTCTACCTGGATGACGACGAGGCCATCGACATCTGGCACAAGGACGTGGGTCTTCCGCTTGATCGCATCCAGCGACGCGGCCAAGCGGACAACTACTGGTCCATGGGGGTTCCCGGGCCGTGTGGTCCGTGCTCGGAGATCTACTACGACCGTGGTCCTGACTACGGCATCGAGGGTGGTCCGATCGCGGACGAGAGCAGATATCTGGAAGTGTGGAATCTGGTCTTCATGCAATTCGAGCGTGGCGCGGGACCGGCGAAAGAGGACTATCCCATTCTTGGCGAGCTTCCCGCCAAGAACATCGACACGGGCATGGGCTTGGAGCGCATGGCGGCTCTCTTGCAGGGCGTGGACAACATCTACGAGATCGACACCACGCGCACGATCCTCGATAGGGCGACTGAACTCACCGGTACGCGGTATGGAAAGTCCGAGAAGGACGACATCGCGCTGCGCGTCGTGGCCGACCACGCACGCACCTGCACCTTCTTGATCGGCGACGGGGTGGTGCCGGGCAACGAGGGTCGAGGCTACGTCCTTCGGCGCCTGATGCGACGAGTCATTCGCAATATGCGCATCCTGGGCGCGGAGGAACCGGTGATGAGCGAACTCGTCGATGCGACGGTGGCGGCGATGGCGCCCCAATATCCGGAGTTGAACGACGAGGTCGAGCGAATTCGGAGCGTGTCGGTGTCCGAGGAGGCGTCCTTCGATGCAACCTTGCGCACCGGGACGCTGCTGTTCGAATCTGCGGTCTCGCAAGCCAAGCAGTCGGGCTCATCGACCCTTCCTGGCGACAAGGCCTTCTCGTTGCACGACACCTATGGATTCCCGATCGACCTGACGCTGGAGATGGCCGCAGAGCAGGGACTCGCCGTCGACGAGGCTGGCTTCCGCACCCTGATGGCGCAGCAGCGCGAACGAGCCAAGGCCGATGCGGCAGCGCGCAAGAGCGGTTTCGCTGCCACGACCGCCTATCGGGAAATCTTGGAAGCCGGGGGATCCACCACCTTCATTGGGTACGACCACGTGGTCGCCGATGCCACCGTGATCGGCGTGGTTGCTGAAGGACAGTCGCAGCCTGCGGCCCGGGCCGGACAGCATGCGGAGATCATCTTGGACCGCACGCCGTTCTATGCCGAGGCGGGCGGTCAACTGGGTGATCACGGCTCGATCGCGACGGTCGATGGCGCGATCGTCGACGTCTACGACGTCCAGTCACCGGTACCGGGACTGTTCATCCATCGCGGTCAGGTCCGCGAGGGGGAGATCGTCAGCGGCGCCTCGGTGATCGCTCGCGTGGATATCCACCGTCGCAAAGCGATTTCCCGCGCACACACTGCTACCCACATGATCCACCGTGCTTTCCGCGAACAGCTCGGCGAGACGGCCACCCAAATGGGTTCGGAGAACGCGCCCGGTCGGCTACGTTTCGACTTCCCCAGCCCCGAGCCGGTATCCGGAGCGATCCTTCGCGACGTCGAGGCGAGAGTGAATGAGATCTTGATCGAGGATCTGGATGTTCACGCACAGGTCATGACGCAGGACGAGGCACGTTCCATGGGCGCGATGGCGCTCTTCGGGGAGAAGTACGGCTCCGAGGTGCGCGTCGTCTCCGTGGGTGATTGGGCGCACGAATTGTGTGGTGGCACGCATGCCCAGCGTTCCGGTCAACTCGGTGTGGTGTCGTTCTTGTCCGAAGGTTCGATCGGAGCCGGTATTCGTCGCGTCGAAGCCCTGGTCGGCGTCGACGCATACCAGCATCTGGCCGCCGAGCACGTTCTCGTGCAGCGGTTGTCCGACCTGGTGAAGGCACCTCGCGATGAAGTGCTCGAACGTGTAGAGCGGACTATCGCCTCGTTGAAGGACGCCGAACGGGAACTCGCGCGCTTCAAGACGGCGGATCTGCTGGCGGAGGTCGACACCCTCATTGGTGAGGGGGTTCCGGCTGGATCGGTGCGCGTGCATGCGTTCCGCGCGCCCGCGGGTGTGGGTGGTAAGGAATTGCGCGACATTGCCCAACACGCGAAGTCTCGAGCAGGAGCCGACGTCGCCGCGGTGTTCATCGGTTCGGCGATCACCGACGATGCCGTCGCGATGATCGTCGCCTGCACTCCTGCCGCGATCGCCTCGGGGGCGCGGGCAGGAGAGATCCTGGGGATTCTCAATGCGCGAACAGCTGGTCGTGGAGGCGGCAAGGACGACATGGCGCAAGGAGGCGGAGGGGATCCCGCTGCGATCGACGCGGCGATCGCCGATGTCGTCGAGGCGCTGCGTGGGCGCTAGGGGTTGACGCGCGTGCGCAAGGGTCGTCGCGTGTGCTTGGACCCGGGCTCGGCCCGCATCGGGGTCGCGGTGAGCGACATCGACGGGATATTGGCCTCTCCTCGCCCGGCACTGCCCTCGGACGCGTTGGAGGGCATTCGTGGGGTCCTGGACGACATCGATCCCCTGGAGATCATCGTCGGACTGCCGGTTGGGCTCGATGGACTCGAAGGTCAAGCCGCCAGGCTAGCCCGGGAATTCGCCGGTCAGCTTGCCGCGATCACATCGCTTCCCATCCGATTCGTGGACGAACGTCTTTCCACCGTGCAAGCTCAGCGTGGCTTCCACGATCAAGGGCGCTCGATACGCCACAGTCGTGACATGATCGATAGCGCCTCGGCGGCCGTCGTGCTGCAATACGCGTTGGACGCCGAGCGAACATCGGGCGCACCCCCCGGTGAGGTGCACCTAGAGCCATGACCCACATGGACGAATTCTTCGATGACGAGGACGCCTTGCCACCATCTAGAAACGCCACGAGCATGGCGCGCCGCATCACCGGTATCGCAGTGATCCTCGCGGTCGTCGCCCTGGCATGGGGAACCTGGTCGTTCGTATCAGGCATCGGCGGTGGTTCGTCGACGGCGACCGAGTTCTCCGGCGAGGGCTTCGGCGAGGTCCAAGTTGTGGTGGCTCGCGGTGACACGCTGACGGCCATCGGGCAAACGCTCACAGACGCCGGAGTCGTAAGCAGCGTCAAGTCCTTCGTCGACGCCGCACAAGCCAACGACGCATCTGCCTCCATCGGCCCGGGCGCCTACACGCTCCGGCAGCAGATGAGCGGTGACAATGCCGTCGCACTCATGCTGGATCCCATCTCGCGGGCGGACAGTCGATTGGTGCTGCCCGAGGGCTTGCGCCTGACGGAGACCATCGATGCCGCCGCCGAGGCTTCGGGGCTTCCGCTCTCGGAGTTTGAGCAAGTTCTGGAGAACCCCGGGGTACTGCCGCTACCGGCCTGGGCCGAACAGCGCCCCGAAGGCTTCATGTTCCCCGCCACGTACGACCTTGTGGGCGATGAGACGGCCGAGCAGATCCTCGCCACGTTGGTCGAGCGATTCGATCAATCCGCTGTGTCCTTGGATCTCGTTGCCCGAGCTGAAGCTTTGGGGCGTACACCGTATGAAGTGATGATCGTCGCCTCCTTGGTGCAGGCCGAAGTCTTGCCCGAGGACATGCGCAAGGCTGCCGCGGTCATCTACAACCGTCTCGATGAAGGTATGCCCCTGCAATTCGACTCGACGGTTGCCTACGCACTCGGCATCGTCGAACTTCAGTTGTCGGCCGAGCAACTCGCCACCGATTCCCCGTACAACACCTACCAGGTCGAAGGTCTTCCACCGACGCCCATCAACTCTCCCGGTGAGGCGGCGATCGAGGCCGCCTTGGATCCCGCGCCAGCCAAGTGGCTGTACTTCGTCACGGTTAACCCCGACACGAAGGAGACGAAGTTTGCGCGTGACTACGACCGCTTCTTGAAGTTGAAGGGTCAATTGCGCGACTGGCTCGCGGAGAACGGCTGATGCCACGGGCGGCCGTCCTCGGTTCGCCGATCGCCCACAGTTTGTCACCGGCACTGCATGTGGCCGCCTACCGGCTGTTGGGTCTGGACTGGCAGTACGGGGCGATCGAGTGCACCGAAGAGGAGTTCCCGGCATTCTTCGCCTCTCTCGACGACGATTGGCGCGGGTTGAGCCTGACTATGCCGCTGAAGGAAGTCGTACTTGCTGTGGTCGAAGACGTCAGCGATATTGCGCGTGAGGTTCAGTCGGCGAACACCGTGTTTCGGGCCGGAGCTTCGCACCGGTGGCGGGCGACCAACACCGACATCTCGGGCATCGAGAACGCGCTACGTGAAGTCGGCGTGGAATCCGTTTCCTCGGCTCGCGTGCTTGGGGCAGGAGCTACTGCACGCAGCGCGGTAGCCGCGATCGCTGGGCTCGGGGGGTCCAGCGTGACCATTCATGCGCGCAGGCCAACGGCCGCTGCGGACGTGGCGGACCTCGCGCGCCGACTGGGTGTCGAGGCGACTGTTGCCGACCTCACACCTGTGGCCGCTGCGTGCGATCTGCTGGTCAGCACGCTGCCAGCTGACGTTGCCGGGCCGTGGACGGAGTGTGCCGAAACCACGGATCGGACCGCGCTCGTGGACGCGAGCTATCACCCGTGGCCCACGCCGTTGGCCGATGCCTGGCAGGTCTGCGGTTCCGGCCCTGTGGTCAGCGGTCGAGACATGCTGGTGTGGCAGGCCGTGGCGCAGGTGCGCTTGATGACCGGCCTGGAATTCGACGACGCCCTCGTCGTTTCGGTCATGAGGGATGCGCTCTAGGGCTTATCCACAGGACGAAGTTCGGCGTTCCCTCCGCGGGGTGTTGATTCCTAGCCTCGAGTGGTGATCAACGTCGACGTTGCCGTGAGTGCAGCACTGTGGGCCTGGTTCGGCGGCTGGGCGCTGGCTCTCACGGTGGTCGACATCCGCGAACATCGACTACCCAACCGGATGGTGTCGGTGGCGCTCCTGGGATGTGTGCTGCTCACCGGCGTGCTGGCGGTGATGACGGCGGATCCAGGTGTGTTGTTGCGCGCCCTGGCGGCATCCGCCGTAGCTGTAGGGGTGTTTGCCGTGGCTCACATCCTCGGAGGCATGGGCATGGGTGACGTCAAGTACGCGGCGGTAACGGGCTGGGTGTTAGGGACGATCGGTTGGTCGGCGGTCTGGTGGGGGCACCTGCTGGGATTCGTGGCTGCAGGTGTCGTCGTCGTTGTGGGAGTAGCGGCTTCACGCATGCACCGCCGCACCGCTGTTCCCTTCGGCCCATTCATGGGATTGGGCTCGATGATCGTCGGGGTGGTGGCGATTGCGCCGGCGATGGGCGCGTGAACGGGTGGGTGATCGTTGGGCTGGGTGCGCGCACCTGCGATGATCGGCGCCATGGTGCGCTGGCTGACCGCAGGTGAATCGCATGGGGAAGCCCTCACGGCGATCGTCGAAGGTATTCCGGCACACGTTCAGGTGACCTCCGCTGACATCGGTCGCGATCTGGCACGCCGGCGGTTGGGAGCCGGTCGGGGCGCTCGGATGAAGTTCGAAGCCGACGTCGTGCGGATTCTCGGCGGGGTCCGGCACGGCGAGACCCTGGGCGGCCCGATCGCCATCGAGGTCGCCAATTCCGAATGGCCCAAGTGGCAGAAGGTGATGTCGGCCGACCCGGTACCAGCCGAGGAACTCGAAGGCTTGGCGCGCAATGCCCCGTTGACGCGTCCGCGGCCGGGGCACGCCGACCTCGTCGGCATGCAGAAGTACGGATTCGACGACGCACGACCCATCCTCGAGCGTGCGAGTGCCCGCGAAACCGCGGCCAGGGTGGCCCTGGGCGCGGTCGCCCGAGCTTTCGTTGCGCAAGCTGCGGGCGTCACCGTCGTCAGCCACGTGGTGCGCATCGGCACCGTCGCGGCACCGGCGAACGTCACTCCACGAGCCGACGACGGCGATCGCATCGACGACAGTCCCGTGCGGTGCCTGGACCCGGATGCGTCTGCCGCGATGGAGGCAGAGATAGCTCAGGCGCACAAGGACGGCGACACCTTGGGGGGCATCGTCGAAGTCGTCGTCTTCGGACTACCCCCGGGGCTCGGCTCCCACGTGCAGTGGGATCGGCGCATCGACGCGCGGCTTGCCGCGGCGCTGATGGGAATCCAGGCCATCAAGGGTGTGGAGGTGGGCGACGGTTTCGAACTCGCTGCAGTTCGAGGTTCGAGCGCACAAGACGAGATCGTCAACGCAGACGGTGGACTCGAACGTACGTCAGGTCGCTCGGGAGGTACCGAGGGCGGCATGACAACGGGGGAGACGTTGCGAGTTCGAGCCGCCATGAAGCCGATATCGACCATCCCGCGGGCCTTGGCCACCGTCGATGTGAGCACGGGTGAGGCGGCACAGGCGATCAATCAACGATCGGATGTTTGCGCGGTTCCCGCTGCGGGAGTGGTGGCCGAGGCCATGGTGCTACTGACGTTGGCCGATGCTCTCACCGAGAAGTTCGGGGGCGACAGCCTCGCCGAGGTGCAGCGGAACATCCGTGGCTACCTCGACAACATGGCCATTCGCTGATGTCCCCACGTGTGGTTTTCGTCGGAGCCCCCGGAGCGGGTAAGTCGACGGTCGGACGCCGGGTCGCGGACAGGCTCGGTATTCCTTTCGCCGATAGCGACGCACTCATCGAGAAGCGCGCTGGCAAGACGGTGTCGGAGATCTTCATCGACGATGGTGAGGAGGAATTCCGCCGCCTGGAGCGCGAGGAGGTCGCGCGAGCGCTGAAGGACTTTCCCGGAGCCCTGTCGTTGGGTGGTGGAGCGATCGTGGACCCGCAGACACGATCTGCGTTGCGCGAGGAGCGCGTGGTGTGGCTGCAGGTTGATCTATCGCATGCGACGTCTCGTGTCGGCATGAACTCCGCGCGACCGCTGCTACTCGGTAACGTTCGTGGAACCATGTTGACCATGCTGGAGCAGCGCACACCTTTGTACGCGGAGGTGGCGAGCGACATCGTCGACACGAATGGCCGGAGCGTCAAAGACGTGGTTGGTCAGGTAGTCACACTGCTCACGAATGACGCTCCGGATGTGAATCGATGAGCACCGATCGTGAATCGCCGGTGGTGATCGGCGTCCATGCCGAACACGACTATCCGGTGATCATCGGTCGCGGGTTGTTGGGTGAACTGCCCTCTTTGTGTGCCGGTGCGGACAAGGTCGCCGTGATCCACACGGCTACTTTGACAGCGTCCGCGGAGGCTATTCGTGACGACTTGTCCGACGCCGGGTACAGCGTCGTACTCATCGAGGTTCCTGCGGGGGAGGATGCGAAGACGGCGGAGGTCGCCGCATTCGTGTGGAGTGCGCTGGGGACGAGCAACTTCACTCGCACCGATGTCGTGGTCGGGCTCGGTGGCGGTGCCACGACCGACCTCGCCGGATTCGCGGCTGCCACATGGCTCCGTGGCATCCGTGTGGTTCACATCCCGACGACCTTGCTGGCAATGGTTGACGCGGCCGTCGGAGGTAAGACAGGCATCAACACCCAAGCCGGGAAGAATCTGGTCGGTTCATTCCACAGTCCCAGTGGGGTCCTGTGTGACGTCAACGCTTTGCAGACCCTTCCACGAAACGACCTGCTAGCTGGATTCGCAGAGGTTGTGAAAGTGGGATTCACGCACGACGCTTCGATCCTGACCGACGTCGAGCAACGCACGCACGAGGCAACCGATCCCGATGGCGAACTGCTGCCAGATCTCATCCGACGGGCGGTGCAGGTCAAAGCGGATGTGGTCGCAACAGACTTCAAGGAGATGGGTCCGGGTGGCCATGTCGGCCGCGCTGCGCTGAACTACGGTCACACCCTCGGACATGCCATCGAGCGGGTGGAGAACTACCAGTGGCGTCACGGCGCCGCCATCAGTGTCGGCATGGTCTACGTCGCAGAGCTGGCTCGACTCGGCGGTAAGTTGCCGGACTCCGACGTCGATCGACACCGCGAGATCCTGCAGCTCGTGGGATTGCCCACGAGCTACCCGGCCGGGAGATGGGATCGCCTACTGCCGGCGATGCAGATCGACAAGAAGGCTCGGGGCAGCCTGCTGAGGTTCGTGGTTCTGCAGGGTATGCAGCACCCCGTCGTCTGGGAAGGCCCCGACCCGGCGCTGTTGCAGGCGGCCTACGAAGCCATCAGCGCGTAGGCTCCCGCGCATGACATCGACCCGGGTATGGGTGCTCAACGGCCCGAACTTGAATCGGCTGGGAATCCGTGAGCCCGACATTTACGGCGCGATGAGCTACGACCAATTGGTGGCCAGCATCGTCGACGAGGCTGCTGGTCTGGGTCTGCAGGCCGAGGTGCGGCAGACCAACGACGAGGCCGAGTTGATCGAGTGGCTGCACCAGGCTGCGGACGAGGCCATCCCAGTACTGCTCAACCCGGCCGCGTTCACGCACTACTCGTATGCGATCCGTGATGCCTGCGCCATGCTCACGGCCCCCCTGATCGAGGTGCACCTCAGTAATCCGTTGGCACGCGAGGAGTTCCGGCACACCTCTGTCGTAGCCGGGGTGGCCACCGGCTCTATCTCCGGATTCGGCGCCGACTCCTATCGATTGGCCCTGCGCGCATTGGCGGGGCTGCTGGCGCAGTCGTGAGCGTGTTCACCGACCGCCGTGAGCGCGCTCGAGTTCTCGTGGGTGACCGTTCTTTCCTGACCCGCGACCTGCCGACCATCAGGTACCTCACAGGATTCTCGGGCAGTAACGCCACCTTGCTGATCACCGCGGATGGTGCGACGTTGATCACGGATGGTCGGTACACGGATCAGGCACAGACGGAGACCGACGAGATCGCAATCGTTATCCAGCGCGATGCGATGGCGGCGATTCTGACTTTGCGGCCGGGCCCCGTCTGTGTCGATCCTGCGCTATCCGTTGACGAAGTAGAGCGGCTGCGTCGAGCGAACGTTGATGTTCAGGTGCTGGGACCCCTTGTCCGGGAGATGCGAGCGGCCAAGGATCATCGGGAGATCGAACTTCTTGCTCGTGCCTGCGAGATCACGGCACGTGCGATGCAGGCCGTCGTCGAATCGTTGTCGGTGGGCGACAGCGAAGTGCGGATCGCGCGGCGAATTGAGAGCCTGTTCGCTGATCTGGGCGCCGACGATCGTGCTTTCGCCACCATCGTGGCCGCCGGGCCGCATTCGGCTGTCCCTCACCATCGCCCCGGCGCCCGCCCGCTGCAGGAGGGCGACTTGCTGGTCATCGACTGCGGAGCCTTGGTCGACGGGTATCACGCAGACATGTCCCGCACGTTCGTGGTCGGCGTCGAACCCGAGCCGTGGCAACGGGAGATACACGAGGTTGTTCGGCAGGCTCAACAGGCTGGTGCCAGAGCCGCCGTGCCCGGGGGGTTGGCGCGAGAGGTGGACAACGCGGCCCGATCGTTCATCGCAGCAGCGGGCTTCGGCGATGCCTTCACGCACGGCACCGGTCACGGGGTGGGTCTGCAGATTCACGAGCCGCCAATGATCACCCAAGGCAGCGTCGATACCATCAGCGCCGACTCGCCGATAACCGTCGAGCCCGGGATCTACC
>CAYLOH010000006.1:97278-98411 GCA_964385255.1 uncultured Rubrivirga sp. | reverse complement strand
ATGTTGGGGATGCATGTGGCGGGGGCGCAGGAGGGGGACTGGCCGGCTGATTCGGTGCCGGTGTCCTCGCTTCGGTTGTGGGATACCGGGACTTCCTGGTTACAGATCGAAGCGACGCGCGGGCGGTATGACTGGCGGGGGTTGGATACGGCGTTGTCGACGGCCTCGGCTGCGGGTGTCACGGATGTGGTGATGGTGCTGGGGCCCACGCCGGTATGGAACGCGACTTCCTTGGCTGGCGTGCAGTATCCGGTGGCGGGGGCGGCGTCGGTGCCGAAGTCCTTCGCTGCGTGGGATGAGTTCGTGGCGGCGGTGGTGGATCGGTACGCGGGGCGGATAACGGCGTACCAGATCTGGAACGAGGCGTCGTTGAAGATGTTCTGGCAGGGCAGCCCTGCGCAGATGGCCGAGTTGACCGAGCGGGCGTATCGGATCATCAAGGAACGTGACCCTGCGGCGTTGGTGGTGGGGGCGAGCACGACGGTGCGGCTGTCTGCTGCGTATTCACGCTTCTTCCCGGCGTACTTGGAGGAGTTGGCCGCGCGGGACTGGCCGCTCGATGTGTTCGCGGTGCATACGTACCCGAGCGGGAATGAGGATCCGTTAGATCGGGCGGTGCACGTGCGGTGGGTGCAGCAGACGCTCGATGCTGTCGATGCGCCGGCGTTGCCGGTGTGGGACACGGAGTTGAACTACGGGTTGGCGGGGCCAGGGGATGTGCCGAGGACGTCTATCTCGGGCGATCAGGCGTTGTCCTGGGTGGTGCGGACCTATCTGGATTCGCTGCGCGATGGGGTGGCGCGGACGTATTGGTACATCTGGACCCCCGAGCCGTACGACTTGTTGGGTTTGCAGATGACTAACGACTCCGATGGCGCCGCGGGATTGCGGGTTGTCTCCTCGTGGGTTGCCGGTGGGGAGTGGGGAGGCTGCTCGGTGTCCGGCTTGGCTAATGCGTGCTTGGTGCGCAAGGACGGGGTGGTCGCCGAGTTGCTGTGGTCGGAATTCGGGACGGGGGCTGTTTCCGGCTTTGCTCCGGGGGCTGAGGTGTGCTCGGTGTTCGGTTCGTGCACTGCGGTGGGGGCTGATGGAGTTGTGACGGTGACTTCGGACCCGGTGCGGGTGGTGCCGGC
>CAYLOH010000006.1:76834-97178 GCA_964385255.1 uncultured Rubrivirga sp. | reverse complement strand
CCTAGTTTCGCGGTGTTGCGCTCTCGTGTCGGGTCATTCCCTTCCCGAGTCGGGTGGCTTCCGAACTTCGTCCACATCGAGTGAGGCGAAGGGAAGGGAGGTGGCCGATGTGAGGAAAAGCAAAGGCGGTCCGGATCACGATCCGAACCGCCGCCGCTTCTCACTCAACACGAGGAGCGTAACACGGTAATGACGCGGCGGTGGGGCCCTTTGGCCCCGCCGCTCCTGTTGTGACGTCGTCGTTGGCTTGTTAATCGACGAAGAAGAAGCTGACTTTGTAGCGGGTGTCGGAGAGTGGCCGCAGGACCATCTCGCCGCGTGCGCCGGAGTACTTGCCGGTGCCGCCGATGATCGCGTGCACGGTGCGGGTGGTGGGAGGTGTGCCCGCGTTGGCGGCTACGAGCGCCGTCGTATAGATGGTGTTGCCGTCCACGTTGAAGGCCACGTTGGATTGACGGTTCTGCCGGCCGCCGGGAATGGCCACGGCTGCGGTGATCTGACTGGTGGCGTAGGTGCCCACAGACTCGCCGCCGCGGGTTTCACTGATGGTGCCGTTGGTGACGGTGATGTCCCCGACGTTGTCGCCATCGCCCTTGATGTCGATGACCTCGCGGAAGGTGCGGTCGATGTACCAGACGAGGTCGGCCTTGGCTGCCGACGCGGACGGGGCGGCGATCAAGGTGCCGGAGATGGCCACGAGTGCTGCGGTGATGAGGGTTGCGATGCGGGAGGAGTTCGAGAGTCGGTTCATGGGGTGGAGGGTAGGCCGCGTGGGATACCCCCAGTCTGACTTTGGGGCTATTCGGGCGGCGCGAGACTCTCTACGTTCGGCTGATGGGCGTAGCAGTCGAGGAAGATTCGGGACACGCTGAAGGGGGCACTCGCGGTGCTACATTGACGCACATGGCGCGGGATCAGGTAGGAGTGCGCGCCCTGCAGCAGAACGCGTCGGAAGTAGTGAAGCGCGCTGCGGCAGGGGAGATCATCGACATCACCGATCGGGGCCGGCTCGTAGCGCGCATAGTCCCCGCGCACCTGCGAGGCATGGAAGCACTTCGAAGTGCGGGACTGGTCCGAGAGGCCACTCGATCCCTCGCGGATCTGCCCCCGCCGATCCCCCTCGAGCCTGGTCAGAAGACCTTGGGAGAGATCCTTGCCGAGCAGCGAGAAGACGAGCGCTGATGGTCTTTTACATCGATACGTCCGCCTTCGTGAAAATCGTGGCAGACGAGCAATTCTCGACGCAGTTGCGCGACTGGATTGGGGGTGCTGGCGCGAGTTACGTCTCATCCGATCTCCTGCGGATAGAGGCTCTGCGCTCCTCCCGACGTCGTGGTCCAGATGTTGTGAAAGCAGCACGGCATGCCCTGACGGGAGTGGACTTGATCGGTCTGACCAGCGATATTTGCGAGGTGGCTGCAGGCTTGGATCCCGCGGTTGTGCGAAGTTTGGATGCAGCACATGTAGCGACCGCGTTGAGTGTTGGTGATGATCTCGATGGGGTTGTCACTTACGACCAGCGGCTATCCGAAGCGTGCGCGAGCCTGGGACTGAACGTTGTCTCACCAGGACTTGCGCCCTCATAGGCTGACGGGATGCGCATCGTCGCGCTGCTGCCATCGACCACGGAGATCTTGTTCGGCATCGGTGCCGGCCACGATGTGGTGGGTGTGACCTGCCCGGGTAGCCGCTCGCGACGGTGGACAAGGCGCTGATCCGTGCAGCTGATGCCGTGACTGTCGAGTGTGTGTGAACGGTCACTTCGGTTGAGAGCAGCGGCTGGGGGGCGTCTTTGATGCCGTTGGGCGCAATAGACTCGCGGTATGTCGAAATCCGATCATCACGAAATCGCCGGCCACCACCTCAACCACAAGCAGTTCTCGGTCCTGGAGAAGGTCTATGCCCATCCAGTGACCCACAATCTGACCTGGCACGAGGTCGAGACCTTGTTGGATGCTGTCGGTGAGCTCGAGATCAAGCACAACGGCTCCTGGCACATCACCATCGGTGGCCAGCCCGAGGTGTTCCACAGCAACCACGGCAAGGAACTGACCACCGAGCAGGTCATGGACCTGCGCCGGATGCTCACCGCTGCTGGATTGGAGCCGACAGCATGAACCACGCGCAACCGGTGGAGCCGGGCAACCCCGACCACGTGACCGATGTCCTGGATGTTGCGGGGCATTACGTGGTCGTCGCGATCGACTACCACGAGTCACGTATCTATCAGCTGGATGGTGGGGGAGTAACCCGCCCGGAGAAGATCGTGCCGCTAGATCCGCGCGGCTATCACGCGCACCTGCACACCAAGGCAGGGACGCTGCAGGGCTGGTACGACCCGGACGACGTCGAGATGTGGCGTTCGCTCGCCTCGCAGCTCAAGGGTGCGTCCGCGGTGTTGCTCCTGGGCCACGGCAACGGCAAGGCCAACGCCTCGCACCAGTTCATCGCCTACGTGGAAAAGCACGACCGTGAGTTGGCGCCAGCGCTACTGGGCGACCTACGCGTGGACGTCGACGACCTCACCGACGCGCAGATAGTGCGCCTGGGTCAGCAGTTCTTCGACATGGCGCCGCCGCGGTCGAACCGCTCGGCGTAGCCGGCTCTTTTGCCTTTACTCCTCGTCGTTGAAGAAGCCGTAGCAGCAGGTGCACGAGCACACGGCTGCCGGCTCCGCGGTGCGAACGTCCGTCACCGCGAGCCCGAGACGATCGACGGGGGCGGAGGCGGCTGGCGAGGCGGGAATGTTGGGCATGGATCGATCCTTCCTGGCGGTTGCCTCGAGGGTAGCCCTTCTCGGTGGGCTTCGACACGCACCTGGGCGCGCGCGTATGCGGCCAGGTGAGGCACACTAGGAATCCGTCCACCCCGTGAGAGGAACACCCATGCGTCGTCCCCGTCTTGTTGCCCTGGCCGCAGCCGCTGCGTTGGCCGCGACCGTCGTCGCCGGGTGTTCGTCCGGCTCCGACAGCGGCGGTGCGGAGGAGACCGCGGAGACACAGTCCGAGGCCGTCGGTGATGCCGTCGAGGGTGATGGCATCGAGATCACCGATGAGAACCTCGGCATGCTCGCCCCGATCGTCATCGTCCCCGAGCAGACCGAAGCCGAAGCCAACGTGGGCGATGCCCTCGACATCATGGTCGACGATCCCGTCGCCGCCACCGTGGAATCGGACAACCCGGCCGTTGTCGAAGTCTTCCCCGGCAAGGAGGAAGACGGCGTGCTGTTCAACCCCGGCGGCATGGCCCTGGCTCCTGGCACCGCCAACGTCACCGTCGTGAACGCCGACGGCTCCAGCTACGTGATCGCGGTGACCGTCAGCTAGAACCCTTCAGTCCTCGAGCAGATACGCGGTGCTCGTGGCGGTCCGCACCCTCGTGCCGGATTCGTCCACCAGCACCGCGTATCCGTTTTCGTCGACGATGTCGGTTATCGAACCGAAGCCATCCGGCAGCGCCGCGACTGCTTGCACCACCCGAAGTCGAACCGGCTGATCGGCGTGGAACTCGCGTGACGTCGCGATCCCGTCAGCTTGGAGCGGGTTGGCGATCGAGGCGTTGTGGCCTTGGGCGAAATAGGAGCACACGTCCTCGATGCCCAGGCGAGCGATGTGACGACTCGACCACGGCGGTTGCGAGCGCCCACCGTTGGACACCCACAGCAAGGTGGCGGGGAAATCCTCGACCAGGCGCAGCGCGAACCACGCGAAACCGGGGAAGCGCAGCGCACTCCAGACCAGGCCCGAGCGTTGTTCGGGCACGAGCATCACCAGGTCCTCGTGGCCGGGCGAGGTCGGCAGGTGACGCAGGTCGAGCTCCCCGCCGTCCTGGCGCGGCACCGCATCCAGTGACGTGAACCGTCCGCCGATGCGCAGGATCTGGTGCTCGCCGCGTGCCGGATCGGAGAACAGCGTGGGTGCCACCGATGCCCAACGCAGCGGTGAGGTGGTCAACTCGAGGGAGCCCTCGGGGTAGGCGCTCATGTCCATGATCGGGTGGGTGCCGTAGTTGAACGCACCCGACAGGCCCTCGATGTCGAACTGTTGATACAGCGAGGTGTCACCGTCGCGGACCTCGACGGTCTTGGTGATCGTCGCACCGCAGTCGGCGGCGTCGATACGCATCGTCACCGAATGAGACTGCTCGTCGATCACCGTCCACGGTTCACCGGCGACCACGCCGTGCGGTGGACCGTTGTCCTGATCGCCGAACGGCAGGCAGAAGAAGTCTCCCCGCAGCACCTGCAGCAACGGCAGCTGATCGCTTTGCTCCTCGGGCAACCACGGCGCGAGCGAATACGGCTGCACGGTGCGCGATCCGAGGTCGAACTCGACCGGCGCCACGTGCGCACCGCGCAGGGTCACCGACGCGGCGGTCGTGGAACTGCGAACGGTGATGGATGGCTCACCATGGACAACCTGCATGCGCTTCCTCTCCGGCGATTGCCTCTAACATGACGATCACTCGTCGTTGGGAGAGCGTTGCATGGTGACGGTGACCTTCATCGCCGGCCTGGCGGGAACCGGTAAGTCCACGTTGGGCGACGCACTCGCGGAGAGCCTAGGCGGTGTTCACCTGGACTTCGACGAGATCACTCGAACGGTCGTTGACCGCGCGCGAATGGACCACCGTGGCCTGACCGATGCCGAACTCCTCGCGGCGGTGAAGGACGATCGGTACGCGGCTTTGCACGCGGCCGTGGTGGAACACCTCGAGGGTGAGCCCGGGCAGATGGTCGTGGTGTCCGCACCCTTCACCCGACAGATCGCCGACCCACGCACCTGGGGGCAGTGGTCAAACGTCGCACCGAGCTCGCTGCTGGTCTGGTTGCACGTCGACGATGCCGAGCGGGCCCGGCGGATCGCCGAGCGGGGGGCCACGCGGGATACCGGTGCGCCTGCCCTCGTGACACCCGCGGCGCCGGCGGTGCCCCATCTGGCGCTGGACGCGGCCCAGCCGATCCCCGCTCTCGTGGCTGCGGTGCTGGCTGGACTGGCTATACAAAATGTGACGGATCGGTAGACAGAAGCCCACGACGGGGCTAGCGTCCGGACATTCCGTGACAACGATTACCCACTCGTCGTTGTGGTCGTGACAACGATTACCCAGGAAGGCACCGCCATAGCCCTACGCATCGTCAACCCGAATCCGGTCTTCGACCGGACGGTGAGGGTGCCCCGGGTCAGCCCCGGGGCGGTCATCCGCGCCCAGGGCGCGGAACTGACCTGCGGCGGCAAGGGCATCAACGTCGCGCGGGCCCTGCGCTCACTGGGAACACAGGCGCTGCTGATCCTGCCTGTGGGAACCCGGGACCAGGCCTCGTACCAGGCGCTGCTGGACGCCGAGTCCCTGTCCGCCGAGATCATCCCCATTGCCGGAGGCGTACGGACCGCCACGATCCTGCTGGAAAGTGAGACCGATCGCGTCACCGTGGTCAACGAGGCAGGGGAGTTCGAGGATCCGTCGCAATGGCCCGGCGTCGTGGAGGCCGTCGTCCAGTCCACGGAGCCGGGCGATCTCGTCCTGGTGATGGGCAGCCTGCCGGTGGGCTTGTCAGCGGACGCCCTCGCCGCGATGGTCGCCGGGGTGCACGCGCGTGGAGCGCGCGTCCTAGTCGACACCGCGCCGCGATGGTTGGAGCCGGTCGTGGGTCTTGCCCCGGACGTCATCGCTCCCAACCTCGACGAAGCCGAGGCGTGCCTGGGGCTGGCCGATGCGCACGTGATGGACTCCCACGAACTCGATCCCGCGGAGGCCCGCGAGCGCGCCGAACTCGCCTCTCGTCGACTCGTGGAACGCGGTGCGCAACTGGCCTTGGTGACCGCCGGCGGTGCCGGCGTCGCGATCGCGACCTCGGCTGCGTGCGCATGGGTGCCGGCAGTCGCTGTGGACGTGGTCAGCACCGTCGGCGCAGGTGACTCCTTCGTCGCCGGATTCGCGTTCGCTTGGCAGCAGCGAGGCGACGACTTCGCCGACATCGTCGAGTCCGTTCGCTCCGGGGTGGCCAGCGCCGCGGCGTCGTGCGAGCAGGTGCTCGCCGGCGGGGTCGCGCGCGATCGCTACGAAGAATTGCTGACCCAGGTGCCCCAAGCGATCGTCGCGGCGGGGGTGGCCTCGTGAACCGCAAGGTCGTCCGCCTGCGCGATGTCGCGTTGGCGGCAGGAACCAGTACCAAGACCGCCTCGCGGGTGGTCAACGGCGACACCCGAGTGTCGACGGAGACGCGCCGTCGCGTCGAACACGCCATCGAAAGCCTCGGCTACCAGGTGGACGTCACGGCGCGGTCGCTACGACGGGGAGTCGACGACACCATCGGCGTGGTCGTTCCCACCATCGGCGACCCGTTCTTCGCCAAGGCAATCGAGGCGATCGAACAGCGCTCGCTGGACATGGGCGTGAAGTTGCTGGTCGCGTCGAACTCCGATTCCGCCGAGGCCGAGCGAGAGATCGTCGAAGGCCTGCTCGCCCGTCGGGTGGCGGGACTGATCGTCACCCCGGAGTTCGCCGACTACTCCTTCCTCAGCCGGATACCCACCCCGGTTGTGTTCATCGACCGCCACCCGCGTGGTCTGTCCACGGGTGCGGTGCGAGTCGACGACCAGGGCGGGGCGAAGGCCGCGGTGATGCACCTGGCGGAGCAGGGCCACCGGCGCATCGCCATCGTGACCGACGACGTCAGCATCCGCACATCCGGGTTGCGCCTCCTGGGGTACCACGATGCCCTTCGCGAGAAGGGGTTGCCGATCGACGAGAGGCTCGAGGCACGCGGGTGTCACGACGCGCAGGACGCGTTCGAGGCCACCGCCATGTTGATTGACGGACCGAGCGCACCCACGGCGATCTTCAGCTCTCGGTCGGAGACCTCGCTGGGAGTGGTACGACAACTACACGCGTCGGGGCGCACCGACATCGCACTCGTCTCCTTCGGGGACTTCGTCACCGCCGACGTGCTGACCCCCGCGGTGACGGCGATCGACCACGACCCCGCGATGTTGGCGGGTGCCGCGATGGACCGGCTGGCCGAACGGATCGCCGGGGTCCCCGACGACGGCACGGACACGATCGTGCCGCTGCGCATCATCGAACGCGGATCCGGTGAGCTAGCGCCGGCGCGGTTGGAGGCGAGCGCATGAGCACCTCGCGCACCCCGGTGCTGGTCGGCATCGACATGGGGACCACCTCGTTCAAGGCGATCGCAACCGACCTGGATGGCACCGTCGTGGGACAAGCCGGCCAAGCCACGCCGTGGATCGTCGAGGAGAACGGGAACGTCCACGCCGACGCCGACGCGTTCGTCGACGTGGCCGTCCACGTGATGGCGGAAGCGGCTCAGCGGTGCACGAATCCCGTCGAAGTGCTCGGCATCGGCATCACCGGCATGGCCGAGACCGGTGTGGTGGTCGATGCCGCCGGCGCCGCGGTGACCCCCGCCATGGCCTGGTACGACCAGCGCGGACTGGAAGAGCTCGCTGCACTGCCGCAGGAGTTCCGCGAGGAGTTCCAAGGCGTGACCGGACTCGCCGCGAAGGCCGAATGCTCGTTCTCGAAACTGTTGTGGCTGACCACCCACGGATTCACCGTCGAATCGGGCATGAGGTGGGCCAACGCGCTGGAGTACGTAGCCTTCGCGCTCACCGGCGCGCTGTTCACCGAGCCATCGCTGGCATCGCGCACCGGACTGCTCGACCAAGGAACCGTCGCTCCGTGGGGCACGACGCTCGGCATGATCGGGGCCGACGCTGCGTTCCTGCCGGAAGTCCGTCCGGCTGGTGTCTCGTTCGGTCGAGTGCACGCCGATGCCCCGGAGATCTTGCGGGGCGCACACGTGAGCGTCGCTGGACACGATCACCTCGTCGGATCGGTCGGCGCCGGCGCCATCGGCGGCGATGACCTCTACGACTCCTGCGGCACCGCAGACGTCATCGTGCGCACGCTGCCGCGCACGTTGACCAATGAGGAACGTGCATCGTTGGTGGCATCGGGCTTGAGCGCTGGCCGACACGTACTTCCCGACAGCACCGCGATCCTCGGCGCGACCCGCTCCGGACTGGTGCTCGGGCGCGTGCTGTCGATGCTCGGTGCGCATACCCGCGAGGATCGGGCGCGCGTGTCGCACGCGTGGACGCCGGAGTGGAGGTCGAACGGCACCGTCGTCGTATCCGAACCGGGCAACTGGACGAACGAGGTAACCGTGCAACTTCGCGACGACACCCGTCCGGAGGACGTGTGGTGCGCCGCGATGGACTACGTCTTGAGCGAGACTCGCGCACTCATGGTGCCGATCACCGCCATCGCCGGCGACTACACGACCGCCGTGGCTGCCGGGGGATGGGCGCACGTGCCCGGGGTTGCGCGCGGTAAAGCCCACATCTTCCCCGGGCTGCGCATTAGCGAGCACCAGCAGCCAGGGGCCCGCGGCGCATGCCTGTTCGCAGCCGAAGCCGCAGGAGTCGGTAGCGCACGTTCGCAGTTCGAGCACGCCAGCACGTCCACCATCGCAACCACATCCACTATCAAGGAGTTCATCTCATGAGTACCGGCACCGCTTCGGCGATCAGCCTCTCCGCCATAGCCGACACAGACGGCACCTTCGCGATCATCGCGATGGACCAGCGCAACACCTTGCGACGGATGTTCACGGCGGTCGGCGTCGACGCCACTGACGCGGATATGCGGCAGGCCAAGGTCGCCGTCGCGGCCGCGCTCACCCCGGATGCCACCGGCATCTTGCTCGATCCGACGTACGGGGTGCCCGCGGTGACCGAGGCCGGTGCGCTGGCCCCGAATTGCGGTTTGCTGGTCGCCGCGGAACCGGCTGAACGCGGCTCGTTCAACGGTGAGCCCCGCCCGTCGCGTCAAGCGGATCAGGATGCGGCCTGGGTCAAGGCGATGGGCGGCCAGGCGGTCAAGTTCCTCATCATGATGAACCCCGCTCGGGTGACCAAGGCAGGCGAGCCCGACCTCACCGAGGAGACCTTGCAGGTAGTTCGCGACGTCGTCGCGGACTGTCGCGCGGTCGGTATCCCGTCGGTGATCGAGAACCTCATCTACCCGGTGCCGCCCGCGGACTCCATGACACCCGAGCAGCGCGCCACCGCGATCATCGAGTCGGCGGCGCTGCTGACCGAACTGCAACCGGACCTGCTGAAGCTCGAATACCCCGGCAGCGCCGAGGCCTGCCGCCGTCTGGCCGACACGGTGACCGTCCCATGGGCGGTTCTCAGCGCCGGTGTAGATTTCGCCACCTTCACCGATGTGTTGAAGATCTCCTGCGATGAAGGGGGAGCCTCCGGGTTCATCGCCGGACGCTCGGTCTGGAAGGAGGCGATCGGAATGCAAGGTGCCGAGCAGGAGACCTTCCTGCAGGAGATCGCGCGTCCACGTCTGCAGGCATGTCGGGAAGCGATCGCGGGCCGGGCACGTCCCTGGTTCTCGGTCGGGGAATAGGGAGGACCTAGGCGATGGCAATTCTGGAAGCGCGCGGCATCGTGCGCACCTACGGTCAGGTGGTCGCCCTCGACGAGGCCGATTTCACCGTCGAAGCGGGTGAAGTGACCGCCCTCATCGGCGACAACGGCGCCGGCAAGAGCACGATGGTCAAGATCCTGTCCGGCACCGAGCAACCCGAGGACGGCACGATCTTGTTCAAGGGCAAGGAGGTCAAGCTCGCCAACCCCGGCGACGCCCGCGACTTGGGCATCGAGACGGTCTTCCAGGACCTGGCCCTGTGTCCGCATCTGGATGCGGTCAACAACCTCTACCTGGGCCGCGAGGTCAAGCGCAAGGGACTGCTGGGTGCCTTGGGCTTCATGAACCGCAAGGAGATGAAGGAGGGGTCGGTGGGAGCCTTCACCGACCTGGGCGCCACGGTCCGCACGCTGACCGAGCCGGTGGGTTCGATGTCCGGCGGGCAGAAGCAGAGCATCGCGGTGGCCCGCTCGGCTTCTTGGGCCAACGAGATCATCTTCCTCGACGAGCCCACTGCAGCGCTAGGCGTCGTGCAGACGAAGAACGTGCTCGACATGGTCAAGCGGGTGCGCGACAAGGGCATCGGCGTGGTCTTCATCAGCCACTCCATGCCCGAGGTGCTGCAGGTGTCCGACCGCGTGCAGGTCATGCGACGCGGTCGCCGCGTGGCCGTCTACAAGACCTCGGAGACCTCGCTCGAGGAGCTCGTGGGAACCATGACCGGCGCGTTGGATGAGGAGGTCGCATGAGCGCGCAGACAGCTCTCGCGCACGAGTTGCTGGACACGCCGCGGATGAGCATCTGGCGGCGCCTCACCAGAGTGCAGGCAGCGCAGATCGTGCTGGTGCTGGTGGTCTTGTGCATCATCTTCTCGGTCATGGCGCCGGATGCGTTCCCGACGGTGTTCAACCTGCGCTCGATCATTTTGAACACCTCGATCTTCGCGGTGCTCGGTGTCGGCGCGACATTGGTGGTCATCACCGCCGGTATCGACCTGTCCATCGGCTCGGTGCTGGTGTTCAGCAGCGTGATCGGCGCGCAGGTCATGGGCGCCATGGGGGCCGAGGGTTGGGGAGCGGCGATCCTGGGAGCCATCGCCTCGATCGCGGCTGGTGCGACCTGGGGCCTGATCAACGGATTGCTCGTCGCGAAGGCGAAGGTCCCGGCGTTCATCGTCACCCTCGGAACCATGGGTGCCGCTCTGGGTCTGGCGCAAGTGATCACCGGAGGCATCGACCTTTACGAGATACCCACCGTGCTCGTCGACACCGTCGGTTTCGGCAACGTCTTCGCGGACGTCCCGACATTGACGGTGATCGCCGCGGCCATCTGCGTTCTCGGCGGCATCTTGTTGCACAAGACGCGCTTCGGCCTCTACACCTACGCAGTCGGCTCGAACCCTGAGGCGTGCCGACGCGTAGGCATCAAGGTCGATCGTCAACTCATCTGGGTCTACGTGATCTCCGGGACCACGGCGGGCATCGCCGGTGTCTTGAGCGTCGCGTACTTCCAGCAGACCACCATCGGTGGTAACTCCATGACGGCTTTGACCGTCATCGCAGGCGTCGTCATTGGCGGTACCAGCCTCTTCGGTGGCATCGGTACCATCTTTGGCACGGTCATCGGATTGCTCATCCCCGTGGTGCTGCAGTCCGGTTTCATCATCATCGGAGTCCAGGCCTACTGGCAGGGCGTCGTGGTGGGAATGTTCCTGATCGCAGCGGTGTATCTGGACGGCTTACGCCGTGCACGTGCATTCAAGGGATCAGGGAAGAAGTCCAAACCCCTCCAAGTTGGAGGGCTAACCCTTCGGGGTAAAGAGAAAGAAGGTTAACAGTGGGTAGCAAGAATCTGCTCAAGCGTTCTGCTGTCACGGCCCTCAGCGTTGGGGTCGTTGCCGGTTTGTCGCTTGCTGTTACTCCTGCCGCGAATGCGGCCGGAGAGGACATCGTGTTCATCCAGGGTGTGAAGGGCGACGGCTTCTACATCACCATGGACTGTGGCGTTCGTGCCGAGGCCAAGAAGCTCGGCGCCAATGTCACCACCGAGGGCCCGGCGAAGTTCGATGCCACCCTCCAGCGTCCGATCCTCGAGTCCGTTGTGGCTAAGCGGCCGGATGCAATCCTGATCGCCCCGAACGACGTGAAGGCGATGCAGAGGCCGCTCGAGGCAGCCAAGAAGGCTGGCATCGAGGTCGTCCTCGTGGACACCACTGTCAACAACCCGAAGTTCGCGGTCTCGGAGATCTCCTCCAACAACCTCGCGGGTGGACAGCAGGCATTCAAGGCTGTCGAGCAGCTGGTGCCGGGTGGCGGCAAGGTGATGGCGATGGGCGTTCGCCCGGGCATCAGCACCACCGACGCTCGTGACAAGGGCTTCTCGGATGCCGTGAAGGCAAGCGGTGGCAAGTACACCTTCGTTTCTCAGGAGTACTCGGAGAACGAGCCCGCCATCGCAGCCCAGAAGATGACGGCCGCACTCGCTGCGAACCCGGACATCAAGGCGGTCTTCGCCAGCAACCTGTTCTCCGCGCAGGGTGTGGCCACCGCTATCAAGCAGGCCGGTAAGGAAGGCCAGATCGTGGTCATCGGCTTCGACGCCGGTCCGGACCAGGTGAAGGCCCTCAAGGACGGCACCGTCCAGGCGCTCATCGCTCAGCAGCCGTACAACATCGGTGTGCAGGGTGTGCAGCAGGCCGTTGCCAAGCTGAATGGTCAGAAGACGAAGAAGAAGATCACCACCGGCTTCACCATTCTCACGAAGAACAACGTTGACTCCAAGGCAGGCAAGGCGGCTCAGTACCGCGCCAAGTGCTAAGGGTCTAACACAAGCACTGGGGTGCAGCGAACATTCGCTGCACCCCAGTTGCTTTGTACGGTGTGTTCGCCTACTCCTCGTGGAAGCAGCCGCAGGGCGTGCCCGGAGTGACGGCGTAACTCGGCTCCACGTCGTCCGCGGCGCACGCGCAGCAGAACGGACCCGTGCATCCGCACCACGCGGCGGCGGGAGCGACGCCCCGCGCCTCACTCACCGCGAGTTGCAGACGGTCAGCGGGGGCGTTGGCCGGTGGCTGGCTGACGGGATGAGAGGGCATTGTCTACGCCTGTTCGGCGAAGCACACGGTGATGTTGTACATGTTGGATGGTTCGGCATCGGCAGCGCATACGCAGAATCCGGGGCTAACCCCGCTGATGGTCGCGGATGACTCCGAGCGAGCAGAGGCGACGTCCAGGCTGAGGCGATCCAGCGGGGCGGCCGTGCCGGGAATGCGTGCATGATGAGTAGGCATCGCTTACGCCTCCTCGACGAAACAGATGCACGTGCCATACACGTTGGATGTCTCGACCTCCGCGGCGCACGCGCAGAATACGAACGGGCCGCCGTGTGCGTCGGCGGACGGCGCGGAGCGAGCGGAGGCGACGTTGAGGCTCAAGCGGTCCAGCGGGGCGCTGGATTCCGGTGAATTCGGCAGTCGCGAGGGCATGTGGTCTCCTAAATCGACGATGGGAATGGAACGGTGTCGTGCAGTAAGGAGTATGAGCCCTCATCTGGGCCTAGGTCCAGCACCTACGGCTGACATCCACGAGGCAATACGCCCGATGCCGCTACTTCAATCGCCGGAGCAGAAGCACAGAACCCCGCCGCCCGATGGACCGACCTGGTCCGCGAAGCAGTACGAGGGGGGTGCTTAGAGGCTGGACACCTCTGCGGCGTCATCGGCGCTGCAGGCGCACAGGATGTTGTAGACGTTGGATGTCGAGGCACCCGTGCGGACGCAGGTCACGCCCATCGTGAGCCGGTCGGTAGGCGCGGATGAGCCGGGTACTTGCACGTGATTGCGAGGCATTGTCACTCCTTGCGTACGTTGCTGGTTAGGTGAGCAGTGATCCTTGGTCCAGCTAGCGTCACCGCATCAGGCGCGCTTGTCCGCTCGCGAGAAGATCTCGAAGAAGATCCCTCCGATGACCGCCGAAATGAGCGCGTAGAGGACGCCGCTGGTGAAGGCGTCGGTATTCAAGGATCCACTGATGGCGTTCATCAGCAGCCAGATCAGGTAGAAGATCACGCCCACCAAGATCGCCTCGCCCCACCATTTGGCGGGCAAGCGGGTGCCGAGCCAGCTCATCGCCAAGCCGTAGATGACCGTGGAGGCCGAGGCTGCGAAGAGTGCGTAGGCCTGCTGGCCGTCGGGGCCCTCGCTCAGCAGCTCGACCAGGCCACCGACGGTCGAGAAGATGAGGAAGAACGCCAGCATCGAGATGGCGATCGATGTGGAACGGGAAACAACGGGGTCCTGCTGCATGTCGACTCCTGACAGTGATGGGTGGTTGGAGCAGGTTCAGTCAGCGAAGCACACGTATCCGGGCGGTCCACCCCAGCCAGAGGCTCCAGCCTCGAAGCAGTAGCCGTACGGCTGACCGGGCGATGGCGCACTCGTCGTGGCGTCGTGGGTAGCGCAGGTGCACAGTGCCCCGCCGTAGGCGCCGGGATTACTTGCGGAGCGAACGGCGTCGACACCCAGATGCAACCGATCCATGGGGGCGGAAGGGGTAGGTGCGGATGCATCACGTCTGGGCATCGGGACTCCTTCAAGGGGTAAGTGCGACGAGTATGCCGCTTACCAAGGCTGCTCACGGGGATATCGACGTGATTTCGAGAGTCCCGTTCGCTCTAGGGTTGCCTCGTGAAGCGAGTGGTGATCCTGGGGAGCACCGGGTCCATCGGTACCCAGGCGCTGGATGTGATCCGGCGCAACCCCGATCGCTTCACGGTCGCCGGGTTGGCCGCATCCGGTGCTCGCATGGAGCTGCTGCTGGAACAGATCCGGGAATTCGCCCCATCGGTGGTGGCGGTGTCGTCGTCCTCGGTGGTCTCGGACCTTCAGTTGGGCATGTATGCGTGGGCCAAGGAGAACGGGTACGCCCAAGGTGAAGCATCCTTGCCGGGGATCATCGCCGGCCCCCGGGCGCTGGTGGACATCGCAGGCATCGAGTGCGATGTGGTGGTCAACGGACTCGCCGGTGCTGCAGGTTTGGAGCCCACACTCGCGGCCCTGGGTGCGGGTTCGGTCGTGGCTTTGGCCAACAAGGAGTCGCTGATCATCGGTGGGGACTTGGTGCGCGACATCGCCGGTCCGGACCAGATCGTGCCCGTGGACTCCGAGCACTCGGCGCTCGCGCAGTGTTTGCGATCGGGAACGCGTGAGGAAGTTCGACGTCTGATCTTGACCGCCTCCGGTGGTCCGTTCCGCGGATGGAGCGCCGAGCAGTTGGCGTCGGTGACGCCCGCACAGGCCTTGGCGCACCCGACCTGGAGCATGGGGCCGCTGGTGACGATCAACTCCGCGACGCTGATGAACAAAGGCCTGGAAGTGATCGAGGCGCACCTGTTGTTCGACTTCCCGTTCGATGAGATCTCAGTAGTGGTGCATCCGCAATCGATCGTGCACTCGATGGTGGAGTACGTGGACGGCTCGACTATCGCGCAGGCATCCCCGCCGGATATGCGTCTTCCGATCGCACTTGGCTTGGATTGGCCCGCGCGCGTCCCGGACGCCATCCCGGCGTGTTCGTGGGACACCGCGACGTCCTGGGAGTTCTACCCGCTGGATGAATCCGCGTTCCCCGCTGTGGGCTTGGCGCGTCGAGCGGGGTCGGCCGGTGGGACCGCCCCGGCGGTGATGAACGGCGCCAATGAGGTATGCGTGGAGGAGTTCCTCGCCGAACGTCTGCCATTCACCGGGATCGTGTCGACCGTCGCCGCGGTGGTCGAGGAACACCTCGAAGGCTCCTGGGTGGCGGGTGCGTCGGTCACGCTGGAGGACGTACTCGCCGCGGATGCGTGGGCTCGAGAACGGGCGCGCGCGATCTTGCGCGAAGGTCCGTAACGACCCGGTCCCTGTGAAGCACAATGCCTCCTCATGAGCCACATGCGCGCAGCCATGTATTCGACCGTGGGACCGGCCGCGGAGGTCCTTCGGGTTGATCGGATCGCGATCCCCAAGCCCGGGCCGAATCAGGTGCGGGTGCGGCTGGCTTTCTCGGGGGTGAACCCGACCGACGTGAAGGCTCGCTCGGGCGCGGTGCCCCGCGACATGGCCGACTTCCAGATCCCGAACCAAGACGGCTCGGGGGTTATCGACATCGTGGGTGCGAATGTGGACCCGGCGCGCATCGGTGAGCGGGTGTGGGTGATGTTCGCCGCCTCGGATTCGGTGTACGGGACGGCCGCGGAGTACTGCGTGGTGGACGTGAATCGAGTGCGGCGGCTGCCCGATGGAATCGATCTGGCCCTGGGTGCCACGTTGGGCGTGCCCGCGGTCACCGCCGCCTACTGCGTCTTGGGAGACGGACCGGTCGATGGCCGCGTGGTCATGGTGCAGGGCGGCGCCGGTGGCGTAGGTCGGTGCGCGGTGGAACTCGCCAAGTGGGCGGGTGCCACCGTGGTGGCCACCGCGTCGACCTCGGATCGTCAGCAGGTGGCCCGGGAGGCCGGCGCGGACTTCGTCTTCGACTACCGCGATGCCGATTCGGCCTACGAGATCCGCGAGGCGGTGGGCGCGGTGGATCGGATCATCGAAGTCAACCTGCCGGCGAACATGGAGATGGATCTGGAGGTGAGCAAGCCTGGAACGGTCGTGGTCGTGTACGCGGCGGACGGGCCGGACCCGGTCATCCCACGTCGGCGGTTGATGACGGCGAACGTCACGCTTGCGTTCATGCTGCTCTACACGGTCGCCCCGGACAAGCTTTCCCTCGCGATAGCCGCCACCGCATCGGCGCTCGATGACGGAGCGCTGACGATGCCGCCGGTGCGGTACTTCGCGTTGGAGGACATCGTCGCTGCGCACCAGGCGCAGGAGCAGGGCTCCACCGAGCGGGTGCTGATCCGGATCTAGCGTGACCCGCGGGTGGCGCGCGCCTGCTCCATCCCCGAAGCGACGAAATCCCGGGCGTGGGTGGCCAAATCCATGCTGTCGTCCCACAGGTTCCGCCACACCGCCAGGGTGTTCGACAGTTGCGGATCCACCACCGCGGACGAGAACGACTCGAAGGTGAGCGGGCCGGTGTAGTCGATATCGGCGAGAGCGCCGAAGATCTCCTCGAAATCGATGGTGCCGGTTCCCAGGTAACCGCGATTGGATTCACCGATGTGCACGTAACCGAGTCGGTCCGCGCATACGAGCAAGGGCTGACGGAACCCGTTCTCCTCGATGTTCATGTGATAGACGTCAGCGTGCACGTAGACGTTGGGTTCGTCGACAATGTCCATGAAGTCCAAGGTCTGTTGCACGGTGTTGAGCAGGTTGCTCTCGTAACGGTTGACGAACTCCAAGCCCACCGTGATGTTCGCCTTGGCAGCCTCCTGCGCGAGTTCCTTGATGACCGCGGCGCTGTTGCGACGCGCCTTCTCGGTGGTGGGGCCGGGGTACTTGGCGAGCGCACCGAACAACACCCCGCACAGGTATTGGGCGTTCACGCCGCGGGCCACTTCCAATGCGGAGAACAGCGTCTGCCGGCCTGCGGCGATCTTGGCTGGGTCCTCGGAGTTGATGTCGGTGTCCAAGGTCAAACCGAGGGAGAAACCCGCTTGCAGTCCATGGGCCTCCAGTCGCGCCCGGGTGTCGGCGATGTCGATCCGCGAGGGGTCCAGCGCAGGGATCTCGATCAGGTCGTAACCCGCTGCGGCGGTGGAGGAGATGGCGAGTTCGGCGTCCTCGGGTGTCCAACTACCGGTCCACACCAGTGCGTGCACGCCAAGCGGATTCGTCATCGTTCTCTCCTCGTGTGGTGAAGCTGCGAATGGTTTAGGCGCGCCCTTTGGACGCACCGGTAATCAAGGCGACGAGTTCGTCGCCGTTGGTGTCCTCGGCGCGCAACCCCGCGATGAGATTGCCTTGACGCATCACCCAAATCTGCTCGGAGACCCGCAGCACCTGGTCGAAATTGTGGCTGATGACGATGACCGCCAGGCCGCGCGCCTTGAGTCGATGGATGAGTTCCTCGACCTTCGCGGTCTCGCGCACGCCCAAGGCGGCGGTGGGTTCGTCCATGATCACCACGCGACTGGACCAACCGGCCGCTCGGGAGATGGCGACCGCCTGACGCTGACCTCCCGACAGGCCACGAACACGTGCCTTCACGCTCGGGATGTGGACGTCGAGATCGGAGAGCATGCGCAGCGCCTCACCGCGCATGAAGCCCTTGTTCAAGAAGCGCAGCGGCCAGAATCCGACCGTTTGCTCCCGATTCAAGAACAGGTTCTGCCAGATCGTCAGATCCTCGATCAGGCCGAGGGTCTGGTAGACGGTTTCGATGCCGGCCTCGCGGGCGGCCTCAGGGGAGTGGAAGTCGACCGGTTCGCCGTAGAGCTCGACCGTGCCCGAATCGGCCTTCTCGACGCCGGCGATGATCTTGATGAGTGTGGACTTGCCCGCGCCGTTGTCGCCGATGATCGCAGTGACCTCGCCGGCCCGTGCGGTGATGGAGATCCCGCGCAGGGCCTCGACGGACCCGTAGTTCTTCACGATGTCCGTCGTTCGAACGGCGAATTCGGTGGATTGCGTGGTCGTGGTCATTTCGCTGTCCTCACCAAGATCGCCGACACCATGACGATGATGCCGATGGCGATGAACTGGTAGTACTGCGGCACGCCCGCAACGATCAAGCCGTTGATGATCATGGTCAACAAGATGGCACCGACGAACGGTCCGACGATGTTGCCTCGACCACCGAAAAGCGAAACGCCGCCGAGCACGACCGCGGCGACGGAGTTCAGCAACAGGGACGTGTTCATGGCCGGCTCGGCCGCGCCGATGCGCGAGATCAACACGACCGACGCGATGCCGGCGGTGGTGCCGGAGATTCCGTAGACGGCGATCTTGATCGCCTTGGTCTTCACGCCCATGGCGCGCGCGGTCTCGGGGTTACCGCCCGTGGCCAGCACGTGCGTCCCGAAGCGCGTTTGGGTCAAGACCAGTTGCGCGATGATCAACAGCACGACGGCCACGATCATCAAATAGGGGACCACGCCGATCTTGCCCAAGGCGAATTGAGCGAGCGGCTCGGAGATGACCTGGACCGGCTTGGCGTTGGAGATGACCAGCGCGACGCCCTGGGCGAGGCTGAGCATGCCCAGCGTGACGATGAAGTCGTTGATTTTGAACTGGGCGATGATGATGCCGTTCACGCTGCCGGCGACCATGCCCATCGCGACCGCGACCAGGATGCACACGATCAGCGGCATTCCGAGGGCGAACATCGAACCGAAGCTGACCGCGGCCAAGGTGACGATCGCCGCGTTGGACAAGTCGATGCCTGCGGTCATCACGACGAAGGCCTGGCCGATGACCAAGATCGCCGGCACCGCGGACGCGGTGAGGATCGTGGAGATGTTGTAAGCGGTGAGGAAGGTGTCGGGGGACAGCGCCCAGAACACCAGCACGGCGACGATCAGTGCGAGGACAACTGTCCAGTTCGCCCAGAAGTACGGGTTCTTCAGCGCGAACCCGATGCGTTGGCTGAGGGAAGGTGCGCCGGGGGCCGCTAGTGCGGCCCCCGGCCCCTCCAGATCCGGCTTCTGCAATGCAGTTCCTTCACTCGTGTGCCCGTGAGGGCAATCCGTCGACCCGAAATCTACTTCTGGATCTGGGCTGCGAACGGACTTTCGAAGGTGCCCGGAGGCTGCGGGAAGACCGACAGCGCCTCGGCGACGTTGTCCGCGGTCACCACGACGGCAGGTGACTCGACGAACTCGGTCACGGTGCCACCTTGCGCGGCAACGATGCAGGCCTCGACGCCCAGCTTGCCCATCACCCACGGGTACTGGGAAACCGAACCGGTCACTGCGCCGGCCTCGATGTCGGCCAGGATCGGCTCGATGCCGTCCACGCCCATCACCTTGATGTCCTTGCCGGACTCGGCCACGGCCTGGGCGATGCCCTGAGCCATGGTGTCGTTGGCGGCGAAGATTCCGGCGATGTCCGGATTGGCGGCGATCATCGCCTTGGCGGCGTCGAGAGCCTTCGCGGTCTCCCAGTCGGCGTTCACCGGACCGACGAACGTCGAACCGGCAGCACCTTCCTGGAAGCCCTCGATGCGTGCGTTGCTGGTGACGTTGCCCGCCAAACCGGCGATGAGGCCGATCTGCTTGCCCTCGCCGATCAACTCGACCATCTTCTGGCCGCCCTTGACGCCGGCCTGGTAGTTGTCGGTTCCGACGAACGCGGTGATCTGTCCACCAGCGGCGGCCAGACCCTCGGCATCAACCGGGGAGTCGATGTTGACGATCGGGACACCTGCCTGCGAGACCTGTCCCAGACCCTGGTTCAGGTTGTTGGAGCTGATCGGGATGACCACGAAGCAGTCGTAATCCTGACCGGCGAGCGCGTTGAGCTTGTCGGCCTGGCCTACTTCGTCGTTGGTGGTGGGTGCGTACTCGACCGTCAGGTCGACTCCCCACTCGGCAGCTGCGTCTTGCATGCCCTGGGCGATGGTGCCGAAGAACGGGTTCGCCTCATCCTTGATGACAGCGGCAACTCGAATATCGGACAGAGCTGCACCGGCAGCTTCCTCAGCAGCGGTTTCCTCTGCGGCTGCTTCCTCCGCAACGGTCTCCTCTGCAGCGGTCTCCTCTGTCGCCGCCTCGTCCGAACCGGACGAGCAGGCGCTCAGAAGCAGCGCGCCCGATGCGACTGCGGCAAGCAGTGCGGCGGCGCGTGGACGTCGAGCCATAGATCCTCCTTGACTACGACTTATGTCAAGATTGACATAAGTTAAGGTACCGGCTACGTTAGTCGGGCGAAGGCGCCGTTGAATGAAGTGCCGATAACGAACCCATCACGATTCGCCAGCCCCCGATTCGCAAGCCCCCGATT